>CAJAVU010000093.1 GCA_903945495.1 uncultured Flavobacteriales bacterium | reverse complement strand
GTTGATTCAAATTGAGAAGAGAGGACATACATTATTTTAGGACTTTAAATTAACCCAAAAGAAAAAGGAAAAAAGAAAGCGCTTTAAGAGGGGCTGGATTTTAGGGATGCAAGGATTTGGAAAAAGGGTTGTGTTTTTATTTTAAAACTGCATCAAACTTGGTTCGCTTAAGATGAAATTGACATCATGAAACGGGTTTCTACTCAGCGAAAGAGAGTTCAAGCAATTGACTCTCTTTTGTTATTACTAGCAAGGTTAATCAATAATCGTAAGAATCTAGTGAACAAAAGTACCTGTTCTATTCCCTTTTTTATCAAATCGATAACCCAATACTACTTCGTGAGTGCCAGAGGAGAATTTTCTAATTGCGGAGGTTGTTATGTCATAACTGTATCCAAAGCAAAATCTATTGTAGGTTGTTCCAATCATAACTGAGAAGGCATCCTGATAACGGTAAGATAAGCCAGCAAAGAAGTTTTTGTCATAGATTACCCTCGCCCCTAAATCAAATTGGATTGGGTTGATAAAGGTCATTCTTAGTAAGGTATATGGTTCAATTTCTATTTTGTCTGTAACATTTGCAAGGTAAGACGCCGTGAAGTTATAATGTCTCACTAATTTGTTTTGAGCATCAATGTTCATGTTTAAACTATTCCATTTCTTGATGCGGTATTGAATTAGTTGATTTGCTGAAAATCCAATTTTCAAGCGATCATTGTAGATATAAGCCACGCCTAAATTCATATCTGGTGCAATCGCTTTACTGCTCGTGAATAAAGAAACATCATTTGTGGATTGTGCTGAAATATTGGTTCCATCATATGAATATTGATTGATAATTCCAGCTACTCCGAAATTAAGTTTGGATTGGTTATTTATTTTAAGAAAATAACTGTAATTCAACATAATTCCGGACTGTTTTATTGCTCCACCCATATCATCCAAGAACATCATACCTCCAAATCCCATGTTGTTTTTGTTACTTGAAGTATGCCCGCCAAATGTGTATGTTGCCGGAGCTCCTTTAAAACCTGTCCATTGGTTGCGTACACCCACTTGAATAGGTGAAAATTTAGAGGTTCCAGTGAATGCTGGATTTATGGCATAGTCATTCCAAAAGTACTGTGTGTAAATTGGAAGTTGTTGTGAAAATGCAGTCTGAGAAAGACATGCAGCAATTGATATGATAAGTAAAAAATTCTTCATCGATTATTGTTTTAAGGTTACGACTCCATTGTATTTGGAACCTTCTCCGAGGTCAATAATGTAATAGTAATCTGCTGTTGGTAGTAATTCTCCTAGATACGATCCATTCCATGTTGGATTACTTGGTCCACCTTCAAACAACAATTGTCCCCATCGATTAAATACATTAATCGTAGCGTTCGGATAATTTTCAAGACCTGAGATTGTCCATGTATCATTTGCACCATCGTTATTCGGAGAAAATCCTGTTGGAATAGAAACATCTGAAGGTACGACTTCGGATGGAATGTAGTATATATACAAAGACGAAGATGATATACATCCATCCGGAAAGCTCATCTGAGAATATAAAATCACATGAAATGTATCTGCCTCTTGATTAGTTTGGAAGTAATGTACAGGGTTTGTTTCGTAAGTACCAGTACCATCATCGAAGTCCCAGGCGGAAAGAACCGTTGGAACAGTTGTGTTCGTGAATGTTACTGGTGTATTCAAATCTGTAATTACAAGTGGTGAAGCAATAAAGCCAGATGTAGGAGTACTTTGAACACAAATAAAGTCTAACATGGATAGTTGATTCATACAACCTTCAGCAGTGGTTTGTTGTAAAGTTACATCATGACAACCTGAATTAAGATTAAGGTTTAGCATATCACATGTGCTATCTGAGTATGACATACCATCTATTATCCAATTGCAATAAGCATATTGAAAGTCACTCATAAGTGAAACTGATAGCGGAGCACAACCTGTTGTATTATCACCCGTAAAAGAAACATTTGGTAGCGGATTTACAATAACCGTAACAGTATCTGTATCCGTACAACCATTCGCACTAGTTCCAGTTACAATGTAATTAATTGTTCCCGCTGGCGGTTGAAATGCAACGGCATTTATAATTCCATCACTCCAATTGTAAACTGTCGCACCTGTGCCTGAAAGGGTAACTGTTGTTCCTTCACAAATCGTTTGATCAGCGCCTGCATTTACAATTGGCGCTGGTGTTAGCGTTAAGTTAATTGTGATTGTACTATCACATCCAGCTGCGTTCGGAATAATCGCAGTATATATTCCGCTCTGTGAATATACTTGACCATCCGGAGCTGTATATGAATTTGAACAGATGTTTGGAGCAATTGAATTTGTTGTTGGTTGTGTAATTGTAAGGTTTATCGTGATTATACTATCACATCCTGCAGCATTTGGAATGGTATCGCTAAAAATTCCTGATGTTGTGTGGACTATTCCCGAAGGAGCAGTATAGGATGTACATGATATTGTATCCAATGTGCTTGTGCTAGGGTTCTGAATGGTGAGATTAATTGTAATTATACTATCACATCCAGCCGCATTCGGGATTGTATCAGTGTAAATTCCAGAGGCGTTAATGGATTGGCCTGACGGGGAATTATAAGTCTGACAAGTTGTAACAGAAATGCTCGAGAAATTAATGGAACATTGTGCAAGTTTTTGAATATAATTTGTACCACCTGATAATTCATAAAGATTTGTTGAGGGATCAAAGTCACACGGGTTAGTAGCATTTAGTCCTCCTACTGATATAATCGCATTACTATTGTCTATTATTAAGTCGCCAAAATAATTAAATGACTGACTTGACCCATAACTCAACGAATAATCAAATGAACCATCTGATTGAAGTTTAGTAATGAAAATATTTCGATTATTGATAGCTCCCAAGCAACTAATCAAATTTGTACTCGACGAAGGATCTGAATCAAAAGTGTTCTCAAATTCATCAGAAATATAAATGTTTTGAGCTCCATCCAATGCAAGGCTTTTGGTAAGTAAACCATAACCAACAGCTTTATAACCTAAGTTTTTAAGCCAAATGAATGATCCGTTAATATTTGATTTGAGGAGAAAAACTTGACCTAAAGTCGCATTGTCCAAAAAAGCAAGACCTGTTGTCGATATGTCAAAATCGAATAAAGGATTGAGACAATTTCCTGATAAATATACATTGTCATTTTCGTCTATAACCATAGATGGTGCTCGGGCCAATAATGATTTTGCATTTATAAAAGCACCATTATTATCAAGTTTAACATAGAACATATTTATATCTGGGGATTGGGGTGCCCCACTATATTGCGATGTCAATACGTAGTTATTAGAAATCGAAGGATCAAAGTCAACTGTTCCATAAAATTCACCGGCAATATGAACGTCGCCTTGAGAATCAACTGAAATACTCATTCCTTGATCATAATATCCACCACTTCCGTTAGAACCTTGATTTGTAAATGATTTAGCCCAAATCAGATTTCCTAAATTATTCATTTTAAGTACAAATGAGCTACCCATCGGACCAGAACTCAATGAATTAATTCCAGCTGAAGGATCGAAGTCCACTGTAGATCGAAATTGTCCAGTACAATAAATATTGTTCAAATTATCGACTGTCACAGATTTAATATAATCTTCAGAAACACCACCCATAGATTTTGCAAAAACAAAATCTCCTTGGTTTGATAATTTCAAAACAAACATATCAGAGTATCCATTTGTGGGTGATAAATTATAAATGCCAACTCCTGGGTCAAAATCTGAGGTACTGAAAAATAATCCTACTAAAATGATGTCTTGATTTTGGTCAATCACCATATCTAAAATTTGCAATCCAGATCCGATATCTTTTACCCAAAGTAAATTTCCAGATTGATTATATTTTGATACAAATCCATCAGTCCCACCGGAAACAGTTAAAGAAGATAATCCAGATGGTGAATCAAAATCAACGGTTCCACTATATTCTCCAGAGACAAAGATATTATTCAGACTATCTGTTATAACAGTGTAAGATTGAAGATTTCCTGGACTGACACAAACAAAATGTGCCCAATCAAACGTTGGTGCTTGGGAAAATGAAAGAAAGGTTATTAGAGTGGTTATAATTGTAAGTAGTTGTTTCATTCTGATGATATTAAGAATAGTCAAATCTAGCAAAACTATTTTAGTTTTCCTTTATTAATGTTTTAGAGAATGGTCTTTTAAGCATGCGCAGCACTAGTATTAACCCAAAAGAAAAAGGAAAAAAAGAAAGCGCGTTCAGAGGGGATGGATTTTGTGGATGCAAGCTTTTCGTCTTAAAAATTTTCCTTTTAAAGAATTTTATAGACGAAGGACATTTAAACAAAGTACAAAAGTCCATTCATATTGATATTGAGGAAAAATTTTAAGCGAAACCCGGAGGGCTTGAACTTGCAGGAACGAAAGACAAGCCCCTACTTTGGCTGGATTTTTTTTATTTAATTACAGTCTCTCAAATCATCTTCACATTCCTCTAGATCATATTTCAAATTTCTTATTTCACGCTCGAGATCGTCAATTTCATCTTCCAATCGATAATTAGAATTTGTTTGATCTTGTAATTCATAATCAAAATCGTTAATTGTTCCATTCGAATAGCCCAATTCATCCTCTAATTCTTGTTTTTGGGATATACAATATCCTAGTTGCTCTTCAAGATAATCACGTTGCGTTGTTAAATCTGAATTTTCAGAAATTAAATCATTAGAAATAGAAATTTGGTTATCTAATTCTTCATTTTGATAAAAATTGTAACCAGTTGACGAAACAAGTAACAACGAAATGATAGACATAAGCCAATGTTTTTTAATAAATTTCATTCGATAACTTTTAAAATTAAAATAGCGCTTCCGAAAAAAAATCGTAATTAATTCTTAATTGAGATAATTGTCAAAATACTGAAAGAATCAATATAGGTTTTAATGGTAAGTTTGTTAAAGGTAATAAAAGTTTTAATGAATGTTAAATTTAACAAAAACGCTGACGATACGTGACTCGACACCATCTATATAAATTGACAAACATTGCGTGAAGGTTTGTGCCAGGCAATGTTGTATAAGCTTTGCGACGGATGAAACGCGCATGAAGGATAAACTGATCTTTTGGAAGATTTGAAAGAATGGATTTGATAACTGCTGGATTTAAGTGATACATGACCTTTTTTGATAAAGGGGAATGTTGAACGAAAAGACAGAAGACATTATTCCGATACTTCATTTCATTACGACCGGAATCAGTTCAATGACGAAAATTAAAATTTTCTATTTCACTGACATGACCTTTTCGATAGATGGGGAATGTGCAAGAACAAGAAAGCAGTTATTATTTAGACCAAGACTGAAGAAGTTCTGTAGGTGAAAGTCCTTTTGAAACCTCATCAATTTGTTTAATTAAAGGTGTTTTAAACATTTCGTATTTGTGAGGACTATCGATGTTTTTTAACTTTTCGCTTATCTTATCAAATGCCGCTAATTGTCCTTCCAAATGGATGAGGTTCATTAATTGTTTGAACTGGTCAGGTTGAAGATTTGGTGATCCTTGTGTATTGATATAACCTGCAAAGAATTTAGTGTATTTCATACTGCGAAGCTAATCATACAAGAACTTAATCTATTTACGATTACTTATAATTATCAAATTAAATGTTTTGGTTTACGAGAACTGTGTGTTGGAAAACGAAGGGCAAATCATGGAGCCTTACGGAATGATTGCCCGAGTGTGTGGCAAGCGGAAAGAAACCGAATGAAGTGATAACGGAATAAGGTTGAATGGAGCGCGTGAGCCGCTGCGAGTTGAGCGAAGGTGGAAGCCCAAAGAGGAACCCGGGAGGGGAACGAGGGCGACCTATGTTGGAAACACAAGGGCTTGGCGGAGTTTTTGAAATTCGAAGAAGGGAGTAAATCAAGTGTTTGGTTTTCATGGCTTTTCGCCCGAAAGACAAACTCTTGACTTAAAAGAAATTGAAATAGGATAACGGATAAAAGTGCGGTTCATTTCGACGGGCTCAATGACCGGCGGAAGGAACGGCACAAATAAAGAATTTTCAAAAACACCGAGAAGCCCGCAGCCTGAGCGATTTAGCAGGCGAGCCAAACACAAGCAGCGGCAGACCCCCAGCTAAAAAAATGCAATTGAGTGAGGGACGAGCTTCCATTGCATACGATATTTGGGGTTCTGGGGGGATGAGGTAGCTGCGACTGACGACGATGGATGAACAGGCAAGGAAAACAAGTGAGCTGCCGAATTGACGAATTCTGAGGCAACGGCATAGTGAGTGCTAAAAACAAGCAGCCCGCCTTTTCAGCGGGACTTGTATATGCTTGTTTTGATGTTTTCTGAAGCTGTGAGAACAAGGAGGAAGACGATATTTCCTTCTATAAAAAATAACCTATTATTTTCACAGTTATGTCTGATCTTATAATAGCATTAGAAAAAGTTACAATACCCGTTGCATCCAATGGAATGAAAAGCTGACCAGAATCGCCCCCATAAGGATATGGACTATTGCTAGAAGACCCCTGAAAATTTCTAATAATATCATAAGAAATTCCATTTGTAGTTGCATTTACATCGCAGGAAACTGGAATTGAAGCACTTCCTGAAGTGCAAAGACTCTCATAATATAAAATTACTGTATTTACATGTTGTCCTATTAATGTATCAAAATCGACGTTTACAGATGAATTGTTAGTTGAATAGCAAGCTTGAATCTGATAAACAAGTTCAGGTACAATAAACGTTGGGCCTCCATTTGCTGCAACACCTTGAGGACCTTGTATACCTTGAGGGCCCTGAATACCCTGAACACCTTGAGGGCCTTGAGGGCCTTGCGCACCATCCGCTCCTGTTGGTCCTGCAGGACCTGTTAAACCAATTGGGCCTTGTGGACCAGGAGTTGAACTTCCTGATGTCTTTGCATATAATGCAAACGGTACACTCAATAATTGTGTGGTACTTGTAATGGTATAAGTTGTTCCTCCAGTTGGATCTGTTTCCGTTTTAATGAAATACGGTCCATTTGCCCAATCAATAGTAGAGAAGTTTCCAGAAACCAGCGTTCCACCACCAATTTGTATACTAACTAAACCATTCGCGTTTGAAATGGTATTTTGAGTTTCAGAATAAACAATAGTACCTGTCGATGAACCTTGAAGTATCGAAATTTGCATACCAACTACTGAATTAATAATAAGAGCATTACTATTGTTTCTAATAACTGCTTGATAACTCATTTTTTCTGGAGCCTGAGCATTCGCGAATTGTGATGACAAAACTATTACTGAGAATAAAAAAAATGAAAGTAATGATGAATTTTTTTTCATTGGATTAGTTTTTAATAATTTTAAAAGATTGAAGAATCTGATTTTCAGTGGTTTCAATATTTACATAATACATTGCTGCAGGAATTCTAGACATATTAATCGTAGTATGAGGCGAATTAATATCACCAGAAAAGATTACTTTTCCTTGCATATCGCACAACTTAAAGATTAAATTTTCACTTTTTGATTCAGTTATGGTAATTGTTAATAATTCTGTTGAAGGATTCGGTGATATCGAAACATTTAGGTTCAAGTTAGATTCAAAAATACCTAATGAATAAACTTCGTATGCATGTTGAACTCCCTGGGAAATATTTCCTGTAATATCCGAATCATATTGATAAAAAATCTGACCGATGCTATATGATACCGAACCGCCAGTTCCCGAAGCATTTCCACCAGCGCAGTCAGTTGTTTGCTGAGCTTGTGTATATATTCCGAAACTTAACATGAAAAGTAATATTTTGATTTTTTTCATTCTGTTTAGTTTTTGATAAAGATACAATATTTTGAATAATTGAATATCGCTTAAAAAGCTGTTACTTTAATCCTTCAATTTAAAGTTGTTTATTTGCAATAATGAAAAGTTTGGCTTTTTAACCATAGCATTTCATTCATTTTAAACTTTTGTAACATCAAAAACTAATAATATGTGGTCAAGACTTATCGTACTGTTTCTTTTAAATTCATTTCTTGTACAGAGTCAATCCGCAACACTTTTTTGGCAAAAGTGCTATGGAGGAACGGCATCTGACTATGCCGATATGATAACAACCACTCCCGATGGTGGTTTTGTTCAAATTGGAAATGTTATGTCAAATGATGGTAATGTTAGCGGGAATCATGGTGACTCAGATGCTTGGATTGTAAAATCTGATGTCAATGGAACAATACAATGGCAAAAATGTTTAGGTGGTTCGCTAGGTGAATATAAACCGAGATTGACATTGACTTTAGATGGAGGATATTTAGTTATTTTCGGCACAGAATCTATTGACGGTACATTAAGTGTAAATTATGGTGGGGTTGATATTTGTGCTGTAAAATTGGATGCAAGTGGCACAATTGAGTGGGTGCATATCTATGGTGGTTCTGGATCTGAAACATCAAGCTCAGTGATACAATTAAGTGATGGTGGATATGTTGTTTCAGGTTCAACAGATTCAAATAATGGCGATGTAAGTGGAAACCATGGTGGAATAGATGCGTGGGTTTTTAAAATAGACGCAGTTGGGCAACTGGTTTGGGAATATTGTTTTGGAGGAGTAGGAAATGATGTTTCTCGAAACATAGAACAAACAAATGATTCGGGTTTTGTGCTTATTGGAACCACGGAATCGACTACAGGATTATTTTCAAGTAATCATGGCGGATCAGATTTTTGGGTCTTTAAACTAAACAGTTTTGGAACAATGGAGTGGACAGAATGTTTAGGCGGTTTAGGTGCTGATCATGGCTACAGCATTAAACAAACTAGTGATGACGGTTATATACTAATTGGTTCGACTCAATCTAATGACGGTAATGTAAGTGGAAATCATTCAACAAATTTATCAGACTATTGGGTTGTAAGATTAGATATAAATGGTAACCTAGTTTGGCAAAAATGTTTCGGCGGTTCTCTTCAAGATTTTGGTTACGACATTCAAATTGAATCAAATAATACATTTTTAATTGCTGGAACATCGCAGTCATACAATGGAGATGTAGTGATAAACCATGGTGACTATGATTATTGGGTAGCAAGAATCGATTCTTTGGGCGGATTGATGAATCAATATACTTTCGGAGGATCTTTACCCGATGATTTAAAGAATATGGATAAAACTGCTGATGGCAATTATGTATTATACGGAAACACCTATTCAAACAACTTCAATGTAAGCGGAAATCATGGACAATATGATTTTTGGGTTGTTAAATTCTGTTTTCCGACTGTAACTCAAATCAATGATACGGTTTCCGATTCTATTTCAATTAATGGTACTAATTATACTTCATCGGGAATCTATTATGACACTATTAACAATGTGAACGGCTGCGATAGTATTCTAATATTAAACTTAACCATTACTCACTTAGGATTTGAGGATAATAATATTCAAAACATTCGTCTTTACCCAAACCCTAGTAATGAATATATCCATATTGTGTTGGATAATATGGATATATCTACTGAATATTCACTAATTGACATGGATGGAAAAATTATCTCTACTGGCCAAATAGAAACCAAGGAGTCGATTATTCCTGTTTCTACTCTTTCTAAAGGTATGTACATGCTTAAAATCAATAACTATTTTGAACGAATAAGTATATTTTAAAATGAACTATATTAATTTCTGTTTCATCCATTCAATCAAACAAATTAATTTTATTTTAAATAAACAATTTCGCACTAATAAATATATGAAGAACAAATAAACATGACAAGTAACATTCTAAAAAACACACCAATAATCTTATCAATTTACATTTATGTACTTTGTTTATCTGGAATTTTATGGCTTTGCTATGAAAATGATGATTATAATCTAATGTCACTGAGTTACTTGGTTTCATTAATAGTCATTATTGTTTTGGTGTTGTTTTTTTTGAGAAAAATAATTTTTTCATTATGTGAAGACATTGGAGAACTTTTTAGTTTTACGCTAGTTTTATTAATGGGTTATTTTCTATTTAAAATAATATCTATGTTAGTTAACCTAAGCGCTGTAGTTACACTAATTGCGCCTTATCACTCTATTGCATATCGCGAGACTAACGAATACAAAATAATTGATGGACCTGTAATTTCTGATGGCAGAGGTGGTTATGATGCTGACCAAGAATTTGTATATGTTAACGATACATACTTTACTCCAGTATATAAAAGTCAGTCTAAAAAAATTGAACAGATAAAAACTGAATTAAGAAAGGATTATGATTTTGTCAAGACAACTGGATATCTTTTTTGGCAAACAGCAGCCTTGAAAGGTAAGGAAATTGATATTGAAATCAGTAATGAAAATACCTCTTTAAGTTATTTTTATGGCGGATTTTTAATTATTCTTGAAGATTTTCTGGTATCCTTTATTCTATTTGTATGCGCTTTTCTTCCCTTGAACTATGCAATAAATAAAAAAATATAAACTTAATCAACAGAACGGTTTTACTTTTTTAATTTAAAAACTATTATTTATACAACTATGGCATTATCCTGGAATGAAATCAAAGACAGAGCATTGACGTTTATGAACAATTCAGGACCGAGGCAATGGCGATGTGAGTGCTAAAAACAAGCAGCCCGCCTTTTCGGGCGGGACTTGTATATGCTTGTTTTTGTGTTTTCTGAAGCTGAGAAGACGAGGAGGAAGACAACTTTTCTCTTTTTTAAAGGTTTTGTAATTAATAGTTTTACTTGCTTAAAAGTTTAATTTCACCAATAATTAAGCATAGTTTTTTTAACAATTGTAAATCCTCTGTAGTTGATATCTCATCGTCCATGATGAAAAACCCTTTTGAATTATATGTTTCAATTATTTCTTTGTTATGTTTTCCGCCAAGCGACCACCAATATGAATCGCCGATATATTGCAAGAAGGAAACCGCACCTACGTCGTGTGGCATTAATTCAATTGCTGATATGTCAGTAATCAATAATTCTTCTTTTAACTGTTCTCCATTTTCATTTTTATAAGATCGAATTATCTTTAAATTGCTAACAGAGTAATTTATAGTTTGGTCGAAGCTTAAATTTATTATTGATTCATTTAACAATAAAGCGAGTTCAGTTTGTAATTTTTTAATCCTAGCATTCGGATCTGCAATAGTTGAAGAGGTGTTAATCACGTTTGAAAAGACTGCATTACAATATCCATTTATAGTCGTTTTAATTCTGGCTTGCCATTCTGGATGTGATTTAGATGTAGACTTAGTTGGGAACATATCATATACTGCATAAACTGCATCTATCGGTATTTTTTTGCTTAATACAATTGAACCAACGAAATAATCCGCATCAAGTTCGTCCCACCATGATGAAGATTCACTAGGAGATAGGCTATGTATATTTAATAAATGACCAATTTCATGTGCCAAAATTAGTGTTGCACCACCTTTATAATTTGAAAGTTTTTCAGCCATATTTAGGAAGACCGTATCATACACGATAATCATCTCTCCATTTATTATTGTAGCTAAAGCATTGTCAATTTTTGCTTCATAAATTTGAATTTCCTTTTTTATGCCTTGAGATAGAATTATTTCCTGTATAATTTTTACGTACTTGGTATTATTAGGTTTAAACACTCGAATGGAACTTGACTTTTGAGCTTCGTTATAAAAACAACCCGATGTTATATTTAGATTTGAATTTTCTAATTGGGCTAATGAATAATTCAAAGAAATGGTATAAAAAAAACATATTAAAAGTAAAAATCTCATAGTTGTTTTAAGTTGGATGAAAAGTTTTTTGACACAAAAACAAGGTGTATTCCCATAGGATGATTGCAAAACAGAAAACGTATTATTTGAATCAAATATTTATTCAAAGATAAATATTTTAGAATATAAAACTACAAGTGGTACATTCAATACATTATTGCAACTTATGTTTCAAAAAACTCAATCATTTTGCTATATTTCGGCTTCAAAATCACAATATCACATGGCATTATCCTGGAATGAAATCAAAGACAGAGCACTAGCATTTTCGAAAGAATGGGAAGGTACGCATAGCGAAGAAGCGGATGCAAAACCATTTCTTGTGGAATTTTTCAATGTTTTTGGTTTAAATCAACGTAAAGTAGCTGCCTTTGAGCATAAAGTAAAAAAGCTTGGGAATAATGATGGCTACATCGATATGTTGTGGAAAGGTTGGCTTTTGATAGAAATGAAAAGCAAAGGAAAAGACCTTACAAAAGCATACGGACAAGCCAAAGGATATATTCATGGGTTACAAAAATTGGATATCCCAAAATACGTGTTGGTGTGTGATTTTGATACGTTCCGTTTGTATGATTTGGAGGAAACGGGTGAAGAGGAATACGTTGAATTTAAATTAAATGATTTTGTCAATCATGTTGAACTGTTTGGGTTCATAGCAGGCTATCAAAAGAAAGTTTATCGTGAAGAGGATCCTGTAAACGTGAAAGCAGCAGAATTAATGGGTAAACTTCACGACCGATTAAAAGAAATTGGTTACGAAGGACATCCGTTGGAGGTATATTTGGTTCGCTTACTGTTTTGTTTGTTTGCCGAAGACACCAGTATTTTTGATAAACAGCAATTCGAGGATTTTATTGAGGAGCGAACCAGTGAAGATGGCAGCGACTTAGCAGCTAAAATTCAAGAAATATTTCAGGTGCTTAACACTCCCCTTGAAAAGCGTTTTAAAAACCTGGATGAGCAATTGAATGCCTTCCCTTATGTTGGTGGAAAATTGTTTCAAGAAATATTGCCTGGTGCGTTTTTCGATGCTAAAATGCGTCAAACCTTGTTGGAATGTTGTTACCTGGACTGGAGTAAAATTTCACCGGCAATCTTTGGTTCTATGTTCCAAAGTGTAATGGACCCAAAAGAACGAAGAAACTTGGGGGCGCATTATACGAGTGAGAAAAACATCTTAAAACTCATCAAGCCACTTTTCTTAGATGAATTGTGGGCTGAATTTGAAAGTATCAAAACGAACAAATCAAAACTGAATGCCTTTCATGAACGTTTAAGCAAACTGAAATTTTTGGATCCTGCATGCGGATGTGGAAATTTCTTGGTGATCACTTACCGTGAACTGCGATTGCTGGAACTGGCTGTTTTGGAACGCTTATATGGTAAAGACCGTGTGGTGGTAGAATTAGCCGATGTTGCGTTATTGGATGTTGATATGATGGCAGGAATTGAATACGAAGAATTTCCCGCTCGTATTGCAGAGGTAGCCATGTGGTTAATGGATCACCAAATGAATCTAAAAATGAGCATGGAGTTTGGACAATACTTTGCTCGATTACCGTTGACAAAATCAGCTATGATAGTTCATGCAGATGCATTAGATCTCGATTGGGAAGAAGTCGTAGCAAAGGATGATTTAGCTTTTATTATAGGTAATCCTCCTTTTATTGGTTCCAACATTATGAAGCAAAGTCAAAGAAATCAAATCGTAAGAGAATTTGAAAATAAATCAGGGGGTGGTACTTTGGATTATGTTACTGGTTGGTATATAAAAGCAGCCAAATACATACAAAAATCTAAGATTAAAGTTGCGTTCGTTTCTACAAATTCGATTGTTCAAGGAGAACAAACCAGTTTATTATGGGGCTTTTTACAAAATAAATTCAAAATAAAAATTCACTTTGCTCACCGTACCTTTAAATGGAGCAACGAAGCTAAGGGAAATGCGGCTGTTTATTGCGTTATAATAGGTTTTGGAAATTTTGATTCTCCTAACAAAAGAATATTCGAATATGAAGATTTGGCAGGAGAACCACATGAAATTAAAACAAACAATATTAACGCATATTTAGTTGATGCATTAGACATACTCGTTGAAAAAAGGAAAAAACCAATTTGTTCAGTCCCGGAGATCTTAAAAGGTAATTATTATGCTAAAAGTGAAGGACTTATAATAGAAGAAAGAGACTTGGATTATCTCCTGAAGAACGAACCCAATTCACAGAAATGGATAAAAGTATTAATAGGAGCTGACGAATTCATAAATAATCGCAAAAGATATTGTTTATGGTTAGTAGATTGTCCTCCAGAAGAATTGAGAAAAATGCCTTTGGTTTTAGAACGCGTTAATCGAGTTAAAGAAGATAGATTAAAGAGCACCGATAAAGGCATGCAACATTTGGCTCCAACAAGATTTAGGGAAACAAACAATCCTGAAAAATGCCTTGTAATTCCAGTAGTATCATCTGAACGCAGGGATTTCATTCCAATGGGATTTATTGATGTTAATACTATTTCAACTAATGGCAATTTAATCATGCCTTCTGGTGAGAATTATCATTTTGGAAATTTAATGTCGAAAATGCACATGGTGTGGGTTAAAACTGTTTGTGGTCGACTAGAAAGCAGATATAGATATTCAAAGGATATTGTATACAACAACTACCCTTGGCCAGAGAACCCAACAGACAATCAAAAAGTAGCAATTGAGAAAGCTGCACAAAAAGTATTGGATGTGCGAGCAGAGTTTCCGAATAGTTCTCTGGCTGATCTGTATGATCCGTTAACCATGCCTCCAGCATTAGTTAAAGCTCACAACGAATTGGATAAGGCTGTTGATTTGGCGTATCGTCCTCAACCATTTACTTCAGATGCGAACCGCATGGAGTTTTTGTTTGAGTTGTATGAGAAGTATACTGCAGGGTTGTTTGTGGTGGAGAAGAAATCTAAAAAGAAGCTATCATGAAACCATATATTGAAATACATGCAGAAGAAATTGTTTCAAGATACTTACAACATGGTATTTCAGATGCAAACAAATTGATCGATAAAGTTACCAGTGAATTAGATAGAATTAATTCAAATGAGGATAAATTTAGGTTCCTCCAAATCATTTTAGAAGGAAACGAAAGTGCTTTACAAGAGCATCTTATCGATTGCACTAATCATAATGATTGTGATACCAACAAGAGACATTATAAGGTAAATTATTTCCTACAACAGGAATTACACGATTTAGGTTTTGATATACCAAAAGATTCTTTTACTTCTGATGAAAAAAATGATTTCAATCAAAAGCTAGATGCGATAATCGATGCACTGATAGAAAATGATAAAATGGTTCAAGATCAGATAAATCAATTGAAACAGGAAATTGAGGAATTAAAAGCTCTTTATATAATTGGTAAGAGAAATTGGAAGCAACTGCTTCTTGGAAAGACTGGTGAAATGGTAGCATCGGGAATTGTTTCCGAGGCAGTTTCAAAGCCACTTTTAGATTTGACTAAAACAACATTTAATCTAATTCAAGGTGGTTGAATAGACTTTTAATTCCCGGTAATAGGTTTGATTTAGCTCATGTGGAAAAACAATCAATGAAGATTTTCTTTAACCCAAACCAATTTAAAAATCCCTTATATTTATCAACTTTTATTTTCAATTAATTTCACAAAAAAATTATAGAGTATGGCTAATTTAAAATTAAACATTATTGTTTTGTCAGTATTAACTGTCTTGCTATCCGCTTGTAACAAATATGAAGAGGGTTCAAATTTCTCGTTGATTTCCGCAAAAAAACGTATTGAAGGTAAATGGAAATTAACTAAATATACTTTAAATGGGAATGATTGGAACCAAGACTTGATTGACAATAGTTACGATTTCAAAAAAGATGGCTCTTTTACAGCAACTGCTTATTATGGTGTTTCTCTACAAAACATTACACTTTCAGGTACATGGGAATTATCAAATGATAAAACCGTGATTTCTTTAAGTTATGGTGATACCTATACAATTGTGAAATTGACAAAGAAAGAATTAAAATTGCAACGCATTATTGGAAGTAGTGTTTATCAATCAACTTTTGAATCGGTTGAATAAACCTTGTTTCAATATTGTTGAATTAGTTGTAATACCCAAATTGTTCAATATAATCTATATCTCAATTAATAGATGATAGAACAGATTGTCTTTCCGTTGAATTGTCTAAATAGCAAACACTTTATTTCAAAAAATGAGATGAAGTGTTTCTATATCGTGATGAGCAAATACATTACAGACTTTTCAATATTTTGATTAACTCCAACTGTGGGTGGCAATCTGATTTATCCTTTCTAAAACTCACATGTGAAAATATACCAGGTTCACCTTTAATCGCTCGAGGGCAGATTTCCCACATATCTGAATTGTAAGTGTTCGGAATTTGGTAGCGGTCGCAGAGATAGTCTAACAAGAGTTTTAAGGAAGCGAGTTGTTCTTTCTTGTATCGCTGGAAGAATCGTGAACCACGAAAAGCGATTCCATAATCGATAACTTCTTCTGCCGGGACTTCTTTTTTGAAAGCAGAATAATATCTATTTCCCTTTTCTTTCAGTGTACCCCAGTTGCAAATTTCAATAGCAATCGAATACTTGTTTAATGCTGTATTGTTTGGGAAATGAGTACCCAAGTGATGTGCCCAGTGTGCAGAACTGAAACATTGGTATATGATTCCATTTCCATCAATAATGAATGCGGTTCCAACGCGCTCTTTGGATTGGTTCCAGTCGCGTATAACGCTCTCGGCCTTTGGACCTGAAACGGTATGGTGGATGACTATTTGTTTCTTTTCATGCTTTTCAGCAAAGTATTGAGTTTCATCCAGGCGGGATTGAACGATTGAGGTGATATCTAGTTTTTTCATGTTTGATTTTGTTTTGTATGAGATTGATGATAGATTGATCCGCCAGTTGGCGGATTCATCTCGTTAGCTCATTTCCGTTTGTCCTGGCAGGACTCAGGAAATGCGACGAGATTAAACATACTCCTTAACCTCGATCTGACGCGAATACCATAGATTTCTTCCAGTTCATCGGCGTTCAGATTGGTTGTGGCGTGAGTGATTACTCCATGATTGACATGTAAGTCGTATCGTTCCAGAAGGATTTCACCGATAGTGTTGCACTCATTACCAAAATGCTTGATGTTGTGTTCTACTCCTAGATCATCTAAGCACAGTGGCTTGTGTCGTGAGCTGTATTTCTGAATTGCTTCAAAACCGTCTTTGTGAAATTCAGCGGCAATTTCGCGTGTGTTCTTAACTGGATATTTTTGAAATGGATACATGAATGCTGGCAGTAAAGTCATCAAGGTAGTTTTTCCACAGCCAACGGGTCCTGTTAAAAGAATTCCTTTGGTTAAATCAATCCCATGTTCTTGGCAATTTTCTTCAGAAGAGATTGCATAGGATATGAGCTTGTGAAGAAGGAGTTTGTCTTCTGGCTTTAGGACAAAGTTTTGACCATAGGTTTGCCGGCCGAGGAGGTTGAGATAGAGAAGGCATTTCGAGAAGTCGAATTGTCGAAAACCGTTGGAGATTGTGAAGCAATTGTGAAGCATAATAAATTCATTTTAGTATTACTTTACTTTTTGCCATTGCCGCAAAAAGTAACAAAAAAGTCTAGCGCTGGAAAGATTAGCCTACCCACATTGTCCTTGTTGCTAAAATTTCTGAAACTCATCCTCGTTCCTCGGATTCAAACACCCAGAAATTTTTGCGCAACTTCGTCCTGTGGGTCCCAGGCAAATCTTTCAAGGCGCGTTTTTGGATCTCACTTCGGGAATTCCGTTTTTTTGGATTTTCAATACAATCTTTTAAAGTGGGACACTGTAATCTTTATTCTGATTGACATTTAGGTTTCCTGGTTTCCCATTTGACAAGCTCAGGGACCGTTTTGTATATTCTTCGGAACGACTAATCCAATTTCGCGCTGCAGCTTGCCAGTTTTTCATTTTGGATTTTCCACCGACTAACCAACCATTGGATTCAAAATGATTGAAGAATTTTTCAGCATCTAGATCTGTTTTATTTTTTTCCTTAAAAAATTCTTTTACTTGTTCAAGATTTGGTAA
Source organism: uncultured Flavobacteriales bacterium (assembly GCA_903945495.1). Lineage (GTDB taxonomy): Bacteria > Bacteroidota > Bacteroidia > Flavobacteriales_D > Crocinitomicaceae > M0103. The sequence goes on along the minus strand of CAJAVU010000093.1, from coordinate 2,412 downwards.
AACCATTGCTATCCCTCGGATATTCGAACTTCCCGTTCGAGCCTCGGTCTTCGAAAGCTTAATCGCTTTCTCTTCCAAAGAAGGAGAAATAAAAATCTCTCTTTTCGACTTTGATGGTTGGTCGATTTTTGAATCGACCCTATTGTTTATAGTTTTTAACTGTTTATTATTGTTTATACTGTTTATATAAGGTCTCACGACTGTTTCACTTGTATTATCACAACTATTATCAGTTTTGAGACACATACTTGTATCACAACTATTACTTGAACTATTATCAAATCTGTACATGTTGACCGAGCTTCCCACATACGGATTTTTCGATGGAACATATTCGATGTAACCGAAAGCATGTAACTCTTTCAAGCACTTCGTATAGGTGTTGATAGAACCCAGTTTTGAAAAACGCATGATTTCTGATCGGGCGATGCTTAAATGCTCCGGAAACATGGCTGAATTCCATTGGTGGAATAAAGCCATGTATAAGCTGAAATGAAATGGTGTAATCCGGCTATCCTCAACAAATGTTGAATGGATGTTTTCCAAATGTTTGATGTAGTTGACTTTCATGGAATGACCGGTTTAATGAATTTTAGTTTCTGTTTTTTCTCGTTTTGATTCTATTAGAAATCCAAAGGGTGATGATTGTTATTATCGTCATTGATTCTTGTTTTAATATTGAATTATTTGTTGCAGCAACACGTGCATTTTGGTGTTTCGATTCGGTAATTTTTCTCGAGCAAATCGCGGATATCTGTTTTCTTGTAATAGATTTTTCCACGTACTTTACTGTATGGAAGTCTTCCAGATTTGCGGTGACGATACAAGGTTCTTTCTGATATGAAAAGCGTTGATTGAACTTCAATTCCACCGATCCAAACCTCTTTAACCGGTTCTTGAGGGATAAGGTCTTTTTTAATGGTTTTAATTTCTTCTAGAATGTGTTTTATTGATTTTTTCATGTGTTACTGATTTTTATAATTAGGGGCGATTGCAAATCGCCGTTACGGATTTTTCTTGCAGAAAAATCTATCTCATTGGATTTCTCATGTTATTCTCCATGATTTGCTGGATGTCTTTCTTATCGTAGAAGATGATTCCTCCGACCTTCGTGTAAGGAATAGTTCCATTGATGCGAAGAGTTTGTAAGGTCCCTGGTGAAATGCCTAGCATGCGTTGTACCTGATGTGATTTTAACCACTGTCTTTCCTCGATTACCGTTGGGACTTTCCCAAGGCGCATATCAATGTGTTCTTTGATTAGTTCTAAGAATTCCCATTTGAATTGCTCTAGGTCTTCGCTTGTGATGATGTTTGTTGCCATATGATTTGTTTTAAGTGTTCTTGGCAAAATTCAGCAGGTTTGATGTAGATTATTCACAGCTTGGGAAGAGGCTGGGAAAGATTTTTATCTTCGACAGGCTCAGATACCTTGGTTTTGTTGGGAAAAGGAAATAAGAAAAATTTGTTGGTAGGTTTTTAAGGTGTTGGGGCTTGTTTAACTGCAGATTTCATGATTGAAAATGAGCAGGTTTTGAGGTTGAAATGACTGAAAAATGATACTTGTAAATTGATTGAAAAGTTTTCACAGCTTGTGAAGAGGTTGGGAAAAGATTTGTTTTCGAGAAATGCGAGAATACTAGATTTTGTTGGGAAATATGAATAAAAAAATATTAGGTCACCGAAGTTCAAGGACCAAAGAAATTTACACGCAGGTAATGATCCACGAAAAAAAAAACATTTCACCTTTTGACAAATTGTAATTATATGTAAATTCGAAAAAATTAAGTCCTACAGAATGAGACCTATACAACAACCGTATGTCAGAAAAGAATCATAATGTGGTACCTACATACTCGTAATAAGTAATATATGAGACAAGAAAATAGAATCCTTACAAAAAATCTTTTGATAACAAGCGTTATCACTTCATTGATATTTCTTATACCAACCATTTTTAATGAGATTACTAAAAAAGATTTAGATGCACCTTATTACAATTCATATTCTGCCAACGAAATATTTTATGAGGACATGATGACTGATACAGAACGTTGGTCGAGGTCTTTTAAGGGCAGTCGCTTAATGTTTTCATTGAATTTCGGTGACAATTTCTTTTTTGGTATTTTTTCTAGTGAAGAAAATAATCAACATAGTTACGATAAGGCGGAAATATTAGATTTTTATTTACCTAGAAATCCTTCTTTTATTCAAAAAGGATTGTTTTATGTTGGATATTACCTTGGTGCCTTCTTTGGTGCAATGTTAATTCCATTATTGTTTTGGATTTTATGGGTATATAATTATCGCATTGATAAAAAAACTCAAAAAGAAAAAGAAGCAAGAATTATCGAAGAAATAATTAGTCATCCTACATACGGTGTGGAATTTGTAAAAAAGATGAATTCATTAG
>CAJAVU010000092.1 GCA_903945495.1 uncultured Flavobacteriales bacterium | reverse complement strand
TCTGGAATCCAATGAGAACAATACACCATGTAAATTTGCCCAAGCTCCAGAGTACGAAGTGCGCGCCGTTTCACCAAAGAAATTGAAATTTTTAAACACCCAACTATAATCGCCACTGAAAGAAAGCATGCTTTTTCCGCGGAAATCGAATTGATTGTAAGGCGTTACGGACTTATTAAAATCTTTGTCATATCCTTGATAAACACCTGCAATTCCCAATTGGAAATTTCTATTTCTGTAGCGCAGATTGGAACCAATGATCTTTTCTGTCAAGGCATTTTTCTTGGCAATTTCTGAATTTGTACGATGTAAACCCGATAAATTAATACTTGAAACGAATTCTAAATCATCGTACAAGGAATCCGCCAAAACAGAGGCGTCCACTTTCTTCAGAGATGCAAATGACAAAAGAGAAAAGGATTTCCAACCCAAATCAAATGCTGCTCCTCGCATAAAGCGGGCTTCATCAACAGAAGTGTAAGCTTTTAAAGGATTTGCTGTTTTCTTGATATTCGTTACATCTGCTGTTTTTCCAAAGGCGTAACCCGACCATAGATTCAAACCTTGTCCAATTTGCACTTGATAATCTCCTACTGCAACAGCTTTAATGTACTTTCCTCCTTTGAAATAGGCGTGAAACGAATAGAAATCGAATCCATTTTTTTGAGCACCTTTAAAAAATTGCTCACCCGCGTCTTTTTCACCTGTTACACCGATACTTATGTTTGTTCTGTATGTGTAACGTAAACGTGAATAATAGCGATCTGAATTCCCATAATAAAATGAATTGCTCGTTTGAAGAATAGAATCAGGCACATTTTGGTAACCTGATTTTTCTTGAGGAGTAGTTTGATAGCGCAAAAAAGCTTCGTAATTCCCTTGATCAAGTGCTTCTTTCCATGAGATATGCAGATTATCCAATTTGTCATCTACACGCGCAAACGGTCGCACCAATTGAATTGTTTGTAAATCCCAATATTCCAAACTTTGAAGTTCATAGATGGAAATTAACTTGCCAAACACCTTAATATGTAGCAATAATTCATTGATTTGAACAGATGTCAATAGGTTCAATTCTTCCAATTCTTCAGCTGTTGCGCCATTCAAGTTCAGTGGATGATCGAAATAGTAATTCAACTGTTCAACCACATTCGTTAAATCGATATCTTCTGCTTCTAATTGTTCGGCAATAAACTCAATGCGCTGTTGTACCACTTCGCTTTTTTCCTGCGCGAAAATTCCCAATGAACAACAAAGGAAGAGGAAAGCTAAGCTATTTCGCAGCAGTTTTTGCATGTTTACTTATGCTGATACGTAAAGGAAAAATGCGGTGACCATCCCAATTGCTGATGATAAGCACTACCAAAATCCAATTGAAAAACACTGAATTTATACCCAAAACCAAAACTCGCTTCAATCGGTTCTGTCGCGAAACCACCTCGTATATAAAACTGTTCAATTAATTGATATTCAATCCCAACTTTGGCTCTCAATGGAAAATCGACATTTTTCTCAACCTCCGCTGCTATAAGTACTTTCTTGGAAACAGCGTAACTTGTACCCAAGCGCATTAGCGTTGTATATCGATCATCTTGAAAATCGTCTAGTTTATTTCTACCAATGTTGAAAGCAGATACGCCGATACTCCACTTTTCGGTAATTTTCGCTAAGATTCCAGCTTCTGCCGTTACCGTTCCTTTGCTTCCATAATTTTCTGCGAAACGAATATTTTGGTAATTCAACTGCACACCAGCTGAAAATTTCTCGCTTAATTTCATGGAATAACCAGCTCCGATTCGATTCGTTCGATAGGTTTTAAAACCATACGTTTGCGCTCCGATCGATAACACTCCTTTTTTCAAAGGTTGCGCAAAAACCAAACCTTGTGATTGCAGTTCTTTCAATAGAAAACGATTCTCATAGGAAAGTCCTGCAGCTTGTTTTTCCAATTCAGCCAAAGCACCAGGATTGTGGTGAAAAGCCCAAACATCTGTAAGTGTAGACGAAGCATTGCCCATTGAATTAGAGCGTGCACCCATCGGAAGCCATCCTTGAGCAAACAACGTAAAGGGTGCAAGAAGCAGTAGTCCGGTAATTGCTTTTAACATGCTTTAAAAATATAAAAAAAATTATTCTTTAATTAACCTTTTTAGCTTCTTCAATTTCGACTTATCAACATAATATGCATGTTCCATAAAAAACCATGATGTGCCATTATCTTCGCTCACAGCCACAATTTTCTTTTTTTCCTTTAAAATATCATACGTATATTCATCCACTTGGGCCACATCAACCAAAGCTTGAATCATATTTCCTTCTTGTTGAATTTGACGTATTGTTGGATCATTCCAGATAATACTGTCTTGGGTACAATCAAATTTTGCTTGAAAAATACTATCGCCTTGTTCTTTATAATCCGCAACGACTGCTGGATACGTGAACGCCACATAGGAAATTAGCTGACAGTTGTTTCGCGCTTGTAAATAGCCCGCCATGGATTGATTTAATTTTTGTTCTTGATCCGCGTTCAATGCACATGATGCCAATAGAATTAAGGAGAATACAACGCTAAGGATTTTCATAGTACGGCAGTTTTTTGAGTAAATTCTTCTTCTGAAATTGTTAAATACGGTTCTTCCAATTGCAACATATCTTGAATTTTTAAGATTTCAGGATATTGTTTTGCATCTATGACATAACGAAACACCTTGGACCCCATCAATTGTACCTCTTCAAACAAGCGGTCAGATTGAATCTTGTAAAAAGTCTTGTCATTTGAAAGCTTACGGTATTGCGGAAAGTCCGTATTTTTATCATTCATAAAGTAAAAATAAGGATGTTTGCGAATAAATCACATGCTGAAGCGTATCAATTTCAATTGAAAAAATCGTTTGACGATGCTATTAAAATGTATCAGCAAGCAATTAGTGAAAGTCCAGAGCACGCAGATTGTTATGCGGATAGAGCTTTTTGCTATTTACAACAAGGAAAAATTGACGAAAGCATTTCCGATTTCACGCAAGCAATTCGCCTACAACCACAATATGGATTTCGCTATAGTTGTCGCGGTTTTGTTTACCAAATCAGCAATCAAACAGAATTAGCAGCAGCGGATTACAAAAAAGCGTTGTCAATTGATCCAAAAGATACGATTGCTAGTAACAATGCTCCGCAGTTACTTCAAAAGTCAACTGTTCCTTTGGTGAATCCAGCAGTAATTCGTGCAAAAATACTTTCAACTTATCTGGAATTTCAAAAGCGCTTTCCTTCCGTGGATGATCAAAAGAAATTTCTTCATTTTCTGCGAAACGGCGCTCAAAACAAATAATCAATTATTTCCAACAAGGCATTTCTCGACATGACAAAAAAAGAAAAAGCACAGTACATCATTACAGAATTAGAAAAATTGTACCCTGAAACGCCGGTTCCGTTGGATCACTCAGATGCGTACACACTTTTAATAGCGGTTTTACTTTCGGCTCAATGTACTGATGTTCGTGTAAACTTGGTCACTCCTTCCCTCTTTCGTTTAGCAAATAATCCATTCGACATGGTAAAATTGCGTGTGGAAGAAATCAAAGAAATCATTCGTCCTTGCGGACTTTCACCACGTAAATCTCAGGCCATTTTTGAATTGTCACAGATTTTAATCGACAAATATCAAGGAGAAGTACCGAATGAAATGCACTTATTGGAAGAATTGCCAGGTGTTGGACATAAAACAGCTTCAGTTGTCATGTCACAAGCATTCGGAGTTCCAGCGTTTCCAGTTGATACGCACATTCACCGTTTGTTGACCCGTTGGGGAATTACTTCTGGAAAAAATGTGGTGGTTACCGAAGCCGATGCGAAAAAAGTTTTTCCACGCGAATTATGGAACAAGTTGCATTTACAAATCATTTTTTACGGTCGTGAATATTCGCCAGCACGAAGTCCGAAGTTGGAAATGGATTATATTACACGAACGATTGGAACGAAAGCGGCGCTTTTAGAATTGAAATAGTCTTAAGAAGTGGAAGAAATAGTAGTTAGAGGTTAGAGTTAGAAGTTAGAGTTAGAGTTAGAGTTAGAGTTAGAAGAAGTTGAAATAAATAACAACTAAGATTTGAAGTGAATCAGATTTGTTTTAATTTTAACCTGAATTCATAATTCCAATTACATGAAAACCTTTATAACATGCCTCCTTGTTGTGTTTACGGCACAATTTTCAAGTGCTCAAGTGACAAAAATTGAATTTTCAAATCTTAAAGCGAAAAAGATAAATTATAGTAATTACTTTATCGCAGACGAAAAACATGCCTACTTGATTGGTTTAAAACGGATTGTAGAAATTTCCGATTCAACACGCGAATTAAAAATAAATCCGAAAGTAAAAGGCGTTGAATATTATGATGGAAATTTATATCTGCGTTTGAGTCGTGTTTTTGACTCAACGACCTTCAAATTGTATACACTTGAGTTTACAAATGGTTTTATAGGTTCAAATGTTGTGAAGCTGACTTGCCTTGACCTTAAAAATCCGATGAATTCAAGTCAGATTCTCTACTCCAACAATGTAAAGGACATCTTAAAATGTCGATTTTATTTAACCATGGATGAAGGGAAAATCAAATTGTTTCATTGGTCCGAGAAATCGATTACACTTTCAGAAGTAGATGCCAACTTCACTGGATTCACATTGCTCTCTACAGAAGAAATAACAACAAAAAAAGTGTACTTGTTCAATGACGATCTCAACAATTTGTACCGAGCTGAAATGGAAAAGCGTGGTGACCAATGTGATTTCACTTTTTATCGTTTCAGTAATGATGATGGTAGCTTTGAGCATATTGGGAGTGAATTAATCGCTATTAAACCACAATTGTTTTCTAAATCAAATGAATTTAAAACATCACCTAAATTTTTTATAAATCATTTGAACAATCAACAATTGGTCATATCATTTTCGGATTTATTAGAAAGTACTAATGATAACAGCACGTTAGGAAATAGATACCGAGAGCATTACATCTATGAGTGTGATGTGGAAACGTCTTCCTACATAGAGAAAATTGTTTCCGAAAAATCAATACTTTCCCATTTTGTTCCTGATTTAGAGGTGATTTTTCAAAACGATAAGGTTGTTTACCTCGAAAAGAGTGTCATTCAAAGTAACTATTCACAAACGTCAATATCGGATAAAATTGGCCCAATCACCTATTATCGCATGGAATATTGGTTCAATGATGAACTCAAGTATGAAATCAAACTGCACCCGTATCGTATAGACATGCTACCTTGGTTGGATGAAAATTTGAATGCTGAAATAATTTCTTCAATCGAACTACCGAATCGAAAGATCAAACAAAATGCAACTAAATTGTTTGAATCGAGCGTTTATGTGAGTAGTACTGAACTGTTATCCTATCGTTTAGCAATTGGAACAAAGATCAATGTGCATTTCGGATATTTTTATGTTTTCAAAACCCAACTCGAAAATTAATTGCAATCTAACCTAATAACCACCTTATGAAACAACTGATCCTAATTTCTATTTTATTCTTTGCTTTCAAGTTGCATAGTCAAGTCTATTGTCCAGGAACATTCGTATACGACACGATTTATTCAGGATGGATTCAACCGCATGATTCTTCAACTTTTTCACCTCCAAACTGTTGGAATGATTTAACTTATTTTAATAATAATAACGAACAATTTCCTTCAGGATTAGATGTGCAATTGATTATCACCAATTATTATGGTGTGCCCAATTCAATCATTGATACAACGACATTATTACCATTACAAACTGGAGATATTTTCTATTTAAGACAAAATAACATGAACCATTCAGTTGTTTTTAAGAATATTGATTTTGCTGGATTTGAATTTGAATTAATAATCACGGGTACTCCAACTGAATACAATGAATATCATCCTTGTTACTATGATTTGTATGGATATTATTACATTCCTGAATGTTCAAACAATGGGCAATATATTCATTCGAGCAACGACTCTTGTTATACATGTGAGTTTGTAGGCCTGAACAATGAAAACCTACCTCCAAATCTTTCAATTTTACCGAATCCATTTACAAGTAAAGTCCAAATCACTAATTACAATGGTGGTTCACTGAATTACGAGTTAATAAATCTCTTTGGGCAAATTATCGAACATGGTGTAGTTCCAGAAAATAAAGAACTTGATTTTTCGACAATTGAAAATGGCTATTATCTTGTGCGTTTAATCTCTCCAGCTACTTCCTCTTTTACTATTCATCGTTTAATGAAACAAAACGAATAGTTTTGATTTGATTTGACGGAGTTAAAACATTTTAAAGAATTCATTGTTATACAGTTATAAGCTCAACAGAACCAACAATCGTCAACTAAAATCAATCGTGCATGAAACGTAGTATTCTCAATTTAAATTCTCCTATATCGGTATTTTTACTGCTGCTACTCTTTTTAAATGCATGTGCTTTTTCTTCCAAACGAACACTTCATTTATACGAACAAGCAAAGGAAAATGGACCATATGATGCGATAATTGTTCCTGGTGTTCCACATAATGGAGTTGCCTGGTCACCAACTATGAACATCCGTGTTTCTTGGGCCAATTATCTGTATAAAAATGGAGTTACGAATTCAATTATTTATTCAGGTGGCGCAGTGTATACTCAATATACCGAAGCTAAAATTATGGGTGAATACGGTAAAGCACAAGGAATTCCAGAATCAGCTATTTTTTTAGATACAAATGCTGAACACAGTTCTGAGAATGTGTACTTTTCTTATTTAATCGCGAAGGAAAAAGGATTCAAGAAAATTGCTCTTGCAACAGATCCGTTTCAATCCAAAACCTTAGCTGGAATGATTAAAAAATTAGAACTTCCAATTGATTTGATTCCAATCAATTTTGACACTTTACGAACAATCAATCGTCCAGAGCCATCCATCAATCCACAAATGACTGTTTCAGAATCCTTTGTATCGATCAAGGAAAGAGAATCGTTTTTTACACGTTTTCAAGGAACAATGGGCAAACAAATCATGTTTCACGAAGAGGATTTACCTAAAAAGAAAGTGCGCAAATATAAACGTCAAGGTAGAGTGATTGAAACAAAGAAATAGTTTAAACTTTTCACTATTTTTGAAACAAATCAAATCACATGAATGCGGACTTTCTTTCAGCAATGCTTTCAACCTTGTTTTTTCTGTTGTTGGTGCCCGCTGTCACACTGATTCTTTTCCATCAGTTTAAAGTTGTACGTAAACTGAATCCAGCATTAAAGAAACTTGTTTCTGTTGTCTTGTTTTTAGGATTGGTTGCACTCGTATTGCTCATCAAACGCGTTTTTCATTACGAATCCTATTCTTATTTCATTTACTATTTACTCATCATTGTAGGTTTGAGCGTACTCATTCGTTACAAACGAGAGAAAAAACGCGATGAAAATTATCGTTTAGAGGATTAATACGCATACTTTCAATATGAAAAATTACATTACTGACGCTGAGTTTGTCAATGAAGATTACACCAAAACTGAACTAGAACGAGGTGAATACGAAAACTGCACCTTCGAAAATTGCAATTTTGCTGGATCGAATTTAGCCGAAGTTATTTTCGTCGAATGTACCTTCGACAACTGCGATTTTAGTAACGCAAAACTGCTCAACACATCCTTCCGTGATACACAATTCGATTCGTGTAAAATGCTTGGACTCCACTTCGATGAATGCAATCCTTTTCTAATTGCGTTTCATTTTACGTCGTGTACGCTCAATTTTAGTTCGTTCTATAAATTGAAACTAAAAGGAAGTCGCTTTAGTCATTGTAATTTGGAAGAAGTAGATTTCACAGAAACTGATTTAAGCTTGGCCAACTTCACGGAATGTGATTTCAACGGTGCCACCTTTGATCGTTCAATACTAGAAGGAACAGATTTCAGAACATCGTTTAATTTCATCATAGATCCAGAAAACAACCGTATCAAGAAAGCGAAGTTTACACGAAGTACATTGGCTGGACTTTTACGGAAATACCAGATACAGATTGAGAATTGACAATTTATGATTTGTGATTCGTAATTCGTGATTTGTGATTTAATAAATTAATAAATGATTGAGAGCTTCAGTCATCGAGCTTGCCGAGATGCCGAGATTCCCTCCATCTTTCCTGAAAAATTCGTAGTTTTGCGCAAAATTATTCTTAACAACCACTTGATTATGCGCTTTCTACTGACATTGTTCTTACTCATTTCGTCTACTTCTTTTTTCGCTCAAACGACTGAAACGGAAAAAAAACTTGCTGAAGGAATTAAACTGTATAACTCACTGCGCGATAACATTTCAGAGTTAACTGCTGAAACAGCAAGCACCATGGATATTACGTTTTTCTATTTATCATCAAGTGATATCGAACCCATTTTAGATTATGTTCTTCAGTACGGAACTGATCAGGAAAAACTTACAGCGCGCTATTTTAAAGCTAACATGGACTATGAGCTAGCCTTCCTTCTTGGTATGTTGGGTAAAAACGCAGATTGTTATCCAATCATGAATTCGATGAAATCGGACTTTGAGTATTTTTCAAATCAATCGGTTTTTCCTCTTCGTTATGTTTATGAAGGAACAAATTACGTGGTGAACTACACTAATTTTGAAAATTCCTTGATTGAATACTACACTGGATTTTCTGAGGTATGCACGAACCTTGGGAAAACAGAAGAAGCTTTAACATTAGCTAAAAAAGCAATTTCAATGAGAAGTGCAACAAAGTGGTATAACTATATTGCCTACAACAAAGCTGTTGATGCGAAAAAGAAACTTAAACAAATTGACGCAGAATACATCGACTACATTGTGGAATGGGTTTCAGTTTATAGTCAACTTGACACAGCGTATTTATCGGCAATTAAGAAGAATAATTATCCCAGTCCTAAATACATTACCAAACAACTTACCGCTGCAATTGACAGTTTATCTGCCTTAGGAAAATCAGGTGATCAGCTTAATCGTTTCGCACGAACAATCAAAGACAACTGCATAAACGAAGCGGCTGAGGTGTATGCTCGAACAATTCAACTACCAGCTGTTTCTTTGGCGAATATCGATGAAGCTTTAGCATTTTTCAAACAACTTTATTATTCTGAAGCTAGCGCCTTCCAAAAATCAAACAATGGCAAAACAAAAGCAATCGTTTTGGAAGGTTGTGACAAAATGAATGTGCTCTTGTATTCAAATGCACCATGTTACTATTGGTCGAATTTAAGTGCTTATTACTTAACAGTATTGGCGACAGACAAATCTCAAAACGCAAAAAAGAAAGCCGAAGATTGCCAACAAACAGCAGATAAACTTGTCAAACGTAAGAATCGCAGAGACAATAGCGAATTTGGACTTTGCTTGAGCGCATATCCAGTTCCTATGATTTGGGGAAATTTCGGTGGATCAGTAGAATTGAATTTTGATAAAGTTTCCTTTGCTTTGGCTGGAACAAAAATTGGTCACGACAAAGATTACCATGATGATTTTTACAATCCAATTCAAGCAGACAAACAGTATCTTGATTTCTATGGAAATGAATTGGACCGAGAAGAATTGTATTACGATGGTTCACGCATCAATGCTTCTATGAAGTTTACGGTCTCAGACGAATCATCAACGCGCGGCTATTTCTCGCTGAACGTAGGTCGCGTAATGAAAACGTATGATCCGTTTTCTACCACGATTTACGATACATTGACGGCAGTGCCAGTTTATACAGGAAACATTCTCGCCAAAGAAAAAAAATATACCTTCTTCCTTGGATTTGGCGTACAATCCATGCTTTCGGAACGTTGGATGATGGATTTTGGAATGGGAATTGGCGTTTCAATGCAAACGTTAACGGTGGATAGTCCCTATTTTTCTGATCGTTATCATTTTGATAGCTATGCGATTCAAAGTTCTCAAGATAACAAAATCGGTCTGTCTGGCTTCTTGAATGCATCCATCGGTTATTATCTTTTCAAACCATAAAAAGTAGTTTCGCTTTGAATTACTTCGTTCTTTAAAATTTTACCCACTCATTATCAATGTGATAACTCTACGATAAAATTTTAGACGTGCCTCGTACTTCTTTGCGAAAATACTTTTACAATAGACTTAATGTTTTTTCCTTCGTTCTATTATCTTTGAGATGAATTTGAGAACTCCGTGAGAAACCGTTTATTGATTTTACTGCTTCTAATTGCTGGACAAACTACGTTTGCTCAAGAAAAAACGACGTTCTCAAACAATTTATGGTTGCGTGTTGACGGACATTACGGTTTTGTGATTCCAGAATACAAACATTTCAATTTACTCGTAAACAAACCAACCCAAGCATTGGAAGTCAGTTTATTCAAACGCACAACTGGAAAAACAGATTGGGAACAATTGTACAAATATCCAGAATACGGATTAACCCTTCAATACACAAGTCTTGGGAACAATGAAATCTTAGGTCATGAAATTGGTTTGTATCCCTTCGTGCAATCGTTTATCATCCGCAAACCGAAGTTTCAATTCACCCATCTTTTTGGATTTGGATTGGGTTACGCCACAAAACGCTTCGACATAGAATCGAATTACAATAACATTTCTGTTGGTTCACATCTCAATATTCATTTCAACTTTAAATTGGGAACACGATTCGTCCTTTCACCAAAATGGTCGTTTCAAAGCGGACTTTCATTCACCCACTACTCCAACGCAAACATGGCGGAGCCGAATTTAGGAGTGAATTTATTCTCAGCTTTTGCAGGACTTTCATTTGCTGCTGGTCAACAAGATGATTTCAAGAAAACTGAAATCGCGCAACATGTTCCAAAGCATGAATTTGCACTTATTTATGCTGCTGGAGGAAAACATACACGCGCTTTGCAATCAACCATTTATTTCACCTCATCGATTAGTGGAGAATACAAATACCATTGGAAACGCAAATTGCACATTGGCGCTGGAGCAGATATCTTTTACGATTCATCGACTGAAACTGAAATGGGTGCAGACAACACTGTCCACAAACCAATTTATGACTTCCGCACAGGCATTCATATTTCACAAGAATTGGTTTACAGTAAATTCAGTTTCATTTTGCAAGAAGGAGTTTATTTGGGTTTAACAGATCACGTAGATCACGCCACAATGTATAACCGTGGAATCTTGCGTTGGAAATTCAACGATCATTTCTTGATGCACATTTCCATGAAATCGCATTTACACATTTTAGATTATCCTGAACTTGGCTTCGGCTACTTTTTTGTGAAGAAAAAATGAAATACGCACTTTACATAGCAGTTCTACTTGGGTCAATCAGCCTTGGCTCGTGCAAAAAAGCCATGACCAAAACAACTGTTGAACAGAACCTAGAGCAATTTGATTCGATTGTGCTGAATTCCGTATTTGAAGTGCATTTAATTCAAGGAGCAAGCAATTCGATTAAACTCGAAGGAGCAACAAAAATTTTGGAAAAGGTTGAATTCTCTGTCGAAAACAATACATTAACGCTGGAAAACAACTACCGCGGAAATTGGATGCATCCAAAGAATAACAAAGTCTTGGTTTACATCACAGTCGACACCTTGAATTTGATTACAGCCAATGAAACATGCAATATCTTGTCAGACAATCAACTTGTTTCAGATGAATTGGGCTTGATCATGAAAAGTAAATTGAACAATGCATCGTTGAACGTCAATTGCAATACGTTTTATTATTGGAACAATTTCCCTTGCGGAGGGAAAGTAACGGTAAAAGGAACGTGTAACCAAGTGAAAATCTGGAATGTTGCACTGATGGCTGTTGATGCAAAAGAATTGGCAAGTCAATTTGGATTTGTTGACAATGCATCGAAAGGATCAGTATTTGTCAATTGTGCGCAGAAATTAAGCTATAAATTAACAGGTGAAGGCGATATTCATTTATCAGGAAATCCACCTGTGATTGAAAAATTAGAAGAAGCCGGAAAAGGAACATTAATACTCGAATAAGATGCAAAGTAAAGCCCAATCAGTTGATACCTACATGAGTGAATTGCCTGAAGAGCGCAAAGCTCCAATGCAACGTTTACGTGAAGTTTTCAAAGCGAATCTTCCTGAAGGTTTTACAGAAGAAATGAATTACGGAATGATTGGATATGTTGTTCCCCATTCAATTTATCCGAAAGGCTATCATTGTTCACCAGAATTGCCTTTACCTTTCGTGAACATTGCTTCACAGAAAAACTTTATCGCTGTTTATCACATGGGAATTTACAGTGATGAAAAGCTATTGAATTGGTTTGTTGAAGAATTTCCAAAACATTCGAAAGCAAAACTCGACATGGGAAAATCATGCATTCGTTTCAAAAAGATGGATCAAATTCCGTATGATTTAATTGGCGAATTGCTTACAAAAATGACCGTGAATCAATGGATTGAACGCTACGATTCAGTTTATGCGAAAGGGAAATAAGACTTTCAAGCCTTGGAATGCAATTGTTGGATAAATCTCCTGTACCTTTGTCCTCCAAAAAGTCAATAATCGTGTCAGAAAAACAAGCAGCGCTTCCATCCTATTTTACCCGTTTTCAATCATCGGTTGAAGGAATCGGCTTGCCTGAACAATTCGATTATCCGTTTTATTACGAGCCGCACGAATTGGCACTTATCGCCGCAAGAGAATTGCAAGATTACCTTCAAACCCAAACCGATTACGAACACAATTTCGGAATCGAAGAAGGAAAAGAAGGCTTGGTGATCGGTAAAATGTTCGGCGTTTTGGTTGTTCAAACGAAATCCGGAGAATTAGGCTACATCAATGCTGTTTCCGGTAAACTCGCAGGACACAATCAACACGAAAAGTTCGTTCCGCCAGTTTTCGACATGTTGCTCGAAGATGGTTTTTACAAAAAAGGTGAAGCCATTGTCAGTGAAATCAACGAGCGCATTGAACGTTTGGAACAGCTTCCGGCTTTTATCAGCACTGAACAAGCATTGAAACAAGGAAAACAGCAAGCCGAACGCGAACTCAACGAACTCAAAGCACACAATAAACAACAAAAAGAAGCGCGTCGTGTGAAGCGTCTTGAACTAGAACAATCGTTTCAAGTTGAAGAACTCGAAGCGCATATTTTAGAGTTAAACAAGCAAAGTATTTACGAAAGTTACCGCTTGAAGGATCTTACCAAAGAATGGAAAGAGCAAGTGGAAAGGTTGGAACAGGAACTGGCCGTTTATTCAGATGAGTTGGAACGCTTAAAAGAAGAACGCAGAACCAAATCCGCTGCTTTACAAAACGAAATTTTCGATCAATATTATTTTTACGACCAACAACTTCAACAACGAAGTTTGGGCGATATCTTTAAAAACACACCGGAAGGAAGACCAACGGCTGGAGCGGGAGAATGTGCCGCGCCGAAGTTGATGCAATATGCATTTATCCACGAATTGAAACCTGTTTGTATGGCGGAGTTTTGGTGGGGACAATCACCGAAATCGGAAATCCGCATTCACGGACACTACTACCCTGCTTGTCGTGGGAAATGTGAACCGATTCTTGGACACATGTTGCAAGGGATGAACATTGCCGAAAACCCAATGCTGACGAATCCTGCAGAAGGAAAAGAATTGTCAATCGTTTGGGAAGATGAACACATGGTGATTATCAATAAACCAGCAGAATTTCTATCGGTTCCAGGTAAAAACATTGATGATTCGGTGCTTTCACGCTTACAAATATTGTATCCAGAAGCAACGGGGCCGCTCGTTGTGCATCGTTTGGACATGTCAACATCGGGATTATTGATTGCGGCAAAAACATTTGCTGTTCACAAACAATTACAACGTCAATTCATTAAACGCGTGGTAAAAAAGCGCTACGTTGCACTCTTGGAAGGAATCGTTCAAGAAGATGAAGGCTTTATTGATTTACCTTTACGAGTAGATTTGGAAGATCGTCCGCGCCAATTGGTGTGTTTCGAATACGGTAAACCTGCACAAACAAAGTGGAAAGTCATCGAGCGCAAAGATGGTCGCACCAAGATTCATTTTTTCCCTATTACAGGTCGCACGCATCAATTACGTGTTCACGCGGCGCATCCTCAAGGATTAAACATGCCAATCGTGGGAGATGATTTGTATGGCACGCGCTCAACGCGTTTGCACTTGCACGCAGAGTGGATTGAGTTTAGACATCCGATCACACATGAGTTCATGGCGGTGGAACTTGAAGGGGAGTTTTAGTTTTTCAACGCTCTAATAAAATTTCAACGCAGAGTTAAAGAGAAACATGAGAACGCAAGAGAGGCGCTTCGCTTAAAGGTGCGCTACGCTTAATTTTTTCACCACGGAGGCACGGAGGAAGTACCCACTCAAATAGTATATTATATATTGTTCATTTCAACCTGTTTGAGAAAATCATAGGATAAAACCATTGAATTGATAGAATTCACTCTGTGCCCTCTGCGCCTCTATGGTGAAAACAGGATATGCAGTTTTTTTTAACACATAGGTACATAGTTTAAGCTGACTCCCATTGCGCCCAAAAGAAAAACATAGCTGAATTTACCTAGTAAATTCTCCTACTTATGCTATCTCAATACACAGTACTTCTATCAATTCCTATGTTTCTATGTGGTTATTTATTTTCACCACGGAGGCACAGAGAAAATATGGTATTGAAACATTTCAAAAACATCTTCATTTTATATTATTTTGCACAATTAAAAAATATACGTAGGTTTGTGCCAACAAAAAAGAGAACTATGATTTTTAGTATGTTACAACATCATCATCATTCAATCGCACAGGCGAGTTGAAATGATATGCTGTAACTAAAAAATATACACTATTTCAAAACCCGTCTGAGTAAAATCAAACGGGTTTTTTGTTTCTCTATCCATTCGGTTTACTCAGACATATTTCAAAATAAACATGAGTAAATTAAAAATTGCCATTCAGAAAAATGGCCGACTGAGTGAAAAATCATTAAAACTGTTCGAAGAATGCGGCATCAAGATTTCAAACGGTGAACGCAAGCTGAAAGCAGAAGCAAAAAATTTCCCACTTGAACTTTTGTTTCTCCGCGATGATGATATTCCGCAGTATGTTGAACAAGGCGTGGCAGATATCGGAATCTTAGGCGAAAATGAAGTCTGGGAAAAGGATAAAAACGTAAGTGTCATCGAAAAATTAGGTTTCGCCAATTGCAAACTTTCCTTGGCCATTCCAAAAGATGAAATCTACACGGGTCCAAGCTATTTTCAAAACAAAATAATTGCGACGAGTTATCCCAAAATTGCACAAAACTATTTCGATCAAGAAGGAATTTCAGTTTGCATCGAAGAAATTGGTGGTAGCGTTGAAATTGCCACTGGAATTGGTTTGGCGGATGGTATCTTCGACATCGTAAGTACCGGAAGTACGCTCATCATGAACGGACTAAAAGAAGTTGAAGTGGTGACAACAAGTGAAGCGGTGCTTATTTCGAATACAGCTTTATCGCTCGAAAAACAAGCCATTCTCGACAAACTACTGTTCCGCTTGAAAGCTGTAAAAAACGCTTCTGAAAACAACTACATTCTGCTCAACGCACCCAACACGGCCATTGAACAAATTTGCGCTATTCTTCCTGGAATGAAAGCACCAACGATTTTACCACTCGCGAGCGAAGGTTGGAGCAGCTTACATTCCGTTGTCAAAGAAGATGAATTTTGGGATGTCATCGATCAACTAAAAGCCTTAGGAGCACAAGGAATCTTGGTGGTTCCAATCGATAAAATGGTTTTGTAATTAGCGAATAACAATGTACACAATGAAAACATATTTCAATCCAAGCAAAAACGACTGGAAGCAATTGATCGCACGTCCAGCTGTTGAAAAGGAGAACTTATTCAAACTTGTCGATGAGGTATTTACAGCCATTCAGCAGAATGGAGATACAGCCATTCGCAACTATTGTCGTCAATTTGATCAAGTTGAATTAGATGCCTTGCAAGTTTCTGAACAACAAATTAAACGTGCTGTCGAAGTGCTAGATCCTGCGTTAAAGGAAGCCATTCTTTTAGCTAAAAATACTATTGAAAAATTCCACGCAGCACAACGTGAAACACCTCAAATCATTGAAACGGCTAAAGGTGTTAGTTGCTGGAGAGAAAGCCGCGCCATTGAAAAGGTTGGAATCTATATTCCCGGTGGTTCTGCCCCACTCTTTTCAACGGTTTTGATGTTGGGAATCCCTGCGAAACTGGCGGGTTGCACTGAAATCGTTTTGTGCACGCCGTCCAATCAACAAGGCGAAATAAATCCTGCGATTCTTTATACTGCTCAACTTGTTGGCATCAACACCATCTTTGCCATTGGCGGAATTCAAGCGATTGGTGCAATGACCTTTGGAACTGCATCCGTGCCGAAAGTGGACAAGATCTTTGGACCCGGAAATCAATACGTGACGGCAGCAAAACAAGCGCAACGCAATACGGTGTAGCGATTGACATGCCTGCTGGACCAAGTGAAGTGCTCATCATTGCAGATGCAAATTCGAATCCGGCGTTTGTTGCAGCAGATTTACTTTCGCAAGCGGAACACGGTGCTGACAGTCAAGTGATGTTGCTTTCAGATAATTCAACAATCATCGAGCAAACCTTGGCGGAAATTCAACAACAAGTGCTTGCTTTACCACGAAAAGAAACGGTTGAAGCTGCTTTGAAATCGAGTAAAGCTATTCTTCTCGATTCCATTGAAACATGCATTGATTTCAGTAATGCTTACGCGCCAGAACACTTAATCTTAGCCGTTCAGAATTTTGCTGATTTCACACAAAGCATTCGTAATGCAGGTTCTGTTTTCCTAGGAAATTACAGCTGTGAAAGCGCGGGAGATTACGCCAGTGGAACAAATCACACTTTACCAACAAATGGTTTTGCACGCAATTACAGTGGCGTTTCCTTGGATAGTTTTATCAAGAAAATCACCTTCCAAGAACTTACACCAGAAGGTTTACAAACAATCGGTCCTGCAATAGAACGCATGGCAGAAGCGGAACAATTACTTGGACATAAAAATGCTGTAAGCGTGCGTTTATCCACTTTAAAATCCGAAGAATTATGAACTCCATCAAAGACTTAGTGCGACCGAACATCCGTTTGCTCGAGCCCTACAGCAGCGCACGTGATGAATTCTCAGGAACGGAAGGCGTTTTTTTGGATGCCAATGAAAATCCCTTCGGCAACTTAAATCGTTATCCCGATCCAAATCAAACGGAATTGAAAAAAGCCTTAGCTGATCTGAAGAACATTCCAGCGGAAAACATCTTTATTGGAAATGGCAGCGATGAACCAATCGATTTGCTGTTCCGCATTTTCTGCACGCCTGAAAAAGATCGGATTCTTCTTTGTCCACCAACGTATGGCATGTATGAAGTTGCAGCGAACATCAACGCGATTGAAGCCCTTCGAATTCCCTTGACGAACGATTTTCAATTGGATCTTGATGCGATAAAACGTGTAAATGATGCAGAACAAATCAAACTGATATTTCTGTGCTCGCCCAACAATCCTACAGGAAATACCTTAAACGATGTTGAAGCGGTGTTGCAATTCTTCAAAGGAATCGTTGTGGTAGATGAAGCCTACATTGACTTTAGTACCAATCCATCGTTCATTGAAAAACTAAGCGTTTATCCCAACTTGGTGATTTTGCAAACCTTCAGTAAAGCGTGGGGCTTGGCTTCGGTTCGCGTTGGAATGGCGTATGCGTCCACAGAAATCATTTCCTTGATGAACAAGGTTAAACCACCTTACAATGTCAGCAAACTGAATCAAGATGCGGCATTGGAAGCCTTGAAAAATAGCGCAACAATTCAAACGCAAACTGAAGCGATTATTGCCGAACGAAAAACACTTGAACAAGCATTAGTGCAACTAAATTGTGTTCGCAAAATCTATCCATCCGACGCCAATTTCTGTTTGGTAGAAGTGGACAACGCACCAGCGCTTTACACCTATTTAATTGAGCGCAACATCATTACACGCAACAGACATTCGGTAGTAAACAATTGCATTCGCATTACCATCGGAACAGCAACAGAAAATCAACGATTAATTGACGCATTAAACACATACTAACATGAAGAAAGTACTATTTATTGACCGTGACGGAACATTGGTCATCGAACCACCGATCGATTATCAACTTGATAGCTTGGAAAAATTGGAGTTTTATCCTGGAGTTTTTCAATACTTAGCGCGCATTGCAAGAGAATTGGACTATCAACTTGTGATGGTCACCAACCAAGACGGCTTGGGAACCGCCTCTTTTCCGGAAGAAACCTTTTGGCCAGCGCAAACGAAAATCATTCAGGCTTTTAAAAACGAAGGTGTTGAATTCACAGAGATTTTGATCGATAAATCGTTTCCTGAAGACAATTTACCTACGCGCAAACCGGGAACAGGAATGCTGACACATTATTTAAAAGGAAATTACGACTTGGAGCAATCCTATGTCATTGGTGATCGCTTGACAGATGTTCAATTGGCGGAAAACATGAACTGCAAAGCCATTTATTTAGGGACTGAAACGCTTGAAGCAGCTGCCTTGTCTGCAACATCATGGGCGGACATTTATTCCTTCCTGAAAGCGCAACCGCGTAAAACGAGCTTAACGCGTACAACCAATGAAACAGACATCACGGTTGAACTCAATCTCGATGGTTTAGGAAAAGCAGCGATCTCAACAGGTTTGGGCTTCTTTGATCACATGTTGGAACAAGTGGCGAAACACGGAAACTTGGATTTAACGATTGATGTGAAAGGCGATTTACACATCGATGAACACCACTCGATTGAAGATGTGGCGCTAACACTTGGTGATGCGTTCTTGCAAGCACTTGGAAGCAAAAAAGGAATAGAACGTTACGGTTTCCTTCTTCCGATGGATGATTGTTTGGTACAAGTGGCAATTGATTTCGGTGGACGACCATGGCTTGTGTGGGATGCAGCATTCAAACGTGAAATGATTGGAGAAATGCCGACCGAAATGTTCATGCACTTTTTTAAATCGTTCAGTGATCAAGCGCGTTGCAATTTGAACATCAAAGCAGAAGGCGAAAACGAACACCACAAAATTGAAGCAATCTTCAAAGCATTTGCAAAATCACTAAAAATGGCTGTTTCAAGAAACGAGAATTATTCCATCCCAAGTACAAAAGGAACATTATGATTGCACTTATCAATTACAATGCAGGGAACATCACTTCGGTGAAGAACGCCATCGAACGCCTTGGATTTTCATGTGTCATTACCGACAATGCAGACGAAATTCGAAGTGCATCCAAAGTGATTTTTCCAGGAGTTGGAGAAGCCAGTTCAGCAATGAGCTATTTAAAAGCGATGGGATTGGATCAAGTGATTTGTTCTCTTAACCAACCTGTTTTAGGAATTTGCTTGGGACAACAATTGCTGTGTCAATTCTCGGAAGAAGGAAACACAGAATGTTTGGGCATTTTCCCTGTTCAAGTGAAGAAATTTCCACCCTTGGACATCGTTCCGCACATGGGATGGAATACGCTACAAATGAATGGTCGTTCTCCCCTGCTCAATGGAATTCAGGAAGACGATGATGTTTACTTCGTGCATAGTTATTATTGTGAACCTTCCAACTATTCACTTGCAACGTGCGATTACATCTTGCCATTTGGCGCGGCCATGCAAAAAGACAATTTTTATGCAACGCAATTTCACCCAGAAAAATCGGCGGGAATTGGCGAACGCATCCTCTTAAATTTTTTAGAATTATGAAACTCATCCCAGCAATCGATATCCTAGATGGAAAATGTGTGCGCCTCACAAAAGGTGATTACACAACACAAAAAGTCTACAACACCAATCCCGTTGAAGTAGCAAAAGAATTTGAAGCAAATGGCATTCGTTTCTTACATTTAGTGGATTTAGACGGCGCAAAGTCGAAGCACATTGTCAATTATAAAGTTCTAGAGAACATTGCCCAAGCAACATCGCTTCAGATTGACTTTGGTGGCGGAATTAAAAGCAATGAAGATGTGAAAATTGCCTTTGAATCTGGTGCGAATCAACTAACAGGCGGAAGCATTGCCGTACAAGAACCAGCGCTATTCTTGTCTTGGTTGGAACAGTATGGACCTGAACGCATTCTGCTCGGTGCCGATGCGAATCAGCGGATGATTGCGACACACGGTTGGTTGGCTACATCAGGCATTGACGTCGTTGATTTCATTCGTTCATTCGAGCAAAAAGGAATTCAATCAGTTGTCTGCACCGATATTTCAAAAGACGGCATGTTGCAAGGACCTTCACTCGATTTGTACAAAGAAATCATGCAAGAAACAGGCGTACAATTGATTGCAAGTGGCGGCGTTTCAAGCATCGACGATTTGCAGCAGCTGAAAGAGCTTGGTTGCTCAGGCGCCATCATTGGAAAAGCCATTTATGAAGGAAGAATCACCTTAAACGAATTATCAAAGCTATGCTAAAGAAACGCATTATTCCCTGTTTGGACATCAAGGATGGAAGAACAGTAAAAGGTGTCAATTTTGTGGACATTCGCGACGCGGGCGATCCAATTGAATTGGCGAAACGCTACGTGCATGACAGTGCGGATGAATTGGTCTTTCTGGACATCACAGCGACACTCGAAAAACGAAAAACCTTAGCCGAATTGGTACGCAAAATCGCAAAGGAAATCAACATTCCATTTACCGTGGGAGGCGGCATCAACTCGCTTGAAGATGCACGAATCGTTATTGACGCTGGCGCAGACAAAGTAAGTATCAATTCATCTGCAGTGAAAAAACCGCAGTTGATTAGCGAGATTGCACAAGAATTCGGAAGTCAATGTGTGGTAGTTGCCATTGATACGAAGCTTGAAAACGACACATGGAAGGTTTTTGTCAACGGAGGAAAAACAGCTACTTCTTGGGAATTGCTTGCATGGGCAACAGAAGCAGAACGTTTGGGCGCTGGCGAACTCTTGGTCACTTCCATGAACAACGATGGAACCAAAAATGGCTTTGCAGTATCACACTTAGCCGAGGTCAGTTTGGCGGTCAACATTCCCGTAATCGCTTCAGGCGGCGCAGGAACGATGCACCATTTCAAAGAGGTATTTGAAAACTCCAAGGTGAGCGCGGCATTGGCGGCGAGTATTTTTCACTTTGGCGAAATTCCTATTCCACAATTAAAACAGTATTTAAAAACACAACAAATTCCCATCCGATGAACATCAATTTCGAAAAATCAAACGGCTTAGTTCCCGTGATCATTCAAGATAACACAAGCTTGCAAGTATTAATGCTTGGTTATATGAACGCCGAAGCGTTTGAGCGCACGCAACAAGAACAAAAAGTGACTTTCTTCAGCAGAAGTAAAAACCGCTTATGGACCAAAGGCGAAAGCTCTGGCAATTATTTGACGGTCAATGAAATCGCACTCGATTGCGACAACGATACGCTCTTGATCAAAGTTACACCCGCCGGACCAACGTGTCACACAGGCGCGACCTCATGTTTCAAGGAAGAACCTGCAAAAGGATTTTTGTATCAATTGGAAAAAACCATTCACACACGCATCGATCAAGACGACACGAATTCTTATACGAATCAACTCTTCAAACGTGGTGTGAACAAAGTAGCGCAAAAAGTCGGTGAAGAAGCGGTGGAATTGGTGATTGAAGCCAAGGATAACAATTTAGAACTCTTCAAAAATGAGGCGGCTGATTTGTTGTATCACTTGTTGATTTTGTTGAGGTATAAGGAATGTAGATTGGAAGATATTGAAAGGGTTTTAGTGGAACGGGCAAAGAAATAATAGCATGCAAAAAAGGTTTCAACGCGGAGGAGCTAAGAAAAAGAGGTCGCAAGAGTTGGCGTCCTTTGCGCACTCCGCGCCTTTGCGTTAAAAAAAAATTCACCACGGAGGCACGGAGAAGGTACGGACTCAAATAGCATAATGCTCATTTCAACCTCTTTGAAAAAATCATAGGATAAAGCAATTGCATTAATAGAATTCACTCTGTGTCCTCTGCTCCTCTGTGGTGAAAAAAGAAAATCAACGCAGTTGATGACCACCATAGTGCCTTAAACAATGTGCAACACATTTAACCTTTGTGCACCTTGTGGTTAAACCTCTGTTAAACTGTGTTTGAAATTTTTCACCACGGAGGCACGGAGAAAGCGCGCAAGTTGGTCTACACAGGCAGCACAAAGCCAAACGGCAAGTCTTCTCCACAAGAACCTGATGACGGCAATTAATCAACACAATCTAATAAGATCCCTCTGAATTTCAGGAGGATTTTTTTTTTGGGGTCAACTAATAACTCACGAATGACAAATCCTAAATCACAAATCTTTTTTTACATTAGTAAAAAAAAAATAACGACTAAACTATTTCGCTTATCCACATACATCTAGAAGTATAAGCCAAGAGAGTTTCGGTTATATATAAGTTATAGGCAAGTTTAAAACAAAAGCCGTCAAAGAAAATAAAAAGTTAAACAATCAATGTAACAATAAGAAATATGAAAAAAACATGTATCATTACAGTTCTATTTATTGTATCTCACTCTTTAGTTTCGGCTCAACAAGAAAAAATAGATACACTAAAAATGAGTCTAAACAAGCATTCAATAAACCTCAGTTATGGAATCCTATCTGCCTCCCTATCTTATGAAAGTTTATTTCAGGGTAAAGTCTTTGGCAGTAGAAATTCAACCATTGTAGACTATGGATTGGGAGGCTTAGCTCACTGGGATGGAGCAAGTCCGTTTATAAATAGTCGTTTTGGAATCTTAACGGGGAGCGGTCGTCGACACTTTGAGGCGAAAGTAGGCGCCTGCTTTTTCTTTGCCGGAGATATGCAGAATATGTTGTTGCCATCGGGTTCCATCGGGTATAGAAAACAAAAACCGGGTAGTCATTTTATTTTTAGGACAGGTATTGGTTTCCCAGATGCTTTGTATGTAAGTTGGGGAGTTAGTTTTTAATTTTCCGCAAGGTATTTATTATTCAAGGTTCTATCATAAATGTATATTTTCTATGGAGAATTAAATTAATTAAAAAACCAGCCCATAACCGCAAATAAGCTCAAGCAGGGGTTTCGTGCTTCGAAGGAAAGAAAAGTGATAAATTTCAATTCAATTCTTCGTAGCAAGTTCAGTCCTAAAAATCCCTGCCTGCGCCTATTTGCAAAACGTTATACCCAAGGCAAGGCATTAAACCAAATAAATAATTTGTGAGTTGGATAAATGATATAAGTAATTTTCTTGAGGACTATTCTGGTGTTTATCCAGACAATCCGAATATCGATATCTTTAAAGACATGGGTGTTGTAGGTGACGACTTTCATGAAATGATTGAAAAATACTCAGAGAAATATCATGTTGACATGTCTGACTATTTATGGTATTTCCATACGAACGAAGAAGGTCAAAGTATAGGTAGGACTTTTTTCAAGCCACCATATGAAAGAGTTAATAGAATTCCGGTTACTCCTCAAATGCTTGCAGACTTCATTGTGACAAAAAAGTGGGCAGTCGAATATCCAAAGCACGAAATACCCAGACAAAGGAAAGACCTCATAATTAATCAAGCAATTGTAATTGTCTTTATTATTGGACTTGTAATTTGGTTTATATTTAGAATAACAAGATAAAAAGCCCAGCGTAAAAAATTACTATATTTAACTACTTCATCAACCAAATCAATGTTAAAGCCGTTGATTGTATTAAACAACAGTATGAAAAACATAAGGTATTTTACATTGATTTTATTCATCATGTCCACACTAATTAGTTGTACAAAGGACAAGGCTGACACGAATGGATATTATGTGGATTATAATCCTGATATAGTTTTAAGCGCTGGAGATTCATTGTCTCTTGATGTCGATAATAATTCCACAGATGATGTATTAGTCTATGTTGTTGATCCATCTAATATATATTTGACAATGTTGAATACTGAATATACCGTATCCATTGGAAATTTCATAGGTTCAGGATCTAGTAATTTAGATACCATTGCCTACAATGAAATAATTGATAATTCACTTTATTGGAGCATGGGTTATAGTTTATTTACCTCACAAATAAATTATATTGGATTGAAGAAAGAAGTAAATAACACGACAACCTTTGGTTGGGTAAAGGTGAACATCTCCAACGGAAATATTTCCATTGATGATCACTACTTCAGAACTGAGGACGGAACGGATGTCCGGGCGGGAATTAAAAACTAACTTAAAAAATCGGCTTCATCCCAGAGCAAAACCTCGAACTCAACAAACATGAAAACACGTCACATAGCAAAGGAAAAGGTAGAACTGCATTTGAAACTTGGTCGAAAACTTGCCCTATTCATTAAGACCGATACGTTTTTTGATGCTGAGACCTTCGACTGGATTTCACTTGAAAAACACGGCAATGCATACAAAACGACACTGGTAAGGACAATCAATCAAGGTGACGAACTATTCAATGATGTCTTATCCTTTGACACCTTGAATCAAGATGAACCGGACTTCGATGAAACTACAAATCACTTTTTTATTGGAAATTTAAACGACTGTTTTACGTGGATTGAAACCAATTATGGTGTGAAAGAAGTACAATTTACACCACTCGACAATTTAAAAAAGATCTACACTGACTTAGTTGAAAAAGGGGTTTTTGAGAAATGAAAAATAAGTTACGAAAAATAATCATCGACAATATAGAGTATTTGTATTCAGTTACTGACAATTATCATTTAGGAACAGAAACCACTACCATGTCAGTAAAAGTATACCTTAGCGGATACAAGCTGACACCACTGATTATTGACTTTTTATCTATTGGTCATTATTATTGTCTAGGTCATGATTATATGAAAAACCCATTGACATCAGGAATTAGTTTAACAAACAGAAGAACGAATTCGGTAGAAACCGTAAACATAAATGAGCCAAAATACATAAAGGAATTAATTTTGCAAGGACGAAAAAATGGTTGGACAGGGACAAATAAAATAGAAAAGCAAAATGGACTGAATTATTTGGCTGAATTTGGTTATGAAACAGACATTTTATTTCAAAAAAAAAAGAATTGAAAATGAACAAAAAATTACGTTTAATCTTGTCAATAATCCCTTTCATTAGTTTTGGACAAAACTATACCTCTTACTTTACTGGAAGCAGTACCAATGTGACAACAAATCCGCTTGGAGGCGTATGTCTCATGGGAGGTGCATCGGAAGACGATAATGCCATGAAGTGGTTTCTTCAAAGAGCGAATGGTGGTGATGTTTTGGTATTGAGAGCTACTGGTTCAAATGGATATAATTCATATTTATATTCTGGATTAGGAATACCTGTCAATTCAGTTGAAACCATCGTATGCAACAATGCAATGGCAAGTAATGAAGCGTATATTCTTCAAAAGATCCAACAAGCCGAGGCAATTTGGTTTGCAGGAGGAGATCAATGGACGTATATAAGTTATTGGAGAAATACACCTGTTGACAGTGCAATTAACCAAGCCATTCAGCAAAGGAATATTGTAATTGGTGGAACGAGTGCAGGTATGGCAATACAGGGTAAGTATTATTTTTCTGCGCAAAACGGAACGGTAACATCTGCCACAGCACTTTCAAATCCATACAGTAGTCTCGTAACGGTTGATTCCACAGCCTTTATCAATAATCATTTTTTAGACAACACATTAACGGATACACATTTCGATAATCCTGACAGAAAAGGAAGGTTAATCACCTTTCTTGCAAGAATACATGCAGATTATGGAGTTTTTGGAAAAGCAATCGCATGTGATGAATATACTTCAGTTTGTATTGATACAAATGGCTTAGCGCGTGTTTTTGGTGGACATCCGACCTATGACGACAATGCCTATTTTATCCAATCGAACTGTGAACTTACCACGCAAACACCAGAAAATTGCAGTGTTGGAAATCCATTAACTTGGAATTTAGGAGGATTAGCAGTTAAAGCTTATCAGATTAAAGGCGACAGTTTAGGAAGTAAAACATTTAACCTAGCAACGTGGCAATCTGGAACAGGTGGGACATGGTATGATTGGTTTGTTTCGAATGGAAGTTTTAATGAACTTGCAGGAACAGCGCTTAATTGTTCTCCTTTGTCAATCGAAGACAATTCAACTAACACTGAAATTGTTCTATATCCAAATCCAACCACGGATATAATGATCATTAGAATAAACGATTTAAGTTTAGATGTGACGGAAATTGAGCTATACAACAATCAAGGTCAGAAATTCGCTCTCAGCACAACACAGCAAGGAAATGAATTCAAAGTAGACCTAAGTAATCTACAAAATGGTAGTTACTTTTTACGCATAGAAGGCAAAAACAAAAGAAACTACATTCACAAACTACTTAAAAACTAAGAACATAAAAACGCTAATAGATAAGTGTTAATTAAAAAAGAAAGCTGAATGCGCTTTTCCTACAAAAGAACGATTGACCTATGCTTAATTCGAGATTAATGCTAGCGAGTCGCCAACTAAAAATCTAACAGCGTAACTATGATTGATTGAAATAATTTTATCTTCGAAAAACGATTTTAAAATAGTTTAGCCCAGCACTAAACCGTAATCTGAAAACCCCAATAAAAATCTGAAAGAGTATTTAAATGGACAGACGCGATTTTATTAAACATTCCGCTTTTTTTTCAATCGGTGGCTTGCTGCTTCCCTCAGTAGTATTGTCGTCGTGCAGAAAAGAGACCTTGTTTGAAGACATAGACTTTAAGGGCAATGTGATCATTATTGGTGCCGGTGCCGCTGGACTTTACGCAGGTTATCTGTTAAAATCAAAAGGAATAGATTTCAAGATCATCGAAGCGTCAAATGCCATTGGTGGAAGAATAGGGAAATTGGAAGGCTTTGCTGATTATACGATTGACACAGGAGCACAATGGTTACACGGTAAAAACAACATTCTTGCTGACTTAATTCAATCGAAAAATGTTCAAACAACCCTAGACGAAACGGAACTATCCTATTGGTTTAACAATCAAATTGTAACGACCTTGCCCCAAGATCCTTTTATTTTCGAAGCGGAAAATCTGCCCGATGTTTCGTTTAAGGAGTATGCGCATCAACAAGGATTCGGAACGGAATACGATGCTATTGTTGAAGCAATCGCAGGAGATCAGGGAGCCTCAGCTTCACTCCTATCCGCCTATTGGAATAGCAAAGATGAAGAAAACTGGGTATCGGGAGATGAAGATTTTAAATTTCAACAATCTTATTTTGAAGTGATTGAAGAACACATCGCTCAACCCATTCTGGATCAAATTATCTTGAATACGCCTGTACAAAGTATTGACTATTCAACGGATAAAGTTATCGTTCAAGACATCAACAATGTTGCGTATTCAGCCGACAGAGTCATCATCACTGTTCCGATGTCCATCTTAAAACTGAATGAGATTACCTTTAATCCTGCGTTGCCAAGCGAAAAAACAGACGCTTTTGCAAAATTCGGAATGGGTCCAGGAATGAAAGTGTTTTTAAAATTTTCCTCGAAATTCTATGCAGATGTCTTGTACGGAGGCACAATCTGTGGAGCTTATGCCGATGATACCGTCGGAAAGTCAACTTCCGATAACGTTTTATTGGCGTTTATCATGGGTGACCAAGCTGCGTATCTTCATTCGCTTGGAAGTGACACGGCAATCACAAATGCTCTTCTCCAGGAATTAGATGGAATGTACAACGGACAAGCAACGGCATCGTTTATCGCTTCCAATGTTTTCGATTACACGGCGAAACCTTTTATCAAAGGAGCGTATGGTTTTAGTACAATTCAAATGGGAAATGCCCGTGAAATAGCCGCTCAAGCTGTTAACAAACGACTTTATTTTGCTGGAGAAGCAATGAACACCAATGGTCATCATCAAACGGTTCATGGCGCAGTTGAATCAGGATACAATGCAGTTGTGAACTTTATAAATGATTCGAAAAAATGAGACTTCAACGACTTTATAGCCTAGTTCTATTGGTTGTATCAATCAATGCATCTGCACAAGAATTGAAAGTAGATCTTTCTTATAATTACATCTATTCGAATCAATTGGACAAGATCATCCAAACGTACAATTTTAGTCGCCCGTTCTTGACAGAAAAGCAACCACTGCTCATGAATGGTCTAAACACCTCAGTTTCGTATATCTTTAAAAATGAGCGTCACCTGAACCATGGAATAAACGTGGCCTATTCCTATTTTCGAAGTGTCGCAGAAAATGAAAACATGACTACAACACTTCAGTTGAATTTTCTCAAACTGGGTTACTTTTTGCATTACGAAAATCCAGCAAAATGGAAAGGACTGTATACCGATATCATTCTTTCAGCAACTTCCAGCGGACTTTTTAGAAACGTGAACGGAGAACCATTTATATACGACGAAGCAACATCCAAAGCATTTGGAATTGGTGGTGAACTCAATCTAAAACTAGGTTACTACCTACACTTGAAAAATCGAACGTACGTGTCACCTTTCATTTCGTTTGCGTACACACCTTATCTCTATTCACCCAACAGCGAAGTAGTCATAAATCAAACGAAAGGTCTTTGTGCGAAGAATTGGACATCGATTCTAGGTGCGCAGATTGGTTTGGCAGTGCATTTGAGACAACAAAAAAATGATTGACCAATTGTTATAGTCATTGCCCAAGCTTTTGAATCCTTTCAGAATTATCCTGCCTATTGGTTGATTTCGTATTTTTGGAAAAGGTTACATTGGAAAATCAAAACTATGAACTATAACAACAAACTTTTTCGGCCAATTCTTAACTCTGAAAACGGAGAAACATCCAATGAAACCCTTTTTCATTACAAACAAGTCGGAAATATCTTGACGTCTGAATACGCTGGCGGGAAAATCAAATATGGACATCTAATGGGTTTGGTTGACAGTTCAGGCAACATTGAAATGCGCTATCATCAAGTGAATGACAAGGGCGAATTGATGACGGGAATTTGTCGATCCATTCCGGAACTGATGGAAAATGGAAAAATTCGCTTACACGAACAGTGGGAATGGGCCTCGGGCGACAAATCAAAAGGGATATCGATTATTGAAGAACAATAAATTAAAGCAGCATGGCACGCGAACACAACTACAAATTAACAGCTGAATGGACAGGAAATACAGGTGAAGGAACAAAAAATGTTCGAACCTACGATCGAAGTCACACAGTGAGTATTCAAGGGAAACCTGATTTATTCCTTACAACCGATAATCCAGCGGTTGGCGATAAAACAAAATTGAATCCTGAAGATTTATTGGTTTCGGCAATTTCATCGTGCCACATGCTTTCGTACTTATACTTGTGTTCAATGGATGGAATTGTCGTTACAGCCTACACAGATCATGCAACTGGAGTGATGATTGAACATGCGAGCGGCGGTGGAAATTTCAAAGAAGTGGTGTTAAATCCACAAGTTGTTGTCGCGAATGAAGGAATGGTAGAAAAAGCGATTGAATTGCACCACAAAGCACATGACATCTGTTATATCGCCAATTCGGTGAATTTTGAAGTGAAGTGCAATCCAAGCTGTAAAGTAGGCTAAGCAACAAAAAAACGCAATTTAGCATGAAACTAATTCCATTGATCGGACTGCTTTTTGTCCTTGCAACAAGTTGTCAAACAGCTGTAAACCCAACTGATGAAAAGCAGGATGAAATCAGTAAAACCGAAGAGCTTCGCAAAAAAATTGAGAAAATCATCTCCAATAAAAAGGCGATAGTCGGTTTTTCTCTAATTGGAAACAATGGAAAAGACACGCTTTCGTTGAATGGCGATCGACGCTTTCCCATGCAAAGTGTATTCAAATTTCACATCGCGTTGGCTGTCCTTTCAGAAATTGATAAGGGCAAACTTTCATTGAACCAAAAAATCACCATTCGAAAAGATGAACTTCTACCCGAAGATGCTTGGAATCCACTGAGAGACGAGCATCCTGAAGGCGGAACGTTTACCATTAAAGAATTGATCCAATATACAGTTTCGCACAGTGATAATTTGGCTTGCGACGTGCTCATTCGACTAATTGGCACACCAAAAACGGTTGAACGCTATATCAAACAATGTGGCATTCAACAGATTAAAATCACCTTCAACGAAGCTGATATGCAGTCGGAATGGGGAAATATGTTCCAAAATTGGACAACACCAAATGCAGCGAGTGAAACGCTTCGACTATTCTATGAAAACAAGAACAAGCTACTATCAAAAAGTAGTTATGACTTTTTTTGGAAAACGAACAAAGAAACGACCACTGGTAAAAATCGCTTTCGCGGCCAATTACCTGATGAGACAATAATAGCCCACAAAACGGGTTCTTCGGGAACGAATGACGAAACCGGAATCATGGACGCCGTAAACAACATAGGCATCATATTCTTACCCAACGGTGACTATTTCATCCTGAGTGTTTTTGTGAGTGAATCAAGCGAAAATTTGGAAACGAACGAGAAAATCATTGCGGACATCGCCAAAGCCACATATGATTTCTATACTTTAAAGTAAGATTAGAGAATTGCTTTGGGGTGATTGGAAGTTAATACCCGAAAAACGGAGAATTAGATTATCTTCGGAGTGAGAATGAAATGAAAATACTGCCGTAACTAATAATCGTGCGAACAATAAAAAACATAGATGTTGATAAAAGCATTGCGCACCAAAAATTGCACTTTGCCAAGAGTTGGTGGGAGTATGTAGATCTATTTTTGTTCATTTTTTCAATTACGTTTGGATTTGTTATTTGTCCACTATTTGTGTGGGCTTTTGAACTCAACTTTAAGAATCCAAATGAAAAATTCTTGGGCTTGGGAGTCTTACCACTCGTTTTTTGTTTTGGATTGTATATGACCTATCGGAAGTTAACTGAATTGAAACTCACCCAGATTTTTGCACATGCAGACCGAGATAAAATCCATTCAAGCATTTTGGAATTTGCACGAACAAATGACTTCGATATCCGCAGAAAGTACAATTATTGCATTGTTCTAGATCGCCCTGGAATGAATCCAAACTTTAGCAAAACAGCATTCGTTTTTGTTTCGGAAGATGCTGTCTTTTATACCATGCTTCAAGACAATCTAAAATTCAATCTTCCAACATTTTTAACCCATTTACTATTTGCTCGGCGCTTAAAAAAGTGGTTGAGGGAGAATGGTGGGATGAATTTAATTTAAACTATCAACCATGAAAAACATCATCTTCATACTGCTGTGTTTGCTTGCTTTTACGAGTGCCGCATTCTCCCAATCCGATAATTTAATCATTATCATCAATCAAAACACGAATGGTGAAACGCCTTGTTATACGGTGACCGTTTACGACGAAAACGACACGGTATATACAGAAACGATATCGAATGACATTGAACTCTCGGTCGACAACTTGCCCATTGGTCAGTATTCGGTAAACCTTACCAATTGTGGAGCGCCGTCTGACGAAGCCATCGAATCTGTGACGAAAATCATTGAAATAAAAGAGTGCCAAATTGCCTATGTCACTTTTGATCTTTATGAATACGTTGATTACACGCAATTGAATTCTTCGTGCACACCAGAACCAATCAAATCCCGAACAGAATTGCAATTTAACGCATCCTACTTTGATTCTCGCTGGAATCCAGATGGAAACAATCCTAAATATACGGCTGGACTTGGATATTCTGCTTATTATTGGTCCGCATTCTCAAAGCATGTTGGCGCGTTAATCGGCGGCGGCGTTGGTTATCTTTATGCACCCTTGCGTATTGACTCACTTTCAACTTCCACCTACAACAAACCGATAAAAACGAATTATTACAGCTATTTGAATGGACAATTTGACGTTAAATTTCGTTTTACAACGACGAATCAACAGCTGGAAACAATTAATCCGAAATCCATTTTTGTGGATCTTGGATTTACTTACAATCTCCCACTCTATTTTAAAGAAATAACCCGTTTTGATGCACAAGAAAAAATGGTCAATAGTTTCATACATCAGTACTCAGACATGAGTATTTATGCAAATATTGGCGTTTCAAACGGACAAATATTCTTTGCTTTTCGACCAATTGACTTTATCAAAGGGAATTTACAGGAACTCCCGAAATTCAACCTTGGAATCAAAATCATTGCAAATTATGCGAATTAAAACCCTTAGAATATTCATATCTTCGAACAATTAGAAAAACATTCCCCATGGTAAAACTTGGCTACACCATTCTGTACGTTTCCGACGTAACAAAAGCAATCGAATTTTATGAAGTTGCTTTTGGCTTTCAGCGAAAATTTATTTCTCCAGGAAATGAATATGGCGAATTGCTAACTGGCGAGACAACGCTTTCGTTTGCAACAGTTGAATTGGCACATTCGAACTTATCAAATGGCTTTCAAGAAAGTAAACCCAGCAATCCAGCCTTTGGAATTGAAATTGGCTTAGTAACCGAACATGTGCAAGAAACCCTCGACAAGGCAGTTCATTGCGGGGCACAGCTAGATGAAACCGCAAAACAAAAACCTTGGGGACAAACCGTCGCTTACATTAGAGATTTAGATGGATTTTTGATTGAAGTGTGCACACCGATGGGGTGATGAAAAGATTTTAAAGAATCATGAATTATAAATCACGAATTACGACCTCCGTAGAGTTTATCCCGATTCATCGGGACAGCAGCGCAGCTAATCACGAATTAAGAATCAGGAATCTCCCGGTCTTTTGGTTTTTCTTTTTCATGATTTCCACTAGTTCGTTTAGTCAAGAAAGTTGTGAATTGAACAAATTAAAAGTGAGTGAGCTGAAGAATGGGTTAAACGAATCCAATCTTCTGTCTAGTATTGCCACAATTGATTCCCTATTTTTACTTAAAGTTAACTGCTTTTCTGAATTTGAGAAATCTACCGGATACAACGACTTATCAGAATTGGTTTACAAGCTAAATCCATCTTCCGAGTTAATTTATTCATTGAGCGAAAAAGCTATTAAAAACGGATTTCCAAATGCAGTTTTATTGGAATTTTCTCAAAATCAATGGTTAAGAAAAGTAAGTCCAAGCGACTACAATCGCCTTGAGCTTTTATCAGACAGTCTCTTTTTTGCGAAATATCCAAATGCGAATGTAAATCTAGCCAAAACAATACGCTCGATGGTACGTGAGGATCAACGGATTAGACTAGAACACAGAAACACAAATCAAAGCGATACAATTCGATGTGATAGCTTACTGTTTGAAATGAAAAAGACAGATGATTTTAATGAATTACTACTCGATTCACTATTTACGATTTATGGCTATCCTGGTTATTCGTTGGTTGGTTGTGAACACAATTCGTGTTATTTAATCTTTCAACACATGGGAACTGAATTTCAAGTAAAAGAGATTCATTTATTGGAAGAAGCCATCGATAAACAAGAATTGTATCAAGACATTCATCCATTGATAGATAAAGTTTTATACAAAAAATATGGCGTAACACTTTACGGAACACATTACAGTAATCAACCACCTGAAAAAGAATTGAAAGTGATAAATACCTATTTAACTTTGTTGAATTTAAAACTACAATAATTATGAATCATGAATAACCCTGTCTTTTGGTTTTAGCTATTTCAACTGGTTCATTTGGACAAGAAAGTTGTGAATTGAACAAATAAAAAGTGAATGAACTGAGGAAACATTGCCATTTAAGCAAAGAGAAGTCATCAAACACTAAACTGAACCAAACCACTTTTATGCAAGTAAAATACGCAACGATACTAAGCGTATTATCAGTTTAGCTTGCCAATCACTGTTAATGGAAATTATCGTAATTTCTGTTAGAATATTCCATTTCACGTTCCATTTCACCAATTGCAATTCCCATCATATCATAAGGAATGTTTTCAAACAGAACATCCGCACAGTCGGTATCAATAATTGCTTTCAAGAATGTACGAGTATATTCCTTTTTGTCATCTTTGCTAAGACTTGATAAATCTTTTTCGATTGCCTTCATGATTTTAATCATTTTAGCTGGAAGTGTGCGCTCAGCTTTGTCCTCCATGTCCCTCATAAATTCTCTATCCTGCATCTTAGCGATAGTCAAATCTTTGTTAACACCTATTTCTTTCAGGCAATCACAAATTTCTTCCGCATGATTTTCTGCTGATGATTGGGGAGAGCTACATCCTACAAAAACCAATAGTAATGGCAAGATAAATGCAAATAGAGACTTTTTCATAAGTTAAATAGTTTTTTCCAAATATATTGAAAAGATTTTAAATCGCACTTCAATCGTTTATCCGTTCGTTTTAACCATCTCTTAAACATGATTTTTAACCCCTTTATTTTGAAAATGAAGATAATTAATCACCCCTTAAGCGCTGGAGGCAACAATAGGCAGGGAATCATTCTGCCGCTGCATACAAAAACTCAATTAAAAGGTACGCTTCTTGCTAAGGAAGGCGAAATTTGTCTGTATGAAGTTTTATTTTTTACTCGTGTTTTTACCCTTTGCGTCGTGTCAATCTCAAACAACTATCCAAGCGCCGATAAGCAACAATATCAGTATTGAAAATGATACAATCGAAGCCTTTTACACGTCAAATAAAGGAAATGATCTTCCGAGTAAATCCGTTGGAACGGTTTCAAATGGAAGTTTAATAAATGGCAAGCTTCTCCCCTTTTCTGGAACAAATTTTCGCTATTTTGACACCACGAGTTACCTAAATAAGCGTGCTTTTGTAAGCGATAAATTACTCAAAACCGTCATCAGCTGTTACAACGAATGTGAGCATATCTTTCCAGGACATTCATTCTGTCTTATGGAATGTTCCAATGAAAAAGGAGGAAAAATTGCACCACATCATACACACCAAAATGGGTTAAGTATCGATTTTATGTCGCCTCTTCTAAAAGAAGGAAAACCTTATTACTCGCTCGATTCACTTGGAGCAGAACACTATTTATTGGAATTTGATGCGTCAGGATTCAATTCAGAGGACAAATCCATTCAAATTGATTTTGAAACTGTCGCTCATCATTTGTGGATTCTCGAACAAGAAGCACGTAAAAATGGACTCAAAATCAGTAAAGTTATTTGGAAAATCGAACTCAAAGATGACCTTTTCGCAACTGAATATGGCAAAAAACTCAAAGCCCAGAACATCTACTTCGCTCAAAACTTAACACCTATAATCAATTCCTTACACGATGACCACTACCACGTTGATTTTGAAAGTGTAGAAAACTAATTAAAAATTCTCAATCATCAATTCTCAATTATCAATTTTCAATCTGAAATTTCTTCCGTACATTCGCTTTTGTAAACCACACACTATGAAACGTTTATTACTTCTATTTAGCTCTCTATTAATTACTTGTTTGGCCTATTCACAGCAGTGGATCGATCAAAACTACTCGTATGATAGTATCATGAATCTTTCCTATGGTTCTTCCGTTAATTTTGTGGGAGAAACAGAAACGCATTTAATGGATATTTACTTGCCGAATTGCGACGATCCAACGCATACAGCGCGTCGTCCATTGATCGTGTTTATTCACGGTGGAGCTTTTGTGGCTGGGGATAAGAACGAAGCCAATCTTCAAACGATGTGTAAAGAATTTGCAAAACGTGGCTATGTCACTGCGACAATTGATTATCGATTGGGCTTTATTTCCGATGATGCAGCACATACGTGTAACTTCCCAAATTACAGTTGTGTTTTTGCGACCGATTCTGTTGAGTGGTACCGTTCATGTTACAGAAGTATTCAAGATGGAAAAGGTGCTTTGCGCTTTTTGGTCAATCGTCACGACCAATTTAGAATTGACACCACAAACATTTTCCTTGCGGGAGAAAGTGCAGGGTCATTCGTGGCGCTTGGAGTAGGTTTAATGGATGTAACAAGCGAAAAATTCCCACAAGCAACTGCCCAAGCTTCCGTTCCAGCGCCGAATGCAACGGCTACATCATGTGTATACAATACAGGAATTACATTTCCTGGAACAATTACTCGACCTGACTTAGGCGATATTCATGGAACAATTGAACCGAGTACTGTAAATTATACCATCAAAGGAATTGGAAACTTTTACGGTGGAATGATGTCGAATCTGCTTGCAAATCACGATGTATCGAAGCCAAAACCTGCGATATATTCGTTTCATCAACCGTGCGACATGGTTGTCCCCATCGATTCTGGTAAAGTAATGGCAGGATTAACCTGGTGTTTGACCAATGGTTACGGATGTTATGGTATTTCAAATACGCCTAAAATTTATGGAAGTCGAGCATTTTCAAATTTAAACACAACGAATAATCACGGTTACACGATTGAAAATCACTTTACAGCAACTGATTTTCCGTATAATTTCTTATTTGGTACAGGAAGTTGTGCTGATCAAGTGAATAATCCGTGTCATGCGTATGACAATTTCTCGAATCGCCTAAACGAATTGGC
This sequence comes from uncultured Flavobacteriales bacterium, assembly GCA_903945495.1. GTDB lineage: Bacteria > Bacteroidota > Bacteroidia > Flavobacteriales_D > Crocinitomicaceae > M0103. Next base: position 75,047 of record CAJAVU010000092.1, on the reverse strand, counting down.
AGCGTTTTTCGCTCCTTTGGTAAGTACAAATCCTATTTGTGATTATACCTTGGGAATTAACCTAGAGCAACTAGAAAGGGACATTAAAATTTATCCGAATCCTGCACGTAACGCGATTAAAATTGAACAAAACACCTTGGAGACTGCAACGTTCACTTTGTACACAATGCAAGGCCAAGAAGTGTTGAGCGGAACTCTTTCAAAGGGAACAACTGCTATTTCACTTGATGCATCGATTGAAAGTGGAATGTATTTCCTACGCATTGGAAACACAGAATTTCAAACAAATCGTGTGTTGAGCATTCAAAATTAAACGACAAAAAAAAAGTCAATACTTAGCCTAGTGCTCAAGTATTGACTTTTCAAATTCAATAGTTTCGATTATGCTTGTGGCACTTCTTTCTTTGTAAGTCCTTTCCACAATAAGTAAACACCTGCCAACACAAGCGGAATACTCAACAATTGTCCTGTGTTTAAGAACAAATATTCATCGCGTGCTGTTTGACCCATTTTCACAAATTCAACCATGAAACGTGCGCCGAAAATAAGAATCAAGAACGCTCCAAAGACAACACCTGGTTTTTTCCATAAATCACGTTTCCAGAATAAGAACATCAAGATCACGAAGGAAATAAAGTAACAAATTGCTTCGTACAATTGTGCTGGATGACGCGGAGTTGAATCATATCCACACAAGGCATCATTATAGAATTGCGAGAAGCTAAATGCCCACGATACATTAGTTGGATCACCCACAATTTCGTGATTGACTAAATTTCCTAAACGTATAAACGTTCCAGCAATCGCAATCGGAGCAGCAATACGGTCCAAAATCCACAAATACGGTTTTTTGATCACTTTTTTCGAGAAATACCAAAGGGCAAATAAAATAACAACTGCTCCACCATGACTTGCTAATCCGCCTTCCCAAACATAAAAAATGCTCAATGGATGTTCGAAATAGCCTTCTTGCTTCACACCACAATTATCTACATAATCCCAGTAAGGACCATAAAAGAACACATGGCCCAAGCGCGCACCAATAACAGTTGCAGGAACCATGAACATTACCAATTTGTCCAACAAAGCATCTTCAATGCCTTCTTTTCGGAACATTTTGCGAATAACAAAATACCCCAAAACCATTCCTGTTACGAAAAGTAAACCGTACAAATTTGGTGTTTTGTACCCTTCAATAATTTCAGAACTTACGTCCCAGTTGATAACTCCAATCACGCTAAATGCTCTTTATTTGATTCGACTAAAGATAATGGTTTTTCTTTATTTACTTGAAATTGTAATTTTTCAGAACGACCTTTTTTAAAGATTTTATTGCTCACTTCTTTCCCTTTGCGCAAGGCTTTTTGTTCTTCAGCTGATAAATGAATCACCGATTGGCAATCTGTTGAACAACAATTTTCAAACTTCGCTTTACAGGCATCACATTGAATGAACAACAAATGACAAGCATCGTTTGCACAATTCGCATGCGTATCAGCCGGTGAGCCACATTGGTGACAAACCGCGATAATATCTTCTGAAATGCGCTCACCTCGGCGTTCATCGAAGACAAAATTCTTCCCAATAAACTTATTTTTAATGCCTTTTTGCTTACAATCGTTGGCGTATTTGATAATTCCACCTTCCAATTGGTGTACATTTTTGAATCCACGATGACGGAACCAAGCAGAGGCTTTTTCACAACGAATTCCACCAGTGCAATACATCACCACGTTTTTTTCCTCGTTTCCTTTCAAGTATTCATCTTCAATAAACGGCAACGATTCTCTGAAGGTATCTACATCTGGTAAAATCGCACCTTTGAAATGGCCAACTTCCGATTCGTAGTGATTACGAAAATCAATTAAAATCGTATTTGGATCGTCTGTCAACTGATTGAATTCCTCCGCATTCAAGTGAATTCCTTTGTTTGTGACGTCAAATGTTTCATCGTTCAATCCATCCGCCAGAATTTTGTCACGCACTTTGATTTTCAATTTCAAGAACGGAAACTCAGCTTCCGAATCATCAACCGCAATGTTCAAGCGAACACCATTTAAGAATTCAATTTGATAAAGTTCTTCTCTGAATTGATCCAAGTGATGAAGCGGAACCGCAATTTGTGCGTTAATTCCTTCTTTGGCAACGTAGGTTCTTCCTACGACATCGATGTTTGACCATTGTTGAAACAAATGATCTCTGAATAAACGAGGATTGGCAATGTGCGCATAGGTATAGAATGAAATCGTCACAAACTTGTAACCGCTTTCACGCCATTTCGCTTCCAATTCCTCCTTATTTAATGTATTCCACAGTTGCATGCTATGTTGTTTTAAATAAAAAGTTCTGCAAAAATAGGGAAAAGGATTGATAATTGATGATTCATAATTGATGATTGGTGATTGATGATTGTAAATTGATGAACGATGAGTGATGAGTTTTAGAATTTGAATACAAATTTTCAATTCTCAATTCTCAATTCTCAATTTATACCTTATATTCGTATCAATGAAATTAATACATCTATCCTTTTTAATTCTATTGTCGTTTCTTTTCACGGCTTGTCCTGAGATTCGTCAAGAGAATGCACAAGAAAAGTTGTTTAAAAACAACATGGATTTACCTGATTTAAAGCGGGTAAACTATCATGGAATCAGTTTTAAACTTTCGAAATTATTTGAGGATAGTTACGATACAGATTTTGTAATCAAGGATGATGCAATGACGCAAATCATACGTGATTTAGATTTAAATTTCAGTGCCGAGAAATTCAGTAAATCCGATGCGGAAATGATTAAGTTTCAATTATCTGAATATTTAGACAATGTTGATGCTGTTCACGATCATTACGTTTACAAACGTCAAAGTACCTTAGAAAGTTATTTTACATCTGTAAAGAAAAAAGGTCCACGTGAAAGCGGTTATCCCTCTGTAATTCAAACCATCGAAGGCTCAAGTTATTTAGATGGTGACACTGTCACCTATTTCATGGGAACAGTAGATGTAAACGACAATTATTACGTCTTCCAACTGATTGGAAAAAAACAGCACATGGGTTATCTCTATGATGACTTTTTGGCCATTCTCAAATCTGTTAAACGATGATTTCGGAAAATGAATTTTTGCAACAATTAAAGAAAGCATTAATTCATCACTTACCAGGCGAAAAAGCACATACTAAAATGGCGCCGGTTTCTCGTCCATTGAGTTCGTTAGCATTAAAACATGCAACAGAAATTCGTGAATCTGCAGTAGCAGTTGTTTTGTACAAAGAAGACAATTTAATCAAGTGTATTTTAACGCAGCGACCAGAATACGATGGTAAGCATGGTGGACAAGTGAGTTTTCCTGGTGGAAAGAAAGAACCTGAAGATTTAGATTTAGAATATACGGCAAGAAGAGAATGTTATGAAGAAGTTGGAATTCCGATTCACGAAGGAGAGCTTGTCGGTAAATTAACCGAAGTATTTATTCCAGTCAGTAGTTTTCTTGTACAGCCTTTTGTGTATTTCCATTCGAGTAAACCGCCATTAGAACGCAATTTGCGCGAGGTTGAAGAAATACTACATTTTTCTCTATTCGATTTATTGGAAGAGCACCGCGTATTAACAATGGATTTACTCCAACCCAATGGAACAAAATACACCGATGTCCCCTACTTCAATCTCGTTGAGAAAAAAGTATGGGGAGCAACAGCCTTAATATTGAATGAATTAAAAGAAGTTCTTAAACTCCTTGTTTAGAATCTGAAACGTGCAAAACCAAAGGCAACAGAAATACTATTTGATTTTTTAGAGAAGAATGATAGTGCATCATACGATGAAACTCCAACTTCATACGCACCATCTTTAAAGATAAAGTTGATACCAACTGGAATGTTGTGTTTGTAAATTCCACCACCAAAATATCCAGCGCTCAAAGCGATAAATTTAACTGGTCTTAATTCACCTCCAAAAGAGAATACAGTGTTGGCTAAACTTCCTGGGTTTTCGCGATTAAACGGAGCAACCACATCAAAACCGCACGTTAGAATTTTTCCAAACTCCATACTTGCACCAATTCTAAAATCAGCTGCATTTTTCAAAACATAATCTTCTTGTCCTTCTAATTTCAAAATTCCACCTTCACGTAAAAGTTGATTCACCGATTGTGTAACGTTGTAATCGCTCAAACCATTGATTGAAACATTTGTCAATAAGGTATCATTCACTGTATAAACATTTCTTTTGAATGTTACTTGTCCAATGTTATTAACTGCAGCAGCCAATTTCAAACGATTCAAAATAATCACACTTGCTGAGAAATCTAAACCGTATCCTGAACCAACAACTTTTGGCAAACCTTTTCCTTGATCGATAAACGTTGATGGATTCGATGATGAAACAGATCCGTAATCAATTGTAAAACTTGGCGACATAGATGAATACATCATTAATTTGTTTCCATCTGATTGCATATTGAACATCGCAACTGACTGAATGTAACGTCCACCAATACCACCATAAATGGCAAAAACAGAATCTTTCCCTAAAATTTTACGACCGTAACCTACACTGTAGTAACGATTCCAAATAGCACGTACTTCAGAACCATTTGTAATTTGCGATAAATTCAGTGGTGTAGAAATCGTTCCTAAAATAACGTTGTTCATTGTATCTTGAGAAAGATTTGGAGAGTTGGCAATTACCGAAGTATCAGCACCAAAAACAACTGTCAAAGAATCAAAATAATTTGAGAATTTTCCTCTAAAGATAATATCCGTTGTTTGTTGGTTCAATTTTGAATACCACTGATAGTTTTCACGAATATTAAAAGCAATTCCACCAAATTTCTTTCCCTGATAGGCAAAACCAAACCAATTATAATTTAAAAACATGGAAATTCCAGCTTCAGCGTAATCAGCGATTGCATCTTGTTGCTGGGCCCAGTTCAAAGAATCAGTTGAATTTTTAAAAACTTGACCTTTTACGGCTTTATAGAATTTTTTCAATTTATCTGAATTAAGCGAATCAGAATACATTCCAAATCCAAATTCTGTCATACCCATTGTAAAGTGCTTATCCTTGTAACCAGTTCCCCATCCCAATGCAGACGAATTGATTCCTAAACTATGATAATCGGTTACAAATGTTGTTGCAACTCCCTTTCCAACAGCTGGATAGGCGATACTTTGTGTTTGTGCTTGAGAGAACAGTGCAGAAAAAACTACTGCGATTGTAAGAAGTAAACTTTTATTCATAGTAAAGCGGTTTAACGTTTTCGAGAGTGAAAATATAAAAAATTTTGAGACGAACCCCTTAAAACTCAAAAAGAGGAACAAATTCGTATGAAACTTGTTCCTCTTTTTTCCTAAACCATGCTAAAACTATAAAACCCAAAAACTACAACTATGAAATTGTGTTTTGAACAGGACAAAAGTACAGCATTAATTTGAATGAGCAACACTTTTGAAATAAAAAAAATGTTAAAATTTTCAGAATTATCCTAAAGCCACATCTAAGACCATCATTACTAGGAATCCACCGATAAAACCAAGGACCGCTAAATCGGTATATTTATCGCGTTGTGTTTCTGGAATTACTTCTTCTACCACAACAAAAATCATTGCTCCGGCAGCAAACGCCAAGGCAAATGGAAGAATTGGTTGCATATAAATTACCGCTACAGCGCCAATAACACCTGCTATCGGTTCAACAATTGCAGATAATTGTCCGTACCAAAAACTTTTCATGCGACTGGCTCCTGCCCTTCTCAACGGCATTGCAACCGCAAATCCTTCTGGGAAATTTTGAATACCAATTCCTATTGCTAAGGCAATCGCTCCTGTAATCGTTGCTCCGTCCATTCCTGTTGCCGCAGCACCAAATAAAACACCAACTGCCAATCCTTCGGGAATATTGTGAAGCGTAATCGCCAAGACCAACAATACTGTTTTATGCAATTGCGTTTTAACTCCTTCTTTTTCCTCTTCTTTGAAGTTGATGTGTAGGTGAGGAAGTTTTTTATCCAGGACAAACAAGAACAAGGCGCCCATTAAAAATCCAACTGCTGCTGGCATCCACGGCATTGAAGGATACATTTTCTCTGACATTTCAATGGATGGATTGAGCAAGGACCAAAAACTCGCTGCAACCATTACACCACCTGTAAATCCAAGCATGGCATCTAACCAAGCGCGGTGCATTGTTTTAAAAAAGAAAACCAAGGCTGCACCAGCTGCAGTGACAAGCCAAGTAAACGTTGTTGCAATCAATGCAGCAACAACAGGATCTATTCCGCTAAAAAACTTAACTAAGGTTTCCATCTTCGATTTTCGTTGTCCAAATATACGAACTTCACGTGAAAGCTATGACATTCTACTTCAAATCGGACTTTTACAATTAAATGTGTATCTTTGCACCCAAATTTTAGAAATACACAAGAAAAATGGCAACTAATAGAACATTTACAATGTTGAAACCAGATGCGTTAGAAAACGGACACACTGGTAAAATCATCGACATGATCATCCAAGCTGGATTCTCAATTAAAGCAATGAAATTGACGCAATTAACAACTGAGCAAGCAGAAAAATTCTACGAAGTTCACGCTGAAAGACCATTCTATGGTGAATTAGTTGAATACATGACTTCTGGACCTATCGTTGCAGCTATTCTTGAAAAAGAAAACGCAGTTGCTGATTTCCGTACATTAATTGGTGCTACTGATCCTGCTGAAGCAGCTGAAGGTACAATCCGTAAATATTACGCTGAGTCAAAAGGACGTAACGCAGTTCACGGTTCTGATTCTGACGAAAATGCTGAAATCGAAGGTAAATTCCATTTCGCAGCAAACGAGATTATCTAATTCTTTTGAATTTTAGAATAAAAGAAGGTCTTTCAGTTGAAAGGCCTTTTTTCATTCCCTATTTCCTGATTATTGGTGCCTTTCTTCTAGTTTACCAACACCTTGTTTCGGATTCAAAGCTTAAAAAGCTACATTTTTTCAAAGGAATAAATTCATATTTACACACTTTTCCAAATGAATAAATGTATTTTAACACACTTTTACAAAGGAAAATGTATATTTGTATAAAATTAAAGTACGAATGATTCGAACAATCATAGAAGAAATAGTCTTTTGGAAAAACAAGCCAAATCGAAAACCTTTAATCATACAAGGTGCACGCCAAGTTGGAAAAACATGGGTTATGAAAGAGGTTGGAAAACGTTTGTTTGAAAATGTAGTTTACATCAATTTTGAAAGTAGTATTCGTTTACAACAACTTTTCACCAATGATTTTGACATCCCTCGGGTAATTTCCATTTTTGAAATCGAAACAGGTCAAAAAATTGAAGCAACCAATACATTGATCATTCTTGATGAAATTCAAGAAGCAGAGAAAGGACTAACAGCATTGAAATATTTTCAAGAAAACGCACCAGAATTCCACATTATTGCTGCTGGATCTTTACTTGGCGTTTCATTACAAAAAAACAACACATTTCCAGTAGGCAAAGTCGACTTTCTTACATTGTACCCGATGAGTTTTGAGGAATTTCTGATAAATTTAAATGAGCAAACATTGGTTCATGCACTTCACCACAGGCAATGGGAAATAATTGAACCTTTTCATGAGAAATTAATCTCTTTGTTAAGAATTTATTATTTTGTTGGTGGAATGCCTGAAGCTGTAAAAACCTATATAGATTCGAAAGACTTAGAAGAGGTTCGGACAATTCAACATGCAATAATAGTAGGTTACGAAAACGATTTTGCAAAATATGCACCGAACAACATCGTTCCTAAAATTAGACTAGTATGGCAATCCATTTTAGGTCAATTAGCAAAAGAAAATCGTAAGTTTATTTATGGTCAATTAAAAAAAGGAGCTAGAGCGAAAGATTTTGAAGAAGCGATTAACTGGCTTACCAATGCTGGATTAGTACTGAAATCCACACAAATTTCCAAACCATCCATTCCACTGAAATCATACGCTAATTATGATATTTTCAAATTATTCCTTTTAGACATAGGACTTCTAAACGCAATGGGGAATATAAATTCTCAAATTCTTTTAAATAAAAATCAACTTTTAACCGAATTTAAAGGCGCATTTACAGAACAATACGTTGCTCAAGAATTAAAACTACGCTTTGACTTAGTCTATTGGAGCGCTGAAAATGCTACAGCAGAAATAGATTTCATCATTCAAAAAGAACTTGATGTTAAACCAATTGAAGTTAAGGCAGAAGAAAACTTGAAAGCTAAAAGTTTAAAAGTTTACCGCGAAAAATACAACTCACCGAATGGCATTCGCACTTCAATGAGTCCGTACAGAAAAGAAGAATGGCTCGAAAACCTCCCGCTTTACGCTGTTATGACCTTGTAAATACTCAAAAAAGTGAATTGAACATTGGTAAAACTGAATGGTTGCCGATTTATCAACATTCGATTTCAACTTCGAACAAATTAGTATCTTTGAAACAGTAAGATAAAAGACATTTATGAGCAATCACAGGTATACAGTAGAAGAACGATTTATTAAATACGTACAAATCGACACAACAGCGGATCCAAATTCAACATCCTTTCCTTCATCCATGAAACAAAAAGACTTGGCAAAAGTATTGTTGGATGAGTTAAAAGAATTAGGCATTCAAGATGCTGAAATGGACGAATGGGGTTATGTTTATGCAACAATTCCATCAAATAGTGATCGCACTGATTTACCTACAATTTGTTTTTGTTCACACATGGATACTGCTCCAGATTGTAGCGGTACAGATGTAAAACCATTGGTTCACCGCAATTATGATGGCGCACCGATTACCTTGCCAGACGATGAATCACAAGTAATTACAACTGAGCGTCACCCATATTTAGCAACAAAAATTGGTGATGATATCATTACCGCAAGTGGATTAACATTGCTTGGTGCAGATGACAAAGCGGGTGTTGCAATTATAATGGATTTAGCGACGTATTTAACGCAAAACCCATCTGTAAAACACGGTCCAATTCGTATTTTGTTTACGCCAGACGAAGAAGTTGGTCGCGGTGTTGAGCAATTGGACATGAAAAAATTAAACGCCGATTACGGTTATACATTGGATGGCGGAAAATTAGGCGATATCGAAGATGAATCGTTCTCTGCTGATGCAGTAAAAGTGACGATTCACGGTGTTAGCGCGCATCCAGGATATGCAAAAAATAAAATGGTGAATGCCTTGAAAGTGGCTGCTGAATTTGTAACTGCTTTACCAAAAGATAAATGGTCACCTGAAACAACACAAGATCGTGAAGGATTTGTGCACCCAGTTTCGTTTGAAGGAGGATTGGAAACAGCAACAGTTACCTTCATCATTCGTGATCACATCACAGAGAAATTAGGCGAATACGAAAACCGTTTAGAGAATATCTTGAAAATGGTGATCGAACAATACAACGGAATTTCCTACGAATTTGAAGTAACGGAGCAATACCGCAACATGAAAGAAGTATTGCAAACAGTTCCTTTCGTAACAGATTACGCGATTGAAGCGATGAAAAAAGCAGGAGTTGAACCACGTCCGATGATTATTCGCGGTGGAACAGACGGTTCACGTTTATCATTCATGGGAATGCCTTGTCCAAATATCTTCACGGGTGAAATGGCTATTCATTCACGTCACGAATATGTAAGTGTGCAAGACATGCAAAAAGCGGTGAATACCTTGATCGAATTGGTTCAAATCTGGGAACAACATAATTAATGGATTACAAACTCATCATAAAAGAAATTCTAGCTGGAAAGCTGGAAAAGATCTATTTCCTTCACGGGGAAGAAGCGTATTTTATTGATGAAATCACACGTGTAATTACCGAAAATGCCCTTGAAGAACATGAGCGCGACTTCAACCAAACCATCTTGTATGGAAAGGATGCGGAAGCTTTGAGTTTGATTTCTGAGTTGAAAAATTACCCAATGATGGCCGCACGAAAATTGGTCATTTTGAAGGAAGCACAAGATTTCAAGGACATGGATAAGTTGGAAGATTACTATGAGAATCCTTCTGACACGACCATTTTCGTTGTGAATTACAAATACAAAACCTACGATTCCAGAAAGAAGTTGATGAAATCAGCGGCGAAAAATGGAATTGTATTCAAATCAGATAAAGTTCGCGACTACCAATTAGTTGGTTGGATAGAGGCATACGTGAAATCAACAGGATTTGGGATTACTTCAAAAGCGTGCATGCTTTTGGCGGAATTCTTAGGAACAGATTTGGGTCGCATCGTGAATGAAATTGATAAACTGGCGATTTTATTAGAAAAAGGAACCACCATCAACGACATTCACATTGAGGAAAACATTGGCATTTCGAAAGATTACAACGTCTTCGAATTAACGAATGCGATGGCTGTGCGTGATGTTCCAAAAGCCTTTAAAATTGTCGATTACTTTGATCACAATCCAAAAGCTGCCGACATCATTATGGTGATTTCAACCGTGTTTAAATTCTATTCACAGTTGATGCGCATTCACTTTTTACCTGTCAAATCAAAAGAAGCGGTTGCAAGTGCATTGAAAGTTCATCCCTTTGTTGCGGGTGAATTGGTCAATGCCTCTAAAGTCTTTAATCCAAAGAAAATTGCAGCGAACATTGCGATTTTACATGAATACGATTTAAAATCAAAAGGTGTGGGCAATTCTGGCGCTTTCACACAAGGCGATTTAATGAAAGAAATGATTTATAGATTGCTACACTGATGCGTTTATTCTACGATTCTACCATTGCAATTGATGCAAAACAACACATTCTTTCGGAAGAAGAATCGAAACATGCATGTCGCGTATTGCGCATGCAAGTGGGAGATGAATTGGCAATTGTCAACGGTTTGGGAAGTGAATTCACAGCGAAAATCACAGAAGCGAATCCAAAAAAATGCCGTTTAGAAATTCTTTCGGTAAAAACAGAAGCAGCTCCCTCCTCTTCCATTCATATTGCGATCGCTCCTACAAAGAACAATGATCGCATCGAGTGGTTTTTGGAAAAAGCAACAGAAATTGGTGTTACAGAAATCACCTTGTTATTGTGTAAGAACAATGAACGCAAAAACACGAAAGAAGATCGTTTTGAGAAAATACTCGTTTCAGCCATGAAACAATCGAAACGCTTGTATTTACCGAAGTTAAACGCGTTGACACCTGTAAAAGACTTTATTCAAACGCATCCAAATGGCTTAATTGCTCACTGCTACGATGCGCAAAAAGATACAATACAAGCTCAATTTAAACCAACTGATTGTCCAATATTAATTGGTCCAGAAGGCGATTTCACACTGGAAGAAGTAGATTTGGCTTTGAAGAATGGATATAAAACAATAACTTTAGGTGAAAATCGTTTGAGAACTGAAACGGCTGGATTGTATGCTGTGATGATGGCGAAGTTGAGAATCGAGAACTGAGAACCGAGAATCGAGAAGTAGATAGAAATTGATATAATGAAACTAAAACACATACTTACATTCACACTTGCATTGATGGCGTCACTTGTCTTGGGACAAGGAACGTATCAATTGGCGGTGTTGAAATATTCTGGTGGTGGCGATTACTATGCGAATCCAACTGCTCTGCCGAATTTGATTGGGTATACGAATCAAAATTTGGGTACAAATATTTCGAAAGATGTTCCGTATGTTGAAGTTGGAAGTCAAGATTTGTTTCAATACCCGATGCTTCACATGACAGGACACGGAAACGTTGTGTTTTCGAGTGCTGAGGCAGAAAATTTAAGAACGTATTTATTGGCTGGTGGATTTTTACACATCGATGACAACTACGGAATGGATGAATTTATCCGTGTTGAATTGAAGAAAGTATTTCCAAACAATCAATTAGTAGAATTACCATTCGATCATCCGATTTTTCATCAGAAATACGATTTCAATGGTTTACCGAAAATCCATGAGCACGATGGGAAACGCCCGCAAGCATTTGGAATTATCGAAAATGGACGCTTGGTGTGTTTGTACACGTATGAAACAGATTTGAGTGATGGATGGGAGGATCAACCTGTGCACAACGATCCACCAGAAAAAAGAACCCAAGCCTTACAAATGGGTGCAAACATTCTTATGTATGCGTTTATGGAGTAATGTTTAAAGTATAAAACATATAATCTCAACGAGCTTGCGTTTCATCCTTTTCATATCATTTCTACTTCTTCAACTTTGCGTTTTTGCCAATGTTGACTTACCAGATGCCATGAGTGATCACATGGTACTGCAACAAAACACGAAGGTGAAATTATGGGGGAAAGCGAACAAGAAAAAGCTGGTTAAAATCAACGTTTCCTGGTCAAAAAAGACCTTTCACGTTCGTGCAGATAAGGATGGAAATTGGCAAGTGCTTATCCAAACACCAAAAGGAAGTTTTACAAAACACACGATTACCTTTAAAGAAGGATTAACGCACAAACTAGAAGATGTTTTAATTGGTGAAGTTTGGTTTTGTTCTGGTCAATCGAACATGGAAATGCCTTTGCGCGGATTCAAAGATCAACCGATTGAAGGAGCTGATAGCGTGATAAAAAATGTGGATGGTGAACTAGGAATCCGTATGCTAACGGTGAAACGAAATCCGCAAGAAGCACCCGTTGAACGCTGTGAAGGAAAATGGCAAGTCCCAGGAAAATTGAACATTACTGGAATGAGCGCAACGTCTTATTTTTTCGCAAACCGATTAAGAGAGCAATTAAACGTTCCTATTGGAATTATCAATTCTAGCTGGGGCGGATCGAGTGTTGAAGGTTGGATGACGCGAACTTTGGTTGAGAAATACAACGATTTGGACTTAGACATAGAATACAGCGCAAATGAAACATGGAAAAAACCATGGATCATGTACAATGGGATGCTACATCCTATGCGTCATTACACCATCAAAGGATTTTGTTGGTACCAAGGAGAGTCGAACACGGATCGCTACGCAACCTATCAATCAAAATTAACGGAAATGATTGCCTTGTGGCGCAGCGAATGGAACTTGGGTGATCTTCCTTTTCTAATCGTGGAAATTGCACCGTATAATTATGAAACCGCAATCACAGCAGCACATTTACGTACAGCCCAATTTAATTGTGCAAAAGAAAACACAAACGTTGGAATCATTGGAACAAACGACCTTGTAACAGAAAACGAACTGAACAACATTCACCCTCCACGTAAAAAAGAAGTCGGTGAACGCTTGGCCAACTATGCTTTAATGCATACGTATCAATTATCCTCAATTCAAGCACTTTCACCTTCCTTTGCTTCTTACCTTTTCCGTGAGAATGCAATTGTGTTGTACTTCAATAATGTATACGATGGAATTCAACCAATGGAAGACTATATTGGCTTTGAAATAGCCGGAGAAGATGCTATTTTCTACCCAGCGAAAGCAACATTAAGCGAAGATCGTAAAGCATTACGTGTTGAAGCACCAGAAGTCACAAAACCCACTGCCGTACGCTATTGTTATAAAAACTTCCAACTAGGTAATGTAAAAAACAGCGCCGGATTGCCCTTGTTTGGATTTCAGGTGAGAATCGAGAACTGAGAATCGAGAGCCGAGATCTGAGAGCCGAGAATCGAGAGCCCAGAGTCGAGAGTTTTTTCTCGAATCTCGCTTCTTTTGAATTACATTCGTTCAGGAACCTGAATCCCCAACAAACGCATCGCCAAATCAATTACTTTGGCAACGTTCGCACTTAGCACCAAACGCATTTCTTTCAAGTTCTCGTCTTGTTCAATTAAGATTGGAACTGATTGATAGAAATGATTGTAGGCTTTTACCAATTCAAACGTAAAGTTCGCAATGACAGCTGGCGATTGATCACGTCCAGCTTCAGCAATAATAGACGGGAATTCTACCAACAATTTGATGATGTCCTTTTCAACTTCTTGCAAGACAGATGCACTAACCGTTGAATTGGCCGCACTACCCGATTTCGTCAACAAGGATTTGATACGTGCGTGAGCATATTGAATAAACGGACCAGTATTACCATTCAATTCAATCGATTCTTCTGGATTGAACATCATGCGTTTCTTTGGATCCACTTTCAACAAGTAGTATTTCAATCCGCCCATCCCAATTAGGTTGAACAGTTTATTTTTCTCATCGTCTGACATTCCTTCCAAATGCCCACGTTCTTGTGTCATTTCAGTAGCTGCAGCAACAACATCCGCCATTAAATCATCCGCATCTACAACCGTTCCTTCACGTGATTTCATTTTACCTGTCGGTAAATCAACCATTCCGTAAGAAAGGTGCGCGCAATGTTTTGCCCACGAGAAGCCCATTTTCTCCAAAATCAAAAACAAGACTTTGAAATGGTAATCTTGCTCGTTACCAACCGTATAAATAATACTACTTAAATCTGGATAATCCTTGAAACGATCGACAGCCGTTCCAATATCTTGTGTCATGTAAACAGCCGTTCCATCCGAACGAAGTACTAATTTTTCATCCAAACCATCTGCTGTCAAATCAATCCAAACAGAACCATCGTCTTTACGGAAGAAAATGCCTTTTTGAAGACCATCCAACACAATGTCTTTTCCTAAAAGAAATGTTTCGGATTCATAATACAAGGTATCAAAATCAACACCCATTGCTTTATACGTAACCTCGAAACCAGCGTATACCCAATTGTTCATGGTTGTCCACAACAAATATACTTGCGGATCGCGCGCTTCCCATTTCACCAACATATCTTTGGCTTCTTGCAACAAGGAAGTTTGGTTTTTCGCTAAGTCTTTGATTTTGTCGTCCAAGCCTTTTACTGCTTTTTCGTCTTTCCCAGCTTTCGCTTCAGTCAAACGTTCAAATTCAGCTTTGATTTCTGGGTCAAAACCATCAAATTTACCTGCTTCCCAATCAGCGATAATTGCTTTGGCTTCTGCATTGAAGTGTTTATCAAATTCAACGTAGTATTTACCAACCAATTTATCACCTTTCAAACCAGTATTTTCAGGTGTTTCGCGTTCTCCTTTTTCATTCAATGGCGAGAATTTCTCCCACGCCAACATGCTTTTACAAATATGAATTCCACGATCGTTGATCACTTGCGTTTTCACGACTTTGTGACCATTCGCTTTTAAAATCTCAGAAACTGAATAGCCTAAGAAATTGTTACGTAAATGTCCAAGGTGAAGCGGTTTATTCGTGTTTGGAGAAGAATATTCCACCATCACAGTTGATTTTGAATTCGCTTCCGCATAACCATAGTTTTTCACTCCGGTCATGGCGTTTAACTGCGCAATCCAAAAATCTGCAGAAATCGATAAATTCAAGAATCCACTTACCACTTCAAATCGTTCAATTTCTGGCATTTTATCGACCAAAAACCGTCCAATCTTTTCACCAGCTTCTTGCGGAGCACAGCGCAATAATTTCACAAAAGGAAAAATTACTAACGTTAAATCACCTTCAACTTCTTTACGTGTTTTTTGAAATTGAACAAGATTCGCGTCAATTTGCAAACCAAACAATTCGTTTGAATTCGCTACTAATAATTCCTTAATTGTACTTTCCATTTTTATTTATTCATTGCGGTAACTAAGCCTTCGATTAATTCAAAAGCTACCTCACCCATTCTATTTAATTTTTCATCCAAACACGGATTCACTTCCACAAATTCAACACAAACCGTTTTAGAGGTCGTCGATAAATGTGTCAACAATTCACGCGCTTGTTTCGGCATCAAGCCATTTTTTACTGGTGTTCCAGTTCCATAAGATGTTGCTTTGGGATCCATTGAATCCACATCAAATGAAATGTAGATCAAATCACATTCCTTCAAACGATGTAACACACTATTGGCAATTGCTTCCGTACCTTCAGAGTTCACATCGGCAACCGTATAATTTTTGATATTTAAACGATCCATCAAGGCATTTTCCTCAAGTTCAGTATCACGGACAGCAATAAACACCAAGTCGCTTGGTTGAATTTTAGCGCCTTCAACACCTGTATTCTTTAATTGATTCCAAAGTCTTGTCGACTCTTCATCCACATCATTGATTTTGCACGGTAGATTATCCTCGTTCAAGGCCGTCGACAAAGGCATTCCGTGCATATTTCCTGAAGGAGTTGTGTACGGTGTATGTAAATCACCATGCGCATCAATCCACACAACACCTAAGCGTTGATTGGGATATGCTTTTTTAATCCCAGCGATTGTTCCACCTGCAGAACCATGATCTCCAGCCAAAACGAATGGAAATTTTCCTGCTAAAAGCGTTTCGCTAATGCTTGTTGCAACATCATCGAACACCTGAACAAGTCCTTCAGCTCTTTTCGCAAACGGATGTTTTACTGGTTGATCTAATAAATTATTATAATTCGGCAATTCAATCATTGGATACGCACCAAACAACAAACTCTTTTTTGTCCTGGCCGCAGCAAAGATGGCATCAGGTCCCAATGAGGCACCGCGTGTACCAGCAGTTATCTCAGATCGATTGACGATAAACGTAATTTCTTTCTTCATAAAATAAGATGTGGCGCAAAATTACAATTTTAAATGAACTAGCGACTAGTGATTAGTGACTGGTGACTAGATTTAAACCAAATTATTTCTGGGAATCAATTAATCTATTTCGGGACGCGACCCTTCGAGAGCCTCAGTGTCCGCGACGTCCCTACGATTAGATTTAGTGAAATAATCTATTCCTACCCTGAGGGGTTTAATTAGTGATTGGTGACTAATGACTAGTGATCAGAATATAAACCAACCTATCAAAGTAAACGGCATTTAATTCCGAAAATTAATCCATTCCAACCCTGAAGGAGTAGAACATCAATACTAAAAACTTTACCACTGACCACCACAACCCTGAAGGGGTTGAATAAAAACCCACCACATATTACAAATCAAAAAGGGACGCGATTTTTCGATAAACTCAAGAAACACGACGTTCCTACAATTAGATGTCAAATAGTATTCATTCGCAATACTGCGACCTGAGTAGCCAGCAGCAAAGATAATTTGCGAATTTCCTTTATAATCAATTTCCGACAGCCGAGACGGACAAATCAAGAAACAGGAATATTTAAATACTTTCAACCGTTACCTTCACCCCATTTCACGTTATTCCCGAAATCTTATGTAATTTCGAACCAAATTCAATACCTATGCGTTCAATTGTAGTTGTTTTCTTGCTTGTTATTTCCTCATCGTTCGCCCAAGAACTGCTTCCTTTTCATGGGAAACTAGTGTACGATGTTCAGATTTGTGATACCAACTTGAAGAAAATGATCCCCAATCGTGAAATGGTGGTTTACACGGACGACACCTTGCTGCGCATTGAAAACACAAGTCTACAATTGGGGCAACAAGTTATGATTAAACACATGGTGCTGAACAAATCGTATTTGCTGTTGGAAACTCCAATTAACAACTACGCTATTCAAACTGATCATAACTCTCAAAAACGCGACACTTTTCCTTACACCTTCGAAAAAAAATGGGGAAAACGCAAAATTGCTGGACAAAAAGCAAAACGATTGATTGTGAAGCATGCTGATTTTGAAGAACCAATGGAATTTCTGTACCTTAAAAATCGAAGCACAAAATACCTGAATTCATTTGACGATTTCCCGGGCCTCTTGGTTAAATATTACGTCCCAACGGTAGATGGATTGTATGTTTACAGCCTGAAATTAATGGAAACAATGGTACCCGAACATGACTTATTTGGCATTCCTTCCGACTTTAAAAAAGTAACCTTCGATCAATTCATGGATGAAATTATGAACTTCAATCCTGAAGCGCCAGAAGATGAGCATCCGCATGAGTAAAAGGTTCTGTTGAAAACATACTGTTTGACAGTTGTTTATCTTTAAAAATAAGACCTAAAAACTGCTCTCGAAATAATGTTTTTTAACAGCTTATTTTTGAACGTAGTAAAAATTCATATTGTAAAGTTTATTCAGCCATGGCTCTCCCCTCCCATCAAACAATACTTGCTCGGAGAATCCAATAGCGCATTGTATAATTGGCTTGGGACCCGTTTGCTGAAATTCAGATGAAATTTGGAACTGTTTGACGACGAAGGAGGAGTTTTTCAAATTTCCTGAATGAGGCATTTATGGGTAAGCAAATTATTCACAGCGCGGGCTCTTTTTAGCTCCGCTGCTACTGCGTGGTGCTTACTTTTTTAGCTCTTGACCGCGAAGCAGCACCGTCAGGTAAAAAAGTAAGAGAAAACATTATTCTTCAAGGGGTTGAAATTGGGCAGTCGGATAACAGCGGCTCAAACGATTTATTTAAATGTCAAGCTGCGCGCCTTGCCGCGGAACGTCATAGTTAACTAACATTCGCCTGTTTATACTTACTCAATTCCTCCAAGAAAACAGCGTTAATCCTGTTTATCTTCGTAGGATATTCTATCAAGAAATGGCGGAAAACGAATATAAACCGAAAGAAAATATCATTGAAGAACCGGAAGTGAAGCAAACCGAGAAAAAGGTGAAAGCTACTAAAACTGCGGCTCCGAAAGAAAAAGTTAAATTGAAGAATCCGATTGAAGGATTATCAACACGTTTTGACAAAAAGAAAGTCAAATCAACTGTTGGTGCCCTATTGGTGCTATTTTCATTCTATTTATTCTTGGCTTGTTTTTCCTACATTTTTACTTGGACACAAGACCAAGACCGCGTTATCAACAAAGGATTATTTCAATTTTTATTCGAAGAAGGTGAAGAACCTGTTGCCAACTGGTTGGGTAAATTCGGTGCTTGGACTTCTCACTTAATGATTTTCAAATGGTTCGGTTTATCCTCTTTCGGAATCGTTTTCTTGTTGTTTATTTCTGGGGTTAAAATTTTATTCAATGTAACAATTGCCCCAATTCAAAAATCATATGCACGTGTAATCTTGTTGATGGTTTGGAGTTCAATTTTCCTTGGATATTTTGCTGGAGCCGTTAATTACCTTGGAGGTTCCTTCGGTTATTACATCAACCAATGGCTTTCATTGTCCTTAGGACGATTTGGTTCACTTATCTTCATTGGCGTTTTAGGCTATATCGTTTCCGTAATTCTTTTCAACCCAAATTTCAAAGCACTATTTGATCGTTTCTTTGGCGCGAAAGAGCAAGATGAGGAAAGTGAAGTTGAAGACAATCGCTTTAGTTCTGCTGGTGTCAACGATTTACGTGTTGTTAATACAATTAAGGACGAAGAAATTGAAAAGGATTTTGTTTCAACACCTGTTCATTTTGACGAAGACGAAGAGGAAGAAATCGAAGAAGACGATGATGATGCCTTTGAATTCGACGAATCTGAATTAATCATTACCGTAAAAGATCCTGCTCCTTCAATGGACGACGATTTTGAGGTAAATATTCCGCAAGAAGAAGCTTTTATTCCAGTTACTCCTGATTTGGGAAGCGAAGGTTTTTCAGTCGATGTTGCTGCTCCAGATGAATTATTGAACGATGATGATTTGGATAATTTACGAACTGAATACGGTGATTACGATCCGAAATTGGATTTAGCGAGTTACGTTCTTCCTTCCATCGATTTGTTGAAAGATTATGGTTCGAATGGTGTTTCAGTCAACAAACAAGAGCTGGAAGACAACAAAAACAAGATTGTTGAAACACTTTCGCATTACAAAATTGACATTGCTAAAATAAAAGCGACAGTTGGTCCAACAGTAACCTTGTATGAAATTGTCCCTGCTCCAGGTGTGCGTATTTCAAAGATTAAAAACTTGGAAGATGATATCGCCTTGAGTTTGAGTGCGCTTGGAATTCGTATCATTGCGCCGATTCCAGGGAAAGGAACAATTGGTATCGAGGTGCCAAATTCAAATCCTGAAATGGTGAGCATGCGTTCATTGATCGCTTCTGAGAAATTCCAAAATTCGGATTATGAATTGCCAATCGTAATGGGTAAAACGATTACGAATGAGACGTTTACCTTCGATTTAACGAAAATGCCTCACTTATTGGTGGCTGGTGCAACAGGACAAGGTAAATCCGTTGGTTTGAACGCCATTTTGATTTCTATTCTGTACAAAAAACACCCTGCGCAAGTTAAATTCGTTTTGGTCGATCCGAAAAAGGTTGAGTTAACGCTGTACAATAAAATTGAACGTCACTTCTTGGCAAAACTTCCAGGAGAAGGCGATGCGATTATTACCGATACTTCGAAAGTGGTAAACACCTTGAATTCCTTGTGTATCGAGATGGATGATCGCTACGAATTACTGAAAGACGCCGGAATGCGTACGATTAAGGAATACAATGCGAAATTCATTTCACGCAAATTGAATCCAGAAAAAGGCCATCGTTACATGCCGTACATCGTTGTATTAATTGATGAGTTCGCTGATTTAATTATGACTGCTGGAAAAGAAGTAGAACATCCGATTGCGCGTATCGCTCAGTTAGCACGTGCCGTTGGTATTCACTTGATTGTTGCTACACAACGTCCTTCTGTGAATGTAATTACAGGGATGATCAAAGCCAATTTCCCAGCACGTATTGCCTTTAGAGTATTGTCAAAAATCGATTCAAGAACCATTCTTGATACTTCCGGTGCTGATCAGTTGATTGGACGCGGAGATATGTTGATTTCAACAGGTTCTGATGTGAAACGTTTACAATGTGGATTCGTTGATACGCCTGAAGTAGAAGAAATTTGTGCCTTCATTGGTAACCAACGTGCCTATCCAGAAGCATTGTTATTGCCAGAATATGTTGGTGAAGGCGGAGACGGAAGCAGCGATATGGACATGAACGAAATCGATCCAATGTTTGCAGATGCTGCGCGTATTGTTGTAATCAGTCAACAAGGTTCAGCGAGTTTGTTGCAACGTAAATTAAAATTGGGCTATAACCGCGCGGGACGTATCGTTGATCAATTGGAAGGATTTGGAATTATCGGACCTTTCCAAGGAAGTAAAGCGAGAGAAGTATTGTACAGCGACATCGAGGCACTTGATGAATTCCTTCGTGTAAAAGGCATTATCTAAGGATTTGAAAAACTTTCATTAGATTTGGGAAAATTCTAAATCTTAGTTGAATGTTTAAACGTTCGTTATTCGCACTTCTTGCCCTAGCAACTTTCACAGTTAATGGTCAAACTCTACAATCTCCTGAGCAATTCTTTGGTTATCCATTAGGAACGTATTTTTCGCGTCACCATCAAGTAGTTGACTACTTTGAGCAATTGGAAAAGAATGCTTCAAATTCTATTAAAGTAGAGAAATACGGTCAAACAAACGAGCACCGTGATTTAATCGTGGCCTACATTTCAAGTGAAGAGAACTTAAAGAACATCGATGAAATTCGTAAGCAACACAGCGATTTAAGTGCGAACGAAAAAGTAGCAATCGTTTGGTTAAGCTATAACGTTCACGGAAACGAAAGTGCTGGAACCGAAGCAGCAATGCAAACAGCCTACGAATTGATTTCAGAAAAACAAGATTGGTTAAAAAATACCTTGGTGATTTTGGATCCATGCATCAATCCTGATGGTCGTGATCGCTACGTCAACTGGTACAATCAATACGTCAACAACGATTTAAATGCGAATCGTGAATCAATTGAGCACAACGAACCGTGGCCTTCTGGTCGACCAAACCATTATATGTTCGATTTGAACCGTGATTGGGCTTGGTTAACACAAGTTGAATCGCAACAACGCATTGCTTTGTACAATCTCTGGTTGCCTCACGTACATGTTGATTTCCACGAACAAGGAATGAATGATCCTTACTATTTTGCTCCAGCTGCAGAACCGTATCATGAGGTAATTACTCCATGGCAACGCGAGTTCCAAAACGGTGTTGGAAAAAACAATGCAAAACACTTCGATCAACACGCTTGGTTCTATTTTACCAGAGAGATTTTCGATCTTTTATATCCAAGTTATGGTGACACCTACCCGACTTACAGCGGTGCAATCGGAATGACTTACGAACAAGGTGGTTCTGGCCGCGGCGGATTGGGAGTTGTAAATAACGAAGGCGACACAATTACCTTAGTTGATCGCGTTCAACATCACCATATTTCAGGATTATCAACAGTAGAATATGCGTTTGACCAAAATCAAAAATTGATTTCAGAATTCAAGAATTTCGCTCAAAATAAAAACTACAAATACAAAAGTTTTGTCTTGGGAGGAAATCAAGACAATCTTGCTGCTTTATGTAAATTATTGGACGCACATAAAATTGAATACACAGCTGGAACTGGTTCTACCGTAAAAGGATTTGATTATAAAAAGAATGCTGCTGGAACAATGAAAACAACTGACAAGCACATTATTGTAAGCACCAACCAAATGAAAGGTACGTTTGTAAATGTATTGTTTGAACCACGCACAAAATTGACGGATTCATTGACGTACGATATTACTGCTTGGTCGTTGCCGTATGCCTATGGATTGGATGCAATAGCCTCTGAAAGTTTGGTAACTGGAAAAGCGCTTACAAAAACAGAAGTAAAAAATGAAGCTGTAAAAGGTGCTGTGGCTTATTTGGCTGATTGGAACAGTATGAAAGATGCAAAATTCCTTTCAAGCTTAATTCAAAAAGGAATTCGTGTGCGTTATGCTGAAAATGCCTTCGTATTAAATAGTGTAAACTACGAAAAAGGAACATTGATTATTACGCGTGGCGACAATAGAGATTATACGGAATTCCCAGGTGATTTAATTCAATTAGCAAATGAACAAGGAATTCAATTGACACCAACACCAACTGGTATGGTTGACAAAGGAAATGATTTCGGTTCCTCAAGTGTCAAATTAATTCAAGCGCCAAAGGTTGCTGTGTTGATGGGCGAAGAAGCAAGTTCTTTAAATGTTGGAGAAGTATGGCATTTCTTTGAAAATCAATTAAACTATCCAGTTTCAATGATTCAAAGTGGTGATTTTTCAAAAGAAGTTTTAGCAAGTTATTCTGTTTTAATTGTACCTGAAGGATATTACAGCTTATTAAGTGATAGTGCAGCATCTGGAAGTTTAAAAGAATGGATTTCAAACGGAGGAAAAGTTATTGCGATGGGAGAAGCTTTGGGACAATTTACAACTGAAAACGGTTTTGGTTTGAAAGTGAAATCAACTGAAGAAGAAAGTGAAGATGAAGACAAAGCCAAAAACGATCCTGAAAAACACGAACATCCTCATATTGCTTACAATGCGCAAGAACGTGAGTATATCAAGCAAACAATTACAGGAGCGATTTTCAAATGCAAGGTGGAAACAACAAATCCGTTAGCATTTGGATACGGTGATAGCTATTATTCATTGAAATTAAGTGGTACAGCATACGAATTCTTGGAAAACGGAGCAAACGTGATGTACTTGGAAGAAAAGCCAGAATTAATCGCTGGATTTGCTGGTTGCGAAGCATTGAAAAACCAACCTAAATCATTGATTATTGGACAAGAAAACATGGGAAGCGGTTGCTTGATTTATATGGTCGACAATCCTTTGTTCCGCGGCTTCTGGGAAAACGGTAAATTGTTGTTTGTGAATGCGTTGTTCTTGGCGAATAATTAATTAGAACGCTTTTAGTTCGCTGAGTACCCTGAGGTTTTACTTTGAGGTCGCTGAGTACCCTGAGGTTCTCGAAGGGTCGAAGCGCCGAAATAAGTTAACAACCATGATTGATTACCAAAAAGTCGAATCGCCATTTTAAGAAGCAAACAAGAGATTTATTGAAGATGTGCATGCGCAACTCAATGCGTATTCCTTTTCAGGTTGGTGCAACGCTTATGGATATTACATAGAAGCGAAAAGAAAAAATACTACGCACGAAATTAGCGTCCAATTAAAAAAACATCAAACCACGCAAAATGGAATGATCGTGCCATTGGAAGCACACAACAATACAGAAGTACATATTGAAATTTCAGGATTAACAACGTTTGAATCGTTCGCAACAGGTTTAAACTGGTTTCAATCATTGGTGTTCGGAAAACAATCCAATGCTTCTACCCCACTTCAAAAGCAATTAGCAGACTTTTCAAAGACCTTTCAACCTCGTCAGCTTAAATTGAAAAAGGGAACCTTAAACATTCAATTTTTTAATTCAAGCCATTCACCTGTAGTGTTAATCAATGAACTTGAAAAAATAGATAACTAAACTGATTCAATTAAAATTTAATGTATCATGGATAGTATCACAAAATGAATCTACGGTACAATTTATCGAGTGGTTTAATTTTTAAGAAATTCGTACTTTTATTAAATGCAACAGATTCCCCCGCTCATCGAACCTTCAGAACTTCAGGCATTAATCGACTTGGAGTCAACCATTCTGATCGATGTACGTACTGGTCCGAATGCAAAAGCAGCATATGAAACCGAACATTTGAAAGGGGCACGTTTTGTCGATTTGGATTCAGAATTGGCAGAAATTCCCGAAAATGCAGCTTTTGGTGGGCGTCATCCGTTACCTTCGATTGAGAACTTTACCCAATTATTGGGACATTTAGGAATTTCTCCTAATACGCACGTAATCGTTTACGATGATAAATTTGGTGCAAACGCAGCTGCACGATTTTGGTGGATGTTGAAAGCTCTTGGACATGAAAAAGTACAAGTAATCAACGGAGGTTTGCAAGCAGCACTAAAAAACTCAATTCCAAGTAATTCAGGAAATGAAATAATTCAAAAGCATGGTGCCTATACTGCAAACGATTGGAACTTAGGACGCGTTTCTATGTCCGAAGTGGAAAAAGCTACACAATCCAACAATCACATTATTATTGATGTGCGCGACGCCGATCGCTTTAATGGACTAACAGAATCAATTGATTTGGTGGCTGGACATATTCCAACGGCCATCAATGTTCCATTTACCGAAAATTTGGATAAAAATGGATTGTTTCTACCGTCCGAACACTTAAACGAAAAATATTCCAGGCTTTGTTCTTCTGTTCCAAGCAATAACGTCATTGTTCACTGCGGTTCTGGGGTCACAGCATGTCATACCCTACTCGCTTTCGCACATGCAGGACTCGAAATTCCGCAATTGTATGTCGGATCTTGGAGCGAATGGAGCAGAAATGAAAAACCGATGGCGAGAAATTCTACTCTGTTTTAAACTAGAAACAAAAAAAGCCCTTCGAAAAGGGCTTTTTGTTAAGATTAAACTTCTTAATTGATTGTGTACGTATTTCCGTTTACGGTGATTGTAAACGTTGCGTCACAATCGCCAGTTCCATAATCAATCACACGCACTGGTTTGTCAGTTGGCGTAATTTCCAAGGTTCCAGAGGTGATATAACCACAACCAACTTTAATGTGTAAAGGAGATGTAATGTTAGCTGCCCAACCGTCGCCATTCACAACTGTCGCAGTAGCCGAACCTGAAATATCATACTCATCATCCCAAAAATAAAGTGGAGTTGTTGAACCAGCCGTAAATGTTCTTACGCGGTTTGAATTGAATGTGATAATTTCTCCTGTTGACATGTTAACTAAGCCATTTACCGCAACGTTGTAATACGGTTGAGAACTTGAATTCAAGCCCATATTTGTCACCGTTTTCGTTCCAGAAATTTTATGGTCGTTTACATAATAGTCAACTGGCGTATGTGTTATAACCGTTCCAGCATTGTAGTAAGAACCCGTAAACGTTGTGATAATCTTTCCTCGACGTTGTTTTCCATCGTTGCAATCACAATTTGATGAACCCCAATCTATTGTTACCGATTTTGGTGAACTCAAGGTATCAATTGTAATATTTACCGTACAAGGTGTTTTTACAGCATTCCCTTCATCCCACTTGCCATAATAAACATTGACTAAGTCCATTTTGTAATAAACTAAATTCCCTTTTATCGCTTGATCAGACATATTTGTCATTTCATCAAAGGCATTTTCAACAATCGCATTGTTTTTTGGGGCTTCACTTTTATCGTATTTATTTTTCTTACACGAAGTGAATGAAAGTACTACAAGAAGAGCAACTGGTAGTAGAGCAATTTTTTTCATGATGATCGATTTCGTTAGCTAATGTATTGAATGTTTTGGCTCTAAGCAAATTATGCGCCAAATTTTCAAACGTTCATTTGAACTTTAACGGTAGATTTTCAATTTTATTTCTTCAATTTTCGCGATCGTTTTTGAATCACCATTCCAAACATATACATGATAACTAGTTGTCTGATTCTTCGGTAAATCAAATTTAAAACTCATCTTTCTTGGCGATTCATACAGAAAATCACCGAAAAAATGGTCTTTATAGAATGTTCCGTCTTTTGAACTCAAAACCAGTCGAATATCCCGATTTCCATTCGTTGCGCCAATATTCAGCTCAATAATTGCTGTTCGGGCATTCTTTACGACTTTCGTTTCAACAGTATAAGAATAGGCTACTTTTTCATTTAATTCGACTGATTTTTTAAGGCCGTCCATGGCCAACAACTGATCTTTTGAGGAAATTTCTGCCTTCGGAGCATCGCGGCTAAGTTGCAAGAAATGTGACCAATACTCTTTTTTTGTTGTTAAGCCCCCATTCAAAATACTATTCGCTATTTGGTAACTTTGAACCATTGCCAAACCTGAAAATGGAAGAATCAGAAGAACTAAGTGTATTTTTTTAAGATACTTCTGCGCAAAAAAGGCAAATCCAAGTGCAAGGAAAGGCAAATATTCAATCATTGGTCGTTGTCCAAAACCTGAACCGTATGTCCAGCACCACCAAGAAGACAAAATGTAGATGATGATCGTTAAAGGCAAAACAAACCACACAAGCGCTTTCCACGATTGCTTTGCAAAATAAATTAGTCCGCCAATCAATGCGAACAATGACAATGGAGTCCACAACAACCAACCCTTTTCATAGGAAAACAGGAACTCGAGTAAATGCGGATGCTTAAAATCAAACGTTTCTTCGCCATAGGAATATACGACCCACAAATCACTTTGCCATTTCCAGAATAAAAATGGAATCGCCAGAATAGCTAAACCAACTGCAACCGGCAACACCAATTGTTTCCAATGAAAAACTTCCTTGCTAAGCAATGCTTTTAAGTTCACATTTCTAAGGACTAATAACAATGGAAAAAACAAGAGCATCACAGCATTTGTCGGACGAATAATCACCAATAAGGCCATTACGCATCCGATTAAACCGAAAAACTTAACGCGTTTCGTTGAAATCCATTGTTGCATCGACCATAGTAAAATACAAGCCAAAAAGAAACTGTGAATATGACTAACGGTGTGATCGTAAACCAAATAATACCAACAATTCGTTCCGAAGAGTAGAAACGCAAAAATCCAATAACTAATGGTATCGCTGATTTTATAGGAGCGGAAAAAAGCGAGTAAAAACCGCAGTCCAACAAAGAAATAGACCAAGTGTGAAAAGGCAATTCCCCATTGAAAAGGTGCGGAATAACCATCAACCGGAAAACCAAAAACCCATGCAACAAGCATACTCAGGAAGAAAAAAGGCGCATACAAAATGCTTAATCCAGGAAATGTTTTGTTGACCGATTTACCATTCTTTTGTTCAATGCGAAAGTCTTTGAATTGCGATCGATCTTGAGGATAGTACGTTTGCTCTACCTCATCAATAAAGGAATAACTTGGATCGTTATAGATGAAAAGCGCAGGTAAATAAGCATAATAGGCTTTTGCGTCTCCATTGATCGAACGGCCATATCTTCCATCTAAATCGCGCACGGTGAACATTCCAACCAACACAAAGCTGATTCCAATAATCCAAAAAATTGACTTTTTAATGCGCATTTCAAGTGCCAAGTTAACAAATCTCTCGTAAACTATTTGCTATTCGCTGATTGTCATGCATTGAAATTAATTCACAAAATAACCCTACATTTGGCAAGCAATTATGAAGTTGAACAAATTATCCATTATTATTCCAGCCTTTAACGAGGCGAAGACCATCAAAGCAGTATTGACAAATGTTGCTCAGTTGGAATTGCTTGAAGGAATTGAAAAGGAAATAATTGTGGTTAATGATTGTTCAACCGATACAACAGCTAACGAAATTGATGCATTCATAACTGAATTTTCTTCAACCGCTATCAAATCGTTTCATCAGCCTGTCAATCAAGGAAAAGGCGCTGCAATTCACAAAGGAATTGAATTAGCAACTGGCGATTACATTGTCATTCAAGATGCCGATTTAGAATTGAATCCTGCCGATATTAATGTTTTATTGGAAGGTCTTTTAAACGGAAATGCAATGGTTGTTTACGGATCACGTTTTTTACGCAAAGACCATCAAAATACGAATTTCGTCTGGCACATCATGGGAAATGGTTTTCTAACGAAGCTTTCAAATTTGTTCACAGGTTTCAAATTAACAGACATGATGACCTGCTATAAATTGGTTCCTTCTGATATTTTGAAAAACATGAACTTGCAGGAAAATCGCTTTGGATTTGAACCTGAAGTAACTGTTAAACTGTCAAAAATAAAGGATGTAAGCATTCAAGAAGTGCCAATTTCTTACATTGCACGCAACAAAGAAGAAGGCAAAAAAATCAGTTCAAAAGACGGAATACGCGTTATTTATTGCATTCTGAAATATTCTTTCAAGAAAGGATAAGAAATTACTTCGCTTTTTTGGTATTTAACTGAAATCCAAGTCCTGCAGACAATATCAATTCATCCGTGCGTTGTCCACCAGTTGAAAAACCATGATATACCGAACTCACATAGGCCAAATCGACATAGAAATTAAAGAATTTCCAAACGAAATACGTTGAACCAACATGCACAGCGAATGACGGACTGGCTTGTAACGGTGCGTGATCCAATTGCTCATTCAAAGGACGCATCAGTGCGATTCCTGGTTGAAGTCCAATGTAATTATCCCAATTCTTTACATTTTTATGAAAATAAGGTCCAAAATAGACGCGCATTGCTTGACGAACAAACAATTCAGAACTTGGATTTTTAATTTTCCCATCAACAAACCAATAGCAATCTCCTCGAAAACTGATATTTTTCTCAATATGGTATTCTAGGAATCCGCTTAAATAAATATTGTTAACACTTCTATTCAGCATAGTTGAAGGAGCAATCGACGCTGTTGTCTTAATCAATCCTTGACGCATGTATAGTTCTTCTTGTGCATTCACATTCAATCCAACTAAAAGAATAAATGCGCTGATAAATTTCATATTTAGTGCCATAAATCCCCTATTTTGTAGTTAATACCAAAGTGAAACAATAAATGTCCTTCCAAACTTGCACCTTTTTCTTCATGAAATTCAACGTGACCACCATGCAAATCTGCGTGAACATCTGAACCCATGTGAATCATGTATTGCGAAACCAGCGATAAATCCAAACGTTCAGATACATTAAAATGTGCACCAATTCCGCCTTGTATAGCTGAGCTCCAACGTTCTGTAAAATTTGATCGATCACTGTTATCGACTAAACGTGTGTAATCAAAACAATGACCGGCCAAGATGTAAGGCCTAACTTTTGGTGTGAGATTTTTCATTGGGTAGAACAAGACACTCCATCCAATATGATAATCCGTACGATGTGCAAAATTTCCAATATCGCCAGTGATATAATCAAAAAACCAATCTGTATTGATTTTATTAGCAAGCTGAATACGGTACTGACCACCAAGACCAAAACCAGTATTTCCAAATTCGCCATGATTAAATGTGCTCAAGGTTGTGCGAACTCCAAGACTAAACAAACCACCTTGAGTATTTCGGATTTTTAGAGGTTGGGCAAATGATAAGCTCGTTACCATGAGACCAAGGAGAATTAGTAGTTTCATCGTGATTGATTTTCGTGTTTTCTAGTTCAACGCGAATTTAATGCAATTAGTATGATGCAAAACGATTTGTTAAAAATTTGACAGAAAGTAGTCAAAACTTCATCCAAAAAAAATGCAACACCAACTGGCATTGCATTTTCAAATTTATTTAAATGTGCTTATGCACCAAATTTTTCAATAACTGCTGTTGTCACTCCTGTACTAGAGAAACCACCATCGTGAAATAAGTTCTGCATTGTCACATAACGTGTTAAATCAGAGAACATTGCAATACAGTAATCAGCACAAGCAGATGCATCCGCATTTCCAAGTGGTGACATATTTTCTGCAAATGAAATAAATTCGCTAAATCCTTTCACTCCACTTCCAGCTGTTGTCATTGTTGGTGATTGAGAGATTGTGTTCACACGTACTTTATTCTCAACTCCATAATGATAACCAAAACTACGAGCAATTGACTCTAAATATGCTTTGTTATCAGCCATATCGTTGTAATCAGGGAACGTTCGTTGTGCTGCGATGTATGTTAACGCGACAATTGAACCCCAGTCATTCACTGCATCCAATTTCTTCGCAACTTGCATTACTTTATGAAACGACAAAGCAGAAACATCTAATCCTTTTTGCGTGTAATCATAGTTTTGATCTGTATAGTGATTTCCTTTACGGACGTTTACAGACATACCAATTGAGTGAAGAATAAAGTCGATTTTACCTCCCAAAATCTCCATAGATTCTGAAATTAATTTCTCTAAATCTTCAACACTTGTAGCATCGGCAGGAATAATTTTAGAACCTGTTTTCTCAGCTAGCTCATTAATTTCACCCATACGCATTGCGATTGGTGCGTTCGTTAGAACAAATTGTGCTCCTTGCTCATGTGCTTTCTCAGCCACGTGCCAAGCAATAGATTGACTATTCAATGCTCCGAAAATGATTCCTCTTTTTCCTTTCAATAAATTATTTGCCATGTTCGTTTTATTTGGGACAAAGATAATAGAATTCAACTAAGCAGAATTGATACTTGTCGTAAATAATTAACAAGTGAGCGTTTCAAAATCATTTTTGAATGACTAATTTTGCGCTGAATATCAAATCTTAAGAACTTGAAAAAAATCTTTCGCAGTAAATGGTTTAAAATTCCATTCTACACGTTTTTAGTGGGTTTTGCTTTAATTGGATTTTTTTTAACAGCATCGTATGTAGCCATAAAATTCCGCTTGACAGATGACGGTGGAACCATTGATGCGAACAATCGATATTTTGATCAAAACAAGGATAAATACAATCAATCCTTTAAAAAAGATACTTCTACAGTTGAATATAAAGAGTACGAAGCGCTTCACCGTATTCTTATTCTCAATAAATATTACCCAAAAAATGCTCAGTACATTTTGCATGCTTTCAATAAAAACCACAATGAAATTGAAGTATTGCGCATGTTAGATGCAGTTGACATTAGCTTAAAAGGCAACAAACAATACCAAAAAGAAGTCAATAAATATTTTTATGCTAAACGTCACCGAAAACTGAAATACAAGCATGAAAGTGTGTATGAATGGATGAACATTGCTGAATGGCAAACCTTCAAAGAGGCCGTTGTGAAAGACAAAGCAATCATCGATTCTGTTGCGAATCAAACAGGAGTTGAATCACGTTTAATTGTTTCATGTTTAGTTGGAGAACAAATTCGTTTGTTTAATTCGAATCGTGAAGCTTATAAACAATGGATTGGTCCTTTAAAGGTTTTATCGGTTGAATCACAATTTTCGTTCGGTGTAACCGGAATTAAGGAACATACTGCAAAACGCATTGAAGCCTTATTGAAAGATAAAAACAGTGAATACTATTTAGGTGAACAATACGAACACCTACTTGATTTTCAAACAGCTGATACCGCAAAGGAACGCATGGATCGTTTGACATCGTTCCGCAATCATTATTATTCATACATGTACGCGGCGGTTTTCTTAAAGCAAGTGAAACATCAATGGGAACGCGCTGGCTATCCAATTGATAATCGTCCAGAGATTTTGGCAACGCTCTTCAATGTTGGTTTTCCTCAATCTGTTCCGAAGAAAAATCCAAAAGTTGGGGGCTCAACAATAAAAATTTACGAAAAACCGTATTCTTTTGGCGCAATTGCGTTTCAGTTTTATTATTCGGGAGATTTGTATGATGTTTTCCCGTTTAAACCTAAAAAATTCGATTGGAATGAAGCTTCTTAAACAATTGATGCTTTCTTGTTTTACTTTGATTGCTTTATTGAACACTTCAGCGCAGGTAAGTCCTTCTGTAACTGCTGATACGATAAAAATTAAGGTTGATTCTATTCGCGTGAATTTGGATACAGTGATTGTTCCTGTTTACGAATGGAAAAACTTAGCGGATGGCATTGATTTGTGCGAACCTTCTGCTCCTCGCCTTTCGATCCTTGGCGATTCGAAACTAACGATTGTTAAAATCAACCCGAATAAATTTGATTTTGAGCTGCTAACGGCAACGCAATATGGAAAGATTTCGCGTCCGGTAAACGAATGGGCAGATAGTTTTAATTTGAATGTTGTAATCAATGCTGGAATGTATGAATTGTCCAACGGCTTGATTAATCGTGGTTACATGAAAAGTTACGACCACCACAACAATGCATCTTTCAATCCGAATTACAACTCGATGATTGCGCTAAATCCGAAAGATACAACAGAAACAAAATTCACCATCATGGATTTAAAGTGCGATACGTGGGAACAAGTGAAATCCGATTATCACTGTTATTCGCAAGGAATGCGCATGATCGATTGCAATGGAGAAGCTTTGAGTTGGAACAAGCGCAATCAATCCTGCAGTATGCTGATCGCAGCCAAGGATGCACAAGGAAACATTTACTACATTTTTAGTCGTTCACCCTACACACACAATCAAATGATTGGTTTCATGATGGATTTTCCGTTTGAATTGACGAATGCCATTTATTTGGAAGGCGGACCAGAAACAAGTTTGTATGTGAAAGTTGGCAACACTGTTATTGAACGTGTTGGTTCGTATGTTTCTCAAACCTATCCGCGCGACGACAATGATCATTTTTGGCCATTACCAAATGTAATTGGCTTACGTGTAAAGCAATAAAGGCAAGCATTTCAAGTACATAGGTAACAATAGTTACATCCTGTTTTGTTTAATAGATTCATCTTGCAGAACAATTCAAATGCTTGAACTATGAATAAACACTTTCAAATCCTCATCATTGGGGGCGGAAGCGGCGGGATTATGACTGCTGCGAATCTTCTTCAAAAAAACAAAGACTTAAAAATAGGAATCGTAGAACCTGCGGAATTTCACTATTATCAAGCTGCTTGGACGTTAGTTGGAGCAAATGCCTTTGATTTCGATAAATCGCGCAAACCAATGGCGGATGTGATGCCTCAAGGAGTTGATTGGATTAAAGATTATGCAACTAGTTTTAAATCAGAAGAAAATAAGATTACAACAAAAAATTCAGGAGACTTAAGTTATGATTTCTTGGTTGTTTCACCAGGTTTAATTATGGCTCCTGAGTTAATTGAAGGTTTGCCTGAAGCGTTGGAAAAAGGAATTGCCGTAAGTAATTACGTTGACCCGAAGAAAACATGGAATGCGATTAAAAACTTTAAAGGAGGAAATGCTGTTTTTACACAGCCAACGACGCCAATTAAATGTGGTGGAGCGCCTCAAAAAATAGCTTATCTAGCGGCAGATTATTTCCGTAAAACGAAATTAGCTTCTAAAACAAACTTGATTTTGGCAATGCCAGGTTCCGTTATCTTCGGTGTTCCTGAAATCCGCAAAACATTAGAGGAAGTAATCGCACGTTACGATATCAAATTCAAACCAAGTTATGCGCCTGTCAAAATTGATTGCGAAAACAAAACAATTCGCTTCAAGCATACGGCACCATTAGAAAATCAATGTGTCATCAACACAGATCCAAGTATTGGTGAAAAAGATTGGGGTGATTCTTTCATTGAAATTCCTTTTGATTTATTGCACATAGCACCACCACAAACGGCTCCAAAATTCATGCTTGAATCTGATTTAATGAACGAAGCAGGTTGGATGGATGTTGATATCAACACCTTGCAACACAAGAAATATAAAAACATCTTTGGAATTGGTGATGTTGCAGCTCTACCAACAGCAAAAACAGGTGCTGCCATTCGAAAACAAGTTCCAGTTGTTGTCGGAAATATTCAGTATTTAATGCAACATGATCGTTTAGGTGATAAAATCTATGATGGTTACTCATCTTGTCCACTCGTAACGGGTTATGGCAAAATGGTATTGGCAGAATTCAATTACAAAAATGAATTTACACCAGATCCAAAATTGAAACAAATGCTTGTCTTCAACAGCGACAAGGAACATTGGAGACTATGGATGTTGAAAAAACACATCCTTCCGAATCTTTACTGGAACAAAATGTTGAAAGGAAAAGAAGTATAATAAGTTAACAACAAGAAAGGCTAGAATAATTTCTAGCCTTTTTTTATTTCGATAACCACTTGCCGAGTACTTTTCGAAGCAAGGGAAGCATAACAAATACCATCATTGGTACAAGAATCAGTGTCATAATCAATGAACGAAGAGGAATTGGCATGTCTTTTAATTGCGCACCTAAAGCAAATTGAAGTAATGTAATCATTGGGTAAATAGCAATCCATACCATGATTGCAAATTTCCATTTTGGTGGTTGTTTCATCTGTTGTTTGTTTGTTTTTTAATCCTGTTTGTATTGAATCTTTAATCGATTGTGAGTGTCATGCCATCGAAGGCAGCGAATACGTTTGGTGGTAATAATTTTTGAATTTCTTCTTGGGTTCCAAATTGGTGGGAAATATGCGTTAAATAGGCCGTTTCTGGTTTCACATCTGCTATGAAAGCCAATGCTTCTTCCAAATTAAAGTGAGAAATATGTGGTGACTGATGCAAAGCATTTACGATCAACACCTTCGTTCCTCTAACTTTATCAACCTCTTCTGGAGCAATTGTTTTGGCATCAGTGATATAGGTGAAATCACCAATTCGAAAGCCAAAAACAGGCATTTTGTAATGATACACTTCGATTGGCGTCACTTCCAATCCATCCGCTAAAGTGAAGACTTTATTTTCAATGCGATTGATGTTAACTGAAGGAACTCCTGGGTAACGCTCAGCCGAAAAAACATAATGAAATTCTTGGTGCAAAGCTTTTTCAACCCGAAAAGAGCAATAGACTTCCATATCACGTTTTTCCTTGTAATTAAACGCGCGTACATCATCCAATCCAGCTAAATGATCTTTGTGTTCGTGTGTAAATAAAATGGCAGACAAGGTTTTCACATCTTCGCGAAGCATTTGTTGGCGAAAATCCGGTCCTGCATCCACTACATAATTCTGTTCATTGTGCGAAATCATTATGGAACTGCGCAAGCGTTTGTCTTTCGATTTACTTGATGTACACACATGACATTCACATGCGATAACAGGCACGCCTTGAGAAGTTCCAGAACCGAGAACAGTGATTTTCACGCCGAATTTATTTACGCATTAATTTAACAATGAACACGAACAAGCCGATAATCATTAAAAGTCCACCAAGAGGTGTGATTGGACCTAAAAATTTCAAACTCGCCCCAAGAATCTCTTGAATCGCCAAAAAGTAAATTGACACTGAAAAGAATAAAACTCCAATCAGTAATAATATGAATGTTGGTTTTAAGCTGAATCCTAATTTTTCTTCATTGAATCCTAGAATCAACATCGCTAAACCAATATAGAATTGATACCTCACTCCTACTTCAAATGTTGCAATGCGCTCTGGTGTAACTTTATCTTTTAATCCATGAGCACCGAATGCTCCAAGTACGATTGCCAATAGCAGCAAAACTGACGCAATAAGTAAAATTTTCTTATTCATGTGTTGTATTTTTCAATGCTAAAGTATGTTCAAGAACAGCTTGCCATCCTTTCCATTTTCCGTAATCTCCAATTGTTTCATTGTGCCAAATAAAGACAAATTCACCGCCAAAACGCTCCACTTCATGGTACAATTTCGTGATGCGTTCCTTCGCTTCTTCTGGACTCAAATTCATGTATTCATTCAAGGTTCCATCCATGTATACAAATGGATGAATCGTCAGATCTGACACTTTATTTTTTGTTAAATCAAACCATTTAAAAGGACGTGCGGTTCCTGCACGGAATCCATATTGTTCGGCATAACCCATTGTATAATCGTGCTTGATTCCCATTGAACTAATCGAAGGATAGGTGACAGGAATTTTCAATTTCAAGAAATGCTGACGCGAATGTTCAACCATGTTATTCAAAATCACTTCCAATCGTTCTTTTTCATTCAAGAGATAAAACTCGTAGCTATTCGATTTATAACTCGGGTGAATGCCAACGGTTGTTGTGCGATTCATTTTGCGAATCAAACGCTGATGACGCAAGTTTTTAAACGATATATTCTTGTCGTACTTCGCATAATCACCCAATAACCAAAACATATTGACTTGAAAACCACGTTTCGCGATGGACAAAATATAATCGTACGTATCGTAAGGATCTTTTGAAGAGCCTTTTAACACCAATCTTCGTTCAACAATTCTGAATTTATCACCTTTTAGAATATCTCGTGCCACAGACATCCAGCGTCTCCAGCCAAATTTCAATTGATACGCATAGGCATTATCAATATCAAACGTAGGACGAATGTTTACCTCCGTTTTATGATTCACAAATTCAATTAGCTCATTGTGTGCAAGAAAACGTAAAAAGGCAACTGCCCATCGATCACATACAACTTTATCCAACCAACCGAAACGGTTCAAAATACTGTTATTGGAAGGGAAACGTCCATGCTCATCTTCTATCGTTGACGAATATTCTTCCATGCGTGATAGCACATAGAAAATACCGGCCAAAGGTTCAATTCGCCCACTGATTTTCAAGCAATCTTCCTTCTCAAATTTATCCGATTCAATTCCATATACAATCAAATCTGTATCAAACAGCATCGTTGATGGACGCAAATGCGGAACCCCTTCAAAATCTTGATCGGAATAATTGAATCGAGGTTTAACGGCAGTTAGAAATTCTTGTCGATCTGACGTCAATTCATAGCTTAGACCGCGTTCCTTAAAAACGAAATCCAGCGTATAAATCAGCCGTTCAGTAATACGTTCAACAAAAATTAAAACCATTTCTTATAAGTCTTCAATTATTTTACTGCATATAAATTCTGCCGCTTTTCCATCGCCATAAAACGGAGGAAAGCTGTAATCAGTTTTATTCATTAATGCTGTAAAGGCTGTTTGAATGCGTTCTTTCGATGCATCAGCAAGTATAGCATTTCCATTGTTCACTATTTCAACCCATTCCGTTTGTGGACGCAAAATCACACATGGTTTCTCAAAGAAAAAAGCTTCTTTTTGCAAACCTCCACTGTCTGTCACAATCAAACGCGCATTTTTCTCCAAGGCAATAATATCAATGAATCCAGCTGGAGGAATAATTTTGAAGTATGGATTTTCTTCAATTGCATTCATCAATTCTGCACTCAATTGATCCTTCATTTTCCCTTTCGTACGCGGGTGAATTGGCAATACAATCGTCAACCCATATTGCTGCTGAATCGTTAACAAAGCACTAAAAATTGCTTCCATATTTTCAGCAACATCAGTATTTGAATCACGGTGAATCGTTGTTAAAACATAGCCGTTTGCTTCTAAGCCATTTTCCGAAAGAATTTTAGACGTTTCATCCGATAACTTCGAGAAATACAAACTATTATCAAACATTACATCACCGCACTGATACACTTTAGGCGAATTTGCAGTTGCTTTTCCAACTGAATCCATCGCAAAACCTTCTTTTGTCAGATTCTCAATTCCAGTTATTGTTGGCGTGAAAAGCAAAGTTGACATGTGATCGCAAGCAATTCGATTAACTTCTTCTGGCATTGCCTTGTTAAAACTACGTAAACCTGCTTCAACGTGAATGACAGGAATGTGAATTTTAATGGCCGCTAAAGCTCCAGCAATCGTAGAATTAGTATCACCATAAACCAAAACAGCAGTTGGCGCCTCTTTGACGAAAATTTCTTCTAAACCTTCAATCATTTTAGCCGTTTGCGCACCATGACTTCCGCTTCCAACATTCAAATTGTAATTCGGACGTGGAATTCCCATTTCTTGAAAAAATACTTCCGACATATTTTCATCGTAATGTTGACCAGTATGTACGATAATTTCTTCCAAAACATTCGAAAAGCGAAGTTGAATCGCTCTACTTATCGCAGAAGATTTTATTATTTGAGGACGTGCACCAACGATGGTAATTATTCGTTTTTTCAATTCAAGTACTGTTTAAGAAATCATGCCGCTATCGGCGAAGCTAAAATAACCAAAATCCGTGAAAATAACGTGATCCAAGACGGGTAAATCAATGTATTTTCCAAATTCAACCATCTTTTTTGTCAAACTACGATCCGCATCACTCGGTTTCAATTGCCCACTCGGGTGATTATGAACCAATACCAAACCATGCGCGTTCATTTCAATGGCCGATTTAAAAATTAATTTTCCATCTGCAACTGTTCCTGACATTCCACCGATTGAAATCTGTTTAGCACGGATTATTTCATTCGCTCGATTCAACAACAAAATGTAAAATTCTTCGTGTTCTAAATCCAATAAATAACTTTTCATGTAGTCGTAAACCTGATTGGAAGAACTAATCTTCGTTCGAACTTTCACCTCAACATCTTTCCTTCTTCGTCCCAATTCCAGTGCAGCAAGAACTGTTACAGCTTTTGCTTCTCCGACTCCATGGAACTTTTTCAAATCATGTAACGACAGTTTCGAGAAATTCCCCAAATTATTTTCCGCAGATTCGAGCAGTTCCTTTGCCAATTCAACTGCTGTTTGATTCCGTGATCCAGAACCAAGCACAATAGCCAACAATTCAGCATCTGAAAGAGCATTTTTTCCTTTTAAGACAAGCTTTTCACGTGGACGATCATCCTCCGCCCATTCTTTAATTGTTCGATTTAATTTCATATTTGGTAGGTTATCTTCCTTGAATTTACGAAAAAAGTTGAACTT
Organism: uncultured Flavobacteriales bacterium; assembly: GCA_903945495.1. Lineage (GTDB taxonomy): Bacteria > Bacteroidota > Bacteroidia > Flavobacteriales_D > Crocinitomicaceae > M0103. The sequence goes on along the minus strand of CAJAVU010000092.1, from coordinate 36,163 downwards.
TATACCCAGACAATCTGTTAAAATAAGTACAAATTCAATTATAAAAAAGACAATCAAGGATGGATTCATTGACGCAAATAGTTTTAGGTGCAGCAGTTGGGGAAGCAGTCGCAGGAAGAAAAATGGGTGCAAAAGCAGCTTTTTGGGGAGCAATTGCAGGAACTATTCCCGATTTAGATGTTTTTTTACGTGGATTTTATCATCCGATTGATGCCGCTTTGATTCACCGCGGATTTTCGCATTCCTTGGTCTTCGCAATTTTAATGGGTCCACTACTCGGCTGGCTAATTCATCGATTCTATAAAAAACGCTATGAACAAAAAGCGTGGATGTGGCTGTTTTTCCTAGGTATTGTGACGCATCCATTACTTGATATTTTCACCAATTATGGAACTGAATTCTTGTGGCCGTTTAGTTTGCGCATTACTTTCAATACGGTTTTTGTGATAGATCCACTTTACACCGTTCCCTTCATGTTCACTTTACTTGTTGCCTTGTTCATGAAGCGCGATAATCCAAAACGCAAAAAATGGAACATGTTCGGAATTTATTATTCTTCCGCCTATTTACTTTGGGGCGTTGTTGTGAAACTGTTTATTCTATCAAACGCAACGAATTATTTTGCCGAAAATGGCATGAAAACAACAAATCCAATGGTCACTCCAATGCCGTTAACCTCTTTTTATTGGATGGTATTGACCGAAGATGATCAAAACTATTATGTTGGCTATAAATCTATTTTCTATGCGTTCAACCCGAAAGACATTGATACAATTCAAAAAGATAAAACGTCACTTTACAAGGTGAAATGGAACGGAAAAAACTATGCAAAACAATTGGATTTCATTACAAACGGTTATTACACGACTGTTCAAACAGAGGATTCAATGTACTTCTATGACTTACGATTTGGACTAACATCAAAACTTTCAGATGGAAAATTAAAGAATGTTATCAAGGGTTATGGTATGGTTATTGACAATGGAACTGTTCAAAAAACGGAAGATATCATGCCATTTAAGAGCTTAAAGAAGGTTACTTTTGGCAAATACTTACACAAAATATTCTCTAATGAATAAATTATTTATCGTACCGGCTTTGTGTGCTGTACTTTTTCAAAGTTGCGCACAAAATGAAGAAAAGAAAGAACAACCAGTTAAGCGCGAGCAACCAGAAGTTAAAGTTGAGTTTAAATTAACAGATTTTCTTTCTGATAATGAATCCTTGGACAAAGAAGTAGAACGTGTTTTTGCAACATTGGATGATACAGCTATCGTTGCTCAATTGGTGATGCCAGCAGTTGGACGTTTAGGACAAACGGAAGCAACGATTAAAAGTCACATCAAAGACAGAATCATTGGTGGAGTTTTAATGTTGAATGGTACAAAAGAAGAATTCACTTCATGGATCAAGAACTTTGAAGCGATGAATGACACACTTGGGAATTTACCATTCTTATATTCAGCAGATGCCGAGCCAAGTTTGGTAAACCGTAAAATCATTGGTTCAACACCTGTGAAAAAAGCCAACGAATTAAAAACAGTTGATGAAGTGCGACAAGTGGCAAATACGATTTCAGATGAATTGAATGCGATTGGAATTAATTACAACTTCTCTCCAGTTGTGGATATGTCACCAAACAAAACAGTTGGTTTCAGAAGTTTTGGAGCAGTTCCAGCAAACATTATTCCTTGGTCACAAGCATTCATCGAAGAGACGCAAAAGAAAAACATTGTTGCAACGGCAAAACATTTCCCAGGTCACGGATTGGTTTCAGGTGATACACACAAATCGCTTCAAATGATTGACGGTGAATTGAAGGAAATTGGAAATTACCCAAGTTTAATTGACAATGGAGTGATGTCGATCATGGTTGCACACATTGGTGTTATGAACAATCCAAAATACGATACTAAAGGAATGCCAGCAACGACTTCAGAAGTGATTGTAACGCAATTATTACGTGGTGAATATGGTTTCAAAGGATTGATCGTAACTGACGCAATGAACATGGGTGGTGTTGCAAGTATTCCTCAATGTGAAGTGAAAGCGGTTAACGCAGGTTGCGATATCGTTTTAATGCCAGTTGACGCGAAAAAAGCACATTCAGATATTTTGAAAAAATACCGTACAGATGCTGAATTCAAGAAAAAAGTAGATGCTTCAGCGAAACGTGTTATTCGCATGAAAATCGCTTTGGGATTGTTGTAGGAACGATTTATAAAACTAAAAAAGTCCGTTAAGATGTTTAACGGACTTTTTTTATGTCTTCTATTCTGATTTCATCTTCTTCTCAACCTTCTTCGTTCAAACATGCGCGTTTTGCGATTTTCAATGATTTCTTGCACTTGATCTTCTGTTTCAATTTCCAAGATCTGCCCAATTCCAACCATTGTTTTCAAGGCATCTTTGTAACTAAAAAATTCAAACAATTCAACGTCGCCTTTCTCGGTTTCTAGTTCAATGTTGTAGGTAATTGTTTTTTCAACGGAACGACTATTCGCTTGATTCCCTGATCGTGTCCAATTTGTAACACCATACTGTTCAATCGCTAAAACCAATTTCACTTTTTGAGCCGGAACAAAACGATTCCAAGCACCCATTTTCAATGAAAAAAGACCGTAATACGGACGATAGCATTTGGACGCAGGATCTAACTCAATTCCTGTTGAAACTAGAAAACAACAAATCGCAATTGGTACTAAAACAAAAGAAACAAGAGGTGAAATAAAGAAAAAAAGTATCGCAGCGATTACAAGCCCAAAACCAGGTAAAGCCAAGGCTCCCGAGCGACCTTCATTTATGTCAATCATTGCTTATTTCACGCTTATTTTCGCCGCTACTTCTTTCGCTTTTTCAACCAAGACTTTCACATCTTCGTCTCCGTAAGCCAAAGCGACCGCCATTCTTCTGTATGGACGCGTCGTTGGTTTACCAAACAATTTAAAATCGGTTTTTTTATACTGAGCAGCTTCTTCAATTCCAGAAAAAACAGGTTCTTCGTTGCTTTCTGCAGTTGCCAAAACAACAGCACTTGCTCCATTTCGTTCCAATTTCACTTCAGCAATTGGAATACCCAATACAGCGCGAGCATGCAACTCAAATTCAGAAAAATTTTGTGTCCCTGCTAGCGTAACCATTCCTGTATCGTGCGGACGAGGAGACAATTCTGAGAAATATGCTCCTTCTTTTGTGATGAAGAATTCAACTCCCCAAATTCCTGCACCGCCTAAAGCTGCAGTTACTTTTCCTGCCATTTCTTGCGCTTCAGCTAAATGTTCTGGAGACATTGGCATTGGTTGCCAGCTTTCTTGGTAATCACCGCGTTCTTGTCTGTGACCAATTGGTGGACAAAACAAAGTTTGACCATTTTTCTGCGTAACAGTCAACAAGGTAATTTCATAATCAAAATCAATGAATCCTTCAACGATCACTTCTTTCAAATCTCCTCGAGAACCTTCCATGGCATACTTCCACGCTTTCTCAATGTCTTCTTCCGTTTTAATAACCGATTGTCCTTTACCAGAGCTTGACATCAATGGCTTCACAACACATGGCATTCCTGTCACAGCAACACCAGCTTTTAGCTCTTCGAGAGACGTTGCATAGCGATAGGTTGCAGTGCGAACTCCGACTTCAATCGCAGCCAAATCACGAATTGCTTTGCGATTCATTGTAAAATTTCCAGCTTTTGCACTTGGAACAACTTGAATTCCTTGCGCTTCATAATCGTAGAAACGTTCTGTTCGAATTGCTTCAATTTCCGGTACAATAATATCAGGATTGTGTTTCGCTACGAGACGATCTAATTCTGCTCCGTCCAACATATTAATTACTTCAAACTCGTGCGCGACCTGCATTGCGGGTGCACCTTCGTAGCTATCAACAGCAATTACATATTGTCCTAAACGTTGACATGCGATAACGAATTCTTTCCCTAATTCGCCAGAACCAAAAAGCAAAATTTTCTTTCTCATGGGGCAAAGATAAGAAACTTATAAAATCTATTTTTCGCTCTGAACGCAAGTTTTATTTGTTTTTATTGTCTATATGTCTTGTGTAACTAAAACATTAAATTAACTTTGAGTTAATGTTATCAGAACAAATAGGTCAAATTCTTCAAACGTTTGAGCCCATTACCTTGTTGGAAATGGATCGAGTTAAACTCATGAATCGAGTTGATACGAAGTTTGCATTTTCCGTAAATGAGTTTCTGAAATTTCTCCCAGAATTAAAAGAAAACTATCGTATTCTTGAAATTGAAGGAACACGAACGCCATTTTATGAGAGTTTGTACTTCGATGACCAAGATTTTTCTTTTTTCAAGGATCATCACAATGGAAGAACGAACCGTTTCAAAGTACGTTTTAGAAAATACGTTGAATCGAACTTAACATTTTTGGAGATTAAACATAAACTAAAAGGTAGAACACATAAAAGTCGCATCAAAGTGGATGAGATTCCAAGTGAACTATTGGATAAACACAAAGATTTCATTCATTCGATTGTTACCAACAAAACGGGCTTACGTCCTGTAATGTGGAACTCTTTTCACAGAATGACCTTGGTGAACAAAGTTGAGAATGAACGGCTAACACTTGATTTCGATTTAACGTTTAAATGGGAAAACCACTCTCAGAATTTCAATAATCTCATAATTGCAGAACTAAAACAGGAAACGGTCAACCGAAATTCTGCTTTCTTTGCATTAATGAAAACTAAATGTATTCGTCCATATCGTTTGAGTAAATATTGCATTGGCTCAATTGAATTGTATGGCGGAAGCAAATTGAAATTCAATCGCTTTAAAAAGAAACTATTAAAACTCAAAAAAATAAACTCACATGCTGCTTGATTTTATATTGCCATTGGTGAAACAACCAAAAGATTTAGGATTTTCAATTTATAGCCCTGATGCGCTAGTATTATTAGTGCGTTTGCTGGTAAACATAACTGTTCTTACAATTCTAATTCGTTATTTGTACTATCCAAAAACAAAACGCAAAGATTACTTATTCACGTATTATTTGATTGGTACAATTACGTTTTTCTTGTGTTTTGGTTTGAAAAAATTGGATATCGACACAGGAATGGGACTTGGTTTATTTGCCATTTTCGGAATCATTCGTTATCGTACAGATGCCATTGAAATTAAGGAGATGACCTACTTGTTCTTGATTATTGGGGTGAGTGTTGTTAACTCATTAGCTTCTAACCAAATCAGTCTTGCTGAAATGGCGATCATCAATGTCTCTGTAATCCTATTGACGTTTGGATTAGAGAATTTATGGTTGGTAAAACATGAAACACGTAAAACAGTGAATTACGAGCGAATTGATTTGATCGTTCCTGATAAATACGAAGAAATGAAAGCTGATTTGGAAAAACGAACTGGTATTGCCATTAATCGTTTTGAAGTTGGTAAAATAGACTTCTTGACAGACACAGCTCAAGTTCGTATTTTCTACTATGCTGACGATCAACAATTTTCAGATTATTCTGCGAGTTAAATTGTACTGTATTATAACTGAAAGGTCTGATTTATCAGGCCTTTTTTGTTTTTCGATAATTTATAATTCGTTATTCAAGATTTTATGTATCTTTTAAACAAAGAAATAATTTTCTTAAGAATCATTCATTACCCCAACTCACTAATCAAGAATAATTTCATCAAATTAATTGATTGAATAACAATGAATTATAAAAATATGGAAAAGAAATATTATAATCAATAATGAAATAAATTTGCGTTACCTTGGTTACATATTAAGACAATTAAGTCAACTACATTTGTACAATATAAACAATACAAACACACTTTATTAACATTTACAAATTAAGATCAAATGGAAACGCAAAACACACAAAGTACAGAACAAATGTTCACCATGCCTAGAATTGGTGAGAACGCACCAGCTTTTACAGCCGTAACAACACAAGGGGAAATCAATTTCCCAAAAGATTATGAAGGGAAATGGGTTATTTTATTCTCACATCCTGCCGATTTCACACCAGTTTGTACATCCGAATTCATGACCTTTGCTTCAATGGAGAAACAATTCAATGATGCTGGTTGTGACCTCGTTGGATTATCTGTTGATGGTCTTTACAGTCATATTGCTTGGTTAAGAACAATTAAGGAAAAAATTGAATTCAAAGGGATGAAAAACGTTGAAGTTAATTTTCCTTTAATTGAAGACATTACAATGGATGTTGCCAAAAAATATGGAATGATGATGCCTGGAGAAAGTAATACGAAAGCTGTACGCGCTGTATTCTTCATCGATCCTAAAGGAATTATTAGAACAATCATTTATTATCCTTTAAGCTTAGGTCGTAATTTCGATGAACTTTATCGCGTACTAATTGCATTAAAAACAGCAGATGAATTTTCAGTTGCAACACCTGCAGATTGGAGACCTGGAGACGATGTTATTGTTCCAACAGCTGGATCTTGTGGCGTAGCAAAAGAACGAATGGATTCAGAAGATGAAGAATTAGATTGTAAAGATTGGTTCTTCTGTACTAAAAAACTGGATAAGGATTTAGTTTTAAGTAAAACAACCCGAATATAATATCCCAATTATATTATTTGATTGATGGTAAAAGCGAATGTAAAAGTTCGCTTTTATTTTTTCACTTTATCACTCATGTAATGTCTCTAGTTCGGTTGATTTAAATTCAATTGAAACCTACTTTCCATTCAAGTTTGAAGAATAAAACCACTTCCTTTACCATTGAAATTTTAATATCTTTGATGCATGCAAGCGCTTCGCAAACTTTTATGGCCTTTTTCTTTGGTCTATGGATTCATCACATTTGTGCGGAACAAGTGTTATGATTGGGGCATATTAAAAAGTTTTGCAATTCCTGGAAAATCAATTTGTGTTGGTAATTTAAGTGTTGGAGGAACGGGAAAAACACCACATGTAGCCTATTTAGCAGAATTTCTAAAGGACCAAAGCGAAACAAGTATTTTAAGTCGCGGTTACGGTAGAAAAACAAGTGGTTTTCGTTTAGTAAACTCGTTAGATTCGGCAGAAAACGTTGGTGATGAACCGCTGTTCTATGCTTCAATATTTGATAAAAATGTACACGTTGCAGTTTGCGAAAAACGAGCAGAAGGCGTTCAAGCACTTCAACAATTATTTCCTTCAAATCAACTCATTATTTTGGATGATGCCTACCAGCATCGCGCTGTAAAAGCTGGCCTGAATATTCTTTTAACTGAATACAACGCTCCATTTTCAAGTGATTTGGTCTTGCCAGCAGGAAATCTGCGTGAATTTAGAAGTGGGAAAAATCGTGCGGATCTTGTTATCGTAACAAAATGTCCAAAAGAGATTAGTGATTCTGATAAAAATCGATTGGCTAATTCACTCAAGGTCAATACTGAAACGCTGTTTTTCTCTGAAATTGTGTATGCGCCATTTAAAGCATTCGGTAAAGAATGTACAAGCATTAAAAAAGTGTTATTGGTTACTGGAATTGCGAATCCAAGTCCTTTGATTGCTGAAATTGCGCAAAAATATGAAGTGGAACACCTAAAGTTCGGCGATCATCATGCGTTTAGTAAACAAGATATTGAAGAAATTCACCAAAAATTTGATACTTTTGCATGCAACGAAACAATCATTCTTACGACCGAAAAAGATTTCATGCGTTTGAAGGCTGTTTCAGCAAGTTGGAAATTGGACGACTACCCTTGGTATTATCAACCAATTACCGTGAAAATAGATAATGAAAATAAGTTTAAAGCTCTAATAAATCAATATGTTAACACAATTTAAGCAATCAGTCGAGTACATCAAAAGTCGCACGCAAGTTGAACCTACAATCGGTATTATTTTAGGAACCGGATTGGGTGGTTTAGTGAAAGAAATCAAGGTTATTGATGAAATTCCATACCAAGATATTCCAAACTTCCCTGTATCTACAGTTGAAAGTCATTCTGGAAAATTAATCTTTGGTGAACTTGGTGGTAAAAAAGTAGTTGCAATGCAAGGTCGTTTCCATTATTACGAAGGATACAACATGCAGCAAGTTACGTTCCCTGTGCGCGTTATGAAATTGTTAGGCATTGAGCGTTTGTTCGTTTCAAATGCTTCAGGTGGTGTTAACCCTGATTTTATTGTTGGTGAAATCATGATTCAAAATGATCACATTAACTTATTCCCTGCTCATCCACTAATCGGTAAAAACATCGATGAATTAGGACCACGTTTCCCAGATATGTCTGAGCCTTACGATCCAGAAATGATTGCTTTGGCACAAAAAATCGCTGCAGAAAACGATATTCGTGTTGCTGTTGGAACGTACGCAGGATTGACTGGACCAACATTAGAAACGCCAGCTGAATATGGCTATGTTCGTGCAATTGGCGCTGATGCAGTTGGAATGTCAACTGTTCCTGAAGTAATCGTTGCGCGTCACATGGAGATTCCGTGTTTCGCAATTTCAATCATTACGGATTTAGGTGTTCCAGGAAAAATTCAAAAAGTATCTGTTCAAGACGTAATTGAAGTAGCAAGCCGTCAAGAACCAAAAATGACATTGATTATGCGTGAATTAATTTCTCGTATCTAATACTATGGAAGAAACAATTAGAAATAAATACGAAGCGGTTATTGGATTAGAAGTGCATGCACAAATGCTCACTAAATCAAAAGCGTATTCAAGTGATATTAATGAGTACGGTGCTCATCCAAATACCAATGTGAGTGTAATTACGCTTGGTCATCCGGGAACATTGCCGAAAATGAACAAGAAAACAATCGAATATGCGATCAAACTTGGATTAGCATGTGGTTGTGATATTGCACCAGAACAATATTTTGCGCGTAAAAATTACTTCTATCCCGATCTTCCGAAAGGGTATCAGATTACGCAAGATAAAACACCAATTTGTACACGTGGTTCTATTCACATTCAATTGGAGGATGGTTCTGACAAATACATTGGTTTGACGCGTATTCACATGGAAGAAGATGCTGGAAAAAGTATTCACGATGTGGACGTTTTTGACACGCTTGTCGATTTAAATCGTGCGGGTGTTCCTTTGTTGGAAATTGTATCAGAACCGGACATTCGTTCGTCGCAAGAAGCGTATAGCTATTTGACAGAAGTGCGCAAATTGGTGCGTTACCTTGATATTTGTGATGGAAACATGGAAGAAGGTTCATTGCGTTGCGATGCGAATATTTCTGTGCGCTTGGTAGGTGCTCCTGAATTCGGAACGAAAGTCGAAGTGAAAAACATGAACTCGATTCGTAACGTGCAACGTGCAATTGAATTTGAAATCAAACGTCAAATTGAAGCACTTGAAAACGGTGAAGAATTGACACAAGAAACACGTTCGTACGATGCTTTGAAAAACCTTACAATTTCAATGCGTTCGAAAGAAGCAGCAAACGATTACCGTTATTTCCCAGAGCCAGACTTACAACCGTTGGTGATGGACAATGCGCAAATCGCTGCGATCAAAGCAGAAATGCCAGCCTTGCCGCGTGAATTGTTCTTGAAATACACGAAAGAACTTGGTTTGTCAGAATACGATGCTTACAATTTAACAGATAACAAAGGAATTGCTTTGTATTACGAAGGAATTGTGGCGCACACGAAAAACTATAAGTTAGCTGCCAACTGGATGATGGGAGATATCAAATCGTATTTGAATGAATTCGGTGTTGAAATCGATGAATTCCCATTAAAACCAGAACAAGTTGCTAGTTTGATTGCCTTGATTGAAGAAGGAAAAATTTCTACTTCAGTGGCTTCACAAAAAATATTCCCAGCCTTCGTTAAAAATCCATCAACTTCTCCTTTGGCTTTAGCTGAAGAAATGAATTTGATTCAAGATTCCAACGAAGACGCAATTTTAGGATTTATTAACGAAGTGATCAAGCAACACCCAAGCGAGGTCGAACGTTATAAAAACGGTGAAAAGCAATTGGTCGGATTCCTTATGGGACAATTAATGAAAGTTTCGAAAGGAAAAGCGGATCCAAAAGCTGCCAATGAATTAATGCGTAAAACATTAGAAGCATAATGAAGTACTTTGTTTTTCTTTTGATTTTCCCTTTGCTATTCGCTTGTAATTCAAGTGTAGAAATAGAAACACCTGAACAGTTACCAGATAATTTTACGGTTTCGGGAACAATTAAGGATGCAGGAAATACGACTTTATACGTTGAAGCCTTGAGTCAACAAGGGTCGATTGAAGTTGCAAAAACAACAATTTCACCGAACGGTTCATTCAAAATCAAAGGAAATATTCCTGGAATGGGGATTTACCAATTGCGTCTGGGAGAATCAAACGATAAAGTGATTCCATTGACCTTGGTTGAAAAAGATCATTTGAAAATCAATACAAGCTTTGAATTGTTCAACGTTACACCAAATGCAAGTGGAACAGAATGGTCAACAGTTTTAAATCAGTACATTGAGAAATTTGCTGTTTTTTCAGCTGCTCAACCTGAATTGAACGCCATGCAAGGAAACGCAACTGAACAAGAAGTGATGAAACGTTTCTTGGAATTGAAAAATCCAGTGGATGATTTTGCGCGTGAAGCGATGTTCAAAGATCCTGATAATCCATTTAACATTGTGCTTTCAACTTCTGCTACTCCAACTTCAGGTTTTGAGAACTGGGATCCAGCGAACTTAGAAGTGTTACAAGTTGTTGCTGTGGCTTACAAAAAACGTTTCAAAGATTCACCAATTGCGGCTACAATGGAAAACCAAGTGTTCCAAATTGAAAGCGCATACAATGAATTTTTAAATACAACACCAACCAAATCTTCGCCAGATGTTGCTCCTGAAATTAACATGCAAGGAATCAATGGAAAAGCAATTAAACTTTCAAGTTTAAAAGGAAAAGTGGTGTTAATTGATTTCTGGGCGTCTTGGTGCGGACCTTGTCGCAAAGAAAACCCAAATGTCGTGCGTTTGTACAACTTATACAAAGACAAAGGATTCACCGTTTATTCTGTTTCGTTGGATGAAGATCCTGCGGCATGGAAAGCAGCGATAAAATCAGACGGATTGTCTTGGCCAAATCACGTTAGCGACCTTCGCGGATGGAAATCTCCAGTGGTTCAACAATACGGTTTCGATGGAATTCCGCACACGGTTTTGATTGATATAAACGGAAAAATTATCGGAACTGGACTAAGAGGTGAAAGTTTGGAACAAAAATTGAAAGAGGTGCTCTCAAAATAATAAAACTATGCGCAAATTACTTACGTTACTAACAGTTATTACAAGCTTGAGTGTCTTCGCTCAAAAGCCTATTACCGTTACAATTTCAGGAAATATCTTCAACGCATCTGTTGATTCTGTTTCCCTTTCTCAATATTACGGTGGAACAAATTACGTTGATTACCTAAAAGCGCCATTGAGCAAAAAAGGTGATTTCAAAATGACTGGAATGGTTCACGATGCGGATTATTATGTGCTTCGCGTTGGAAATACGCACATCAATTTGATTTTACGCGATAAGTCAGACATTAAATTGTACGGAGATGGTGCAAACATTTTCGCTTTTTGCAACATTGTTGGTTCAGAGGAAAGTGCACACATGAATGATTTCATCAAAACATTAACTGTTTGGAATGCGAAACGCGATTCAGCTGTTGCCTTGATCAATCAAAATCCGTCAAAACAGCAAGAAATCAGCAATTCCATGTCAACGGAATATTATACCTTCCAAAGCAACATGCAGACATTCATTGCGCAGAATCAAAACTCTGCTGCATTATTGCCTGTAATTTCAACGCTTGACGCTGAGAATGATTTCGCTACCTACGAATCAATCGTTACGCAATTGGTAACATCGTTTGGTGATTCTCCTTCAATCAAAGAATTGAACAAAGCGTATTTGCAAAAGAAAGCAGCGAAAGAAGCAGCAAACTTATTGGCTCCGGGAAAAGAAGCGCCTGATTTCACAGAATTAAAAACAGACGGAAAAACGACTATGAAATTATCTGACTTACGTGGTCAAGTGGTTTTATTGGATTTCTGGGCATCTTGGTGTGGACCTTGTCGCAAGGAAAACCCAAATGTGACACGTTTATACGATGTTTACAAAAAAGACGGATTCACAGTTCTATCTGTTTCCTTGGATCGCGACAAAGCAGCTTGGTTGGCAGCAATCGAAAAAGATAAATTGGTTTGGCCAAATCACGTGAGCGATTTACAGCAATGGCAAAGTAAAGTCGCAGCACAATACGGTGTGAAAGGAATTCCATTCACAGTGTTGATCGACAAAGAGGGGAAAATCATTCGTACAAACTTACGTGGTGCTGAATTAGAGGCTGAATTAAAACGAATCTTCGGACACTAATTTATGTCGGACCACCAAGCAAAAAAAGTTTATTTCGCATCAGATTTTCATTTGGGAGTTCCCACGTATGAAAAAAGTTTAGAGCGCGAAAAGAAAATTGTTGCTTGGTTGAATCACATTGAGCCGACGGCCTTAGAAATTTTTCTTGTTGGTGATATTTTCGATTTTTGGTTTGAATACAAACACGCAATTCCAAAAGGTTTTGTGCGCTTACAAGGGAAGATTGCTGAATTAACCGACAAAGGAATTCCAGTTCACGTTTTCACCGGTAATCACGACATGTGGATTTTCGATTACCTTCCAAAGGAATTGGGATTCACCTTGCATCGTACGCCTGTTGTACGCGAGTTTTTCGGTAAAAAAGTGTTCATTGGTCACGGAGACGGTTTAGGTCCCGGAGACAAAGGCTATAAGTTCCTCAAGAAAGTATTTGAGAATAAATTTTGTCAGTGGTGTTTTGCGCGCCTCCACCCTAACTTCGGTTTGGGCTTAGCAAATTTTTCATCCAGAACAAGTAGAGCAAAAACGGGCAACGACGACGAAGTGTTCAACGGAAAAGAAAACGAGTGGTTGTATGTTTTCTGCAACGAATACTTGGAAAAAGAACACATCGATTTGTTCGTCTTTGGTCACCGTCATTTACCCTTAAACATTGAGCTCGAAAACAATTCGCGCTACATCAACTTAGGCGATTGGTTGCGCTATTTCACGTATTTGGAGTTTGATGGGAGTGAGTATTCGGAGCTGAAGGTTTGGGAGTGATTAGTATTTGTTAAAACTAACCACTTTTCGCTTCTATTAAATTCTCACCTTTCCCCCATTCCTTAAAACTGAATTTTGTACACCACGTTCGGGAAGAAACCGAGTTGGTACGTTGTGCTGATACTTTTCGATTTACTGTCGTAGCTTTGTGAGAAGACATTTTTATGGTTTGTAACGTTTTGTAAATCCAACGAGAATGTTTGTGCTACTTTGCGCTTAGAACTGTTTAAGGTGAAGCCTGCTTTGAAATCCAAGCGGTAATAATTCGCATAATAACTTGAATTCACATCGCTTGAAAGTACTTCATGTCCTGTTGCAATGGAAGCAGTCAAATCAATTGGTGTGTAGGCTCTTCCTCCAGCATTCGTAAATTTCAAATCCAAGGCAAAACGGTTTCGCTTGTCTTTCCCCATTTTCCATTCTTTTCCTGCCAACACGTTGTACACATATTTCCCTTTGAATGCGGTATTGCGCTCAACGCCGTCACTTCCAACATACATGGATTCATATACTGAAGCCGTTGCCAATCCGTAATAACCTTTGCTGAAGAACTTTTCGATTGTCAATTCAATCCCGTAGTTCGTTCCTGTTCCCGTGTTTACTAAACTGTCCGTTAAATCTGTTTTGAAGGTTGAACCAGTATTCAACATGGAATAGCTGCCCGAATAACTTGTGACAGGAACGTTGTAAATGGATTGGTAATAGACTTCCGTTTTGATGCGCCAATCATTGAAGGGTTGAAGGTTGTAGCCTAATACAAAATGATGACTTTTCGTGAAATCTAAATCTTCATTGTTGTACACGGTATCGCCCAAACTGTTAACCGATTCAAGGAAATACATATTGATTGGTTGCAATTGTGAATGCAAGCCGTAACCAAAGTTGAAACTACTTTTTGCCGTAGCATTGTAAACAATACCCAATCGTGGCTCAACAGCACTTGAATTGTTCAGCATGAAATACTGTGAATGAAGACCAGCATTCAAGGTCAATTTGTTCGAAATGGAATATTTCAAATGGGCATAAGCTTGCAATAAATTGGTACTACTTTGTGAATCCCAAATCTGTTTTTCAGGTGTGAAAATATTTTCTCTCGTCTTGTAAAATAAATCCACACCCATAATTTCATCCTGAAAACCAACTTTCAAGAACAAGCGCGAATTGATTTTCAAGTTGTAATTGCTACTCAAAAAATACGTTGTCTTTGCGACATTGCTTGTTTCACGAACAAAACTGCTATCCGCCATTTGATCATAGGCATAACCTGTTTGGTCAGTTGAGGCGTAATTAACACCAACCGTTGTTGACAGATACGATTTAGCATTCAATTGTTTGAAATGATTCACACCACCAATACCAATTTTACTCGCAAAATCAACCTGATTTCCACCTCCGTATAACGAATTCCCAGAACCACCTCCAATATTTATGGTACTCGTTGCTAAAATTCCGAACATAGAGAATTTACCAAATTTCGTTGTTCCACTGTTCAATTTAAACGATAAATCTTGGTAGGTTGGCGTCGCTGTCGTTCCGATATCTACTCCAACTTCTTGTGCAATTCCAGCCAAAGAATAGCGATAGCCAACTAAATACGATGCATCACTTTTTTTGCTAAAAGGTCCTTCTGTTGTTAATTCCAAACCGGTAATCACACCCGCTTGTAAGGTTGTTTCTCGTTTTTTATTGTTCCCTGAACGAAAACCTAAATCAAACACTCCTGACGTTGCATTTCCATATTCTGAAGGAAAAGCGGACGTGAAAAAGTCTGAATTTTTCAATAAATTGGTATTGACTGCGCTCACTGCTCCACCTGTTGTTCCAACTGATGCAAAATGGTTTGGATTACTAACACTCATTCCATCGATTCTCCACAAAACTCCAACAGGTGAATTTCCGCGAATTACAATGTCATTACGGCTATCATCAGGAGCACTCACACCAGCAAAATTAGCAGCTAAACGTGCAGGATCACTTCGTCCACCAGCATAACGGTTAACTTCTTCCATGGAGAACGTACGCGCACTAACAGTCGCCAATTTGTTCACGGTTCCGCTTTTATTACTTCCTTTTACAGTGATTTCAGCCAATTGCTTTAACTCTTCTTCTAAGGTAACATCCAAGATGATTTCTTTTCCAGAGGTAACAACGACATTTGGAAGAATTGCCGTTTTATATCCAAAGTAGCTTACTTTTACTTCGTAGCGATCCGGTGGAATATTTTGTAAAGAATAATTTCCAAGAGAATCTGTTTGCGCGCCAACTTTCAAGGAAACGATTTGAACAGATGCACCAACTAATGGAGCTTGAGAATGTTTATCTATAATTGTCCCACGAATTATTTGGGTATTGTTTTGCGAAAAGCACAGGCTTGGTAAAAGGAAAAATAAAATCAATAAACGCATTATCATCATAAAAATAGGTTAAGCTGCATTACTCAACCCTCTTCTGATGTTAAACCTTAGGATAACTTGCGGTGAAATTTATTTTTTTTGAATTGGGTGAATTACTCCTTTCCCTCAATCTGCTTCAAATGCTGTTCAATCTGATACTTATTGAAGTTTGGCCATTGCGGAGCTGCAGTTGTTTTTTCGCCGCAAAGTGCATCAAGACAGGTGTTATTGTCTTTGTAACGTGCGTGCAAGACTTCAAGGATTTTAAAGAAGAATGCGTCAAGGTGTGTGATCGCTTCAAATTCAGCTTTTAGACCTGCATCAATTGAATTCAATAAGTTCAACAATTCCAACACGGCTGTTTTTTCTTCTTCGTTGATTTCAGCGGCAAAACCGTCTCTCAATGATTTGAAAACTAACTTATTCCAAACAACGCTATCGTGTCCCCACATCACATCTGGTAAGTGCAAGGAATGTTCGCAAATCAGCACAACCGCTAACAAAACATCCTTGAAATTAGCAATCGGGAATTCGTCGAAACTGCGGAATTCGAAGCCACTTTGGTACATTTTCTCTTGGTTGAAATCAAGACCGATGTCCGACAATAAATCGTAATCCAAGGCATGCTCGATTTGATCGCGCCACCAAATATTTTCTTCTTTTTCGAACTTCAACAACTTTCTAAATTCTTCAACTTGATAGGTCAAAATTTTCCCTTTCGCCATTGATTTATTGAAAGTCCCAACACCCGTGTAGCGCGACATTGCGTTACGCATGGAACCCATCGCAAATTTCTCTTTCAGGTTGTACTTTTGACTAATCACCGCCATAATATCTGGACTTCCCAGCGTAGCAATGAACAAAGGCTCGAACCATTGCAACAAGTAAATTGCATTTGAATGAACGGCATCAAACGTTGGGTAATCGACAATGCGACTGTTTTCAGTCAAGGTCGGCAAAGTCAAATGAATATGATACGTTCCGTTGTTGAACAAGACAATGTTTTCTTGGTTCGACATGAACATGTTCAGTCCGCTGTTGTAATCTGGGAAATGCAATTTTTCTCCCAAGACTTCTGATTCGTTGATTTTGTCGATGAACAATTGTTTCGTCGCTTTCAACTCATTGCACGATTCATTGATCGTTCTGTTTTCAAAGTATTTCGTCACAAATTCAATCGAATCGCCATCAAAATTAACAGAACCCATCGGATTGTTTTTTTGCGTCAACATGCTTTTGATGTTATACGGCTGACCTTCCAAGAAAACTTCCAAAATAGATTTCCCTAAAAATGCAGGATTATCCACCAAAGGATTCGTCAAAGCAACGGTGCGGTGTTGGTAATTCAAATCGATTTTATCCAACGAGTGACTGTTGATCATTCGTGTAACGGTGTACGTTTTGTTTTTATCAAATCCAGCTTCCAAGACAGGCGCTAAACTTCCTGATTGGTAACATTTGCGGTAATCGATACTGTAGCGCTCGCATCCAATTTTTTCTTGCACAAACGTTCCAGAAACCTCTAATGAGTTTTCGAATTGCAAATAGGTTTCGTTTTCTAATCCGATTCCCCAGTAGATTTTAGTATTCTGTTGTGTGCTCATTGTGCTTATTGACGATTATTAATGATTGTGATGTGACTAAACGAAAGTTGTTTAATCGTGGTAATAGAATACATACGACGAATAACGCTCATGATTCCACCAATCTTTTCGGGCTTTCGCGAAATAGGTGTAATTCAATTTCCCTGCTTGTGATTGCAAAGGATACACCACTACTCCATCCACACGATAGGCTTTCTTCTTCTTCGTTTCAGGAACGACAGGAACAATGTGTCCAGAAAGTCCGCGAATCTTACGTTTGGCGCAAATCATTCCGATTCCACCTTCGTTGTTCACTTTCTCCTGAATTTCGTCGAGGTTTGACATGCGTTTCCAACCGAAGCTAGCTCCCCATTTCAATAACCAATCGTGGATTGCACTGGAATAAATTGGTTCAACCGTTTCATTCATAACTGGTACAACTTCCTCTCCGTTCAAGACGCGTTCAAGTGCTTCTGCTGTCCACCATACAGTTGGTAAATACACCTTTGAGAAATAACAGAAATCGTATGAATAAACATTGCAATACGTATCTTCCACTGTGCGTTCGTAGCGCAAACTATTCGTTACATCCAATTTTTTAATCAGCTGTCGAATACTTTCACGTTTAGTTTCGGCGCTTGTTTCATCACGAAATTCAATTGTTGCATCACTGATCGGATGAAACTTCATGATTTGTGTATCCAAACGCGAATCTGGGTGCGGCAAGAGGCTGGCGCTTTTAATGCGATGATCTATAATTGGTTCCTCATACGGAGGAATTGTGCTATTTGCTGTAGTTTCTTTTTCCATTTAAGCTGGTTTGATAATGAGCGTCATGAATGCCGTTTGGGCAGCGAATGGATAAATTTACTAAATATTCATGATTTGAGATTTGTGATTCGTGACTAGAGATTAGAAGTGATGAGTGTTTAGAGGCAAGAGGTCGCTGAGGCTCTCGAAGTGCCGAAATGCTATCGAAGGGTCGAAACGCCGTTGCTATTCAAATGAACGAAATCACTTCACCCTAACAACACATTCAATCCTGGTTGGAACGGACTTGTTGTATTTTTCTGTTGGTTTAAGACTTGCGAAGAGGATTGTATCGATTCCAGGAGATGTTGCAATGAACATTTTGGAAACGGTTATGCTACAACCTTCACACTCTTTTTTTGCTGGCGGAACAACTACTTTGGTATCAAAATAGCTTAGGTGCTTGAGTTTATCTTGGTTGGGAAGGCAATAATTACAGCAGGTATTTTCATCGAAGTACAAATTCAAGGTATCACCAACGTTCAAAGTATAGTTCGCTTTGTTTTTGAAACGAAGCTGTTCCCAATGCTCCATTGCTTTCTTGTAAAACGCTTGCACTCGCGCACTGTCCGCATCGATGTACACCTTGAAGCTGGAATCATTGTGTTTGTATACTGTGAGGTACGAAGCGTAAGTTAATTTTGTACTGAGATCTGTCAACGCAATGGAATCGATGTCCGTTGCGAAAAAGGCTGAATAAACTTCGTTCTCTCCATCCTCGAGCCAATAATAAGCAATTCGCTGTGAAGTAATAAATGCTCCGGCAGATTTAAGTCCGCCCCAACCGCCATTGCTTTCAAACAATTCAATTTCTTCCTCCGGCAACAAAATCCCCAAGGATTCAATGAACGCATGATCTTCGGGAGAGATGTTTTTTTCGTTGACTTCACTTGCGCAAGATATGATAATCATAACAGGGAAGAGAAAGATGAATTTGATGGATTTCATATTAAATCAGTCGTCGATATTCAGCAATTAAATTACATAAAAAAATTTCATTTCCATTTGGGGAATAAGGGAATTCTAGTGTTTTGGTTAGAACCATCCCATTTTTTAATGAATGATCTATCAGTTGGATACGGTACAATTCTGATTTTTTATAAACGTTGGTCTTGGATAATTTTGCAAATGTACCCAAAGCTATACATAATGGAACATACTAAATAAAAAATTGACGCGGCATCTCGACAAGCTCGATGACCGCTACCCCAACAAGAATACAATTTTAAATTCTATGTTCTATGCTCCTAATCACATGCCCGGCATTCCGCCTTTCATGCCCTTCATTTGTTTCATCATGGACATCATGTTCTTCGGATTGCTCATCATTTTCATCATTTTTTTCGTGTCTTCGAACTGTTTCATCAGTTTGTTTACTTCCTGAATGTTCGTTCCACTACCTTGTGCCAATCGATTTTTACGTTGACCATTGATGAGTCCTGGATTTGCGCGCTCTTGCGGCGTCATTGATAAGATAATCGCTTCGATGTGTTTGAAAGCGTCGTCTTGAATGTCAACATCCTTCATGGCTTTCCCCATTCCTGGAATCATTCCCATCAAGTCTTTCACATTTCCCATTTTCTTGATTTGTTGCAATTGCCCCAAGAAATCGTTGAAATCGAATTGATCTTTTTGTATGCGTTTTTGAAGCTTACGTGCTTCTTCTTCGTCGAATTGTTCTTGTGCGCGTTCTACCAACGATACAACGTCACCCATTCCAAGAATACGATCGGCCATACGTTGTGGATAGAATACATCCAAGGCATCCATCTTCTCGCCTGTTCCGACAAACTTGATTGGTTTCTCAACGATTGCTTTAATCGATAAGGCAGCTCCACCGCGTGTATCACCGTCTAATTTCGTTAAAACAACTCCGTCGAAGTTAATTTTTTCGTTGAAGGCTTTCGCCGTGTTCACTGCATCTTGTCCTGTCATGGAATCCACCACAAACAACGTCTCAGTTGGCTGAATTGCTTCTTTAACGCGTGCAATTTCATCCATCATTTGCTCATCGATCGCTAAACGTCCAGCAGTATCGACAATCACAACATTGAATCCTTTGCTTTTCGCATGTTGAATCGCTGCAGTAGCAATTTTAACAGGATCTTTTTCTTCCTTGTTTGAATAAACTTCTACTGATAGTTGTTCACCCAACACGTGCAATTGGTCAATCGCAGCAGGACGATAAACATCACAGGCTACCAACAACACATTCTTGCCTTTTTTCGTTTTCAAGTAGCTTGCCAACTTTCCTGAGAAGGTTGTTTTACCCGAACCTTGAAGACCAGACATCAAAATAATTCCTGGATTTCCTTTGATGTTGATTTCAGATTCGTTTCCTCCCATCAATTCTACCAACTCTTCGTGGCAAATTTTAATCATCAACTGACCTGGAGAAACCGCTTTCAATACATCGCGACCAAGGGCTTTTTCCTTAACGGTGTTCGTGAAATCTTTCGCTGTTTTAAAGTTAACGTCGGCATCTAGCAAGGCACGACGCACTTCTTTCAAGGTCTCAGCAACATTGATTTCTGTTATTTGTCCATGTCCTTTTAGAACTTTAAACGCTCTTTCAAACTTATCGGTAAGATTTTCAAACATTTTATTTCGATTTTAAGGTGCAAAAGTAGAGAAAAAAGCATCAAGAACAAAGATGATAGTAGTTTTTTAAACGCATATTAATTTTTCAACGCAGAGGAGAATGAGGACGAAGAGAGCGCAGAGAATTATCTTAGTCCATACAGTAAAAACTCAGCGAACCTTTTCGGGCTTTGCGACTTTGCGTTAAAAAAAGTTACACATTTTTATCGCTTCCCGCAGATCTCGCAGATTTACGCTGAACTAAGTGTATTACTTATGACTATCAATCATTAACTCTGTGCCTCTCCCGTAATGCGGGACAGGTCGTGGTAAAAAAAGAATCACACATATTTAAATTCGTTCCCGCGGATCTCGCAGATTTACGCTGAAATGATTGCATTACTTTCAAGCACCGTAAGCTCTGTGCCTCTCTAGAATTGCAGGACAGGTCGAGGTGAAAACTCACTCAGTTTTACTCAACAACTGCATTGAGCTTCGAGTTGCGGCGACTATACCCAAAGTAAATCACCAAGCCTAACACTAACCAACCCATGAAATACAACCAGTTTGATAATTGGATCTGACTCATCATGTACAAACACGACAACAAGCCTAACAAGGGAATCAACGAAAGATTCTTCGCAATTGACGCGAACGTAATGAAAATAGTGAACAAGATGAAAATCCAAGTTGGGATCTTATGTGCGAAATGATTAAATCCGTGCTTGTACAATTCAGTTTTATTGAATCCAACTGCTATTACATCCGCAGAGAAATCCTCGAATTCTGCCTTTTCGTAATACGCTGTGATGTCTCCACCCACTTCTTTCATTTCCTTTGGATTCGATGCTTCCAAATTCGTTTTCAATTCAAGTGTTTGTTTCGGCGCTAATTCGTCAATGATTTCTTCTTTCGACTTCAATTCTTTGTCATTTTGCAAGAAGGCCATTGTTTCTGTTTTGTATGAAGAGAACAATAAAACGATCGTTCCTACCAATAACAAAGGCATCACGTATTTTCCATTCACGTATGGCGTTCTGAATTTTCCACGAGGAATATCTGGTTTGTTTTGAAGCACCAAGACGCCACCACATACCAATACAAATGCGAACAAGGTTCCAATTGAACATAAATCAGTAACCATTGTCAAGTTCATGAACAAAGCCGGAACAGCAACAACAAAACCTACAACAACTGTTGCATACGAAGGTGTTTTGAATTTCGGGTGAATGCGTGAGAATTTCTTTGGTAACAGACCATCACGACTCATGCTCATCCAAATACGTGGTTGTCCCATTTGGAATACCAACAAAACCGAAGCCATGGCGACAACAGCACTCACAGCAATGATTCCTGACATCCATTTCAAATTGATTTTCTCAAAAACAAATGCCAATGGATCACCCACCGCCAAGTCTTTGTAAGAAACAATTCCAGTAAGAATTAGCGCAATGATAATGTACAAAACAGTACAAATAATAATCGCCCACATCATTCCTCGCGGTAAATCGCGCTGTGGATTTTCACATTCCTCCGCAGTAGTTGAAATGGCATCAAAACCAATGTAGGCAAAGAATACGGCTGAAACACCTTTCAAGATTCCTCCTACTCCATTTGGTGCAAACGGACTCCAATTTTTAGTATCCACATAGAAAATTCCGACGGCAATTACCAAGAGAATAATCGCCAATTTGACAATTACCATGGCATTTGATGCATTGCGACTTTCTTTCATTCCGCGGTAAACTAACCATGTAATCAAGACAATAATGAATAGCGCAGGTAAATCAAAAATCAAGTGAAAACCACCGATCGTTGGAGAAGTTGTCCATGCTGCATGTGCTGCTTGCAAACCACCATCCAATGAAGCAAACGGTTTCCCACCTTGCGTTAAAGCCATTGCTTTTTCGTAACCATTCGAAGCAGTTAAGTAATCTGTTTGAATCCATTGTGGTAAATTGATGTTCAATCCTTCCAACATTCCAGTAAAATAATCACTCCAGGAAATGGCGACTGTGATGTTTCCAATGGCATATTCCATAATCAAGGCCCAACCGATAATCCAAGCGATGATTTCACCAAATGCGACATACGAATACGTGTACGCACTGCCAGAAACAGGAACCATTGATGCGAATTCAGCATACGCGAACGCTGCGAATCCACAAGCAATTGCTGTAAATAAGAACAAGAAAATTACTGCTGGTCCACCTTGCGAACTTGCTTCTCCGATGGTACTGAAAATTCCAGCTCCAATAATTGCGGCAATACCAAAGGCTGCTAAATCGCGAACTTTCAGATGTTTTCCAAGTGAACCATGAGAACCGTCAGCTTGTCCAGCCTCCACTTGTTGCATGATATCTTGTACTGTCTTTTTGCGAAATAAATCATTGAAACCCATTCTTTTCCTATTTTCATTACTAGTGAGGGCTAAAAATAGAAAAAAAATCTGACGCGCAACTTAGCCTTTTCGTTTCGGATTGTAGAACATGAAAATCAAGACAGGAAGTAAAGTTAATTCGGTGATTAATGCAACAAACAAGGTGATACATAGCAATAGGCCCATGTAAAACGTTCCGTTGAAACTTGAAAACACCAACATGAAGAATCCGCTGCACAATACCAAGGAAGTTAGAATCATTGCTTTTCCTGTCGTCAAATAAGCAGTTTTCAAGGCGTAATTCTTGGATTTTCCTTTGAGCCCTTCGAATTTAAATTTCCCGAGAATGTGAATCGTATCATCAATGGCAATTCCGAGAGCAATCGTAAAAATAATCGCTGTACTAATTTTCAAATCAACACCACAAAAGCCCATGATGCCGCTGATCACCAGTAAAGGAATTAAATTCGGAATCATACTAATCACCATCATGCGAACCGACTTGTACAAAAAGCCCATGATCAAGGCTACTAGCACAATTTCAAAGGACAATCCTTGTACCAAATTCACAGAGAGATAACGCATGTTTTTGTCGAACAAATGAGCTGTTCCCGTAACTTTAAACTCAAGTTTACCTTTCAAAGCTAAACCATCTGTAAAACGTTTGAATTCTTCATTCTTCTTCGCAATCGCATGATTTCCGATATCTGGAAAATTTCCATTGATGCGCGAAACCCGTTCATCTTTTTCTAACAAAATGCGAATGAACTTCCCTTGATTGATTCCACGAATGGCTCTTCGGTATTTTTTCAAATCTCGTTTGGATGTTGGCAATTGGTATTCCGCTGGATCTCCCCCATTCGCTGAACGATTAACCACTTTCAAGGTTCCAACCAAGGAATTTTTCACTTCAGCACCGTAAACTTGCTCAAGGTACGTTTCCACTTTCTCCAATTCCTCTAAAACATCTGCGTCCCACATCGAAAGCGAAGAATCTTTTAGGATAACGGCCACCTCAAACGGACGAATTCCGCCGTAATGCTTATCGAGGTAATTAAAATCTTGCTTCAAAGGTTCATCGGCACGCAAATCATCCATGAGGTAATTGTTCGTTTTCATGAAGCTCAAGCCAACCAAACTGACGATACAAACTACTGCATAAATTGCCAAGATGATTTTACGTTTACGCAAGACAAAAATAAACCAACGGCGCAGATGTCGATGCCACACATTTTCGCTTCGCTTCTCAGCAATAAACAAGGGCGAAGGAAATAAATACAATAAGACTGGCAACAATACCATCGTAATCACAAAGGCAATGAATACACCAATTCCGGCAACAATTCCGAAGACTTGAATCGGTTGGACGTTTACAAAATAAAGCGTAAAAAATCCAAGTGAAGTTGTCACTGCTGTTACGAAGGTCGAAAAACCAACTTCTTTCAAGGTAATTTTAATCGCATCCAATTTGCTGTGATCTTCGCGCAAAGCATCCAAGTATTTTGAGACGAGGTGAATCACATCCGACATACCGACTACAAACATGATACATGGCAAAGTAACGAGCAGAATATTGATCGGTTCATCAAACCAACCCATCAGACCAATCACCCAAACCGTTGAAAGTAAAATAACAAAAAGCGGAATGAAAATACCCCAGAATGATCGAAAAGCAATGATCAAGAAGATGACAATTAAAAAAGCACTCAGGCAAAGAAAAAAGATCATTTCATAAATCATTTTCTCAACGTAGAGTTTTTGACCTACCGTTCGTCCAGCAATATGCACACCTTCAAACTGGTACTTATCGACAATCGAATTGAGTTTTGCAAGCATCACATCACTTTCTTTTTTTACGATGTAATCCTTGTGACGAATAAAAATACACAGTGATTTCCCATCTTTTGAAACGAGTGAATTGATTAATTCCTTTGAATTATAAATGCGCGTTGAATCTTGTTTTAGTAGCTTTCGGTTAAAATGAATGTAAGGATTTTCCACTTTAATTCCACCCGGTAAAATCAAGGTTTCATTCTGATTGGTGATAGAAGCAACTAATAAAACATGTGGTACTTTTTCTTTCAGTTCTTTACTCAGTTGATCAACTTTCTTAAGAAACGCTAGGTCAAAAATCCCTTTCTTGTGTTCAATAGCAATTAAAAGGAAATCGTTATCGGATTCAAACTTTGCACGATGTTGCCTAAAAAACAATGATTCTTCGTCGTTGGCAGGAAAGAATTTCTCAAAATCGTAATCAAAACGTAATTTGAATAACCCAGCGGCAACAACGATTGTAGCAGCTAAGACAAGCAAAAAAATAATCCTTGCTTTCTTTTTTAATCCTTTCTCACCAACCTTTTCCAATTTACTGCCGTTTTAGGTTCAAACAAATGTAAACAGCGTATTCCACTTAAATGATTTTTTTGCCGTTTAATAGGAAACAGTTCGATGATTCATTTGGTTTAATTAAGTTTGAAAAAAAATTAAAAAACGATGAAAAAACAATTACTCTTCACTGCCCTACTATTTTCAGCTGCTACTCAAGCACAACAATTAGATTTAACGAATGAGCCTGCGATTGGAGCAACTCAAACGATGTATTTATTGGATACGTTGACAGATGCTTATCCAAATATTACGGGAACTGGTGTTACTTGGGATTATTCAAACATTGTTGGAATGAACATGGAAACACGTGTGATTGAAATTTTAGACGCAACAACTACATCTTTTGCTTCGGCTTTCCCAACGTCAACTAAAGTTATGAGCATTCAAGGTGCTATTTCGAATTACTTCACCTCTAATACTTCAGAGCGTTCATCACAAGGATTTGTTTATGAAGAACCAGCTTTCGGAACAGTTTTAGCAACATTCGATGTTAACAATGAAACAACGATTCAATATCCATTTGCTTACGGTGATTACTTTACAGACAACTTTGCTGGTTCACTTGCATTTGATTTCAACGGATTCCCTCAAACTCCAGCGGCAACAGGTGTTGCATATGCATCAATCGATGGACAAGGAACATTGTTATTACCAAATTCAACATCTTTGAGCAACGTTATTCGTTACAAAATTGTTGATACTGTTTTCACACAAGTGAACTTTATTGGAGTAATGGATATTGAGTTCGTTCGCACGCAATATGAATATTATGATTTAGCAAACAACTCACTTCCAGTTTTCATTCACACTGTTGTTTCAATTGCTCAATCTGGTGGTGGAGCTGCATTAATGTCACAAACAAATGTTGTTTCTTCTATTGCACCTAATGCTAACTTAGGTATTCAGGATGAAGCAGCGAATACATTCTCTGTATACCCTAATCCTTCTGAAGGAATTGTAACATTTGAAGGAGATTTCGCGGCTGATGCTACTGCAACGATTTTTGATCAAACAGGACGCACGGTTTACACTGTTACTTCTTTAACAAACGGAACAACAATCGACTTAAGTTCTTTGAACAAAGGAATCTACTTAGTAGGATTGACAAACAACGGTGTTGAATCAACACAAACTGTTGTTATCAAATAATAAAACAAAATTTTAAAGGAAGCGTCCCGTTTGTGCGGGACGTTTTTTTTTGCCCAAATGAAAAAAATTTGCTCTTTGCATGTTACCTTTAACGCGAAAATAAGTTATTGAGCAGTCGATCCGCTGCCAAGCAATAAACAAAACGAAATGAAACACATTTACATTCTCTTTCTCCTGTTCCCTTTTCTAAGCTTCGCTCAATTGAACGAAGGATTGACACCTGAAGAACGTGCGTATTTGTTTCACATCGTTAAAAAAAGTCCAATACTAGACAATTCTATTGGACGCTATTTTGATTATCAAGGTCCTGATATTCGTTTCTACAACAAAGAGATCAATTACGATTCTGTAGAAATTGTAATCATCAACAATCCTGAATCCTTGGTAATTCGAAAAGAAGAAATTGCTAAATCTCCGAAAGGAATTATTGCTGAAGCAGCCAACAAAATGGCCATTTGGGAATTGAATAAAGTCTTACTTGCAAAACGCGGTAGTGACAAAGAACTTGAACCGTATCACGGGAAATATGATGAGTTTGAAAAAATGCTGATTGCGGTTCTTCCTCCAAATGCTTTAAAAGAAAAGGACGAATCAGTTGAACCTCATCCTAAAGTTATTTCTGTTATCAACCCGAGTTTATCGTTGGATGATCGCACGGCTTTTATTGAAACTTTGCGTTTTTTAGATGCCAATGATCGTTTAGTGACACTCAATGCAATTAACACTGCCATTAATCAATACGTAGAAAAACGAACACAAGAAATATACAATTCGCTTGGAGGTGAAGCCCTGGTTTTTGAAAATGTACTTGTGGCCGCTGGTGATGGAAGTGCAACTTCTGGCTTATTAGAAGAACGTGAAAAAGACGAAAAAGGTCGATGGAACAAAGGTTTACCGAAGGCAATTGGCTTATTTCCGTATCAATTAAAATTGTCAACACCGGTTCCGAAAAAAGAACAAACAATTGAATCTGCCTTGTATACCATCAATGATTTTGAGACTGTTGGGAACAATCGTATTACGAATTTGCATTTTGACGTTTGGGGATACAATTCGAAAAAACAAACGACGGTCGTAGTTGAGCGAAATGGTTTAAGTTATCATTTATTTGGAGCCGGAGACACGCGTTTTCTTTCGCCAGATTCTTCTTTTTCAGAAGGAACGACATTCTATTCAATTATTGCTGATTTAGAATTTAATAAGATTGCAAAATTGCATGAAATGATCTACGGAAAGCGTGGTTTTGACTATTGGATTGAATACAACAAAAAGAAAAAAGACGAAACAGAATTGGAAATTGAAAAGAGTGAACACGGTTATTCTGATATGACCAATTCTACAATTACAACAAGCAACAAAGCGCCAAAAGCAGTTAAAAAAGCGAAGAAAAAAGCACGAAAAACACCTTATGGTGGCGGACCTGTGGATTATCAACCAACAACTGAATCCAACAAAAAAGATCGTCGTAAAAAACAGCAATCCATTGTTGACTTATACAATGAATTTGAGGGGTATGCAAAAAAGATAAAGGAATTAGAGCAACAAAAACAAGAAGCAATTGACTTGATGGCTAAATACCAACAACGTTTGGATTTGTTCAAGTCGATGATGGGCTACAAATGGGCTTCTTACACCGAAAAGGATGGAATTTATACTTTCCAAGATTCCACGACTTTTGACATGTTGACACAAGAATTCCAATTTCCTGCTTCAGCCAAAAAAGAGGCTTTTGAAGTGCGTTTAATTGCCATTCCAGAATCGTGTTTGTCAGATCAAGCAGATGAAGTTATGTTGCACATTCACATGGCCGATGCTGAGCCAAATTACAACGCTCGTATTCAAGTTGAATTACAAGATGTTTTTGCTTCAGATGCGCATAATTTAGACCGTAAATTGTTCACGCAAAAAGACAGTGTCGCGCTTTTGCAATTCTTCGAAGGATTGTTGGACAAAAAAGTGCCGTTTTCTATCATTGCTCGCGGACAAGGAATTGGTGAATGGAATGGTTGCAGAACAGTAAAATGCAACAACCCGGTTGAACTTCGCTCCTACCCAACCAATCGAAATGATTCTACTTATTTGCGTTTGCGCCGTTCCGAGTTATTTGTGCACTTAGACCGTGAAATCAAATTAGAAGTAAATTCGTACACGGATCCTGTTGCTTCCAACCTTGAAATTTCAGATGCTGCCTTGCAATCCTTGATGGCAAAATACAAATTATCGAAAAACGACATGTTAAGTGTAATGCGCACAGCAACCATTCTAAACAAATTGAAAGACGAACTAAATGTATATGCCGGAACGTATTTATCACGCGAGAATGCGAAAATCGTCATTGATCGTTTCAACAAAGAATGGGCAAAAACGAAAATTGCGGTTGGAGCAACGTCTGTGAAATTAATTGATTTGTAATTCGTGATTTGTGATTAGTGACTAATGACTAGGAATTTAAAAACAAAAACTACTTTTTTGAATTGACGTTTTAATGCAATTCATCAATTACGAATTATAAATCGTCAATCATCAATCTGTAAAGAAGTCTTCCGTAAAGTTCACCAAATACAATTTCTCTGTAGCACGCGTTACCGCCGTGTATAACCAGCGATGGTATTCTTTGTTTATCGATTCTGGTTCGATGTATCCTTGATCGATGAATACTTGTTCCCATTGTCCACCTTGTGATTTGTGACATGTAATGGCATACGCATATTTCACTTGAAGTGCGTTGAAATAGGGATTTTTTAGAATCAGTTCGAAGCGTTTCTTTTTGTTGCGTTCATGCTGATAATCTTGCTCAATGGCAAAAAACAATTCTTTTAAACGCGCTCGTGAAATCGACGGTGCTTCCACTTGTAAGGCTTCCATAAAGACCAAAACCTCCAATTCTGCGAGTTCATCGTAGTCACTGAATTTTACGATTACACGTGCGAATTCGAAACCGTACATTTCTTCAACTTTCTTCACGCGCAAGACTTTCAGCGCTTCACCATTGGCGATAAATCCCATTTTCGATTGATCATCGATCCAATAATAATTATTCTTCACAACCATTAAGCAATCGCCAGCACACAAAGCTTCTTCATACCACAACAAACGCGAACGAATCTGATTGTTGTAAGCATTTGCACGTTTATTTGACCGTGTAATGATAATCGTCTCCTCTGCCCCGCTGAATGAATACGCTGCTTCCAACGCGTCCTGAAATTCATCTCCAGGTAAACGAATAAAATCCGCGTAGCATTTCGTTTGAAATTGCGGATGATCGTCATCGCCTAAGGAACGTAATTCCGTTGCATTAGCTAATATTCCCGATTCATTTGCTTGACGCAAAACCTCGGTTAACGAAAACTCTGTGATGTTTAAGGCAAAATAATTGTTCTTCAAGAAATTGGCATCCAAGGCTGGCGAATAGTCACAACCAACAGGTGGCAACTGACCTTCATCACCAAGTAAAATCAAACGGCAATTCTTTCCAGAAAACACATATTCGAACAAATCATCCAATAAATTTCTGTTTGAAACACTTCCATCTGTTAACAATGAATGATCGCCAATCATGGAAGCTTCATCAACGATAAAAACAGTGTTTGTATGTAGATTTGGTGCGAGCATCATTCCAGAAAACTCGTCCACTTTCGAATTGCGTCGATAAATTTGTTTGTGGATGGTAAACGCTTCTTTGGACGAACGCGCACTCAACACTTTAGCTGCACGACCGGTTGGTGCCAACAAGCGTGATTTCACTTTAAAATGCGTTAAGGTTTTTACGAAAGCACCAAGAACAGTCGTTTTTCCCGTCCCAGCATATCCTTTCAACAAAAACAGTGGATGCGACTCCTTCAATTTCATAAAACGTTCCAATTCATCAATCAAACGACTTTGATCGACTGTTGGCGCATGCTCAAAAAACTGGGTTATTTGTTGCTTGAATATTGAAGACTCAGGATTTTCCACAGCTTAAAGGTAAGGAGAATTTAATAGGAACGAAATTCGTAATGATTTGAATTTTCAACTTTCTTAAAATCTGCTAATTTTAGAGAATGAAACTATTATTTGTCTGCAGCAGGAATATTTGGAGAAGTAGAACGGCTGAAGAAATTTATAAAAATACAATGTCGCTTCAAGTTAAATCAGCTGGAACAGAACCTTCTGCTAGAAAGCGAATTACCGAACAAGATATACGATGGGCAGATTTAATTTTTGTTATGGAAGCTAAGCACAAGAATCGAATAAAAGAACGTTTCCCTAATTCATTTGACAATGAAAAGATTATCGTCATGGACATTGAAGATAATTATCAATTTATGGATGCCGAACTAATTACTGAAATGAAGACAATTGTAGAAGAGTACATCGCTTAAAACCTATCTTTTTTCCCTATCTTCGTTCTAGATGGAAAACGCTACATTTTTCAAACCGATTGATTGTTCAAGCGATTTTGAGCGTTTTTTCTCACGCTATTACATACTTTGGGAACACGACTGGATTCGCCAGGAAAAGTATGTCGGCACTTCCTATTACGCCATAGAAGGCAATCAACAAACCTGGAAAGAATACTATTTACACGAGGATTTTGTCTTGTTGGAATATTTCATAAACGATGAAGCGGTTGGTTATTTGTCCTATAGAATCGAAAAAGATAGTATTCAAATGGAAGCCTTATTACTCCGAACCGAATTCAGAGGAAAAGGTTTGATGGCGACTATGCTACGTTCCTTTTATCGTTATTTAAAGACTGAAAATATTGACTGTTCCTCTATTTATTTGGAGACGAATGCTTCAAATCCATCGAACAAGGTATATATCAAATTTGGATATAAAGTCGTTGAAACGCGCAGTAAGGATCGTGAAAATGGTGAAGATACACTTGTGTATGAACTAACTAATTTTCAGGAAGGCTAAAGAAGGTTTAGAATTGAACACCTTCTGTAAGTCAATAAAATTGGGAGTTATAAGTAACATTGTTAATTTGCAAAGTTGTTAATTTGCAAAGTTGTTAATTTGCAAATTTGTTAATTTGTAACATTATTATCTTGCAACGTTGCGAAAATGCAAAACATTCCTCTGACTTCTAAAATAACCCCACTCTTTTATTACTTTTAATCATTAATCGTTCAACATGCTCAAACGCATCAATCTAATTCTAGCAACACTGATTACTTTGGCGAATCTCTATTTTTTGCCGATAAGTTGTTTCATTCTCTTTACAAAAGGTGGTCCGATGGGATTTTCATATTTGCTCTTACCGATTTCTTTACCAATCAATGTTATACTCATTCCTGCACTGCTTACATTCAAAAAGAAAAATCGTTCTCATCCTGGATTTTTGACATTTAATGTCCTTGGAGTTGCATGGATTGTTTTTTGGCTCGTTCGGATTCTTTTTCCTTAATTCACCATCAACTCGCAAATTTTCTACTTAGTAACAATGTTTTCAGTTTTCATAAAACAAAAAGGTCTATAAACGAAAAAAGCCTCCTTAAAAGGAGGCTTTTCGTGATCCCGCTGGGACCGTAAGTGATCCGGCTGGGATACCTAAATCCTAACCGAAATGCCTGCTTTTATGAGGTTTTTTACATAGCCTTGCTAATTCTGTTGACAGTAATGTTGACAAAAAATTTAGCTCGTTTTGCGGCTATTTGAAAGAACGATTTCTAAGAGCTAAAGTAATGATTAATAAACTAAATTCAAACAAATCAAACTAAAACTAATGTGTTTTTTTCTAGCTGTTTTTAAGGTGTTTGTTCAAGTCACTAATTCTTCTTCTTGCAACAATTATCCAGCTTTTCATAAGCACTTACTACTGCTGGGACTTCATCGGCATCAAAACCCAGTTTTGAAATTTCTGTTCTAATTTCTGCAATCGTTATTTTCTTGGGTTTATATTTAACGCTAATTGTCATATCGGTTTCATTGTACTCCACCAATTTAATCCCTTTTACAAAGACCAAATCTGTTTCCATTAAGCCACCGCACGTTTCGCACACCTTACAGTGATTGCAATAGGTTTTGGTTTTAATTACAACTGTCTCAGTTTTTTTCTGCGCGTTTGCGATAAAAGAACCTGATACTAAAATGAGTGTGATGATTATATTTTTCATAATTGTTTCTTTATAGAATAAAATTAGTTGAATAATCTGTGATTAAAATCTATTAACTATTTGAATTTCATTTTTTGAATTCGCACAGAATTCAAAATTGCTAAAAGAGCAACACCGACATCTGCGAAAACTGCCTCCCACATCGTTGCTAAACCTCCTGCTCCTAAAGCAAGAACGATGGCCTTAACTGAAAAAGCTAAAATAATGTTTTGCCAAACGATTTGTTTTGTTGCTTTTCCGATGGAAATTGCCGTTGCAATTTTTGAGGGATGGTCGGTTTGAATAATCACATCAGCTGTTTCTATTGCTGCATCACTGCCCAATCCACCCATCGCAATTCCAATGTCACTTAATGCTAAAACGGGAGCATCATTGATCCCGTCACCCACAAATGCAATGACTTTGGATGTGTCTTTTTTCAGTTCTTCTACTTTCTCAACTTTATTTTCGGGTAATAAATTTCCGAATGCTTTTTCAATCCCTAATTTGATGGCAACATCCGAAACAACTGCCTGTTTATCTCCTGAAAGCATGATCGTTTCAATTGACATTGATTTCAAATCCTGAATAGCTTTTCCGGCATCTTCTTTTATTTCATCTGAAACAGTAATAAAACCAACAAACTTATTGTTTAGAGCAACCAATACGATGCTATCCACGATTTCATCAATAGACTCAGGATAAATAACATTGAACTTTTTAAGCAATTTGGAATTTCCAGCAAGAATTGTTTCGCTATTTAATGTGCCTTTTAAACCATGACCGGAGATTTCTTCGACTGAGCTGATTGAAAAACGTTCACCTTGATCCATGGATTCTGCAACTATCGCTTTTGCTATTGGATGGGTCGAATTCTTTTCAATTGCTGCTACCATGGATAAAAACTCTTCTTCTTCATATTTTTCAGATTGCACTTTCTGAACCTTGAATACACCTTTGGTAAGAGTACCTGTTTTATCCATCACCACTGTATTTACTTTCGTCAACAGATCCAAATAATTAGATCCTTTAAAAAGTATTCCGTTTCGTGAAGCTGCTCCAATTCCACCAAAGTAACCAAGTGGAATTGAAATGACCAAGGCGCAAGGACATGAGATTACAAGAAAAATGAGTGCTCTATACAACCAATCTGAAAAAACATAAGAGTCAACAAAAAAGTAGGGCAAAACGGTGAGTAATGTTGCTAAAAGAACAACAATTGGGGTATAAATCCGTGCAAATTTTCGAATGAATAACTCGGTTTGAGCCTTTCTGGCAGTTGCATTTTGAACCATTTCCAGAATTCTGCTGATCGAACTATCTGAAAACTTTTTACTGACTTTAATTTCTATAACTTGTCCAATGTTTATCATTCCTGCTAGAACATTGTGATCCTTGTAAATAGTGTCAGGAACACTTTCTCCTGTGAGCGCGGAGGTATTAAAACTTCCTTTTTCATTCAACAAAACACCGTCCAAAGGGATTTTTTCACCGGAACGAACCTGAATTGTTTCACCTATTTGCACTGTTTCGGGATGAACTATTTCAGTTTGATTATTACGGATTACCGTTGCTGATTCAGGACGGATATCCAACAAAGCTTTAATGTTTCCTTTTGCGCGTTTAACGGCTGCAGACTGAAATAATTCACCAATTGTATAAAAGAGCATCACTGCAACTCCTTCTGGATATTCTCCAATTGCAAATGCGCCAATGGTTGCTATTCCCATTAAAAAGAATTCAGAAAAGACATCTTTTCTAAGAATTGCTTTACCAGCATCAATTAACACAGGTATTCCTACGGGTAAATAGGCAACACCATACCAAACAAGACGCACATAATGGTTGAACCAGGATTGTTCAATTAGATGATCAAAGGCTAAGGCAATCATTAATAAGATGAAACTGACAATGGAAGGTAGATATTCTTTGAAATCATCCATCGTCATTT
Organism: uncultured Flavobacteriales bacterium; assembly: GCA_903945495.1. Taxonomy (GTDB): domain Bacteria; phylum Bacteroidota; class Bacteroidia; order Flavobacteriales_D; family Crocinitomicaceae; genus M0103. Next base: position 1,744 of record CAJAVU010000092.1, on the reverse strand, counting down.
TTGATGAAAGTCCTTTCGCTTTCAATTTCTCTTCCGCCTCGAGATTGACTTTCTCTTCCAATGAACAACAGGTGATGTTCCCCTGGTCATCGTAGGTATGTTGATGGTTTGGATCTGTATTTATCATGGTGACTAATTTTTATTAATGCGCATGACCTCCGCCACCTTCAGACTTCATCAAATGACTCTGTATGTAATAGGCACCTTTCAACACAATTTGTGCGTGTGCTGGAATCGTTTGCAAAACAGTGACTTGAACAAAACCTAATTGGGTCGTTCCAGTTTTAACTTCAATTCTTTGGAAGTGAAAAGATTCTCCATGTTCTTCTTCATGTGCAGGTTCTTCTTCATGATCGTGACCATCGTCATGTGAATGTCCTTCTGCGTGATCGTGTCCTTCTTCATGATTATCCTCTTCTTCTGATTCTTCTAAGACGAAAATAAATTCGCGACCATCGGCTTTTACGACTGCATCCACAGGAACCGCTTTTACAGAATGAGTACCAACATTAATCAAAGCATTGACATACATTCCTGGGATGAGGGTTTGTTGTTCATTGGTGATATCCGCATGAACCGCTACCGATTTTGTTTCATTCTCGAATGCTTTTCCGATGCTAAATACCTTTCCTTGAATCTCGGTATTGTCCTGGTTGGTTAAAACGAAATTGATGGTTTGTCCAACTTTTACTTTTTGCAGGTCTTTTTCATAAACCAATAGATCCACATGCATTTTAGAATTATCGACAATACTAAAAAGCACTTGACCTGGCTCTGCATTTGTTCCAATTTTCACATTTACATCCGTGATATATCCGCTGATTGGCGCAGTGATAGCCATTGAGGAAGTGGCGTTTTCAGAACTGCTTAAATTCATTGTATTCATCTGTTTTTTTAATGAATTAAAACGAGCCTTTTCAACCTCATATTCTGATTTGGCTTTTTGCAATACCTTTTTAGAATTTGCATTTCCATCATTCAAGGTTTTTTGTCGCTCATACTCTAGTGTAAGCAATTCTAGATTACTTTTTGAGGTTAAATAGGCCTCTTGAATTTTTGTGAATTCAAGATTTTCAATAATGGCCAAGGTTTGACCTTCCTTTACAAATTGCCCCTCAATGATGCTGATTTTTTTAATAATACCACCAATTAAAACCGATACATCTGCTTGATTTTGAGGAGGCAGTTTGGTGTATCCATTTGCATTGATTACTTCACTCAAATTCTTCATTGCAAAATCGCCTAACACTATCCCAGAGGCTTTGTATTGAGCTTCATTCAATTCGACTTCTTTTACTGTCGATTCAGCATGTTCTTCTTTCGGTTCTTCCGTACTTTCAGAAGATCCACACGACACTATGCCAACGAGTAATCCGGAAACAATGATCGCGGAAATTACTTTTCTATTTTTTATTTTTAAAAACATGGTCTTTCAATTATTGATTTAATAAATATTGTAAGTTGATCACTGCCTGGTTGTGATTGTAAATCGACAGCAAGTAGTTTGAGTTGATCTCTAATACAGTTTGATTTCCTTGTAAGTACTCTATGTATGAAATTTCACCTTCCGCATAATTTTTGTTTGCATTATCAGAAATGATTGCTGCATTTTTCAAGGCAGTTTTTTCATAGTATGAAATGGTTTCTCTTGCCAACTGCAATTCTTGAAGTTGTTGTTCAAATTGCATATGAAGTTCATTCGACAATTGAGAAGCCTGACTTTCGTGAATTTGAACTGAAGTTT
>CAJAVU010000091.1 GCA_903945495.1 uncultured Flavobacteriales bacterium | reverse complement strand
TAGTGTTCAATCATTTTTTGAAAAACCAAAAGGGGATGGTGCATGGATAAATGGAGGCTATTTTGTTTGCGAGCCCTCTATTTTTGATTATATAGAAGGCGATGCTACAATTTGGGAAAAAGAACCAATGGAGCGTATCGCAACGGACGGTCAAATGAAGGCATTTAAGCATAATGGTTTCTGGAGGCCGATGGATACTTTAAAAGACAAAATGGATTTACATGAAATGTGGGTTGCTGGGAAAGCTCCATGGAAAATTTGGTAATTATGTTGCAACAATTAAAAAGTACATATTCCGATAAAAAAATCTTTCTAACTGGTCACACAGGATTTAAAGGTGCGTGGTTGCTGAAAATATTATCAATGCTTGGGGCTAACGTAAAAGGATTTGCGCTTGCCCCTGAAAATGAATTTGATTTGTATCATCTATTGAAGGGCGATTCAATGTGCGATTCTGTAATTGCAGATTTGAGAGACAGAAATGCACTAAAAAAAGCAGTAATTGATTTTGCGCCCGATTTTATTTTTCATCTTGCCGCTCAGCCACTCGTTAGATTATCATATGAAAGCCCTTCGGAAACCTTTGAAGTAAATGCAATAGGAACAGCTAATTTGCTGGATGCAGTTAGATTGCTGGATAAACAATGTCAGATCATATTGATTACAACAGATAAGGTATATCATAATAATGAATGGGTTTATCCCTACAGGGAAAATGACAGGCTAGGAGGATACGATCCTTATAGTGCTAGCAAAGCATGTGCAGAGTTGGTGATAGATTCTTATAGAAATTCTTTTTTTAATTCAATTCATTATTCCATTCATAAAAAAGCGATCGCAGTTGCCCGTGCAGGAAATGTTATTGGAGGTGGCGATTGGGCAAAAGATAGGTTAATACCAGATATTGTAAGGGCACTGGCGAAAGATGAAACAATTCTCATTAGGAATCCTATGTCTGTGCGACCATGGCAACATGTTTTAGAACCATTGTTTGGATATTTGCTATTGGGTTTAAAACTTGAGCAGCAGCCAATAGATTTTTCGCAGGCATATAATTTTGGACCAAATAGCGACAATACACTTCCGGTATTTGAAATGGTTCAACTTGCAATCAATGCTTGGGGAAGTGGTAATTATGAAATTGTTGAAGATAAAAATCAACCGCATGAAGCAGGGTTGTTAAAACTTGATATTAGCAAAGTGATAGCAGAAATGAATTGGAAACCCAATATGAACGCTGTTGAATCGGTTGAGCAAACAATAGACTGGTATAAAATATTTCATAATTCACCGAGTATGATTGTTGCATATACAGAAGAACAAATAATAAAATTTTCAAATGGCTAAAAATATCCTGCTTACAGGTGCAACTGGATTTATTGGCAGCCAAATACTGAATAGGTTAATAGAAAAAAAATATAAGGTTGTTATTCTTTTAAGGCCTACTTCAGATATCTGGAGAATTGCACATTTGAAAGATAATTTCACTTCCAAGATAATAGTTGATACAACTATTGAGTTTGATGATGTATTTAGAGAAAACAATATTGATACCATTATTCATGCAGCAACAGAATATGGAAGAACAACCCAGTTGTCATCAATCATTTTGGGTAATGTAATTTTCCCTATTAAGCTAATAGAAGCAGGATTAAGGAATGGGCTAAAAAAATTTATAAATACAGATACATTTTTATATAAATACCCACAATATGGTTCTTATTTAAAAAATTATACCGATTCGAAAAAAATATTCAAAGATTTTTTAATAGAATATAGCGCCCAAATTCAAATAGATAGTTTACGTTTAGAACATCCTTATGGAGAATATGATTCTGAAGGTAAATTTGTATCTATGCTTATTAAGGAATTGCTACATAATAGGGAGAACATACTTTTTACATCTGGAGAGCAAAAAAGAGACTTTATATATGTGTTAGATGTTGTAGAAGCTTTTATAAAAGTATTGGAAAGCGACCTTACACCTGAAAATTATTTTTCCGAATATGAGGTGGGAACGGGAATTTCAATAAGTGTAAGGGAATTTGTAGAAAGAGTTGCTAAAGTTATACAATCAAATACCCGACTCGATTTTGGAGCTTTGCAAAACAGAGAAGGAGAAACACCTGATTCCAGTGCAGATATATCTAAATTATCTGCATTAGGTTGGGCTCCACAGTATAATATCGAAAGTGCAC
>CAJAVU010000090.1 GCA_903945495.1 uncultured Flavobacteriales bacterium | reverse complement strand
TATGATACACAAAAACCTGACAGTTTACAAACGAAGTATTGTATTTGTCACAACGATTTACAATTTAACTAAGAGCTTTCCAAAAGATGAAATGTATGGTTTAACCAGCCAAATAAGAAGATCTGCAGTTTCGATTCCCTCAAATATTTCTGAGGGTGCAGCCCGTAAATCAGATAAAGAAATGATTCAGTTCCTTTATATTTCTTTAGGGTCATCTGCCGAATTAGATACTCAGCTTGAAATAGCACGAAACTTGAATTTTATCTCACAAGAAAATTTCAATGAGGCCAATCATGAACTAACTGAAATAGCTAAAATGATCAATGGATTAATAAGTTATCAACGCAAAAAAGAAAACAGAAACTAGAAACAAGTGACTAATGACTAGATGGATAGTTTAAAATAATCTATGTTTTTGTTGTTATCAATAAAATCTTCTTTAATAATTAAACTGGTTTAAAGTGAATGCTATCTTATCAAAAGAATAGCTTTGTTCTTATCTAGAAACTAGTGACTCGTGACTAGAAACTAGAGGGTTCATGTAAATCAACCTAATTGTTGTTCTTTCAACTAAAATTTAATTGAACAATTTAATTTGGCTCACTTTTTTTATAAGATTATCAAAAGAATAGCTTGGTTCTTATCTAGTCACTAATTTCTAGTCACTAATTTCTAGTCACTAGTTTCTAATCACTAGTTACTAGTTTCTAATCACTAATCACTGGCAGTCCGCTTCGGCGGACTAAATCGGCATCATTTTTGCTTGTTCCAAAATCAAATTTTTGTGATATGACATTTTTATACGTGTTTTTGACTTCTTTCGTACTGACTTTTTCTCCACAGGGAGAAGTGCCGTATGCGACCATTGAAAAGGCTTTTACTTCAAATGATGCGAGTAGTATCGTGGCCATTGGTAAAGATAAAATGTTGATCAATGTGCTTGGGAAAGAAGGAGCATATAGTCAATCACAAGCCACGTTGGTACTCAAAGATTTCTTCTCAAAAAAACCAGGTTCAAGTTTTAAATTCATTTTTAAAGGAAAAGAATCATCCGATGGTTCATTCGCAATTGGCACCTACGATAGTAAATCCGAAAGTTTCCGCGTAACCATCCATTTTATCAAAATTGGCGCAGACTTCAAAATTGAAAGTCTTACCATCGAAAAAGCGTAAACTAGAAACTAGTGACCAATGACTAGTGACTAGAGGGATTGTTTAAATCAATCTATGGTTTTATTATTTCAACTAAAATTTAATTGAACAATTTAATTTGGCTCACTTTTTTTATAAGATTATCAAAAGAATAGCCTGATTCTTATTTAGAAACTAGTGACTCGTGACTAGAGGGATTGTTGAAATCAATCTATGGTTTTGTTATTTCTACTAAAATTTACTTGAACAAATTAATTTGGTTCACTTAAGTTGTAAACTTATCCATAGAATAGCTTGGTTATTATCTAGTCTCTAGTTTCTAATCACTAGTCTCTAGTCACCAGTCACTAATCACTAATTACTATATTTGCAAAATGATTTACGAAATTATCGATAAGGCTTTTCGCGAAGATATCGGCGAAGGCGACCATTCAACCTTAGCATGTGTTCCCGAAAATGCACAAGGACAAGCACAGTTAATCGTGAAAGAAGATGGTATTTTGGCGGGTGTTGAGCTTGCGGAAATGATCTTTCATCGCTTTGATCCGACCTTAGAATTGGAAATTTTCATCAAAGACGGAACATCGGTAAAAAAAGGTGATATCGCTTTTATTGTGAAGGGTAAATCGCGCTCAATTTTGACTACCGAACGTCTGGTACTGAACTTTATGCAACGCATGAGTGGTATTGCGACGCAAACACATAAAATTGTTTCTTTAATTGAAGGTTGTTCAACCAAATTATTGGATACACGAAAAACAACTCCAGGAATTCGTTACATGGAAAAATGGGCGGTTCGAATTGGTGGTGGTTATAACCATCGTTTTGCCTTGTATGATATGGTGATGTTGAAAGATAATCACATTGATTATGCTGGTGGAATCGAACAAGCAATTGCACGCACGCATGACTATTTAAAGGCAAACAATAAAGACTTGAAAATTGAGGTCGAAGTACGCAACGAAGAAGAATTGAAAGAGGTTCTACGTGTTGGTGGAGTAGATCGAATCATGTTGGATAATTTTACGCCTGATGAAATTCGTCGCGTTTTACCAATGATTCCTGCTGAATACGAAACTGAAGCTTCTGGAGGCATTACAATGGAAACAATTCGTTCGTATGCTGAAACGGGAGTTCAGTATATTTCCGTTGGTGCATTAACACATTCGGTTAAAAGTATGGACTTGAGCTTAAAGGCCTTTTTTGCATAATAGATAGAATTCAATTCCAACAATTAAAAGAGCAATATCGTCGATTTGTTCGGTGTGAGACATCCAATTTTCAACCTCATTTCGTATTGATTTTACTAAGGATTCACTCGTCGGATGCTGTATAGTAATTGCTGCTTCTCGTAATCCAGACTTCTTGAATTTTTTTCCTTTTGGACCGCCAAATTGATCAATGATTCCATCACTAAAAATGAAGAGGAAATCACCTTCATTTAATACCATTTTATGCTCTTCGAAAGGTGCAGAAATAGAAGAGTTCCCTATCGGTCGTTTCGTAGGTGAAAATTCAATAATTTCTTCGTTACGTAGTATCCAAAGTGGATTGTTTGCCCCTGACCAAATCAAGGTTTTTGACCCCGATTCAAAACAGCAAAGTGAGATGTCCATACCGTCGTTTATCGTCTCAGAATGTTGACTCAAATTGTCGAGCAACAAGGTGTTACAGTGTTCCAAAAGATCCATTGTACTTGCTGATTTTAAATCCGCTAAGGCCGCGTTTAAAGCATTCGTGCAGAGCACACTCATCATCGCTCCTGGAACACCATGTCCTGTGCAATCGCCTACAGCAAAAAAGACATAATCGATTCCGGCTAAATGCTTTTCTTCCACCCAATAAAAGTCTCCAGCAACAATGTCTTTTGGTGCATACCAAAGAGCGCTTGTGGGCAATAAATGAGCTCTTTTTAATGGATTTGGAAGGATGGCTTCTTGAATGCGTTTTGCATAGGAAATACTACTAATAATTTCGTCGTTTTTTTCTTCGATTTCCTTTTTTTGAAATTCAATTTCTTCTGTTCGAAGTTTTACTTTTTCCTCTAAAACAACATTTGCTTTTTCCTTAATTTCATTGATTTCTTCTAACCGATTAATGGCCTCTTCACGAAAGTTTTTGAAGCGAATGACAATACCTAAACTAAACAAAATCACTTCGGCTGTTGATCCAAATTGAAAACCAAAATCTGTAAAGAAATTTGATGGTAAAATCCCGAAATTTTTCAAGACAAATGCAAAAACAGAAATCACCAATAAAAGGAAGGCAATCAAAAATAATTTGGCTGGTTGATATCCTTTTCGAATCGCAATAATCGCAACTGGTAAAATGAATAAATTCAAGACCAGGGTAAAACCGTTTACGGCAATGATTGAAAGTGTATAAGCAGATTCAAAAGGAAGTAGCGAAAGCACGATAATCGCGATGAGTGGAAGTTGAAAAACCTTGAAAATTCGATCGATTTTCGGAAGAAGCGTGCCTAAATCCAAATACATACGACTAAAGCGCAAAAGAAATAGTACGGAGGCACTTGCAAAAAACGGATTCGCGTGATTGATAAGGTAATTCGTATTAGGCCAAAAATACAATTTACCAAATCCTAATAAAGACAGTTGAAGAAAGAGAAATGTAACCAGGTAAAGCGAATAATTCAGTGATAATTTTTCTTTTGTGATGAGCCACATAAAGAAATTGAAGAGGATTACAAAACAGAGAATTCCAATGTAAATTCCTAAAAAGTAATTTTCGCCTGCTTCATTCTGATAAAAATAGCGAGGAGATTGCAATGAGGCGCCGAAATGAAACTGTTCACCACCGTTGTTCACGCGAAAATAAAAGTTGTTAGAAGATCTCCCCGGAATTTCTAATCGAAAGGCAATTTTCCGTGATAAAATTCGCTTTAAATGCTCGGGAACTAAATCTCCTTGATCAAGTGGGATTAGACTACCCGTTTCAATGACTTTATTTAATTCGACAAGGTCTAAATTTGGGTTATTGATGGAGAGAAAAATAACTTGATCGTAAATTTGTTTGTTCTTGATGTTAAAATGAAACCAAACGTCATGTTTGATAAATCCAAAATTGGGCGAAGGATTAGGCAATTGTTTAAAATCAATTCTGTAAAAATTCCATTCTGTTAAAGTGACTTTTTTAGAGTGTTTATTTTCCCAATGAAACAGCGTTTTATTCGTGAGAGGGATATAGTCTTCATATCCACTTAATGAAATTTGATTTGGGAAATTGTTAAATCTGTTTTTACTTGAAACGGAAAACGCAAAACTAAAGGAAAGAAATAGGCTGACAAGAAGTGGTTTCATTTGTTTGAATTATTTGCTGTCCAATAAGTCATTTTCAACATCATTGTCTTTTTCAAAAGAAGGATTGTAAATGTATGAAACACCGACAATTCCTAAACCTCCTAATAAAATGTAGGTTGAATGAGACCAATGCATGATTTTAAAAACCAAACCGACAAAAACGAAAATACTTCCAATCCAGAAAATCAAATTAAACTCAGCACTATGTTTTCCATGGCGAAAGGAAATAAGATTCAATAAGAAGGCAAGCGCTCCTGAAATCAAAAAAATAAATTTCGCAGTGCTTTTTGGTAGAATGCCTGAACCAATATTGGTGAAAAGTAAAACGGCCATTAAAAAGGCTATTACGAACATTCCACCGGCTATTTTCTTTAGAATCATCAATCAATCGTTAGTACAAATTCGTTTTATAAAGAATAAAACTAAATTAAGTTAAAAAGAAACGTGAATTGAAACGAATCTTATATTTGTTCAAATAAAAAATAGTGTATGAAAAATATTTTATTAGTATTCTCGGTTTTTATGGCTTTCACAAGCATCTCTCAAAGCGCGATGGATAAAACGTTGGAAAGTGCTTGCGACTGCATTAGCAAAAAGAATAGTGAAGAAGTGTTTGATTACGATTCGTATCTGGCCTTGGTAATTGAATGTGCCTCGCCGGTTATTTTAAAAAACCAAGAAGAGTTAAAAGATGAATTAAACATTACTACCAATGATGAAATGGCAGCCATTGAAGAAATTGGTGGTAAAGTAGGGGAGCGCTTGGTGATGGAATGTCCGAAATTTATGGAACTAACGTTGAAAGTCCTAGGTGATGATCAAGAGTTGAGAGATTTGGCTGTTGAGGAATATACTGATTCGGAGAGTGAAGGAGAGGAAATGATTGATGAGGGTACTGTTATGTCAATCAATAAAGAGTTTCCTTGCCAACTAACGGTGAAAAATAAACAAGGTGAAACTCTAAACTTTTTATGGACTGAGCCAATTGATGTTGCGGATGAATATGTTTCGAACCCAGATTCTTTAAAAGGAAGAAAAGTAGCAATCGTTTATTACTACGGTGATATTTATGATGCGAAGGCTGGAGAATACGTTACACGAAAAATCATCCAAGAAATTACTCCTCTATAGTAAGTTTCGATTGATCGACTTTTTTGTAGGCATAAATGTCTAACAAGAAATCTGTGTCTTGTTCCAATTTGTTTCCAATTACCACAATGTTGGTTCCAGCTTGATGTAATTCTTCGATTTGTTCAATCGTTGTAATTCCTCCACCTACAATAATTGGTAAATCTATCGTTGTCAATTCTTTGATTCGTTCTGCTGGAACAGAAAAGCGTGCGCCACTTCCTGCATCCAAATAAAGCAATTGTTTACCTTGTAATTTTCCTGCAATAGCGGTATTGCGAATAATTGTGCTATTGTCTCTTGGAATGGGTGTAGTTTGACTCACGTACGCAACAGATGATTGCGTTCCGCCATCAATTAACAAATATGCTGTTGGGATAATTTCAAGTTCCATTTCAAAAAGTTCAGCAGCTGACTGAACATGATGTCCAATTAAAAAATCCGGATTTCTACCAGAAAGTAAACTTAGGTAAAGAATCGCATCTGCCTTTTCACTAATCTGTTGTGAGGATCCAGGAAAGATGATTACTGGAATAGATGTGTTGGATTTAATAAAATGAATTGTTGCATTGAATTCTTTTCGGGTTACCGTGCTACCACCAATAAAGATAAAATCCACACCAGCAAATTTTGATTTTTCTAATAAATCAAGTGTATGCGCTCCATTGTCGCATTTTTCCGGGTCGATTAAAACAGCAATCGCGTTTTTTGATTGTTTAAACTGATGTAGAACTGGCTCTTTCATTGAATTAGTATTGGACTATCATTAACAGCGATAACACACCCATCTTGAACAAAGATATTCAATTCTACTTTTAAGTGTGCATCTGGGTTGATTATTCTTCCTTCCCAAATGGATGATGACTGCTTCTTTAACAATAAATCAGTTTTAAATATGATTTGTTTTCTGCCAGCTAATTTATACAAGGCTTCCTTTGCCGACCAAACTTTTGTCATTTCCAGCTCACTTTGTATATCAAAATGTGTTCGCTCGTCGTCGGACAAAAATTTATCTTTTAATAATAGTGCCTTTGGTCGAAGCGGTTCAATATCTAATCCAATTTGAAAATCACGAGAAATGGCCAAACCAACAATCCCAGGAGCATGACTGATGGATATAAAGCCTTCGTTCTCGATAAAG
>CAJAVU010000089.1 GCA_903945495.1 uncultured Flavobacteriales bacterium | reverse complement strand
TTCTAAAACGTCATCACATGCTTTTTTGATGATTGTTGCACGTGGATCGAAGTTTTTATAAACGCGGTGACCGAATCCCATTAAACGGAATGAATCATCTTTGTCTTTCGCTTTAGCAACCCATTTGTCAACATCTCCACCGTCGTTGTGAATTTTTTCTAACATTTCAATTACAGCTTGATTAGCACCACCATGAAGCGGTCCCCACAAAGCTGAAATTCCAGCAGAAATTGTTGCGTATAAATTGGCTTGAGAAGAACCAACAATTCTTACTGTAGAAGTAGAACAGTTTTGTTCGTGATCAGCATGTAAAATCAATAATTTATTTAGAGCGCTAACAACTACTGGATCGATTTTATAATCTTCAGTAGGCATTGCAAACATCATGTGCAAGAAGTTACCACAATAATCGTATTCATTTTTTGGATACATGAATGGGTGACGCATTGCGTTTTTGTATGACCAAGCAGCCAATGTTGGCAACTTCGCTAACAAACGATGAATTGTTAAATCTTTCGCTTCAGCACTTCTATTTGGATCTAACGATTCAGGATAGAAAGTCGATAAAGAACATACCATCGACGCTAATACACCCATCGGATGAGCTTTCGCTGGATATGCTTCAAAGAATTGTTTCATGTCCTCATGCACCAAGGTGTGTTTTGTGATGCTGTTTGAAAATGAATTTAATTGTGCTTGAGTTGGTAAAGTACCATAAATCAATAAATAAGCAACTTCAATAAAAGTAGCTTTTTCAGCTAATTGCTCGATTGGATATCCACGGTAGTGAAGAATTCCTTTTTCTCCATCTAAAAAAGTGATCGCACTTTTCGTTGCACCAGTGTTTTTGTAACCAGTGTCTAATGTTACGTAACCAGTTGTATCACGAAGTTTGCTAATATCAATAGCTTTTTCGTTTTCGGTTCCAGTAATAACAGGAAATTCGTATGTTTTCCCTTCTAGTTCAATTTTCGCAATCTCGCTCATCTTAATAATGCCAATTATTTACGTCGTTATTTATTTCACGCCTAAATTACTAAACTATTTGTTTTAAAAAAACATGTTTATCGGAATATTTTTTCAAAAAAAGATCAAAGTATGGTTTTGAGAGAAATATGCACCGATTACAGGTTGTCAATGGTGTAATTAAACATCATGGTAAATAAGTGATTACGGGTGTTTCCGCCGTAAATCCCATGGTTTTTGTTCGGGTAAATAAATAAATCAAATTGCTTGTCAGCTTTTACCAAGGCGTTGATCATTTCCATTGTATTTTGATAATGTACATTATCATCTCCTGAACCATGAATTAGTAAATACTTTCCTTTTAATTGATTTACAAAGTTAATGGGAGAATTGTCATTGTATCCAGACGGATTTTCTTGAGGAGTTCTCATGAAACGTTCTGTGTAAATGTTATCGTAATATTTCCAATTCGTAACCGGTGCAACCGCAATTCCCATTTTGAATACATCCGCACCTTTTGTCATGGCTAGAGATGTCATGAATCCTCCATAACTCCATCCTTGGATACCAATTCTGTTTGGATCAACAAAACTCATTCCTTGCAATTCTTTGGCTGTATTGATGAAATCTTCCACCTCTAATTTTCCTAATTGTAAATATGTAGATTTTTTAAACTCTGCTCCTCTGTACATTGTTCCTCTTGGATCCACAGAAACAACGATGTATCCTTTTTGAGCTAATAACTGGTGGTAAATATAATCATTTCCATCCCAAGCATCGCTTACTTCATTGTGACCTGGACCACCATAAATCGTAATGTAAACTGGATATTTTTTTGTCGGATCAAAGTTTGCCGGTTTAATTATCGAGCCATTCAAGGTAGTTGAACCTGAATGAAAAGTCACAAATT
>CAJAVU010000088.1 GCA_903945495.1 uncultured Flavobacteriales bacterium | reverse complement strand
TTTGATTTTCATTTTTTGGTTTTCATTTTTTGGTTTCTCTCAATCCAAAAATGAGCAAATGATTATTCTCACCTCACGAATTGATAGTTTGGAATCTGTTGTGCTATACCAGTACAATCAATTGACTTTGAAAACCAATGAAATAGAGCGATTGAAAATGGTTGTTTCGACTTCAGATGTGAAAATAGAATTACTTAATCAAAAAATAGATAGTTTAGAACGAATAGCAGATTCTATTCGTTTAAAAGAAGATATTAGCCGCTTATATTCAGGAGAATGGTGTAATGCTGATAATTGGGAAAGTTCAGGAGAATATTTTAATATCACTATTAACGTAAACCCAAACGGAGAAGGACACGCCACGTATACGCAAGGTGGTCCTTTTGAAGAAGAATATAAGGTCAAAATTACTGAAGAAGGAACACTTGAACTTTATTGGGAAGGCATTAGTGGTAGCATCGCTTTCGATGAGAATAATAAGAGCAATGAAACGTGCAAAAAAATAACAGCTTTATTAAAAATAATGGACAATAACACACTCGAGGTAATGAGATATGTAAACGATTGCGCTTATTTATCCCGAAACATTACTCTTAAAAAATTAAATGAAAATGAATCTTGTATGCCCTAATTAATCATATGTATGAAAACAACACTCTTTTTATGCACTCTTTGTTTTTACCTTTCGGGATTGTCTCAATCAAAAAAAGACCAGATTAATCAATTGAATTTGCAGGCTGACAGTTTGCAAAATATCATTGATGTAAAATCAGCTGCAATTTTGAACTTCGAACTGCAAATCAATCAAAATCAAATTCAAATTAAAGAGCTTCAAGAGAAATATAAAACACTTGATCTCCAATCGACAAATTTAATTGCAGTGCTCAATAAAAGAGTTATTCAACTTTCAGATTCATTAAAATCCACAAAGTACGACCTATCAAAATATAGTGAACAACGGGATTTTTCGAATGGTCTCTTTACTGAAGAACAAATCCAGTTTATGGTGGAGTATTTTACAAATAAATTAAAAAATGTAGAATCCTCAGAAGTAGTTATAAGTAAAGAAAATGATGATATACTAATCCATATAAAAGGCGAACCGGGTTATGTTGCATCCTTTAAACTTTCACCATCATTCAATCCAAAATACGCTGGTGATTTAGATAAAGATGGATCCTCCGAAATTTTGTTTCAGGTTATAAGATCTTCAGGAGGCAGTTATGAATGGGTAGACTTTTATTGTTTAAAATTTGTGCCTAATTCTAGTTACGTTTTAGTTGAATTGGGAGTTGAATGTCCTTGCTCTTATTCTTGTGGAGAATCTTCTTACCCAGAAATATTAGGTCTATCTTCCAATAAACTAATTATAAAAAAAGCATGTTATTCTGAAGATGATGCGCAATGTTGTCCAAGTTCAGAGATTGAAGCAACCTATGAATTTAAAAATAATCAGCTTTTCTTAGAACGTTAATAACCAATGAAATAACAAGCCTAAAATTCATCTGATTTTTAGTATACTTCAAAATAGTTTGAAAAATTTTTAATAGTGACTTACTTTTCAATTTTTTAAGTGATTAAAACAAAATTTAAATCACTTATTTATGAAAAAATTATTTGTCATTATTGCTATTTTTCCTTTTCTAACCCTTATTTCCTCCTGTAGCAGTTCTCTTGATTATGAAAACACAGAAGAAGTAAAAGAATACCTTGTTAATCACGCATATAAAGCTAATGAAAATGATGTTGAGGTGGTTTTACATTTTTTCAAGAATGGTGAAGGTAATCTTTCAGCTTATTTAAATGGAACGCCAACAGGAAATGATCAGGTTTTCACTTACGACATAGGAGAACCAACTGAAGAAAATGGGGTATCTATAGAAACTTCATTAGGGCAAATGCAATTGGAAGAAGACGGTAAAATTTCATATTTATACAATGGAAATTGGTTCTTTTTCAGGGAATGGGGTAATTAAGCATTTATATAATTCAATCGTATGAAAAAGACAATTAGTATTTTATTATTTCTTATCGCAACGAATCTTGTTTTCGGGCAAACTGATTTTACATTTAACAAAAAGAGACCTGCTGAATTCGAATTATTGAATTACTCCAAACTTGTAAAATCCAGCGCTAATAAATATAATTTGAAGGATTTCAACGTAGATGAATCGTTCGAAACCATATTCAAAAAGTACGGAACTTTCACTTTGTTACCGAATTCAAGTTCGGATCTCAAACAATTGAATAGCTCAGATTCTACAATAATTTATGAGTTCGAAATTATTGGTCAGAACTTCAATCAAAATATTAAAGAGCGTACAACTTTGCTTAAGCAACCGAGTGGGGACAACCTTGTTCATTACTATGAGGCAAATGGTGAATTGACGTTGAAAATGAAATTAGTTGACTCCAAAACGAACAATGTTGTCCTTGAGAAGTCATATTCATCTACTGCTACTCAAAAAGGAATTGAGAAGGACCATCCGCAAGAAGCTCCAAAAGTTGATTTAACAAGTTTAAAAGAATCTTGTGTTAATACTATTGTGTTTTCCATGCTTAAGGATATTTCAGATTGGAATCAACAAATCAAAATTGAATTTGAGGAAGACGGCAAGTTCTCTGACCTACCAAATGTGGTATCCATGTTGAAAGGATCCAATTGGGATGGTGCTTTGGATATCCTTAAGGGATATGCAACTGATGATAGCTTTAAATCAAAGCAAAAAGCTAAAGCATATTACAATTACGCATTAGTGCTGATGCACAGTGGTGCATTCGAAGAAGCTGAATTATATCTTAAAAAAGCAATTGAACTTTTCCCAAAGGAAGAAAAGTATATCAATGCTCTGAATCAATTGAGTGAAGAAAAAAAGCTAGCCCAGATATTAGTTGATAGAAAAAACAAGCGTGAGCAGGAATTAAAAAAATTCAAAACTGAACAAGATTTGATAATCAAAAAAGAGGATTTTATTTTCGCAAATATAAATGAACTTGTTTCGATTACTGGTATAAAAGAGCTTAAGACTTTATTATTCCCTGAGAATCCCGATAACTCTGAGAATGAGCCAATGTTGTTTGATTTTGCTGAAGGTTCATTCGAATACAATATTATCAATGAGAAGAAGGTAATCAATGGGAATATTGAAATCTATTTTGGAACTCCTGGGTTTTCTAATAATGTTCGTGGGAATTTAAAAAATGGTGAAGGATATCTGACGATCGATTTTTTCAACAATGAGTTCGATTATTCTTTTGGAATTCTAAAATTAAATTACTCACAAAACATTTGTAAGTCTCTAAGATTTGAAAAACGAATTATTTCAAATGACTCTTTGTATTACTTTGAAACCGATGATATCAAAAGCTTTAATTTGGAACAGAAGCTTTATGAAACAAGTGGCCTTTTGAAAGTTAACAAAACAACACTTGGGCCAAAGGAATTCCCTTTAGTTCGTTATTTGGGCTATTTCGATGGAGAAAGTGAAGGATCAGACTATGAACAAAAGGAATATAAATTCATTGCGGTCAAAAAAGTAAGCAATAAAATAGAAGAATTTGGGGAAGTTATTGATGTCAAAGCGAATGATGTTCCAAATTCACTAGTTACAACGCTTAAAAATCCAAATAGCGTTAATGGTTTCTATAAATTGACCTGTGATTTGGCCCTATTTAAGTCTGAAATATATGACCATCAAGATACCCTAACCATATTGAAAAAACTTGAACAGGTGATGATTTTTGATATCGAAAACTACGCTAATAAATACAATGAAAAAATAAGTTCTGCCGAGCTCAGCAATTTAAATGCGCTAGTTAAAAAATGGGTTAATGCTATTGCTGATGGCAACTATGATGTATACAAATCATTGACACCAAAAGCAGCCTGGATGAATCTTCAAGATTTTGGAAAAGCCAATGCAGAATTCAGCCGTAAGAGAGAATCCATGGTTTTTCAAAATTCATCTAGATACATCATCACCACTGTGGATGTTTTATCTCCCACAAATGCGCAATACGATGAATTAAAGAGAACTGGTTGTAGTATAAATTATGTGGCAGTTCTTTATGGGAATTTTAAACATTTCAGTGAGAAGGAAGGCATTTCGCTAATTAAAGAAAACGGCGTTTGGAAAGTTGTAACTGTCGGAAAATACGGAAATACAACAAGCATGAAAGCATTATTTGTTATGTCCAAGGAAAACATTACTGCTTGTGGTTGTGTCCAAGATGTAATTGAGGGTAATCAATTTGAGGCTGACAAATGTGCCTATTACATCAGAAACACACGCTTAATGTACCAGACGGCTGAATTCGATAAATGTTTCTCTACGGCAAATTATTGCGATTTCATTGCCCAAAGTAAAAAATTAGGGGTGAGTTTTTATTCCAATATTAAGTTTGGTACCTGTCCATGATATTGTGTCATTTTTTACAATCGATGGACTAGGGATTTTATATGATCAAAGCGATCGTATATAATATTTGAATCATCAAACTATCGAAAATACAACAGAAATGATTTAATGCAGAAGGCTAATCTCTCGACTAGCCTTCTGCATTTTTAATTTTTTCTATTTGAATTTACCTTTTCATTTCTCAAGTGATTAATCAAAGAAATGTACAATTTCATTTTGGTAGTGAGTTTCTAAATCCTGATTTTGAAATAGTCACCAAAAGTTTATGAACCCTAAAATTACACTATGGAAAAAGATGATTTAGAACTTGAAAGGCAACGAATTGAGTTGGAGCGACAAAAACTGGAATTGGAGCGACAGAAACTCGAATTCGAAAAAACAATTGATTCCGCCAAAAACAACAAAACTGAAATGTTTGGAAAATCGCCAAACATCGCAAGTATAGTTCTGGCGTTAATCTCACTAGTTTCTATCTTTCTGCCATGGATCAGTAGTTTTGGTGGCTCATTTAATATGTTGAGTGATGGTTTTGTTAAATTCATAGGTCCATATGGGTATTTCTGTATCTTGATTTCTTTAGGAATGATCGTTATGTCATTCATGAGATTCAAATTTGCATTTCTCCTGGGTATCCTTAACTTAATAATTGCCTTGATTCCAGTGATGAAAATCCTTGACGCCGTAAAAGGCCTGTCAGATTTTTTTGAGGGAGGTTTAGGGTTGATCCTATTTTTTATCAGTGGAATTCTATACACCCTTGTGTCACTGATAGATTTGCGTTCGGTCTCAAATGGGACTTCTGAAAAAAGAGATGTATATGGTGATCTAAAAAAGATTATTCAATTATATCAATCAGAATTGATACTATCAATTGCTTGTCTTTTTGTTCTTATACCAGCATTTGATAAATCTATTTCGAATTATACTTTTTCTGATTTCTTCTGGACCATTCTTTGGTTTGGTCTTTTACCGGCATTCGTTTTCTACAGATTGAAAATGAAAAAAACCTTTGTATTTTTTCTTGCTTATCCAATCTTCATCGCTTTGAATTACCTCTATGTATTCGTCGGTGGTTTGTTTGACGGATTTACCAATTCGACATTTGGTAACAACTTTAGAGAATCTTTGGTAACAAATTTTTCATGGTTCAGCCTTGTTTTCTATGTTTTGATTTTTCTATCAGTTGTAATTGAATACATGACTTTAAAAGGGAAAGGTGTAAATGAAAGTTTGACAAAAGTTTATAATCGTATTTCTAAACCGATTATTTATTTCCCTTTAATTTTTGCACCATTAGTTATTTCAATGGTTTATTATTCCTTTGCGAGAACGAATTTAACTGAGGACGATTATAAGGCTTTTAATGAAAGAAACTCAAGTCTTGCAGGCGACTGGTTCTTTTTGAATGGTGATAGCACAGAAATATTGGTTTTAAGAATTGACCCAACTAGTTCGTCACAAGAAGAACAATATTCAAGTAATGTCAAAGCGAATATGTCCTATTCACTCATAAGCAAAGACGGTGGAAGCTTGAGCTACGGTAGCCTGGATACATTAATCAATTATAGTGAGACAATTCAAATACCATTAAAAATCAAAGGATTAGAAATAAAAAGTCAGCAAGGAGAGGTCCTTAATATTACTGTAGATCTGCCTGATGGGTCACTAAACACTAAAGCTTTTAGGACTGCTGACAAGTTCGCCAAAATAATTGAAAAAAATCAAAGTACCTCTATGTTGAAAAGTATGATTGGTGCTTATTCAGGAAGTTTTGGTGACAATGAAATCATGCTTAAAATCGAAGGAATTGATACAAAAACATTAACTGTTGTTGGAAAGAATACTGTTTCAGGAAATTCAAGACCTCTTAAAGGTACCATTGAAATTCTTGATAATGTTTGCTATTTCGTTTTAAACGAACCTGGAGACAATCAATTTGACGGTGTTTTTGAGTTTAAGATTTATAAAAATTCAAATAATTCATTAGAAGGTACCTGGAGATCAAATGACGGAACATTAACACGTGATTATAGGTTATATAGACTTTAAATGGCATCGAAAAAGAAATAAATAAACAACCGAAACCAAAACTCCCACAATCCAAAAAGCAATTAAGGATTGGGGAGTTTTTTCGTTTTGTAAAATCACCCCATCCCCTATTACTCTATGACCAGCCCAATAATACGGTGCGCCTAAAACGGAATTTGAGCACGTTTTTAGGTAATTCAATTTTGTTTCTTGCATCACTTTTGCTATCTGTCTTTTGGAGCTTAAGTTCTTGTAAAAGTTCAAAAACAATTCATTGGACACCTTATCATCAACTTCCCATAAATTTGCAACGGTTATTTTGGCTCCAGCGGCATGAAATGCGCGCACAAATCCGTCAACTCCGTCTCCCGGAATGATTTTGCCGTTTGAAGAATTACACGCATTCAACACAACAAGTTTCGGACATTTAAACCTTTTTAAATCAGTGAATGTAAGCAAGGTATCTGAAAAAACCAATGATGCGCTTACCGATGATTTGGAATCAACGAGACCATGTCCACTGAAATGCAAAATAGAAGATTCAGATGCTAAAAAATTGTTTTTTGTTGCAGCCTCATTTGTATAAACTGCAACGCCCTGCATCTCTGATAATTGTTCCATTAAATGAAAAGAAAAAGGCAAAGAGCTAAATTGACGGTCCGAATTCGTTGGAGCAAAACCAGCAATTGAAAAAGGAATTAAGTTTGATTTGGCAACAAAATAACTTGGCGTTAAAGCATATTCCATTCTCCAATGATGCAACAAGTAATCTAGTCGCCTATAATCGTGCTCTTTAACATTTTTGTCAGACCATAAAAGTGCTTCAAACGGCAGTGGATTTACATCTCCATCTGGACAAATCACAATTTTTTTCCATTTTTTATAGTCTAATCCATTGAACATACCTTGAAACAAATCAACACCAAGTTCCGAATAATCAGCATAATTCAAATCAATTATTGCTTGTTGGAATGCTTGAATTTTAGATGGGATTGAATGATCAATTTCTTTCAGCGAAACTTTATTTTTTTCAATAACTAAAATAAAATACTGATTGTACTGATTGGATAAAAAATCCAAAAAAACTTCATTTATTTTCAGTTTTCGTTGAATAGCTTTTATAGAAGTCTGTTTCAATTTATTGGAAGCCGAAAGTTTTCTAAAGTCGTAATATTTTAATTTCTCATTTGCATTAAATATGCGATTTATAGAAAATGGAATATTATTTTTCCGTTTCAATGTTTCAAGTTGAATCACATCTTTAAATGGCACTAAATTGTAAATACCGAGTAACTGATTTGTATTGTTCGATTTGAACTCGTCATAGGTGATTTCCCAGAGTTTAACTGCTTGTTGCGAAACGCCTTCAGCCGATTGGAGTAATTCAATTTTGTTTAGTTCATCGATTTGCTTAAACAATGTTTCGTTCTTAAACCGCAAACATTGTAAAGCATCTTCCTTGTTTGGAATTTGTTTCAAAACAGCCACTTTCAACTGGTCAACATTAATCCCAAAAGCTTCAATTGCTTGATCGAAATAAATCGATGGCTTAGAATATCTGTTTGCCCCATGTTCTTTATCAAACAACATGTTCAATATCCCTAATAAATAGAGCGTTTTGGCTCTCTCATGGTGTACGTTTCCAAATGTTTGTGTCCAATTGTAAAGTGCTTTGTTGTAATTATTTTCGGCATGTTTAAATACGATTACTATATCCGACTCTACACTACCCATTTTTAAATGCGCATGAATATTGTCAATGTATGAATTACCAATCAAATGATAGGTTTTTGCCAAATAATAGTTTGGTAGCTTGTTCTCAATTATAAATGTCTTTGATTTCGCATAAAAACCGCGAATCCAATTGTACTTTTTTAAAGCAATTACTCCAATGTATTTATTTTCGACATACTGCTTATTGCTTTGCGCAAGTATATTCCAAATCTTATAAATCTCAATTTCAGATTGTTGCTTAGGTGTTAATCCCTGAATCAATCTAAAACAGGAATCAGCATATTGTTTTGCCAGTTTTGTTTCAATTTTTTCAAAGTAATAATTGCTCAATAATGCATAATTCCATGCTAAATGATAATTGTCTCTTTTGTAGTTAATTGAACGAATTCGATTACTCTCTTCCCAATGAATTAGGGCCTCTTCAAGATCTCCTTTTAACTTATAGAAATCACCTTCATATTGATTTAATTGGGCTAAATTTCTTTGCTTTTTCTTTTCTTTTTGTATCCATTCTATTCCTTCATTGTATTTGCCGGAAAATAAATAATATTCCATGCGAGAACTTATCGAATTCCTCGAATAGACGTTATAAAATGTCCCGAAAAACAAACAAAAGAAAATGATGTATTTCATAGGCTGAAAATTGTGTTTAGATCTTGTTTTTCTTATAGTAAAACTGATTGATTTTTAAAGATAAGATTGATTTTTT
>CAJAVU010000087.1 GCA_903945495.1 uncultured Flavobacteriales bacterium | reverse complement strand
TTTTAAAGAATTAAAAACTAAAATATTACCAGAAAGTACTTGACCCAAATTCAAAATAATTTTCACAACCTCATTTGCCTGAAGCATACCAATTATACCAGGTAAAATACCAATCACACCAGATTCACTGCATGATTTTATTGAATCTTTTAATGGCATTTTAGGAAACAAGCAACGCAAGGTCGGACCATTGTTGTAAT
The DNA here is from genome assembly GCA_903945495.1 of uncultured Flavobacteriales bacterium. Classification (GTDB taxonomy): domain Bacteria; phylum Bacteroidota; class Bacteroidia; order Flavobacteriales_D; family Crocinitomicaceae; genus M0103. The sequence goes on along the minus strand of CAJAVU010000087.1, from coordinate 16,598 downwards.
TGAAAACTGTTAATTGCCCTTCAAAACGATAAATTGAACCTGATACAACTATTTTATTACTCAAAACACAGGCATCGTTGATAATAAATCTAGCCGTATAATTATCCGTGCAATCAACAATGATATCATAATTATTGATTAATTCAAATGCGTTTTTAGTACTTATTTTGTACGGGAATGCTTGAATATCAATAAATGGATTCAACCTTCTTAATTCACGAGCTGCAACGAGCGCTTTGCTCATACCTATATTATCAACGGTATAAAGTATTTGTCGATGAAGATTTGTTACATCAACAACGTCTTCATCAACGATTCCAATTTTGCCAACCCCCGCAGATACTAGATATTGCAACACAGGACACCCCAATCCTCCTGCACCAATTACTAAAACCTTAGCATTCGATAATTTTGATTGACCTTCACTTCCAATTTCATTCAATAAAATTTGGCGTGAATAAAATATATTTTCTTCCTTACTTAACATTATACACGTTTTATCCACCTGCAAAAGGAGGTAATAATGCAATTGAAATGTTCTGCTCCTCTGTCAATTCATCTTTAATTTTACCATTGATAGCAATTTGAAAAGTCATATCTTTTAATATCGGATATCTTTTAATAAATACCTCTTTCAACTTTAGCCCGTCGACGGTCAAATCATTAATGTTTATTCGTTCTGAAGAAATCTCCAGCTTTTCGCCAATTAATCCAAAATATTTAATTTCACATTCCATTTTTCAATCGTTTTAGTTCGTCTGGCGTATTCACATTCATCAAAGTCGTGTTCTCAAGGATAATTCCACATTCTTTCAAATCAGTATAAACCGCTCCATTTTCATTTAAATAATCTTTTAATCTTAATCTATCTTCGATCAAATTCTCTCCAATTGAAGGGATTAATGAAGCGTCCCAAATTCCAATTAAAGGATGAATTTTATCTTCATATGTTGAAACCAATACAGGAAAATCAGCACTATTATCAATTAAATGATTGATGACTTTTGAGCTTATCAGAGGAATATCACAACTTAGCACAACATTTCGTAAACGGCTTGATTTGATTAATCCAGTGTAAATTCCTCCTAATGGCCCCTTATCTTTTATTATATCAGGATAAACAGGCAATCCAAATTTTTTATATTCTAAATTATTTGAAACAATTAGAATGTCTTTTATTTCGGAAGCCGCAAGTTCATTTAAGATATATTCAATCATCGATTTCTCTCCAATCGTAATCAATCCCTTATCAGTTCCCATTCTTGAACTCTTTCCACCAGCTAATATGATAGCGTTACATTCCATTTTAGAACTTCATTTTTAAAAACTCATCACATAAGAAATTTTCATTTTTCTCTAAGAGACTTGCGTATTTTTCAATCAATTTCTTTCCGTTATCACTCAACTTGGATCCTCCTCCATGAACACCTCCTTGCGATCCAACAACAATAGGTGTTTTGAATTGCAAATTCATAGTGTTCACCATTTCCCATGCTTTTTTATATGACATTTTCATTTGTTTAGCAGCTTGAGATATGGAACCAGTTTCGTCTATTCCTATTAACAATTTCAATCTTCCTTCTCCAATTACGGTACCGCTATCAGAGTAAATCCAAATTCTTCCTTTTATCTTAAAATCAAGTGCTTTATTCATACCGTAAACTATTTGAAACTATAACGACGCAAACTCATCAGGAAACTTTCGCTTTTGTTTAATTTATCATGTAAATCTGAACCTCTTCCCCATTTTCCCAATGTTGTTTTCCTTCTTCGAGATAAATAAGGCAATTTGCCTCAATAAATGAACTAAGCATTGCTGAGCTCTGTGCTGACAAAATCGAAACACAATCATTCTCACATAACCCTTTCATAAAAAATCCCAAGTTCGGAGTTTTATCAAATACACCTGATAATTTGGCTTTTTTCATTGGTAAAAATGATGACTTTCTGCCTATCATTTTTTGAAGTACTGGCAAAATATAAATGTAGAATGAAGTCAGAACTGCTGCAGGATTACCGGGCAAAGCAAAAATCAAGGTATTTCCTTTTTTCCCAAAGAACAAAGGTTTACCCGGTTTTTGTCTGACTTTATAAAATAATTCTTCAACTTTTTGATTCTTTAAAATACCTCCAACAAAATCATAATCCCCTACAGAAATCCCTCCAGTAATTAACAACAAGTCACTATTTTCAATACCATCGGCAATCGCTAGAGAAATAGCATCTTTATTATCCTCCACAACACTAGATGTTGCTTTAAAGCCAAATTCTTTTAAAGCAGCTTGTAATGTATGTGTGTTCGATTCATAAATTTTACCAAGAACTAAGTCTTCTCCTAGATTTACTAACTCATTACCAGTGGCAATAATTGAGATCGTTGGTTTCTTAAAAACATTAACTTTTTTATTACCAATCATGGCTAAATAACCAATAGCACCTGGATTCAATGTTGAAAACTGCGGAACAGCTGTTTGACCTATTTTAATTTGTTCTCCTTTCAATCGAATATTCTCACCGAACGTATGAACTTTAGTTAAATTAACAAATCCGTCTTCAACTATTACATCCTCTTGTTTTACAACAAGATGCGTTCCTGAAGGAAGCATTGCTCCTGTAAATATGCGACAAGCTTCACCACTTTTCAAATTAAAACTCACCCCATTATCCCCTGCTTTGATTTCAGAAACAAGCTTAAACGAAGTGCATTCACCAGTGTTATTTATAGCGTAACCATCCATTGCAGACTGGTCAAACGGTGGGAAATCAATTTTCGAAATGCAATCCTCCGCCACACAATACCCGCCAGCAAAGCTGATATCCTTCTCAATTTTCAATAAATGTTGAGTTGTACTATCAATAATATCAAGCGCCTCATTAATGCTTACCATATATAAGATTTTTAACAAAGTTGAACTATTTACCCAGAATACAATATGATTTATATCACTTTTTTAACTAATTTTACCGCTATTACTTGAGGTTAAAACGAATTATATTTGATTCATATCACAAACCAAGCTGAATGAAAAGAAAGTCAATAGATATTCCATCGTGTGACAATTGTAAAAATTCGAAAGATTTTTTTTGCAACCTATCTGAGCCTGAAAAACAAATTATCAGTGAAAAAAAAGGTGATAATTTTTACAAAAAAGGACAAGTAATTTTCTACGAAGGAAACCATGCCAATGGGCTATTTTGCCTTTATGATGGAAAAGTTAAACTTACGAAATTGGGGAAAGATGGAAAAGAACAAATCATTCGATTTTCAAAAGATGGTGATATACTTGGTTACCGATCATTGTTGAGTAATGAACCATATCACGCAACAGCAACAGCAATGGAAGATTCGTACATCTGTACAATTTCAAAAGAAAAATTTCTAACTGTTATTGAAGATAATCCTAAACTTTCATTTAAAGTAATTCAACTATTATCGAAAGATCTAAAAGGCGCTGAACAACATTTAATCGATGTCGCCCAAAAATCAGTAAAGGAGCGCATAGCAGAATCATTACTTTTACTGCAAACAACCTTTGGTTATTTAGCAGATAATAGAACGATAAACATACAAATGTCACGCTCTGAAATCGCAGATATGGCAGGAACAACAACAGAATCAACAATCCGAACATTAGCTCAGTTAAATGAGAAAAACATCATTGAGTTAAACGGTAAAAACATTGTTATTAACGATATGAAAGAATTAATTAAGTGCTCGAATTCTTATGATTAATATTTCATTTTTTTAACATCTAGTTCATAGCCATCAAGTTTCAAAATGATTTGAATCATATTTTAATCGTCCAGTCTCGCCTAGTTTTACAACAGTGTCAGATGAAACGAATGATATGGAACAAGAAAATCAAAAATTTGAACTCAATTTCATTTTGAATTCTTTAAATTCAGAAAAGGTTGAATTAAACATTGGCGAAACCCTTTTTAAAGAGGGCGAAAGTAATGATTATGTATTTTTTATTTTAGAAGGTTCAATAAAAGTATTGAAGAGTAAATGGGTGATTGGAATAACTTACCCTTTAGAATTTGTAGGAATTACATCCTGTCTGAGCGAAACAAGTAATTATACATTTTCATCAAAGGCACTCGAAAGAAGTATTGTTTTGAAAATCAGAAAAATGGATTTTAAGAATCTATTAATGAAAAATTCTACGTTTTGTAAACAGATCATTGAGATATTGTGTGCACGAATAAAACTTACAGATTTTAAAACAAAAAATTACATTGAAAACACCTCCAAACAACGTTTATTATTTGAAATATTGCTTAACAGTAAAAAAGATTTAGAGGGACAATATTTCACAAATTTGTTACCAGAAGATTTTTCTGAATTAACAGGCTTATCCATTCGCAATATCAAAAAACAACTAAATGAACTTCAAATCAAAAATTTAATCGAAATAAATACAGCAGGAGTGATAACCTTGTTGGAAAAAGAAAAAATGGAATCTATTCTTCGCGAAAAACGATAAATCAATTATTGCTAGTTACCTTCCTTAAGTAGAACAAGTTTTTCAATATCCAAAATATGGATTGCTTTTCCTTCAAGTTTAATGATGTTTTCGTTATTCAATTCAGCTAATGTTCTTACCAAAGTTTCATACCTTGTCCCCGCTTGACTTGCCAAATCTTTTCTTGATAATGTATGACTTAATTTAGTAGAACTATCTTTTTCAAAACCAAAAACCTGAAGATTATTATACAATACTGACGCTATAACATTTTTGATAGGTAGTTGTGTAGCTAATCTTTCTGACTCTCTTAATTCTTCAGCGAAAAACATAAGCATGTAATAAGCAAAGTCTGGATTTGACTTAAAAGCAGCATTGAAAATGTCAATTGGGATAAATAACAATTCTGAATCCTCTAAAGCAATGGCAGAAACAGTATATTTCCAGGGTCCACCAAATCCTCTATGTCCTAAAATATCATCTTCCGCAGCTAACCGAATAATTCTATCTGTTCCAATACCCGTGCAAGCTACAACCTTTGCTTTGCCTTTATTCAGAATATGAATACCTAATGTGTCTTCTCCTGCCGAAAAAATCGAATTTCCGGCACTAACACTAATTGTTTTACTGTGAAACAAAATAAACTCACACCAATGTTCACTACAAAATTTTTGCAACACACTATTCATATGGTCAAATTTAAAAATTTTATCCACCAATAGAAACCATTGTTCTATTTTTCATCAAATTGACACTCTCATTATCAAATTGAGAATATCCTCCTCGTTCTTTTTCTTTGCTTAGAATTGATTCCTGAATATATTTTTCTAATCCTTCACCGTTTCTCAATGCAGATAAAAGATCTGTTTCGGTTTGTGAAAAAAGACAGTTTTTCAATTTTCCATCAGCGGTCAATCGAATTCGATTACAAGAAGAACAAAAAGGGTTGGTCATTGAGCTTATTACACCAAACGTTCCACTTCCGCCCCTAATTTGAAAGTTTTTACTAGTATCATTTTTTGAATCAATTAACTTGTACACATTATCTAAACCGTAATGATGATGCACCTTTTCCATGACTTCTTTATATGAAACCTTTTTGTCATCATTCCAATTATTACCATCAAATGGCATGAATTCAATGAATCGTATGTGAATATTTTCATTACGAGACCACTCAATAAAATCAATTACTTCATTGTCGTTTAATCCTTTTATTAGGACAACATTCACCTTGACATTGAAATTATTTTCCAACAATAAATGAATATTTGATTTTATACGTTTAAAGTAATCTCTTCTAGAAATTTTATTGAATTTTTCTTCAACTAACGAATCTAAACTAACATTGACATTTCTAATACCCGCAGCCATTAAATCATCCAAGTACTTATCCACTAAAATTGCATTTGTCGTTATTGCTAATTCCACTGGCAATTTCCCCAACTCTCTCAACAGCAAATCAATTCCTTTTTTTATCAACGGTTCCCCCCCTGTTAACCTGATTTTTTTAACCCCCATCAAAACGAACGTTTTGGCTATTTCTAGCAACTCTTCATTTGACATAAATTCGGCTTTGTCTCTTAGTTGAATACCTTCCTCAGGCATACAATAAAAACAACGTAAATTACATCTCTCGGTTAAAGATATTCTCAGATAATCATGCACTCTGCCAAATCGATCAATCATATGTGGGTTACTTTGTACCATTGATTATTTGAAAATCTTCATCGGTTAATAATTGTTGTGATAACGGGAATAATGTTTCGTCTTCTCTAAAAATGTGAAGTCTTAATAATTCGGTTAATTCTCGCCCTGTGTTGAATGCTAAATCGAAGGTCATTACCCTAGAATCCAAGTCTTTTAATCTCGTTCCTAATCCCAATAAATTGAATGACAACGATGCAAGCTGCACAAATTTTGTGTGGTCATCTTCCATTAAATCAATGGCTGTACTCGGTTCATCACCTTTTCCGTGCTCGCCGGATTCAATTAATCGTTCATGCAAAATTCTAAAATAGTGGCGCTCTTCTTTCCTATTGTGCGGTATTATATGTTCATCGAAATAAACAAAAAATGAATTAAAAGCAAGATCAATTTCATGAGTAAATGCAAAACCAGATTCTCGAAATTTAACAAGCGCTTCATCAAAGTTCTTAACTTTTTCTATCACTTCCTTATGTTCATCCATTAATGACTGAAGAAAGCCATTCATATGATCATAATCAGAACCTAGAATACGTTCTTCGTCATATGCCCCTGGAGGATCCATTGCAGAAAATTCTTCCAAATTTTCTGTTTTACTCGCATTTCTTAAAATTGGATCTTCATCTTTAAGTTTTTTTGAGTGCTCCTTAGATAATTCATCTTTGGAACCAATTCTCTTACCAGTTTCTTTGTTAATGTATTTCATATTGACTACCGTAATATTTTTATGTAAATATCGGTAAGTTGTCTTTATACAAATATGATTTATATCATTATTTTTAACTCAATAGTATATTTTTACTATTCAAACCTTAATTATAAGTGATTATAATCATACTAAATCAACTAAGGCTTGCTGAATTTGGTATTATTTAAAAAACTAGTATCAGAGAGTGCTTTTAGAAAATTCACTAAATCAATTTTGTCTTGATTTGAAAGCTGCAAACCAAATTCCTTTCCAGGCTTCGTCATAATTGGATCTGTATATGCCGTAACTTGTACACCAGAATTATAAAATTCAACAACCTCCTCTAAACTTGAAAATCGACCATCATGCATGTAAGGGCCCGAAAACTCAACATTTCTCAATGATGGCGTTTTAAATTTCCCCTTATCAACCTCATTCATAGTGACAGCATATCTTCCCCAATTTAAACTATTGAAAGTTAAATCGAGACCAATGTTATGAAATGAATTATCACCCATTAATCCAACGGAGTGACAATGGAAACAATCACCTCTTTCCGTCAGGAAAATGTCAAGACCATTTAATTCTGAAGAATTCAACATCGTTTGACCTTTTAAATAACTATCAAATTTTGAATTTGAAGAAATCAATGTACTTAAAAATTGAGCTAAAGCATAAGCAACTTCTTTTGATGTTATTTCAGCTTTTCCAAACACTTTCTTAAAAAGTTTTGGATAAAGTGGATCTTGATTTAATTTACTAATATCGGTATGAAAAAAGCTTTCTACTTCAAACATCATCGCATCTTCTAATGTTCCTTCAATCTGACCATTTCTTAAAAAATATTGATTCCAAATTAAATTTACATGCGATTGGCTGTTGGATGAATTTTCTGTGAAACTGGATGTTTGCAAATGACATGAACTACAGCTTTTACCCGTCGAAGAAAGTATAGTGTCATAATACAACTTCCTTCCCAATTCAATTCCTTCAATAGAAAGAGGATTTGAGTTGTTCAATTGTATTTCTGGAAAATTTACAGGAGCTTCTAATGAAACAAATGTCAACGTTTCAACAGGTTCAATTTGTCCATCTTTCTTGCATGATAGAGCAATTAAAAAAATGCTTAATATACAAACTACTGATTTCATAACGAGAAAGCATCAAAGCCATTTTGACGAATGACATTAATTAATGAATCACTGTTCATAATATAAGGCTCGTCAACTTCTAAATTATAATTGGATGGCGTTTTAAACCATTCATTCAAATCATGCTTTAAAATGAGTTCTTCATTCCAGTAATAAAGTCCCTTATTGAGATTAATCTCATAATGAATAATTGCTTTAGATTTTCCCAAATGAAATGCAAATCCATATGGAACAGAATTTATGTTATATTTCCCTTCGAACTTAAGAAAATGATAGCCTCCCTCCATTGAAACCGGCCAAGCCATGTTTAAATTATCGACAGTATTTAAAAGAAACCCAGTTTGATTCCTAACTGAATCAATACCTAAATCAAACTCAATTTTAATATATTTACCTGGTTCAATTGAGTCCAAAACAAAACTTAGAGAATTCGTTTTTTTTATATCAACATAATGTATTTGTTGATCGAAATAAATATCCCCGTTTTGCTTAGTGAGTTTAATACTGCTAACGTAATATTTCAGGTCTGTAACTGAATAGGTATTTCCTGATTCATTCATATATTGAATTGGAAATAATTCTAGGTCCTCAGCATCAATAACATGATGAATTGAAATTTTTAAAGAAGAAAACTGGGGCATTACCCCAGTTTTCTCACAAGATGAAAGTACAATTGAGAAACTAATACTAAAAAAAATGATAGCTGTTATACCCCAATTCAGAAAGGATAAACTTGGCTTTTTTTCCACTTTCATCTTTGTTAAACATTACATTTTCAATCCAACTTTTGGAAATTTCGTAGTAGTATTTGGTCTTACAATCAACATCAAATACGCCCAATTACTTGAGACAGCAATGCTATTTGGAGAACCTTTTAATTGTTGTAAAGTACCAGTTCCAAAAAACTGTGAATATCCAGCCTGGATCGAAACACCATCACAATAATTATATAACAAAGTGAAATCAATTTCAGAACCTAAATGAGATTTTCTTGCTGTCAAACTCGCTGTTTCCCATGGATTTAACACATCTGCTGCAGTATTGAAATAATGCCCATTCAACGAATAAATAAATTTATTTTTGGCATAACTGATACGTAAATATCCATCAACTAACCCAACAGAATTCAAATGATTACCGACGTAGAAATAATCCATATATCCATTAAATCGGTGATTCGTTCCATATAATGGGTTAAATGAATTATTCACTTTGTTCGCAGTATCAATTTGGCTCGTACCTGAAAGAATTTCACCACCAATAGTAAATAACAATCCTTTAATTGGTTTATATCCAACTTCAGCACTGGCATCATAAGCGCTCAGTTTTTTCGCGCCTACATTACCCATTTGATAATATGCATAACCAGCAAAATTAAACTTATCACCTTTATATTCACCTCTTAAACCAAATGTTTGCGAATATGCCGTAATTGAATCTGTTACACCAGTAGATGTATTTAATTTATTGTAAGCTACTCCATTGTTTAAAAATAGAAAACTGTAATTTCCTTTTCCAATTTTTTTGTTTACCCATAAATATTGAAAATTTTTGTAATTGTTTACCGTATACTGGGTCAATTTGTTTGACTCTCCATTTTGATTAAAAGCAAAACCTGCATCTGCCGTCCATGTGCTATCATGATATTTAATTATTGCAGCATCATGTCTTCTTCCTTGCATTGCCCAGTCAAGTGTACCAAAGATTCGATCGTCGTCGTAAGAAATGGCCTGTCTACCAATTTTTACATTCCACTTTTTATTTATCAATAAATCTACATTCGCTTCATAAACCGACAGCAATCCCTTAGTATCAATTGCCGCATTCGCAACACTTCCCCAGGTTCTTACATCCTGAATTGCAAAATTCATTTTAATTCTATCATATTTGAATTCAGTTCCCAATCTAAATCGTTGTGATACAAAAATTCCTGGATCTTGACTTGTGTCAGACAATGTACCATATCCATGGCGCATTTCAGCTCTACCCATGTACTGACCTGAAAACGTAATTTGAGAATAAACTGAATTTTGCGTGATAATCATTGCAAAACCAACAAGTATTGCAACAATTTTTAAATTTAACTTTTTCATATTTTGTGTTTTTAAATATCAAAACAAAATGGAGGAATCTAAAAGATGGGAGATCTACATAAAATGAGTAAAGACTCCTCCATTTATAACCTAACATGTTAACTCTAACTCGGCCTTTCACATCCTTTACGTTGATAGAAATACCAATTGATTGCAGTAGCAATAATTGAAAAGATTATCAACCCAATAAAAAATGCGTTAGGAGTACCTGAAGCATTAATTGAAACTAAAATCAGCATTGAGAAAATAAATGGACCAAAAGCAGCTACAGCAGCTGTCCAACCAATTACCCCTGCAGCTTGTCTTGGATTGTGTTGAAAAACAATTGGATATTGTCTAAATGTTGCCGCATTTCCAATACCTGTAAAGAAAAACAATCCTAGCATAACCCAAACAAACATATCGAATTGCTCAATACTTGTTGGTGAAAGTAGACCTAAACCAACTAACAAAGAAGCACCGACAATCAAACCAACCCCAGAAAGTGTTGTTAAAATTGCTCCGCCTGTTTTATCAGCAATAAACCCAAAAAGTACACGACTAGCTGAACCAATTAACGGACCATAGAATGCATATACCAATGGATCTGGTGCATCCGGGAAGGTTCCATAAACAGTTTTTATTAACATCGGAAATGCCGCAGCCAATCCTGAGAAACCACCAAATGTCATTAAATAAGTTATTGTACAATACCAAGTATGTTTGTCACCAAAAATATCGAACTGCTCTTTTATTGAAGCTTTGACTGGTATACTTTTCAATTGAATCCATGACAAGATTCCAAAAATCAACAAGAAAGGAATATACCAGAAAGCTGCTGTTTGCAAGTAAATCGGTTTGTTTGTAACGGCTTCATCCGCTTTAAACTCTTTAAGTGCTGTTTCAGCTGCTTTCGGATGAATATTTGCAAAACCTCTCGACTGAGCTAAAGGTGGGAGCTTTCCAAAACTTGCTACATAGTCTGTATTTTTAGGATCAACTTTAAATTTTTTCAGAACTTTTGGATGCACAGCACCAACTACCTTCCCTTGGATCTCAGGGTCTAATGTGCTAAAAATTCTTACAGTTTCTTCTTTTCCTATAGTTTCAAATTGAGCTTGTACTTTTTTAGCATCAACTTTTGTAAACATTGCTGAAGCGCCGTAAATTCCAACACCGATCATAATTGGCGTTAGAAACTGTACCAAACTCACTCCAAAGTTTCCAATACCTGCTTGAATTCCAAGAGCAGTACCTTTTAAACGTTTAGGAAAGAAGAGATTCGTACTTGGCATGTAAGACGAGAAATCACCACCACCAAATCCTGTAAGGAAAGCTAGAACCAAGAACATCCAGAATGGAGTCGATGTGTCCATTACAGCCAAACCAATACCAATACATGGTATTATTTTAAGAAATGTAGAAATCGAAATGACGTGTCGAGTTCCATAGATCGGCAATAAAAATGTATGAATGATTCTTAAAATACCTCCAGCTAATCCTGGCATAGCAGCTAACCAAAACAATTGATCTTGTGTGAATTTAAATCCAATACCATTTAGCTTTACGACGAGCGCACTCATAATAAACCACGTTGCAAAAGAGAATGTTAAAGCGCCAGTAGTGATCCATAACGTTTTCCATGCCCGTGAACTTCCTTCGGTTTTCCAAAATACTTCATCTTCTGGATCCCATTTGTTTAACCAAGTTGACATAACTTTTAGTTTAAATTTATAATTATCTAACGATTCTCAAAATTGGGCAAGTCGCCTCTTTGAAAATTTCATGTGTTCTTGATCCCATAAGCAATTTACCCAAAGGTGACGCAATATGGCTTGCAAGTAAAATTAATTCAGCATTTCTTTCATTGGCAATTGTCACAATTTCATGAGCAACGTCACCCTGACCAAATACAGCTTCAACATTACTCACTCCTAATTCGTTCAATTTCTTGGCTTCATTTATCAAAGCTTGTTTACCAGCTTGAATCCATGATTCTCTAATTGCTGCGAAATTATCAGCATCTGTAGAAAGAAGTCCAGTACTATGCGACTTTTCATTTACATATAACAACAATAGTTTAGAACCGGTCGTATTCGCTAAGTAAGCAGCATGACTTCTTGCTTTTTCAGCCAATTCTGAATTACCAACAGGATATATGATTGTACGGTATGCTAATGATTCATTATTACCTTTATTTACAGATTTTGTTAAGCCAGGTACATGCTCCTGTATTTCAAATTCAATTTCTTCTTTAATAATTTTTGCACGTCCCCCTTTTTCAACCCAGGTTTTAGTCCATTTACGTTGCGCAACTCTTAATACAACAAATGCAATTACAGCTAATATTGCAAAGGCAATGAATCCCCAGAAAAATGAACCTGTATTTTGTTTAGAAAGCCCCATAGCATTTGGAATAAAACTTCCTCCAAGTGCCCCAATCTCTCCAATCATACTACCTGCAACAGCTGTCGCAAGAGGCCATCGCAATGGAACAAGTTGAAACAGTGCTCCATTTCCTGCACCAAGAGCAGCAAATGTTACCATGAATAATATTGTAGTTCCTACAACGCCGACTGGGAAGGCTGCTAAAATGATCGTTAAGATAACGAATCCAAAAATCGCAGTTAAAGTATTTACTCCACCCCATCGATCGGCAGCCCAACCTCCTACTACTCGAACCGCTGAGCCCATCACGGCTGCTAGCATTGTTAACTGACCAGCTTCAACTTTTGTTACTCCAAATTGATCATGGAAATAAGTAGGTAAGAAATTGGCTAATCCAATGAATCCACCAAATGTAATTACGTAAATTAAATTAAAGGACCAACCATCTTTTTGAAGTAAACATGCTAAATGTTCTTTTAAAGATTGGTGTTCTCTATCAGGTGGTTCTTTTGCAAAAACAATCATTACTACAAATGGAATAAGCATAAAAAGAGCTGCTATACCATATACTGCTTGCCAACCAAATTTCATCGCCAACGGAGGAGCAAACAACATCGCCAAAACGGTTCCACTATTTCCTGCTCCAGCTATACCCATTGCTAAACCTTTATACTTAGGAGGAAACCACCCTGATCCCAATGATAAGGCTACACCGAAGCTTGCTCCTGCAATTCCAAGTAAAACTCCCATGGCCAAAACATCTGAATATTCATCTACCATGAAATAACCAAAAACCATTGCAACCATAATCAATGACATTTCTGTCAAAGCCGCATTTTTTCGACCAATGTATTGTGCTAAAATACCTAGCGGAAAACGCATAATTGCTCCTGCCAAAATTGGCACAGATATCATAAAACCTTTTTGTGCATCCGTTAAATTAAACTCTTCACTAATGAAGGGTGCCATAGCGCCATTCAAGACCCAAATGGCAAAGCAGAAATCAAAATATAAAAAGGATGCGAATAAAGTTGGTGCATGACCCGACTTTAAAAATGTTCTAAAACTTCCCATAACATTTGTTTTAATTATGAAACAAATCTACTTTCAGAAAATGCCCTATAAAATGATTTGAATCATAAATAAGGATGTTTTTATCCTGTTTTATTTTAAATTTCATTTTTTTGTAGTCTTTAGACATTTTAAACAAAAAAAGCCAGATGAAATTCATCTGGCTTTTCTATAAATAAGCAAAAACTACACACCAACACTTACCTCTTTCAGTTTATCCATAATTAATATATAAACATGATTAGGTGAAATGGATTCGATATCAATTCCAAAATTCATCACTCTTGAATTTTGCATTTGTATTAACTCAAGATGGTTCTTATCATGTAATGTAAACAAAACAAAGTGTTTATCTCCTATCACATCTAATATTGCTGCCATAATACCTAAATCAGTTTCAACAATTTCTGAACGCCTAGTCTTAAATTCGTTCAAAGGAAGTTTATATTCCTTTTCAAAAATCTCCTTGATTACTTTATTCCCACCAAAGAACGCATCCATATTTTCAACATCCCAAATTTCAAAGTTTTGGTATTGGAAAGGATTTTCACTAAATCGATGTACTATCATGTTTTTTCTTTCAAAAATAGTTTAAGCAATCATTCATTAATATGATTTATATCACTTTAGAAATAAGAAATTATATTTAAACTCATCAAAAAAAATGTCATTAAAATTCATAATTCTGAATACAATTTTAGTTTTCACCGTTTTCACGATATTATATTTATTGATAATTTATCATCTTAATCAAAAAAGAACACTAAACCTAGTATTTATTATCCTCTCGATTGCCTTTGTTTCAGGAACAACACTTTTGTTCTATTCTTTGATTTATCAATAAACTTAACTCAATTCAAGCATTTATAATTATTCTTATAAATTGCATTTATAAGTACTAACAAAATAATTATTGCAATAGACTGATGTAGCACACCTAAAAATATTGGTACTGAAAAAACAAGTGTTAAAACTCCAAGGATAACTTGTATAAAAATGACAGAACTTACAACCAAAAAAACAGTCTTTTTTCCCAAAGGCAAAGTTCTTACTTTCCAAATCAAAGCAACCGATAAAAAGAAAATCAAAATCCCAATTACCCGATGAACAAATTGAACGGCACTTTGCGACTCTAGCAAAGCCTTCAATCCTTGCTTATCGAAAGAATTATAAAAATCAAGTGGCAACCATTCATCACCCATTTTAGGAAAATAATTATAAACCTTACCCGCCTTTAAGCCTGCAACAAGTGCGCCGTAGAAGATTTGAATTATTACTAAAACGAACAAACTAAATAAAATGTAATTCGAAATGATTTTACTTTTTATCTCTTGAGATTTATATTTATAATCGAGAATGGTCCAATAAATAAATACTATCAAGAATAGCGCTGCCATTAAATGAGCAGCCAAACGAAAGTGACTCACATGCGGATCTTTAATTAATCCACTTTTCACCATGTACCAGCCTAAAAAACCTTGAAAAAGACCACCGACAAAAATTAAAATTATCTTGATCTTCATTCTTCGGTTAAATTTTTTCTTTAACCAGAAAAAGATGCCAGGCAGAAAAAATACAAGTCCAATAACCCGACCAATCAAACGATGCACATATTCCCAAAAAAAAATTGATTTATATTCTCTTAAAGAAAAGTGTGAGTTATTGAGTTTGAATTCTGGTGTTTGTTTGTACAATTCAAATTCATTTTGCCATTCGTTTTCAGATAAAGGAGGAATCACTCCTACAACTGGTTTCCACTCCACCATAGACAATCCTGATTGTGTCAATCGTGTAATTCCTCCAACAAGAACCATTAAAAAAATTAAAACAATTCCCAAGTAGAGCCATTTAACAACCCTTCTATCCAATGTATTTTCCATCAATTTAAAAACGAAAATTTTGATTTGTACTTATATAATAACACTCCTATAACCAATCCTATCAAAAAGCCATAGGGAATACCAAAAGCAATTAAACCAACAACTAAAACGATGGAGAAATCACTAATTCGATGTGAGGTATCAGCAATCAATCTAATCAGTACAAAAGATTCAATAAACAATAAGACACCAATTGTTTGAAGCGGAATGAAATTCAAGACATCTTTTAAGTGACTACTAAAAAACACACCGAAAATCAAAAACATAGCTCCCAAAATAAATACAGACCCCCCACTCCTTGACCCAAAAGTGTAATGACCAGCAACCCCATTAGATGCATGAGACATAGGTATAGCACCAAATAAAGACCCTAAAATATTGAATAATGAAAATGTTAAACCGATTCTATTAACTGTAATTTTTTTATCAGGAAAATAATCATTCAAAAGTAAATTACTTGCAAAAATAGAATTCCCAATTGATAAAGGTATCTGAGGAATTCCAAGTAAAATAAATCCAGAAACAAGATTAGTTAAAGACGGAATTTCAAAACGAAATTCATGATTAACTCCCTGACCTAGGGATAAAAAATGTAAATCGCTTTTAAAAATTATTGAATAAACAATCCCTATTCCAACAATTAAGAATGATACAGGAACCCTCTTTGATCGAACAAATAATAATGCTAATAAAAAACTAATTGCTAAAAGTGACCAATCTACCGCATTACTTCCAACTGATATATAATCTTTAAAAGCAACATTACACAAAGTTAACCCTATTCCAAATTGAACTCCACGTATTACAACCTTAGGAACAAGTGAGGATAATTTATTTAAAAATCCAGTAATGGTAAAGAAGAACATAACTAATCCTATTGACAACCCCGCTCCAAGAACTATTTCTTTATCCAATTTTAATGAAAGAATCAAAACCGCAACAGCCTTAAGCGGCTGAACAACAACAGGTGCACCGTAATACAGACCCGAGATGATTAAAAAACTACCATAAACAATAAAAACACCAATTACACTGAAATTGGCAATAGAAATTATACTAACAAACAAAGGCAATATCACGCCCTTCAGCCCAATCTAGCAACCAATCTGAACGATAAACCTGATATTGATCAAAAAGATCAGCCAATTGCTCGGCTAGCTGATAACGTTTACGGG
>CAJAVU010000086.1 GCA_903945495.1 uncultured Flavobacteriales bacterium | reverse complement strand
ATGAAAGTGAAATTCAGTTTTGGGCGCAATACGGAATTACCAAAGAAATTTTAGATCGGTTTAATGTATCGGCCATTGAACACTTCATCGGTATTGGCAAAGACGGCAAAGAATATGCAATGGGCAGCACCGTTGACCAACCTATGTTTGGTTATAACGGAAGACGGTACACAAAACTGTACCGTCCATTTTCAAACCTGCGTTTTTTGTACACAGGTGAAGTAACCGAAAGCTATGTTTTTGGATTTGACCAATTACCCATTCGCGGCGATGTGTTATTCATTACAGGTGGAGAGAAAGATGTGTTGAGTTTGGTATCCCATGGATTTCATGCTATTTGTTTCAACAGTGAAACAGCACACATTCCAAAGAATTTAATCAGAGGCTTGGGATATAGGTTCAAACACATCACATTGCTTTATGATGTTGATGAAACTGGAAAGGCATCTATGGCCAAGCTCACCAAAGATTTGAAGGAGTACCAGCTTAAAAGTTTATACCTGCCCTTGTCAGGAGAAAAAACGGAGAAAGACATTTCTGATTTCTTTCGCTTGAAGCATTCGGCTGATGATTTAATGATGCTGTTTCGTGAAATGCTCGATCACTTGTATGAGGATACCATAGCGGTAATGAAGAGCTGTGAAATTGATTTTGAGAATCCGCCAAAAGCACCTGAACCGCTTATTACCATTAACGATGTTACCATCGGCACACCTGGAAACATTGTATGTGTTGCAGGATCCGAAGGCAGCGGTAAAACAAACTATTTAGGTGGTGTTTTATCAGGAGCAATCAAACCAGGTGAGATAGAAATTGACACATTGGGAACCACCATCAAAGAAAATATTGAGCAACGAGCGGTTTTACTATACGACACTGAGCAATCCGAATTTCAACTCTACAAAAACCTAACCTACATCATTCGAAGGTCATCCCAAGAAAAGCCACCAACTTGGTTCAAGGCATTTTGCTTAGTGGGTATTTCAAGAAGTGAACGTATAAATTTAATCCTGGAATCCATGGATCGTTTCTTCTATGAGCACGGTGGAATTCATTTGGTGGTAATTGATGGTATTGCCGATTTACTTGGAGCTGTTAACGATGAAGAAAGCTCTGTGAAGCTAGTTGAGGAATTATTTCGAATGGCAGCCATTTACAATACCGTAATTATTTGTGTTTTACACCTTGCACCATCAGGCATGAAACTTCGTGGACATCTTGGATCCGAAGTTCAACGAAAGGCAGCAGGTATTTTATTGATTGAAAAAGATGACAATAACAATTGCAGTGTTGTAAAAGCATTAAAAGTGAGAGATGGTTCACCATTGGATGTGCCGATGATGCAATTTGGTTGGAGTAAAACAGAAGGCCGCCATGTTTACATGGGTGAAAAGAGCAAAGAGGA
Organism: uncultured Flavobacteriales bacterium; assembly: GCA_903945495.1. GTDB lineage: Bacteria > Bacteroidota > Bacteroidia > Flavobacteriales_D > Crocinitomicaceae > M0103. The sequence continues at coordinate 3,301 of CAJAVU010000086.1, read as the reverse complement.
TTCTGAAATTAGAAAAACCAGCGAGCTCAAAGATGTTGCCAGCGAAATTTTTAAGAATCGCGTGTACATCAGTAATCAAAACTTAATCAAGGCCATTATGGAAAGCATGGATGTGAAAGATAGAACAGCTAGATCTTATATAAAATTCATGCGGGACAATGAAATCATTGAGAAAAACCCCTCAAATGCACTGGAATACTGTCTAGTTACCATGCCTTTCTAAAGAAATTCGGAGTTTTTACTACGAAATTACCAGTTTTAGCCCCCCTTTTCTGGTAAAAGTCCTGCGGTTTTCCGTGGGACTTTCTTTTTTACCACGTGGTTCCGCAGTATTACACACTTTGACCTTAAATGGCAGAATATTTTCATTCTATGATTATGAGTAATGGCATTAATTTCCTATTTTTGACACGTTTGTCAAATACATAAAGATTATAATGATTAGAGAAATGGAAAAGCCGATTGAATTTGGATCATATATTCATGGTTTACGCAAAGAGAAAAAGTATTCTTTAAAAATTGTTGCTGATAAATTGGGGATTGACATTTCGCTTCTTAGTAAAATTGAAAACGGCGAACGACAGCTTCAATCACACATGCTGAATGGTTTGTCGGAACTGTTTGATTTGGATTATAAGGAAATCCAAATTCAATTGTTGAATCAAAAAATTAAAAATGAATTTGGTAATGAGCCTTATATTCATGAAGCGTTACTATTGTATTTGACCAAGAAAGATAAATAAAATGGCATTTAACGAAAATAGTAGAGTAAAAATCCCAACAATACTGCACTTGGTGCGGTTGGGATTTGAGTACCTGTCATTGAAGAATCAAACCTGGGTAACGATACACCGTTCTTTCGGAAGTATCCAAAAATGATTCGATGCTTCGAACTGATTTTGCAGGACGTGCTTTCAGGTAATTGATTAGCTGAAAAAGCCTGTAAATTCTATTTTGATTGAACATACTAAAAATAGTTTGTCAAATAAAGTCAATTCAATTGAAGTAGCCAAGTGATTGACCTCATTTGGCAAAATCATTGTCTTAATTTGTACAAATCTTAAAAACAACGAAAATGAAACTTAATTTAATGGTAGCTTTTCTTTTCTCAATAACTGCAACGGCAGTTTTTGGTCAAGAAATCAAGTATGTCGATCTAGCCACAGCAGAGCGTGGAGAATACACTTCTTATCTTGGAAGTGATGGTGCAGTTTACAAAGTTGGTGACCGAGTTAAAATTGGAGTGCCATCATCCAATAAAACCTTTGCTTTTATTACTGAAGGTGATGGTATTCTGTTACCTATAACGTATTGGGGCTTAGCGAAGGTGGGGAAATCGAAGCACAAATGTTCAAATTAGCACAAATCTTGATTAGAATTCCAATGATCAAATTTAGTACAAATGCCCCACTTTTGCAAAACACCTGTTAGCAGAAGGCTTTTTAATTCATGTTCCGATATTCTAGTGCCGTCATTCCAGTTTTTGATTTGAATAATTTACTGAAATATTGAGGGTATTCGAAACCAAGTTTATAAGCAATCTCATTTACAGAGTCATCCGTGTTTAATAAATTATTTTTGGCTTCTTCAATAAGGTAATAATGAATGTGGTCTTGTGCATTTTTTCCAGTTTCTTTTTTCAATAAATCACTTAAATAATTGGGTGATAGAAATAGCTGCTCTGCAATATATTTAACACTTGGCAAACCTTTGTTTTGTAGTTCGGAAGAAGTAAAATAGCTAGTTAAACTATTTTCAAATCTAACAAGCAAATCGGTATTTGCCTTTTTTCTTGTAATAAATTGTCTGTCATAATATCGAGCACAATAATTTAATAGTAATTCAATATTTGATGTGATAAGGGTTTGACTGTGTTTATCAATATTTTCAGTTAATTCATTTTCTAATTTATTCACACAATCCAGTAGGGTTTGTTTTTCTTTATCCGACAGATGCAATGCTTCATTTACTTCATAAGAAAAAAACGTATATTGATTCATTTTATTACCCAACGAAGAACCTCGAATTAAATCAGGATGAAAAAACAAACCCCAACCCACTATATCCTCTGTTGAGCTATCATCATTTTCAATTGTTATAATTTGGTTAGGTGCAATACATATTAAAGTTCCTTCCTGAAAATCATAGTATTCTTTACCATATCGCAATCTATTGGCACAATGGTTTTTGAACATGAGGGAATAAAATCCGCAAGTCAACTTTACTTCTTCCACCATTTCATGTTTCTCCAGTTTGGAAAAATCAACTACCGAAATCAAAGGATGCTTTAGAGCATCTTGTTGAAACAAGTCATTTAATTGACTTATGCTTTCTAATCTTATACTATTTTCCATCTTGGTTTTTTTATAAATACTTGAAGATCTCTCGATTCTCCAAAATTTCAGTTTCAGCACCATTTAGCCCCACTTTGAAAATTGCTGCAGCTAATTCCGTTGATTTTATACTTGCACCTTTTCCTAGATATTTGGTAAAAGGATATATGAATCTAAAAAATTGATACCCTATATTTGGTTCTTTTCTTGGTTCAACGGGATAAATATAACCAGGTCTAAAAGTGTAAAATTTCAAATTCAGTGCTGAAATTTGATTTTCAGCCATTCCTTTATATTTTGCAAAAGGGGTTCTGCTTTTTTCGGTTCTATCTGCACCCATTCCACTCAACAGGCATAAAGTGGCTTTTGGGCTTTCACGTTTTAAAGCATTAGCAAATTCAGCGGCATAATTTACGGTGATTAATTTAAATATTGCATCTGGCACTTGACCTGTATAAACGCCAATACAAAAAAATGCAACATCAATTTCTTTGAACAAATCGATATGTTTTGAGTAATTTTCAAAATTTTCAATTACAATTTCTTTTAGCTTCACATGTTTTGTAATCGAAGGTTTGCGAACCAAACTTCTTACTTCGTATACCTCAATTGAGTTTAGACAATGCTCTAAAATCAATTTACCTATCATACCAGTGCTACCGGCTATTAAAATTTTCATTTTAACTGGCTCATTACAATTTTATCGAAAATCCTATCGCCCATGTTATTACGTAAGAAAATTGAAGTACTTGACAACTTACCTACTTTGTATCTTGTTTTTGGCTTTTTAGCAAGAATGATTTTAGAAATAGCGTCTGCTATTACTAAAGAATGATCACTTCTGCTGTAAAATTTTTCGGTTAGTTGTACTATATCGTTTGTAAGCTTTTTATACGGACCGTTGCCAGATATAGCAATAAGGGGATTTTTTCCTACTTCGGCTAATTCAGTAGCAATTGCCCCGGGTT
>CAJAVU010000085.1 GCA_903945495.1 uncultured Flavobacteriales bacterium | reverse complement strand
TCATTTTAAATTCCTTTATAAACTTTGAGTCAACAATTAAAAAATCATTATTATTATCACCATTTGGAGTAAATACATTCGGAACAGTTATGTTAGGTGGAGGAAAAGGCGAAATAGTTATCTGGTAATATAAAGTGTCCGAACACACACCGTTTGAAGCAATTAATTGAATAGTATATACACCTGGGGTAGCATAACTAGTTGATACATTCAAATCATCTGATTCTAAAATTTGTCCATTTCCAAAATTCCAATAAAATAAATTGGAATTCATAGAAATATTTTCAATTAATATTTGTTCATCGGGATAATAAATATTGTTAGAAAGAGTAAAATTGGAAATTGGTTCATCTAAGACAGTGACTAAAACAGTATCACTGTTACTGCAATTATCTGCTGAAAATCCATTAAGAATATATGGATGGAATCCAATATATGGAATAAACCATTGACTATCTATTACATTATCATTCCATTGGTAATAACTTCCACCAGAACCTGATAACATGATCTCTGTTCCTAGACAAATTTGTAAATCCTCTCCAGCATAAACTGTCGGTAAGTCATACACAAAAATTTCTGTACTGTCCATAAATGAGCAACCCAGAGTATCCTCATATGTATAATAAATTGTTTGTGTTCCATAAATGGGATCGAATGAATTACTTGAAACACCAATTCCTGAAAACTCACCACCAAAAGGAAATCCGTTCAATGATATTGGGTCCCCATTTAAACAAACCGGGCTATATTCCCCAGTTTCAAGACTAGTGATATTTGAAACATGAATAAAAACCTCTGATGAACCTTCGCAACCTAAAATTTGATCAAAATAGTATTCGATAGTTTGAGATCCATAAGCCGGATCAAAAAAATCTCCAAACACCCCTATACCAGAAAAAACGCCACCTGCGGGTACACCAATCAACTCTAAAAAATCGTTGTCAGGACATTGTAATTGATAATTCCCCCCGTTTATTATATCGGGGATAAAAACTGATATCAATGATGTATCTGAACTTAAGCATCCTAAACTATCCTCCCAAATATATTCTATGATTTGTGTACCATAGGAAGGGTCAAAAAAGTTATTTATTACCCCCGAACCAGAAAATACTCCTCCCGTTGGTGTTCCGCCTAAAGGCAACAAATTATTATTGACGCACTGTACCAAATATTCTCCTGCGGAGACTGTAGGGCTGTTATGAACATCAATAAAAACAGTTGAATAATTTGAACAACCATTAGTATCAACATATTCATAAAGGATTGTTTGACTTCCAACTGAAGGATAGAAATAATTATTTTGAACTCCAAAACCAGTAAAAACTCCTCCAATAGGATTTCCAATCAATTCAAATGGGGATGCATTTGAACAAACAAAACTGTAATTCAATGGATTTACAATTGGCTGGGGATAAACTACAACGTTCGTCTGAGAACTACAAATTATTTGTCCCATTTCAATATTTACTGTATATGTGTATGTTCCGGGATAGATCGGAACAATTACATTGCTTGGATTTTGATCTGTCGAATAAAAGCCATTTGGGCCGTTCCATTCATAATTGCCTGCTGGCACATTACTTGAAAAAAGATTAATTGAACCTCCAACACATGTCGGACCGCTTGAATTTGCCGTTATTGTACAACTCGGGCATGAAACAACGTTAATTATAGAAATATCAGAACTACTCGAATTACATATGTTATTCAATGAGGGAGAATTCACTGAAACGAAATATGACCCTATCGAGCTTGGAGGTGGTATTAAAATAGACTCACCACTCGAAGAATTTAACTGAGTATTCGAATTCCATGTATAAATTCCGTTACCACCTGAGGCAGTTAAAGTAATTGAATCGCCAAAACAAACCGTTGTATCTGAGGGTGAAATTGTCACGGGTAAAGCAATTCCATTAAAAGATGCAATAGTGTAATCACAAACAGCTCCTCCATAACCATCAATCATTATATAATAAGTTTCACCAACAATTAATCCTGGAATAGTTAACATTTCAGGAGTATTATTCGCGTAACCAGGATTCCAACAAAAATAAGGAGTTACAGGACCGGAACATCCATCTGCACTAAATACAAAAAGTTGAATACCACCTCCACTATATAAAACATCGGTAATCCATATTTTAAATGTAACCGAAGTCTCTGCTGCAACAAAAGATATAAAAGAGTTGTTTTCTATTAAACTACAAAATGAATTTTGCAATTCGGGCCAAAAATTAGCAGTATAAATAGACGAAGTAGTGCCGCAATATCCATTCAGGTCGCAAATTGGCGTTGCCATTAAACAATCATTTCCAGCTGGAGGATTTCCTGAACACTCTGGTTCTAAATCCGAATTATTTGGTGCAATTGCACATAATGAAAATGTTCCGCTTCCTCCATTATATTTCCAAAATCGTATATAAAGTATTGAGCCAGGTGTAAGATTTTCCAATGTCAGTTTTGGCATAGCATTGTAGTAACTTCCGTCATCATCACAGTTTACAATACTTAAAGAACTACAAGTACCAGTATATGCAGCCATTCCTCCATCAGTAAAAGAGTTCATTTGTGAATCTATTATTAGATGTCCATTTAAAGGAACTACGATTTTAAACCAAACATCATTATTTTGATAATTCCCACAGGGAGGGGATCCTACACCCATAGACGTTGAACTACCAACATTTGTAAATAATGTAAAATTACAAATTGTGTCAGTTAACAATTCAATCGCATCACAAGGTTCATCATTAATTGGCTGTGCATGAGAGCGGTTCCAAAAAAACAAAAGAAAAAGCAATAAATAATATTTTAAACCCATACTTCCAAAAAAAGCCCTAAAAACATGTTATTAGGGCTTTCGATTATAAAAGTTAACTATTAAAATGAGCAAACTGGTTCAAAAATAATTTCTAATTGAGAATCTGCTCTAATTTCTATATTATTCAATTCCACTGACTGTGAATAATAAATATCAATTTTTTCTCTGTTTGTAATATCTGATTGAGTTCCGCAATTTCCAACCAAAATGTTTTTTCCAAAATAACTTACTTTGGGGTAACCCACATCACAAAGAGATAAATCATTTGCAACTGCATTACAAGACGTAAATGCTCTATTGCCTAATTCTAACCCAGAATGGATGTATTGAATTTGATTTGGGGACAAACACAAATTATTACTATAATCCATTAAATTATTCGAAAAATAAAGGCCATTTGTTGCTGCATTAAAAATTCCCGGATGTTCTGTACAATTATTAGAACTAGTAATATCCCATGCAGTTGGAGTATCCGTAATATTATCCCCACATGAGTAATTAATTGATCCTTGAACATTCGGATAATTCGCTAATGGACAACCCACTGGGCATGGAGCACCAGAACCATATAAAACGGTATGATTTAATCCTAATAAGTGACCAAATTCATGAGAAGTTGTTAGTGATTGAGCCCAACCACTAAAATAGCCCAAATTATTCCATTGGTCAAGATAAGCATCCCATTCGTTTTGCATTTTTATATATTTGTTCAATAAGCCACTAACTGGAATTGCGATGGATACGTTGTTTGCAGCACCTCCTACAACTGTACTTCCGGTGGTCTCTGCTATCAAAACATTCATTACACTTCCCTTATCTTGTCCATATAAAGTATATGCATTATCCGCTTGATAATAATAGTATGTATTATCGTCTCTCCAAAAATAAACAGCATCTAAAACATAATTGTAATTTTTATCTAACACAGGTAAGGTGTTTCCTAATGGAATTTTCATCTGAATATTTTGATCACTCTGTTGATTCATTTGAAGAACTTGATTTCTAGCCCAATCATATCCACTATAAATTCTGCCATCACCATCTGTAACCTCATTAAAATTGCCTGTTCCATTACCTTTTAACATGAAATGATAATTTACACGAATTGTTTTTGCAATATTAGTACTGGATTGTCCATATAAATTTAACCCTAGAAAAAAATAAAATAGACTAGTTAAGAAATTTTTCATTTTCTCTCGAATTTAATTGTTTGACTATATTTTTTGCTTGTGATTTTTATAAAATAACTTCCAGTATTTAAACTTGATACAGAAATATTTTTTAAATCACTGTTGATTTTATGATCAATAATTCTTCCAAACAAATCTATTATCGAATATTCATACAATTCGTCTTTATCAACTCCTAATACACTTAAAGTATTTTCAGTTGGGTTAGGATATACAATAAACTGTTGTTTCTTAACAGAATTGATCTCTTGGACTGAAACGACTAGATTAAATGTATTTTCAACAACATTATTCATATTCCCTACATATCCACGTAATGGATCATAATAAGCATAGAATGAACCACATTCTTCATATTGAACACATGTTTCATCAATACCTCCTGATATAATAGGATAAGAAAAATATCCTTGACAAGGGGTCAAACTACTAACACCACCAATTTTCGCAATTACAGGTCCATATGACCATCGCTCAATTGCATTATAACTAATTTGTGTATAATAAACATTATTTAAATTGAAATTCGGATTTATTGTAATAACTTTTAAAGTGTCATCCCAAAGTAATTCGGGATATTGAATGGTATCGCATATTGGATAAGAATTATTGCGTCTATTCAAAATCAATTCATCGGCAATATTTGGATTAAAATCATACAGTAACTCAAACTGATTGTTATGGTAAACATATACACTATCGTTACTTTCTCTCCAATAGAGACTTCTTCGCTTACCAATATTTTCAGCTCTTATAGTATCACTATGAGTTGGATCAGGAAGATACAATATTATAAATCTTTGAACAATTTTTTTACATTGATATCCCATAATGATTGTATCATTTGAATACACTGATACTCTGTAAAACTGGTCCCATGGTGCGGAAAGTTTGTGAACCCAAACGGCTCCGGGTGGACAGAAAGGATAATTATCGTAAGTCTGAGATACCGCTTTTAAAGTAATTAAAGCAAATATCAGAAATAGAAATGTTTTTCTCATAATCATCTTTGTTTTAGTAAATTTAATTCTTCCTCAAGTTTCAAAATTCTCTCATTCTGTTCTTGAATAGAACTTATCAATATAGGAATTAACTCCGTATAATTTAAACTTAAATAACCGTTTTCATCTTTTGCAACCAAATTAGGATAGATCATTTCAATATCTTGAGCCATTAATCCATAATGAAGATTACTATCAAAGTTATAGTCTGGATGGTATTCCTTGTTTGCATTAACAGATAAGGAGTCGCCAATAAAACGTTCAGATTGTTTAAAAGTATATTGATATGTTTTTAATTTTAATAAATTACTCAATTGATTGTTTATTGGTTGTATATTCTCCTTAAATCGTTGGTCTGATGTGAACGTAGTGGAATTTACTTTTAAATTACCACTTATCCAAAGTTTGGCTGATGCATCTCCAACATTTCCTATACCTACGTTACCATTATCTCTAATAAATAATTTGTAATTTCCATAATCTGAAGTTGGCCATGGCTTCCAAAAATTAAATCCGGCTGATGGACAAGTTGAGCAATATTCTATTGCAAAGTTTCCGTTGTTCGTAGCACCATTTCCTTGACCAAATGTCAAAATATTATAATTGGTATAACCAATTTGGATTAAACCATCGTTACGAACTTTAAATTGTCCTTGACCCCAAACTACTGAACTAATCAGTGAAATAAAACACAAATAAATAATTTTCATTTTAATCGGTTTTTGCTAAAAACTTAATTTTATGTTTTAGCGTTGTAAATTATAACTGATATTCAAGGGAGCAGATAAACCTATTTCTTAAATTTTAATAATTAATGTTTTCACATAATGTCAATAGTGACTGTTAATGTGGAAAGTTTTGTATTCTAACAACCTTAGACAAAATTTTTCGTGCTATGAAATTCCACCGTTTTATTTTTTTTCCACAAATAAATTTCATTAAAATACTTCTGCTCTTTATTACCACTTTAAGTTTTGTTACGACCTCTTTTTGCATCTATAATCGTTTTATATTTGGTCGTCATCATTTTTACACACTTTTATCCTGTGTTCTTTCTCCGCTTAAAAATGTACTTTTCACGACATCCGAATGTCCTTTAAAACAAATTGTATTCAATCAGCTTACATTAATTCAGGCGTTCTAAAGTGATCGAATCTATACAAATCGGTTTTTCTCATTTTCATGGTGTATTTGAATTTTGTCTGGCTGTAAAACTCCAAATAATTGAACACATTTACAATGAGTAGTACTACTCAAATTGTATCAAACAAGTTCAATACGAATGAAATATGAGTAGTACTACTCATTGACAATATGATTTTATATAATCAATTTTGGAGTAAAATGTCCGAGTTTAATTGAATTTGTTCTTGTTTCAATTGAAAACGCCATTTATAAAGGAAAAGCCCAACCCAATTTTGAATAAAATGTATTAAACATAAATCTAAAATCGTTTCTTATGTCTAACCAATCACCCATTTACAAATTCGTTTCACTCCGAAACCCTGTTCTTACAGAATCAACTGGTTCCGTTGAAGAAGTAATTTTAACAACTGCACTAACTATTGAACTAGCGAGCATAGTGTCTAGTAATGATGAACCAAGTTTGAAATTGGACAATTACAATACTGCACTTCAAACGTATATAGATAGTGTTTCATTCCTGAAAACAAAAAACGCAGTTGAAGCGTTAAAAACAGATCTTACTGCCGCTCCAACTGAGGCAGGATTAAAACAAGTTTATGACAACATTATAGTTAGATCACTGACAAAGAGTAACACTAACGTATTATTTAAAACCTTAATAGATTTATTTAAATCTGTTTATAAGGCACTCAACCCTCTATCTGAAACTATTTCAATAATTATTCCGAAAGATGTTACTCCATCATTTACTAGATTTATTGGCGAAAATTTAGGAGGAGATGATATTGACACAACACCCCAAACGGAGCTTCTCACAAAATTAAATAGTCTTTCACAAGTCGAATCACTATTGACACAAGCCAAAAATGAAAATGTGATCGAATTTCCTGAACCAGGAAAAATAATTGTAGCTAATGTTGCCTATCGATTTATTTTAAATTATGTGAAATCTGAATCAATTTCAGTATCGGACGCAAAAACGAAAATTACTGCTGATCTTAATGAGAAAATGACTGATCGAACAGAAAATAAAATTTTCAATCGTACAAAAGCTGATAATATGAGATCCAAAATTAATGATGAATTGGATCAGGAGGCTACTGTTAATATTGAAGTTGTTAATCGATTAAATGAATTATTATCCTTGGTAAAAAAACTAGAGGATGATGCTGTTGAAACAATTACAACTAAAACAACAATTCTTACAACCAAATACAACTTGATTTACACAATGTTGGGGAATGCCAAGATGTCAATTGATAGTGCCTTTAGCTTGCTTAATGCGGAGATGAGTGAAGTAAACAAAGATCTTCCGAGTTTAATTACAGAAAAAAAATATAGCCTTGTAGGATCGAATTGGGTAGATACAACAGCATTTAATCACCCGGCATTAAACCTTTCTTATGGTAATCAAATAATTACAAGACCCAGTGATTGTGATTATAAATTCCCTTACCAGATTGCAGATTTAAGAGTTGTACAACAAGAACCTGTTGGTTATTTGCCTGGGGAAATTGCACATATAAACAATACGCAAGCTGGAGAAAAAAATACTAGAGTTACACGTAGGTTAAAAAGATCGGAAACCTTTGAATCTCTTTTTGTTGAAGATGAAACTTCAAGAGAAACAGATACTCAATCTACTGAAAAATTCAGCATTGAAACTGCTGCGTATGATGCACAATCAAACGCTAACGCAATTTCTGTTAATGCCTCCGCTTCGGGATCTTATGGACCAGTTTCGGCAAGTGTTGATGCCGGATATTCTAACTCTAATTCATCCTTTAGTTCCAACAGTTCTTCACAATCTGAAGCAAAGGAGGTAATGGAAAGAATCATTGACAAGGTAAGCCATCGTGTCCGTTCAGACCGAAGCACAACCACTATTGAAGAATTTGAAGAAACTGTTACGCACGAAATTAACAATGAAGCAGAAGGAACGAAATCCTATGTCTACAGATGGTTAAATAAGTTGGTTAGAGGTACGCTAAAAAATTATGGTAAGAGATTGATTTTTGAATTTGATGTAGCACACCCGGGGCATTTTTATTTGAGCCGTTCAATAATGGAACTTCCATCTCTTAATATTCCTCCTGATCCACGAAAAGCGGTAATTGCAGGAATTCCTATTCTGACTATTGACAACATTACACGTGACAATTATTTAGCTTGGGCTACAATATACGAAGCTGAAATTGACCAGCCACCGGCAAATAAAGTAATAGTTTCTGATGTTTTAAATGGAACTCAAGGGACTGTAACAGGTAAGTTGATTCAAATTCCAGATAATTATAAATGCGTTTATGGTAAGGCAACTAGTTATTATGTCAATGGCTGGCCTTATGGTAATAGTATCGTTTGTTCAATTGGTAATGGTACGTTTGCTTTTTGGAATAGTGGTGACAATTTGTGGACTCCAACAGAATTCTGGTTTTCAGGTGAAACAAATCAGTTGCCTATATCTGTATCTTCTCACCAACAGGGTTTTTATATAAATGTTGAAATTCATTGTGATTTGATCGATGATGCTTATAAAGCATGGAAGATTTCAGCATATAATTCCATTGTAGATGCCTACAACAAACTCCTTAATGATGCTGAAAATGAAATGGCTTCCTTTGACCCAAATAGACCAGGAATCAACCCTGCTAAAAAAGAACAATTGATCAAAGATGAAATCAAACGTGAAACCATTCGTAAAATGTTCAGATGTAATCCATTTTGGATTAAGGATAATTTCGTAGTTGGAAAGGAATATAATCCAAAATGTTGTTTGGATTCGCTGAATGCTGAAAAAGTTAAATTCATTGAAACAGTTTTCGATTGGAATAACATGACGTATGTGCTACATCCATATTTTTATTCGGATAAAAACAACTGGAAAGAATTGTTGGACTTAACAGATGACAACCCACACTTTGAAGCTTTCATGCAAGCATCTTATGCAACAGTTCGCGTTCCTGTTTTTCGTGAGGATTTAAAAGAGTTAGCTGCAATCAACTTCTTACAATTTAATTCAATCGCAAATTATGAAGTTGTTCCGGAAGAAATGACTCCACTTTTGGAAGAACTAAGAAGTTCACAACCAACTTTGTTTACAACAGATATAAATGGCACTGAATTACCTGTACCTGTCGATACAATTGACTTGGGTATATTTAAAATACCAACAAATTTAGTAATGCTCGAATGTGGCAATTCAGATGGTATCAAACCAATTGGCTATCCTCAAAGTACTGATGAGCCAACGAGTGACGTGATCATTCCTAAACAATATTCTCCAGCAATTATTGCAGATTCCTGTACGCCTGTTCAACCATAATTTTTAGATAAACATGCCAGAAGACCAATCAACAGAAACAGAAGCTGTTTCTAATGCCAAAATGTCCATCAATGACTTAAAATACATTGTTATGGAAGGTGGTGGTGCCCGGGGAAATACCTACCTCGGGGCTGTTAGGGCTTTGGAAGATCAATTATTCTCACGCGTGTGGAAATATCACACTGAAGGCAAACCTATAGAAACTGTAGCTATTACATCCAACAGGGCACGTGGTGTTATGGATTATCTAAAGCTTGATGCTGATAATAAAAATTATATTCCAATTATTGAAGGGGTTGCAGGGGCGTCGGCAGGTGCTATTACTACATTCGCTTTGGTTTTGGGACTTAATTCAGAAGAAATAGAGCGTGTGTTAGATTTTGATTTCACAAAATTTCTTTCTGAAGATGACGCAGGAAAATATCGAATGATAAATGAGGGATCAGAGTTGGCAATTGGCGAAGACGATAATATTTCAAAAAAGCAGAATGATCAATTTAATAAAAAAGGAGGTAATGCACTTGGATTGAAGGAGGAAACTTTTAAATACTCTTTAGATAAAGATAAAATGGAAATTAAAGGGAATGCTGTAAAATTTGCAAAACGCGAATTTACTGTAAGTCTAATTGTGAAGGCATGTATAGATGGAGCAGTTCATAATGTTGCACAGGTTCTTAAAATTATATCTTCCAATTCCAAAAAAAATTGGTACGATAAATTGTTGACAAAACTATTTAGTAATTTCGGTAAAGACGGAGTTTTTTCCAATACTACAACCTCAATAGTTAATAAAACGCTTTATTCATTAATTATAAAAAAAGGATTATTTGCCTTTTTCAATGTGAAATCTGGGGAAATCAAAGTAACTGGGAACACTGTTGCCGCCGTTTTCAAAGACAGAGGCATGTTCTCAGGTTTTCAAGTTCGCGAATTCTTTTATGATTTGATGATCTATGCTGCCACACGAGACACCTATTTTCAAAAAAGATTAATTGAATTTTATAATAATGAATATAATAGTTTAAAGACTATTCCAGATTCACTTAATGTTAAACCTCCTAATAATTTAACAACAAAGGATTTCGAAGTAACTCTAAAGAGTAATAATTTGATTGCCGATTTTGAAATTGGACATCGTGGGGATTATAAGTTTACTGACAATGCAATTAAATTGTTTAATCATTTACAAGATCTCACTTTTAGAGAATTTTGGAACATTTTGAAAGTCGAATATGCGGCAGCGGTTTCGAATTTCTCGACTAATTCACCATTGTTTTTCTCTGATAAATACACACCAAATTATAGGGTTTTCGAAGCAGTTGGAGCATCTATGTCAATTCCTCCAGCAATACGCCCTGTGTACAATGCATCTGATGTGTTATTCGCACCTCATTTGGACGATACAAAAAGAAGTACAGATATTCATATGGTTCCAAAACAGGTTTCGGATATTGAAGAAATTGAAGTTGTTGTTAATGATGTGTCGCAGCCTTTTGTCAAAATCCAAACTAAAGAATTTGGAAAGATTACAAAGACAAGAACAAAATTTAAAAAAGTGGATTATGATTTATATGAATATGCAGTTAAAAAAGCTCTACAACAACATTTGATGACAAAAAAGAATCCGGTTTATATTGATACAAATAATCTTTTAGAACTAAATACATTTCTAGAAGAAATGAGGCAAATTTTAATAGGATCTGAAGTAAAAGGAATTTTTGAATTGGCTCAATGGAAGGATCAACCAGTAATGGTGAATAATGATAAAATCATCGTAAATAAAAAACTTCTAAAATTCTTTTATAATTCCCAATTTAAAGGATTATTATTGGATGGGGGATATTTTAATAATATTCCTTTTAATTATTTTAGAGACAAGGGTCTTGAAAACAAAATAGATGGTGTTTTACCAATTAAGTTGGATGGTGATTACCCACCACATTTCTTAAATGAACTTGATATGAAAATACCAAAATTAAAACAAAAAGAGTCAGAGTTATTAGACCTCATAGATAAAGAATCGTTCGTTCCCGAAATAGACAATACTCCTGAGATTGTTGATCCAAGATCTCCTGAAATGGAACTTGAATTGATCGAAAAAGAAATTGGGTTGATGTTTAATAACTATGTTAATGCAAAGTTAGAGGATAAAAAAGTTATTAAGTTTAAGAAAAAGGCAATCCACCGATTGATAAAGGCTTGGCATAAACATTATGGGGAATATAACAATGTAAAGCCATGGGAAATACCTAGAGGAATTGTACAAATAGCGTTTACAGGCTATTCTTATGGCGCCAAACGTGGACAAATTCGTGATATAACGGATCACAGTAACATAATACCTCTATATGATTATGGTGTAGACACTTACGACTTCGACTTAAAAAAGGTCGATGTTCTTGCAAAACTGGCACAAAAAGAAGCTTATTCAGCTATTGATGATTACTTTAATAAGTGATTTTATCAAACATTCTAACTGTTGAACAAAATGAAATTTTTAATAATTACTTTAATTATTCTTTTTGCATCATCTTTTCATACTGATGCGCAAATCATTTTTGAGCAAAAAGGGAAATATGGTTTGATTGATATCGCAGGTAAAATTCAACTTGAGGCGAAATATGATACTCTATATGAGTTAGGCGAAAATACGCATATTTATGTTTTCTATAGCTTTGCCAAATGTGGCTATGCGATTAAGTATGGCAATCAAAATACTAGTTTTAAAGAATTTTGGGAAATTACAGATTGTGTTTATGATTCAATATTTTTCCCAATTGAAACAGGGCCAGTTAGATTTGGTGACGATGTGTTAATTTTAATTAAATATTCTCAATACACCTACAAATTAATTTCCATAATGTTTAACGATTATGGAATGTTTAAGAATGTTTCAGTTGATGGAATTTCAAATGATTTTTATGATTCCAAAACCACCTACGATTCAATATATGTATTTCCAGAATCCGAATGTTTGGTTCTTAAGAAAGAAAATAAATATGGTTTACATTCCGTTTTTATAAGTCAATATGATGATTCAAAAGGACATTTAACGGATCCTCAATGGGATAGCATTACAGCTTATAAAGACGGATATTTTTCAGTTTGGGAAGAAGGAAAAATGGCATTTTACAGACCTTGGTATAGAAAAATAACTCCATATGTTTTCGATGAAAATTCAATATTTTATACTCTCCAAACTCTAAGAAACAAAGATCAGGATTGGTTTATTTCGTATCAAGCTAATCAACCCATAAAAATTTTCGGTGCAGATTCCTTAGATTATAAATGCTCGATTCACGATAAAAATGGAGCATACATCTTGAATGATTCTATTCTAAAAATACAATCTTATAATTTTTACTATCCAACCTATGTAGATAGAATTGATGTAAATAATATTGATCTAGATAAGAAAGTATTCGTAACGAGGGTTCCCACCAATCCTATGGGGAAATCTCCTATTCATTACGATGAAAATAACACTTTGAAATATAACCTTCAACATGGTCCATTTTATTTGGAACTGTTAATTAATGATGATAAGGGCAATTTCATTAATCATTATAATAGAAAAGATCATGTTTTTGGAACTAATTTAATAAATAAAAATATCGTTGTTGAATATGCACTAAATCAAGAAAATAAAATTCCTCTTATTTTGTATTCAGCATTGGATGGAAAGATTCTTGGAGATTTCGACAGAGAAGGTGAATTTATTGATGTTGACATGGAAGAATTAATAATTTTTTCAATAAAAATCACTGATCTTGAAATATTTATCAAGAAAGGAGAATATTATTTCATAAATTTTGGAGAATATAAGGACAGAGATAAACTTGACCCAATAAATCTAAAAAGGAAAATAGTAGGTTATATCAAATATAGTAAGAAAACTAAAGACTATAAAATAGTTCGCTTTAAGTGGATGTCTTGATTATTTATTTAAATTGGGAATTCAGGTTAATTTGAATTCTTGGGAAATACCAAGACCAATTATCAATATTTCATTCACAGGTTTTTGTATTGTGAAAAAGCAGACAAATTTGGAATTTCCATTATTATATTAATCTTATACGTCTATTTGACTTTGGTTATTGCAAGTCTAAATAGTCAAATAAGTAAGAATATAAGTCCGTTTTTATACTAGAATAAACTTACAAATTCATTCTTTTTCAACCCTGAAATTTGAGTACTACTACTCATTGTAGAACTCCTTTTGAATGTTCATATTTGGAAAAATTTCCTTATCCATGAAAATTGAAAACCATCTTCTCGCCGGTGAAAAAATCGACTTCAAAAAATCACCTAACAAAAGCGGAAAATTCAAATCTGGCTTACCTGATACGATCGTAATCCATTATACCGCTGGATCAAGTCGTGAATCCTCTGTCAACACATTAACCAGTCCGGGTTCAAAAGCATCTGCACACATCGTTATTGGTCGCGATGGAAAAATAACTCAATTAGTTCCTTTTGATACTATTGCCTGGCATGCCGGCAATAGTTCATATAAAGGACGGGTTGGATTAAACAACTATTCAATTGGAATCGAAATTGACAATGCTGGAATTTTGAAGAAAAGTGGCAATTCATACACTGCTTGGTTTGGACGTGTTTATAATGAAGCCGATGTAATGGAAGGAATCCATAGAAATAGAAATACACCAAATTATTGGCATCGCTTTACA
This sequence comes from uncultured Flavobacteriales bacterium, assembly GCA_903945495.1. Lineage (GTDB taxonomy): Bacteria > Bacteroidota > Bacteroidia > Flavobacteriales_D > Crocinitomicaceae > M0103. Next base: position 3,415 of record CAJAVU010000085.1, on the reverse strand, counting down.
GAATGGCAAATTGAAATCTGCAAAGAAATTTGTCAATTACTCATCGATAAATATGGTATTAAAACTATCGTTGGTCATGAAGAAATTTCACCAATCCGCAAAATTGATCCGGGACCGGCTTTCCCTTTAGATAAATTCCGCGAACAAATTTTTGAAAGCGCACGTGATACCGATTCAGAAGAAGAACCAGTTCACAAAACCACCGGCGAAGTCGCGGCCACCTCATTAAACATTCGTGTTGCTCCTGATACCGAAGCTGAAAAAGCTGCACAACCACTTCCAAAAGGCACAAAAGTCGAAATCCTCGAAGAATCTGATGGTTGGGTAAAAGTTCGAACACAAATTGATGGTTGGGTTTTTGCAAAACATATAAAATAAAACAATATGGGACTAAAAGCTTTGATAAAATTAGATCTTAATGATGCTACAACTCAACAACGAAATACTTTTTACGAAAATTCGGCATTCCTCCTTGTTCTCACAGCTTCAGCTTTTTTGCATTCAAGCCTATACAAGCTCCACTGCGTTCCGGGCTTGTATGCATCGTTCACTTAGCCGGTCGTCCAGAATTCCCTCCCTGGCTGTTCTCTAAAAAGTCTTCGCCTGTTCGTCCTGCGTCGTCATTCGAAGCTCTCTGCCACCCCAGACCCCAATAAGGTATTCGTTCGGCTCCGTTCCGCCATACCTCCCTCTCTCTCCGCTCTCTCTCATTATTTTTTATCTGGGGTGTCACCGCTGCTTGTTAATATGCTCGCCTGCTAAGTCGCTCAGGCTGCGGGCTTGTCACAGTTTTTGAGAAATCCTCCATTAGTGCCGTGTTCCTTCCGTTCCTCCAGTCACACCGCACTTTTTCCGTTATTCTATTTAAGTTTCCTTTGAGTCAAGAATGTTCTCCCGATATAGCATTGTACAGCAAAGCTGTTTACAATCACTTCATCGGGATTCACACACTTGTAAAAGTCCTTTCTTCGTTCTTCAAAAACTCCGCCAAGCCCTTGTGCAAAAGGCAGAGGTCGCCCGCGTTCCCCTCCGGGTCCCTCTTTGGGCTTCCCCCTTCGCTCCAACTCGCGGCGGCTCGCGCGTTCCGTCAGAAAAAAAGAGGCTTCATTTTCAAATTAGTGTTTTCTTGTAAAGTTTAAACTTATGTTTCAATTGTTGGTTTATTTAAAAATCCTCTTTTTTCTTCCTCCACGCCCCCACACTCGGAAAGCAACTCCTTAGAGCTACGTTGCTTTTCCTCCTTTTCCCTTCGCACTTGCTGTAGGCACCTTTTCCTTTTTCAATTCTTTTGAGATTCCATTTGAAAGTATAGTTTCAAACTAGAATACATTATTTAGGTTGATTCACTTCGAATAATAGATTCAATAGTTCAGATTTCTGAATAAACTTTGGTTCTCCATATTTATGTACACCAATTTTTTTGATGATTCCGGTCAGCATTCCAAACTGTTCAACCATCCTATAAGAATAGCACCGATTGATATAACTTTCAACCGTTCCATATCTTGGATGAATATCCTCAATCAGCATTGGGTACGCTGTAAAATATTTCTTGGCATAAAAATCAGTTTGACGAACGTCATTTCCATATTGATTCAGCAAATAAATTGAAAAACCACATCCCAAACGACCGATATTTTCCAATTCATAACCATCAAAATAAGCCCAATTGAATTTCTTACAATAAGCATTTAAAATTTCTTCAAGCAACAATTGATCGTTTAAAAGGCAATTGTTTCCTTCTTTAGTCAGTATTAATTTTCCTTTTGACTTTTTAGCTACACCAGATAATTCCAATATTATTCTACAAAGTCTAACAAAAAGTGAATCAGTTTCCTTATACAACTTACTAATCCCTTTATCAATCATGTCTTCAGAATAATACTTTTGGTTGTACAGGTCAGAAACAATTTTTGTAGGTAAATATCCCTTGGCGGTCAGCTTTATTCCATCCATTTCCGAAAGTTGATTCAAAAGAAACTTTACTCCATTGAAAATAGGGATTCTATGAAAATCCTCGGTTTTCAATTTTATAATCTTGATTGGACAATTTTCTTCAAATAGATATTGAACAATATTATGCATTTCGAAAGGAGAATAACCTTCAAATTCCGGAATCCCTGTATTATTCCGTGCATCCATTATTTTTTTAATCTCTTCATTTAAACTATCCAAATCCATAGTCTCTCTATTTTTCTCCAAAAATAAACTCTATACGTGAATTTTCGGTTCACATTTTATCATAAAAAAATTACCGGATACAATCGCATTATTGAAATGATTAAGATCGCTACGCAAAGAAGTAACGGGATAATGACCGCCTCCTTGATATTGCACATTCCCCATTTTTCTCAAAAGGTCGTGTACAATATCAATCCTGCTGTTATCAAATCTATACTTTCTTCCATGCCTCAAAGAGAGTTTATCATTCATGCTCGTTACATCCGTAGGCAAGTTCACAAATTAGAGCCAGGCACCAATCGTCATGTAATGTTTGTTCGTTTGTATCAATGGTGTCGCATTTATTATCGTCAGCGTTTTCTTGTCCGTTAATCTCCCCTTTGCAAAAGGCAAGTTAGGCCACGGTCGTTGCTGGTCAAGTTCAAGCCCTAAAGGGTTTTCAAAAAAATCTCCACCCAACTTTTTTATAAACAGAAAGATATTTTTCCGCATGTGTATTTACAACTTTCCATTTTCATTTCTCAATTCCGAATGGGTAGTATTTTTTTTAAAAAACTTGCCCTGCTTCCTCCCTTTGCCCTTTTTGTTGCCTATGCAAAGTGCAGCCAGCAGCTCTGCGTGGGTTTCAAAATTAAAATAACACAACATGAAAAAGCAAGAAAGAAAACTGAAAGTTGGATACAAATTCCAAAACCGAGCATTTCATCAAATGGTCATGATGCCGGAAATTAAATTATCAGGGAAGTGGTTAAGAGAATCTGGATTTAATGAAGGTCAAGAAGTCAAAGTAGTTGTTGAAAATCAAAAGTTGATTATAATACCAATAATAAAAGGGAGTGACTAGCGTCTGCTCCCTTTTATTAAACCTACCTTTTACAACTAAACCTTTTGCGAATTTATAAATAACCTATCTAAATCAAACTGTTCGACTTAAAAATAACCATCTCTAAATTATCCTAATCGGATTAAAATCCTTTAAGTAGTTTTGGAATTACTTTATCATCAATTCCCTAAAGCATTTTTATTCGAAAAAAATCTTTTAATATTTGTTCAGCCTTGGCATTTGTGTTATCTTACCAATAGCATAAAAATGCATTTGCTCAAAACGAATTGAAGCTTTTTTACAATTTTATCGATTATTTAACATTTATATAAATTTACGCAACGCTTATTAATTTATATTTGTCACATGAATAGCACTGCAAAATCGTCTGAAACGAATATTTTAATGGTT
>CAJAVU010000084.1 GCA_903945495.1 uncultured Flavobacteriales bacterium | reverse complement strand
TCAACTAGATAATATAGTGGCATTATATTACGGAGACAAACCTTGAAGGGAACTTCATTAACCCACTAACTGTTATCAATATCATAGTTTGCGTTAAGCTATGGTCTGAGAAAAAGGTGAGACTTGAAAAGGTTTCACCTTTTTGTTTAAAAAAAAAGGAGCATCTTGTGCTCCTTTTTTTTTGGTGGTTCCATGCATTAATCAGTCCTAAATTTGGAAAATAAACCCATAATCAGGAAATATATTTAAGCGCTAAAAACATAAGTAGCTTATAATCTGCATGTTATGTTTGTTGGCACAATTATTTCAATTTTAATAATGATTATCGTAGAGTGGTTTCAAGAATAATCAGGTTAGGTAAATAGCAAAGGAGGATCTTTTTAAGGTTCTCCTTTTTTTTTGTTTCTAGAACAAATGTATTTCATTCTTTTGAATAATTTACCAAAATTCAAGAAATCACGAAAATAAATTCCCATTATGAAACTCATTTTCCAAATATGGAATTTTGCCATTTTGAAACATATTTTAAAATGATGATTATCAAGTATTTAATGATTGGGCACGATTATTCATCTATTTTAATTGATTATCGTAGAGTGGTTTCAAGAATAATCAGGTTAGGTAAATAGCAAAAAGGAGAATCTATTAGGTTCTCCTTTTTTATTTTCCCTGAGCTATTCATTTTACTGGTTATGTAATTTGTGTGCCCATTTAATTGTTTTACATCTCATTTTTAGAAAAAATATCCAAAATTTGGATTTTTATCAATTTATCAAATATATAACTTCTTGTTTTTGAGTGTATTAATGTTTAGGCACGAAATTTACAATACTGTAATCGATTATCGTAGAGTGGTTTCAAGAATAATCAGGTTAGGTAATAGCAGATTAGGGAGTGTTCTACACTCCCTTTATTTTTAAACCAAAATCCAAAACAAGAATAACTTTCCAAATATTGGAAACATATAACACAGCTAAAGTTTTAAAATCCTGAATTTCAGTTGTTTAATATTTCGGAATAGTTTTTAGAATACATTTAATCTAATAATTACTACGTTTTTATTAATTAGGGGATAGGTATTTTTCATGTTATCTATTTACTACCAATTTTCGTTGCTTTATTTAGGTAAAAAAAAGAGGAACCTTCCACGTTCCTCTTTTTTAATTATAAAAACTTGACTATTATAATTCCTCCGCAGCAAGCACTGGTTTTCTGAAAACAATTTTTCCATCAAAAATATCCATTACAACATTTTGCGATCGATCTATCGTTCCAGATAATAGAGCCTTCGATAATTCGTTCAACACTTGTTTTTGAATAACTCTTTTTACCGGTCGTGCGCCAAAGAAAGGATCATAGCCTGTTTCGGCGATCCAATTGAAAGCTTCATCAGTAATCACGAGATTAATTTCTTTTTCTTTCAATTGTTTTTTCAATGCATTCATCTGTATGGAAACAATTTCTTTCACATTCTCCTTCGTTAACGGCAAGAACATAATTGTTTCATCAATTCGGTTTAAAAATTCAGGGCGAATCGTTTGTCTCAACAATTCCATAACCTCCATTTTGGCCTTCTCACCAGCTCTTTCATATTCAGCAGGTTTGATGTTGTCAAATTTCTCGTGAATGATGCTTGAGCCTAAATTAGATGTCATGATGATTATCGTGTTTTTGAAATTCACCAATCTTCCTTTATTGTCCGTCAATCGACCATCATCTAAAACTTGCAATAAAATATTGAAAACATCCGGATGTGCTTTTTCTATTTCATCCAACAATACAATCGAGTAGGGACGTCTACGAACAGCTTCTGTTAATTGTCCGCCTTCATCATAACCAACGTATCCCGGAGGCGCTCCAACCAATCTAGAAACAGAATGTTTTTCTTGATATTCACTCATATCAATACGCGTCATTGCATTTTCATCATTGAACAGATACTCCGCCAATGCTTTTGCCAATTCTGTTTTACCAACTCCTGTTGTTCCCAAAAAGATAAATGATCCAATTGGTTTGCGTGCATCTTGTAAACCTGCTCTAGATCTACGAACAGCATCTGAAATAGCACTTATTGCTTCTTCCTGACCCACAACACGTTTACCCAATTCATCTTCCAATCGTAAAAGTTTAGAAACTTCACTTTCAATCATTTTGTTTACCGGAATACCTGTCCACTTAGAAACAACTTCAGCAATTTCTTCAGCATCAACTTCCTCCTTAATCATTTTGGATTTCACTTGCATTTCGGTCAGCTGAACTTTCAATTTTTCCAATGTTTCTTCAGCTTCTTTGATTCTTCCGTAACGGATTTCAGCAACCTTTCCATAATCACCTGCTCGCTCAGCTTGATCAGCTTCTAATTTGAATTGTTCAATTGCTTCCTTATTCTTTTGAAGCGAATCAATTATATCACGTTCAGCTTGCCATTTTGCTTTAAACGCATCACGTTGTTCGGTTAAATTGGCTAGGTCTTTTTGAAGGATTTCCATTTTTTTGGTATCGTTCTCTCGCTTCAATGCTGCACGTTCAATTTCAAGTTGCATGATTTTACGTTCCAATTCATCCAATTCTTCTGGTTTAGAATTAATCTCCATACGAACTTTAGAAGCCGCTTCATCAATTAAATCGATTGCCTTATCTGGAAGGTGTCGATCGGTGATATAACGTTGTGATAATTCCACAGCTGCAATAATCGCAGCATCCTTGATTAAGACTTTATGGTGATTTTCATACTTTTCTTTAATTCCACGTAAAATTGAAATTGCATCTTCGGTAGTCGGTTCGTCAACTAATACTGTTTGGAAACGTCGAACGAGCGCCTTATCTTTTTCAAAATATTTTTGATATTCATTTAACGTTGTCGCACCAACTGCTCTCAGTTCTCCTCGAGCCAAAGCAGGTTTCAAAATGTTTGCTGCATCCATAGCACCTTCACCACCGCCACCAGCACCAACAAGTGTATGAATCTCATCTATGAATAAGATAATTTCACCTTCCGCACTAATGACTTCTTTAACAACCGCTTTTAAACGTTCTTCAAATTCACCTTTGTATTTTGCGCCTGCAATCAAAGAACCCATATCAAGTGAATAAACAACTTTTGACTTTAAATTCTCGGGTACATCACCGTCAATAATTCGATGCGCTAAACCTTCAGCAATGGCGGTTTTACCAACTCCAGGTTCACCAATTAGAATCGGATTGTTTTTTGTTCTTCTTGTTAATATTTGTAATACGCGACGAATTTCATCATCTCGACCAATAACTGGATCCAATTTTCCAGCTTTTGCCAATTCATTTAAATTCTTCGCATATTTCTCCAATGATTGATAGGTTCCTTCTTGACTATTCGAAGTGACTTTATCACCTTTTCTTAAATCCATAATTGCTTGTTTAAGCGTTGATTTTGTTAGTTTATTATCTTTTAAAAGACTTCCAATTGAATCGTTTACATCCAACATTCCCATTAATAAAAGCTCCACTGAAACGAATTCATCTCCGAAACTTTTCATTTCAGATAGTGCGTTTGTTAGAACCTTGTTTGCGTTCTGCGATAAATACAATTGGCCGCCTTCAACTTTTGAATAACTTGTTAAAATACGATCCAGCGCTGCTTCCAACATTTTTTGATTCACGTTGAGCTTGCCAAATAGGTATGGAGCAACATCTTCATCTGTAAGTAAAATAGCCTTTAATAAATGTCCAGTTTCAATGGCTTGATTCCCACTGGACTCAGCAATGGTTTGTGCTTGCTGAATCACTTCTTGTGATTTAATTGTAAATTTTGAAATATCCATTTTCTAAGTAATTTTTGAACGTTTTCTATTGCACAAATTAAGAACCAACTAAAAATTCAAGCATAAATCGGAAAATTTGACATTGATTAAATAGAGTTTCGGACTAATTGACTTGTTCCTATGTGTTGAAATAAGGATGAACATGAAATTTTGACTTATCAACAATTTTTGTAACCATTGTTAATAACTTCCGTATTACTACAACACAAACAAAACAACAACATGAAATTAGTAGCAATCGGAATTTCAGTTTCATTAAGCTATTTCGCATTTAGCGGCGAGGTAGAGAAACAAATTTCAAAAAAGGAATACGTTGACATGTGGCGTTCGACTGCTGTGCAACAAATGATTGATTATAACATTCCAGCAAGTATCACGCTTGCTCAAGGAATTTTAGAGTCGGGTAGTGGTAATTCAGAATTAGCAAAAACAGCGAAAAATCATTTTGGGATTAAATGTCACGATTGGACAGGTGAAAAAATGTACATGGATGACGATCAAAAAAATGAATGTTTCCGTGTTTATGCATCAGCAGAAGAAAGCTATGTTGACCATAGTTTGTTTTTAAAAGACAAAAAAAGATATAACGCATTGTTCTCGTTGGAAAAAACGGATTACAAAGCATGGGCGAAAGGATTAAAAGATGCGGGTTATGCAACGAATCCAAAGTACCCAGATTTATTAATTGAAATAATAGAAGATTTAAAGCTGGATGAATTAGATAAATTGGGAATTCAAAACAATGAATTAAAACCTGATTTAACTGCTGATTCAAAATCTACTTCTTCAGTTGTTAGTGCTGATGCTGTAAAACACACAGTTATGACGCATGAAAACAAAGTAAAATATGTCATTGCTAAAAAGGGTGATACATTTTACAGAATAGCCAAAGAGTATGAACTAGGATTATGGCAATTATACAAATACAATGATTTTGGCCCTAAAAAGGATGTGTTGATTGAAGGTGACATTGTTTACATTCAACCAAAACGATTAAAATCTAAAAACAAAGAAATTAAATTAGATAAAGCGATGACGTTGAGAGAGGTTTCCCAAAAAGAGGCAATCAAATTAGACGCTTTAATACGATTAAATAATATTTCTTCCGGTGATGAAATACTTCCTAAGGGAGAAAAGGTTATCCTCCATTAATGGCATGTCCAGCCTGCGCTAAACAGGTTTGTGAGGTTTTTTAGTTTGTTGTTGTTTGTTTGAAGGCCCTGATGAAAATCGGGGCTTTCTTGTATTCCTAAATCGATAAGTACGTTTTAAGAATCCAATAATAACAAGGAGTCATCGTTAAATAAACAGTTTTAACCTTTGAATCAATGGTATTAGCATTAGGATTGAATGTTTGAAAGTTATTTCATACTTTAGACCCTGCAAAAACTAAGACTATGAAGCCTTCAACAGAGTTGTTTAAATTGATTAAGTCCTTATCAAAATCAGAGAAACGTTTTTTTAAACTTTCTTCGTCTTTGCAATCAGGTGATAAAAATTATTTAAAGATTTTCGATTTCATCGAAGGTCAATCAAAATATGATGAAGAAGAATTAAAAAAAGCGTTTAAAAAAGAGACGTTTATTAAACATCTTCCATCAGAAAAAAATCATTTATACAAATTAATCTTAAAAAGCTTACGCTCTTACTACAGTGAGCAATCTGTCAGTAGTTTACTAAAACAAGAAATTAAGAACGTAGAAATACTTTATAATAAGGCGCTGTACAAGGAATGTGAGAAATTTGTTTCTCGAGCAAAGCAGATCGCATGTGAGCACGAAAAGTTTTATTATTGGTATGAGTTGATTTCTTGGGAAAAGAAGCTTTTAGAAGAAGCGTATGAGTCTGGTGAATTCTCAACGAATTTAGACGCGCTAGTTGCGGAAGAAGAAGAGGTTATTGCAAAATTGAGAAACTTGGCTGAATACCAAGTGATTTATTCAAAAATCAATTTAATTTTTAGAAGTGGTGGTTTCACGAGAACAGATGCTGAGCGTTTGGTTGTTGATGGAATTGCAGATTACCACCTAATTAAAGGAAAAAACACAGCTTTATCAACTCGTGCAGCTTCCATGTGTTACTATATCAAAGGATTGTGTGCAGCGACGAATCGTAATTATGAAGATAGCTTCCAATTCTTTAATCGTACACGAGAAATTTTGGATCGCAATCCCGATATCAAAGCGGATTCAGGACAACGATATGTAATGACATTATCACATTTATTGCGATGTTATATTGATAGTCAGGATTTTGAAAATGCACAAAACCTTATTCTGGACATGCGTGCACTTGACGGTAAAAAAGGGTTTAATTCAGTTGATATCATGGTTCGAATATTTACGAGCACATACAATTTAGAATTGAATCTTCTTCATGCCATGGGTGACTTCCAAAAAAGTGTGGATTTAATTCCACAAATTGAAAAGCTGCAAGAGGAATATGGCGATAAGGTAAGTAAAGAACAGGAAATCCTTTTGACGTATAACAAAGCATACAGTTACTTTGGAATTGGTGAATTCAAGAAAGCGTTGTCGTACATCAATGAAGTATTAAACGACAATGAACAAAATTTAAGACAAGATATCTATAGTTTTTCGCGACTTTTCAATCTGGTATTGCATTTCGAACTGGAAAATTATGACTTCTTGGAATATATAATTAAATCCACAAATCGTTACCTTAGTAAACAAGATAGAGATTACGAAGTGGAAAATGTATGTATCAAACATATTCGTAAGCTTTCTAAATCAATTCATTCAACCGAACGCATTTTGATTTTAGAAAAAATGAAAGATGAACTGGAGCCTCTTTTAATGGATCGCAATGAACGCGTTGTTTTGGAGTACTTTAATATTACTGCTTGGGTAACTAGTAAAATTTATAAAATAAGTTTTAGCGAGGCTGTTCAAAGTGAATTGAAAGAATCTAAAAATTAAAAGCAGCTGTTAGAACAGCACTTCCAGATGTTCTATCGATAGTTGACAAGCTATTCGAAAATGCGTAATAACTCGTTTTATTTGAACGTTGTCTATACGATATGTCAACAGAAAACTTTTTAGTTTTTATGCCGAGTCCACCAGAAATAATTAGTTCAGGTTTCAATTCAATTTGCTGATTCGATTGAAATGCATTTCCATAATAGGACATTCCTGCACGCAAATAGAACCCTGGGAAAACAACATATTCTCCACCAAGTCGAATGTTTATAGCATCTTGAAATACTTGTTTTGCGTAGTTGTTTTCGTATTCATAGTTATAAGGTGCATATTTCAAATCTGAAGTAGATTTGAAATGTCCGTGTTTATAGCTTAGATATTCAGCGTCAATATTAATACAGCCTTTCGTTCCAAAAACAAAAGCAACTGAACCAATAATTCTTCCAGGAGTACGAACTTTATATTTATAATCGCCCGTTGGAATAAGACTGTCGTTGATTGTCTTTGTATATGTATCAAAAGTACTTGACATTGACGCCGACCAAGTATCGGTCATTTCTGAAAAGGTTGGTGAATGCAGTGCTAAACCAAAACGAATTGATTCATTCACCAAATAAATCATACCGATTCTTAAATTCCCACCGTTCCCTTTAGTTTTAAGATAATAGTCATATTCAAAACTTCGTAAATTAGTTCCTGTGGTGTCAGTTAATTCCTCAAAATGAGTAATATCTTCTATGTAACGATAGGAGCGAACACTTAAATTGGCACCGATATATAACTTATTCAAATAATTCGCACTGAAATTTGCATAAACTTCATTAACACCACCTTTTGATTCTATCGTTCGTTGATGGTATACATCACCTGAATTTAGCAATGAATAAAACTCTGAAGTAATCGTGTTGTATTCAATTATGTCTGTTTGATATGCCAAATCTGAACTGAACGGAAAGTAGGTATTTAGTTCTTCAGGATAATACCCTTGGATTTGACCTACAAAATCATCAATCAATGAAGAAAACTGCTGTCCCTCATACGTTGTTTTATTCTTGAAGCTTTCGATCTGATTATAACCGATTCCAACTTGATTGAAAATGAATCCATTACCATTTTGGGAAACATCATTTGCGAAGACTAAACCTAAATTACTTAATCCACCGTGACCACTAGAGCTTTTTGAATTGACACCATTAAATGTCGTCGAATTATTCGTAGAGCCTCCAAAAAATGAAATTCCACCTTGAGAACTTGAATATCTTCCGTATCCAGCCGGATTGACTTGATAAGAACTTAAATCGGCACCTAACGCACCAAAAGAACCGCCCATCGATTCAAAACGAGCGGTTCCATGATATAATGTTTTTGAATGACGATATAAATCATTTTCATTTTGTGAAACAACCAAAAACGGAGTAATACAAAATGCAATTAAAGCGGTTTTAAACATTCGAATTTAGTTTCTTCTTGTTCCTGGACTTGGTTTGCTGGATCCACCACTTCTAGACGCGCCACCAACAGAACCTCCTGAACTTGTACCTCTGTTTATTGACTCATTTGAATTTCTACTTGGTGTCGTACTTCTTTCAGATGATTGTCTTACTGGTGTATTGACTCCAGCATTATTTTGTCGCACTTCGGAACTAGTATAACTTGGACGAGCTTGGCTTGGTTTTATAGAGCCTGATGTTGGACGTGAAATGTTTTTTTCAGCAATCTCAGTACTTCTGCTTCCAAGTGATTGCTGTTGGCCAGCCAAAATCCTATTCGATTGAGGTTTTGAAACCACTGAATGAGAACCGTTGTTTGAAGACGAAATGGTTGGCGATTTTAACACCAACGAATTGTTTCTGTTACCATTGTTTGACATTCCACCAATACTTCCTCGTGGTCCACTGTGTTGATTGTAAATTGTACCGTTGTTCCCAACATACGAACCTCCATATGAATACCCATTGTTCCCTATGTATGGATTGCTTCCATAATACCATGAATTATTGTAATAGTAAGGTGAATAATAAGCACTATACGAGAAGCCATAAGGATTGAACATAGGTCCATAAAGTGAATTGTAAGTGTATGGATTCATCATGTTGTGACCAAAAGCGTTGTAATAACCGTATCCATAATACATATCATATAAATGATAACTGCCATAATATCTATTTCCCCAGCCACAATCAAATGGTGTAAAATAGAACGGATTGCAATCACAATTATTCATAGCTGAAATATTGTATGGGTCATAGTAATATGAATTCGCAGTCACTCCTTTTTCCTTCTTGTATTTATAAGTGGAATAATTTGTTTCATCAGTTAATGATTCGCCCACTGGTAATTCAGCGTTTTTCATGACGTAAACATCATCATCAACAAGCATTCGATTAGAATAACAAGAACTAAGTACTCCACCCAGGAGAACGAAAGAGGATAGGTATAGTGTAACTTTCATCTTATTCAAGATTTAATTTATCCTAAAGGTAATTTTTAATTTTTAACTTTGCAAAAATTTAACAAAGTCAATAAACGATTAATAGTTCATGGCACAGAAATACACAACACGCGAAGAAGATTATTCAAAATGGTATAACGAATTGGTTTACAGAGCCGATTTAGCTGAACATTCAGATGTTCGAGGCTGTATGGTAATTAAACCGTATGGATATGCGATTTGGGAAATGATGAAAGATATTTTGGATAAAAAATTCAAAGAAACTGGTCATTCAAACGCATATTTCCCCTTATTCATTCCGAAATCTTACTTGAGTAAAGAAGCGAGCCATGTTGATGGATTTGCTAAGGAATGTGCGGTTGTTACGCATTATCGTTTAAAAAATGCTGAAGATGGAAGTGGAGTTATTGTTGATCCAACTGCTAAATTGGAGGAAGAATTAATTGTTCGTCCGACATCGGAAACAATCATTTGGAATTCATATAAAAACTGGATTCAGTCGTACCGCGATTTACCAATCTTAATTAACCAATGGGCAAATGTTGTACGTTGGGAAATGAGAACTCGTTTATTCTTGCGAACAACTGAGTTTTTATGGCAAGAAGGACATACGGCTCACGCTACAAAACAAGAGGCAATCGACGAAACAATTCAAATGTTAGAGGTTTATGCTGATTTTGCAGAAAACTATATGGCTATGCCTGTAATTAAAGGTGTTAAAACTGAAAGTGAGCGTTTTGCGGGTGCGGATGATACGTATTGTATTGAAGCGATGATGCAGGATGGAAAAGCACTACAAGCAGGAACTTCACACTTTTTAGGACAAAATTTCGCTAAAGCTTTTGAAGTTAAATATGCTGACAAAGAAGGTAAATTAGAATTTGTTTGGGCTACATCTTGGGGTGTTTCAACACGTTTGATGGGAGCTTTAATCATGACGCATTCTGATGATGAAGGTTTAGTTTTACCTCCAGCATTAGCTCCAATTCAAGTAGTGGCAGTTCCGATCCACAGAACAGAAGAGGAATTAGCGATGATTGATGAGAAATTCCAAGAATTAGGCAAAAAACTAAAAGCTTTAGGGATTTCATTTAAATACGATAATGATGACAACCGTCGTCCAGGATGGAAATTTGCTGAATACGAAGCAAAAGGAGTTCCAATTCGTTTGGCAATGGGCCCTAGAGATTTAGAAAATGGAAAAGTTGAAGTAGCTAGAAGAGATAACAAAACGAAAGAAGTTGTTGATTTTGATGGTATCGATGGATTTATTGAAAACTTATTGGCTGAAATTCAGACGAACTTGTTGCAACGCGCAAAAGATTACCGCGCAGCAAATATCCAAACAGTAGATTCTTACGAAGAGTTCAAATCGAAAATTGACGGCGGAGGATTCTTTTATGCACACTGGGACGGAACGAATGAAACAGAGGCAAAAATCAAGGAAGAAACGCAAGCTACAATTCGTTGTATTGCGATTGATCAATCGGAAGAAGCAGGTGTTTGTATGGTTACAGGTAAACCATCTTCTAAGCGCGTGATTTTCGCAAAAGCATATTAAAATGGAGCAAAATCGAAAAATAATTCTTGACCTACTTTTGAACAAATCAGCTTTGAAGCAAAACATTGCTGATGATTGTGAACAAGTGTTTTTAAAGATCAAAGAAACGATCAAAACAGAAATTGACGCACTTCAAAAAAAGGTAAAAGATCAACGCATTCGATTGAGCTACAAAGAGAAAGGAAACTTTGAAATGCATGTTTTTGTTGGAAGTGATGTATTAGTTTTTCACTTACATAACAATGTGTTTAGATTGCCAGATGACAATGCCTTGTGGGGAACGAAATATCTTCGTGAGAACGAAGCTAATGGCTATTTTGGAGTTATCTATATTTATAATTTTTTAGCGGAATCATTTATTCAAAACAGATTGAATGATTCCGGTTATTTAATTGGTCGCTTGTTTATTAATCACGAACGCCATTTCATGATGGAAGGGAAAGGACAGCTGGGCGTTTTGTTTAGAGATTTGGAGAACATTGTTTTATCCGATGATTTAGTTAGTCTTATTGTTCAATCTTCCTTCGCATACGCTTTGGAATTCGATTTATTAGTGCCGCCGTATGATTACGTTGCTGAGTTATCAGTCGGTGAGATACAATTAATCAGCAACAACCTTCAATTGCAAACAGGTAAACGTCTGGGATTCAAAATGAAATCCGACGAAAGTGATTTTTTTTAAAAAAAAGCGCTTATACGTTTGCTATTACAGAATTTCGTAATATATTTGCACTCCCAAATTAACGGGAACATTGACATACGGCCCATTCGTCTAGTGGTTAGGACGCCAGGTTTTCATCCTGGAAACAGGAGTTCGATTCTCCTATGGGCTGCCAAATTTAATATTTGGCCCATTCGTCTAGTGGTTAGGACGCCAGGTTTTCATCCTGGAAACAGGAGTTCGATTCTCCTATGGGCTGC
>CAJAVU010000083.1 GCA_903945495.1 uncultured Flavobacteriales bacterium | reverse complement strand
TAAAAAATAAACTTTGAAATCATGAAAAAAATATTTTTTTAGTTTGTTTGCTGCATGTTGCTTTAGCTACAATTTGAATTAATTTGTCAGAATTTCTTTCTGAAAATTACTGGAATAGTGTAGTAAAAGAGAAAGCTAATTCGGTTCTTTCAATAACTATTCATTAATCAACAAGTTTTATTTTAAAATGCGCATTTTATGGTAAATTTTCGAACCATTATTTTTGCATTTGTTTTTCACGGCAAGAAATTGCAGGAAAAATAACATCTAAAATCAGCCAATGGAGCTAACTAACAATATATAAAAATGAAAAGAATAATGAGTTTTCGTGTAGTAATATGTTTAATCATATCAACCAAAACATATAGCCAAATACCAATTTCAGCAACGCAAGGAAATACCTTTAATTTAGAAATTCAAATCATTGATGGTAAAAAGGATCAAATGGTCTATTTATCTTATTTCAACGGTGAAAAATGGATCCATAAAGATTCAGCTTTTTCAAAGAATTACGAAGCAGATTTTCAAGGAAAAATAGAATTACCTGAAGTGTGGCGAGTTCGTGTTGAAGATTCGAATGAAAGTTTTCCAATTTTCTTGGAAAATTCCTCAGTAAAAATGAAAATTAATATGCAATCAAAAGAGGTAAATGTTAGTGGTTCTAAATCGCACGAATCGTTAAAGGACTTCGAAGCTTTGATGTTACCATATGATAATAAACTGGATAGTATTTCAACTTTGTATTACACGGCGAGGGATAATAAAGACGAAGTGACCATGGAAAAAATGGATGCACTATATATGACAGAGGATAGTATTAGAATAGTTGCAATTAAAGGGAGTGTCATTTCTCAAAAAGAAACTATTATGGGACTCTATATCCTCAATAAATACCTTCTATACACTTTGAGTGTTGATGAAATTATGGAATTACACAGTGCTGTTTCAATTAATTTCGATCAATCCATTTATTATAAAATTATTCAAAATTATGTATCAATCCTTCAACAGACAGCAATTGGATCTGAAGCACTGGATTTTACCCAGCTTACACCGGAAGGAAACTCAGTTTCTTTGTCTGACTTCCGAGGAAAATATGTACTAATTGATTTTTGGGCTTCTTGGTGTGGTCCGTGTAGAAAAGAGAATCCAAATGTTGTTAATGTTTATAATAAATACCATAACGATGGTTTTGAAGTACTTGGAGTTTCTCTAGATCAAAACAAGGAAAATTGGCTTAAGGCAATAGAATCTGATGGTTTGGTCTGGACTCAAGTGAGTGATTTAAAAGGTTGGTCGAATGAAGTGGCAAATCAATACGGAATAAAAAGCATACCTTCTTCACTATTAATTGATCCTAATGGAATTATTATTGGGAAAAATTTAAATGGAGCAGAACTTGAATTTGCCATTAAAGAAATTTTTTCTAGTAAAAATAAATCAACCACATTAAATGAAAAGTAAAACTTTTAAAAATATAAATATGAAATTAAGTTATAAAATTTGCTTGCTTCTTGTTACAGTGGTTCTTTCACTGTACAGTTGTGCCGTAAAAATTCCGAATGCAAAAACGGAAAATGTAAAAATTTATGGTAATTGTGAAATGTGTAAAAAAACTATCGAAGAGGCAGCGTTCAAAAAAAAGGAAGCAAAAGCCGATTGGAACATGGAATCGAATTTGGCAACTATTACTTTTGACAGCACAAAAACAAATATGGAAACCATTCTGAAGCGTGTTGCATTGTTCGGTTATGATAGTGACAAGTTTCTTGCCCCTGATGAGGCTTACAATAAACTTAATAAATGTTGTAAGTATACACGAATCAGTAAACCTCTAGCAAATAACCCGGATTCTATAAATCAGGAAAACTTAATTATTCTGGACACCGTTGTAATAGAGCAAGAGACAAATCAACTTAATGCTGTTTTTGATAATTATTTTGAAATTAAGGATGCTTTAATAAAAACGGATGGTATTTTGGCTTCAGCAAAAGCTAAAGATTTATTGGTTGCTATTACTAAAGTAAAAATGGGAGCATTAGAGAATAAACAGCACATTGTTTGGATGAAAATAATGGACGATTTAGCGCTTGACACGAAACACATCTCTGAAACCACGGATCCAAAACAGCAACGCCAGTCTTTTGCAAAACTTTCCAAAAACATGTATGAGTTGATGAAGGTCTCAAAAATGGAAGTCCCGGTATACTATCAATTTTGTCCGATGTATAATGAAGGTAAGGGTGCTTATTGGCTTAGTAAAGAAAGTACGATTAAAAATCCATATTACGGTTCACAGATGTTGTCCTGTGGTAGAACAGTTGAAACGATTAAATAAATTCTAACATTCAAAAAATGAAATCTAAAAATATTAAAAATGCATTGATTGCATTAACCTTTCTTTTCATGTTTTCAATAAACAGTAATGCGCAAATTTCCAAAGTTGAAATTAGAGCAACTGGATTAACTTGTTCAATGTGTTCAAATGCTATTTACAAGCAATTAGAATCTATCCCAGAAGTAGAAACTGTAGAAACTGATTTAAATACAAACACTTTTACTGTAATACTAAAAGAGGAGAACAATTTAAGCCCAAGAATATTTAAAGAGAAAGTAGAAAAGGCAGGTTTTTTTGTAGGAACATTTATTGTAACAGCAAAACCTGAAACCACGTCCAATGGTTCTTATGTATTGTTAAATGACAAACCAAATAGTGCCTCAGAAATAAAATTCCAATTACTTGATAAGGGTTACGTAACGGAGAAGGAGTATAAAAAAACAACTAAATCATATAAGGAAGTAGGTACCTATACAGATGGAAATGAAGATAATTTTCACATAAAAATTATAGACTAATGAGAAATATAATTTTGGTTATTGTTTTAATCGGATTTCAAAATGTATTTAGCCAGGAATTATTCGTAGTTACAGATCCAGCAAGTAATGTGCCTTCAAACTCACTTTCAGTAAATGTGATGCAATCACTTTTTAAAGAACAAATTTCCGCTGGTTACAATTATCATTTTATGCCGGAAGTTACCTACGGTTTGAACAAAAATCTAATGTTTCGGGGCTCCGCATTTATCAGTAACAGAAGTTCCCAATTGTATGCAGAAGGTGGTAGTTTTATGACAAAATATCGATTTTATTCTAGTGATGATTTGAACAGTCATTTCCGAATGGCAGCTTATGGAAGGTATAGTTTTAATAGAGCTGATATCCACCAAGAACAAATAGAAATATTAGGACATAACACTGGTTTTGAGATAGGAATAATAGCCACGAAGTTGATAAAAAAAACAGCAATAAGCTCGTCTATTAGTTTTGAAAAAGCATTTGACAATAGGCCCGATTACGCCTTTCCAAATAATATAGGTAATAATGTGATGAATTATACTTTATCAATTGGCAAATTGATGTATCCTAAAACATATACCAATTTCAAACAAACAAACATTAATCTAATGATAGAGTTTGTAGGGCAAACGATTAATGCTAATGGGAGATCTTATTTGGATGTTGTTCCGGCAATCCAATTTATTTTCAATAGTCAGGCAAGGTTGGATTTAGCTTATCGCCAGGAGCTATTCAGTTCAATGGTTCGTTCTGCACCAAATGGCTTTTATTTCAATTTGTATTATACATTTTTCAATTTAAAAAAATGAGTTCAACAAAATACACACCTGCATTGGGTTATGATTTTTTAACCGCCTACTACGATTTGGCGATAAAAATAACTATGCCCGAAAAGAAATTTAGAAAGCTATTAATAAAAGAAATCAACCCAAAAGCAGATGAACGTGTTTTAGAGTTTGGTTTTGGTACAGGTCAAAACTTACTTTTGGTACACAAGGCGAATCCAATTACAAAGTTAGAAGGATTGATATTGACCCTAAAGTAAAGGCCATTGCAGAGCATAAATTGGCAAAACACAACATTGAAATCCCATTGAGTTTGTATGATGGTCAAAATTTACCTTATGAGGATAATCAATTTGATAAAGTATATAGTTGCCTAGTATTTCATCAATTAGATTCAGAAACAAAGCGAAAATCACTTTTAGAATTATATCGTGTTCTAAAACCTAACGGAAAACTCATTATTGCCGATTGGGGTAAAGCACAAAATAAATTGATGCGAATTACTTTTGGTTTAGTTCAGCTATTGGACGGTTTCAAAACCACTAATGATAATGTTAAAGGATTAATGCCCGATTTTATAGCAAAGGCAGGTTTTGAAAATGTCGCAGTAACAAACTCAATAAATACAGCAATTGGCACATTTTCTTATTTCAGTGCCAACAAAAAATAACAGTCAACTTATTTAATATTCTATTATGAAATTAACATCAAAACGATATCAACTTTTTTCACTTATTATTAGCTGTGTATTCAATTTTTCACTGAACAGCATTTCTCAAAACTTCCATGAAGATAATCACATTGTACCATGCTATTTTGATAACTACAGACATCAAAACCGTCAATTTATTATGCAATCTGAGGAAGTAATTCAAAGTTATTTAAAAGAATCTGCACAATCTAGTGAAATCAAATCCAATCATGTAAAGATAATTCCTGTAGTGGTTCACATTATCCATAACGGAGGAACTGAAAATATTTCCGATGCCCAAATTCAAAGTCAGATTGATGTTTTGAATGAAGATTTTAGAAAAATTTCAGGAACTAATGGGGATGGTAATGGTATAGACACTGAAGTTGAATTTTGTCTTGCCAAAATAACTCCAGACGGGCAGTGTACCAATGGGATTGTTCGCATTCAGTCCACTTTAACGAATCACCTTACTTACCAACGGAGTATGCTTAAAAATTTAAGTTATTGGGATAATGATCGTTACTTAAACATGTACGTTGTAAAAACCATTAACGGAAATAGCGGCATCCTGGGTTACTCATCTTTTCCGGGAGGTCCCGATGATGAAGATGGCATTGTTGTGAGACATAATTTTTTTGGTCGGACTGGAACAGCATCAGCTTCACTTGGTAGAACAACAACACACGAAATTAGTCATTGGTTTGGCTTGTACCATACATTTAATAATGGTTGCGGAGCGGATGTTTGTTCTGACGGTGATTATGTGTGCGATACACCACCTGTTGCAAGTCCAAATTTCAATTGCCCTACAATAAATTCTTGCTCGAATGAATTTCCGGATGTGTACGACCAAATTCAAAACTATTTGGATTATACGAATGATGCTTGTAAAAATATGTTCACCGCTGGACAGAAAACACGCATGAATGCGACATTAAATACCTTTCGATGGGATATTTGGCAATATTCGAATATCTGGTCAACAGGATGTGATTCCAATTATGTGTCTCCAATTTGTAACGCGGTAGCAGATTTCACTTCCAATGCTCAAACTGTTTGTTTGGGTAATCCAATAGTGTTTACCAATAAATCATTGAATAATTGCACTACCTATCAATGGTATTTTCCAGGTGGTTCTCCGTCCGTTTCCAATGCTGTAAACCCAACAGTAACTTATGCTACTTTAGGATCATTTGATGTGTCATTAGTTGCCACAAATAGTTTTGGAAGCGATAGTGTAACTTTCACGAATTTCATCACGATTACAGACCCATCAATCGGTCAAGTACTTCCATTTTCAGAAGGATTTGAAACATCAGATTTCCCGCCAAATGGAATTGTTATTGATAATCCTGATACAGGTATAACCTGGGAATTGGACAGTGTTGCTGTTCAATATTCCGGGAATGGTTCGGCAAAAATTAACAATTTAATCAATACTAATTATGGTCAGTCTGATGCTCTGATTTTACCCAGTTTTGATCTTACTTCAAGTAGTGATTCTCCATTTCTTTCCTTTCGCTGGGCTTATGCAAAATCGGATCCTAGTTATTCAGATGAATTAATTGTCTTAATATCAACTGATTGCGGAGTAAACTTTACACAGTTATTTTACAGGACTGGCTCTGCTCTAGTTACCGGACCAACACAAACTACTCCCTATATTCCAGATAATAGTACAGTTTGGAAACTTGCAAATATTGATCTAACATCCTATGCTTCATTTACAAATGCCATATTTAAAATTGTGAATGTAACGGATGGCGGAAATAATCTGTACATAGATAATATCAACGTTGGTTCAAACATTTTGGGAATTGACGAAAAAGAATATTCAGGTTTTATGCTAAATATTTCCCCAAATCCTGCAAGTTCGGTTACAAGTATTCAATACAACCTCCAAAAAAGTGAAATCGTTAGTTATGAAATTTACAATGCTATTGGACAGCTTGTATCCTCTAACCAAGAATCATTAGAAGAATCTGGCAATCATGAAATATTAATAAATACCGAAACATTCGGGTCATCCTCTTTTTATTTGATCAAAATCAAAATTGGAGATAAAATACTCTCAAAGAAAATAGTTGTATATTAATAATAGTTGTAATTAGTGAGAAATAATAAGTTTAATTAATAAATTCAAAAAATATGAAAAAAATAATTTTATCGGCCATAGTTTTGGCTACTGGATTGACAGCTTGTAATTCAAATAAAGATGAAAAAGCGAGTAGCACAAATAAAGAAGTAACCCATGTTGAAAATCAAGATGAAAAGCAACAAGTAGATGCTCCTCAAAAAGAGGTTGCTAAGGATACAACTACCACAACCGAGACAACTCTTTCTACTCTTTCTACAGATGAAATTGTAAAAAATTATTTAAAACTAAAAAATGCTCTAACAAAAGATGATTCCCAAAGTGCCGCCAAGGCTGCCAAAGCTCTCATTAGTTCTTTCAATAACTCAAATTATAAATCAATTGAAGCGAAACTAAAAAAGGAGTATTTGGATATCGCTGATGATGCAAAAGAACACGCTGAACATATTTATAAAAACGCAGAAGATATTGAGCATCAAAGAGAACATTTTGCGATATTGAGTAAAGATGTAAGTGATTTGATTAAAACTTTTGGATCAAAGAAAAAACTGTATCAGGATTTTTGTCCAATGTATGACGAAGGAAAGGGTGCCATTTGGATAAGTGAAACCAAAGAAATAAAAAATCCATATTATGGTTCTGAAATGCCTACTTGTGGTTCAATTAAAAAAGTTTACTAGAATGTAATTAGCCATGCTGAAGTTATCACCGTACAAATAATAATTGATTTATACGCAAATGATTGTATCTCATGGCTATTCACTTTTCCTGTTAAAAATTCAGATTTAACTTAAATAAATCACAGACCAATGAAAAAGATCATTAAAAAAATATTCCTTTATGGGTTTATAGCATTTCTTTTATTGCAATTTTACCAACCTGCTCGAAATACGGATCATGGAAAAATATTGCCTGTTGATATTACCAAAATGCATCATGTACCAAAAAATATTGAAAATATTTTACAAACCTCTTGTTTTGATTGCCACAGTAATAACACAAATTATCCTTGGTACTCTTACATTCAACCGGCAAGATTCATATTGGAAAGTGATATTAAAAATGGAAAAGAAGAATTGAATTTTAGTGAATGGGGAAACTACTCAGAGCGCAAACAACAGAGTAAATTGGATAGAATAGAGAAGCAAATTAAATCTGGGGAAATGCCTTTGCCAATGTATACCTTGACGCATAAAAAAGCAATATTGACATCAACTCAAAAAGATGAAATTTATAATTGGATAAACACGCTTAAGAAAGATGAATAATTTAATTCAAATCTTTCAACAGTGTAAATTCGACACGGAAAATGCTTATTAATTTAATAAACGTAATTTAAAAATGAAACTTTTAAAATGGATATACAAAACATTCTTTCAAAAAAATTGTTGTCGATAATAATATTTCTATCAACTACTCAAACTTTATTTTCCCAAAAAGTAGTCCGTTACGATTTATACGTTAAGGATACTGTTGTGAATTTTTCTGGTAAGGAAAAGCGGGCAATCGCAGTAAACGGTCAAATTCCTATGCCCACTCTTACCTTTACTGAAGGTGATACAGCTGAGATTTATGTGCATAACGAACTTGACGAAGAAACCTCCTTGCATTGGCACGGTCTGTTTTTACCCAACAAAGAAGATGGCGTTCCGAATCTCACGCAAATGCCAATTCCACCGCATACCATTCATAAGTATACATTTCCAATTATTCAGCAAGGAACACATTGGTACCATAGCCATTTTGGACTGCAAGAGCAAATTGGAATGTACGGTAATTTTGTAATGAATAAAAGAGATGAAGACCCAACTTTTAGAAAAGGTATTGACGATTTGCCAACCATACCAATAGTATTAAGCGAATGGACAGATTTAAAACCCGAGAACGTACATAGAATGTTGCATAACGCTAACGATTATCCAGCCATCAAAAAAGGAACAACCCAAAGTTATGCAGAAGCTCTAAAACAAGGTTATTTAGGTGTAAAACTAAAAAATGAATGGAAAAGAATGAACGCCATGGATGTAAGCGATGTCTTTTACGATAAAATTCTTATGAATGGAAAGCAAAGTACAGATGTGAAAAATATTGATGGAAAGCCTTTAAAAGGTGGTGATAAAGTACGTTTACGTATTTCAAATGGCGGTGCTTCCTCCTATTTTTGGCTCACTTATGCTGGCGGAAAAATAACAGTAGTTGCAAACGATGGTAACGATGTAGAACCTGTAGAAGTAGATCGATTAATTATTGGTGTTTCTGAAACTTACGATGTTGTCGTTACAATTCCTGCCGATAAAACTGCTTTTGAATTTTTAGCCACGACCGAAGATAGATTGTATTCAGCTTCTTATTTCATTGGGGATGGTATCAAACAACTTATCAAACCGCTTCCTAAACTTAAATACTTTGAAGGAATGAAAATGATGAACGGGATGATGAAAATGAATGGTGATTTAGACGATATGGGTATGAATATGTCTTATAATCAAATGGATATGAATGTGGTAATGTACCCGGAAATTACAGGAGAACAAAAAAAGAAAGGTGATGAAAAAATGAAGGATATGAAGATGACCGAAGCAGATTATAACAGTAATGCGCTTTCGGATATTACTACGTTAAATTATGCAATGTTAAAATCCCCTACAAAAACTTCACTTCCAAAGGATGCACCAATAAGAGAATTAAAATTTGAATTGACAGGAAATATGAATCGCTATGTTTGGAGTTTAGACAACAAAGTAGTTTCTGAATCAGATAAAATATTAATTAAAAAAGGAGAAAATGTTCGCATCACAATTCATAATAATTCTATGATGCGTCATCCTATGCACTTACATGGTCATGATTTTAGACTTTTAAATGGTCAAGGAGATTATGCTCCTCTAAAAAACGTTGTGGATATTATGCCAATGGAAACTGATGTATTGGAATTTAATGCAAATGTTGAAGGAGATTGGTTCTTTCATTGTCACATTCTGTATCACATGATGAGCGGAATGGGTAGAGTTTTTACTTATGAAAACCAAGCACCAAATCCATTAATTCCAAATCCAAAATTAGCACAACGTAAACTTTTTGCAGACGATAGAAAATTTCATTTTATGGCAGAAAATGATTTTGCCACTAACGGAAACGATGGAATGGCGATGTATCAAAGCACACGTTGGAGCGTTGGCTCAGAATGGAGATTAGGGTATAATGATATGCACGGTTACGAAACAGAAACGCACATTGGACGATATATTGGAAAAATGCAATGGCTAATGCCATTTATTGGTTTTGATTGGCGATATAGAAAATTTGGGCACGATGAACAAGAGGAAAATATATTTGGTCAAACAAACACCAAAGACAATAGGGCGCAGTTTAGCTTAGGTGTTAATTATACTCTACCAATGTTAATAATAGCCCAATTCGAAATATATCAAGATGGGAATGTGCGTTTTCAATTGATGAGAGAGGACATTCCAATTTCAAGAAGAATGAGAGCAGGTTTTATGTTGAATACAGACAAAGAATATATGATCGAATTACGTTACATCGTAAACAAAAATATGGGTCTTAGGACTCATTACGATAGTGATATGGGAATAGGTATCGGAGTGACGCTCAATTACTGATAAAACTGAATTTAAATATGTTCAAATTAAAGTTAAAATTGTTTCATGACTACATTTTGGTTCACCAATTCCGTATGAATATTTGCTATTTAACTGATAAAATTAACCGATTAAATTCCATAGAAATTCAAAAAAAAATGCTAGAGAATTGAGTTCAATAATATTACCCTTACAATTTGAGTTAAACAGTTTTCTATATCTTCAAGTATAGATTACAATTGAAATTACATCATTACTTATCAATGATTATACTTTGTATAACTTTTTATTTAGGAATTCAATATTTGCTAATTTAATTTGTTAGCTTTTAATGTTTTTTATTGTAAATTGCGATAGTTATGCGTTCAATTCTAATTTTCACATATGTAATTTTGTACTTCGCTCTTTCAACGGGGGTACTTTTTAGCGTGCATAAATG
>CAJAVU010000082.1 GCA_903945495.1 uncultured Flavobacteriales bacterium | reverse complement strand
TGGTGCTAATCAAGCTGTAATTGAAATGTTAGAAAAAATGGGAATCAATGACCCTATGTTAGAAATTGCTAAAAAATTGGAAAAAGTTGCCTTGGAAGACGAATACTTCAAAGCGCGTAACTTGTATCCAAACGTTGATTTCTATTCAGGAATTATTTACCGTGCACTTGGCATTCCAACTGAAATGTTTACTGTAATGTTTGCATTGGGACGTCTACCAGGATGGGTTGCTCAATGGAAAGAAATGACAGAGAACAACGAACCAATTGGTAGACCAAGACAAATCTATACTGGAGAAACTCCTAGAGATTATGTTGATATCACTAAAAGATAATAGTCAATAACATAAAAAAAGCCGTTAGTCAATGATTAACGGCTTTTTTGTTGCTTCTAATTTTCTTCTTCTTCAGAATGATTTACATTTTCAGTAGGATTCAATTTGTGAAGTTTTTTCGTTCCATCGTAAATTGCGTATTTTCTGAAACTACATTCCAATTCACCATTAAACACTTTTATTTTTTTGTCTGGTTTTAATCCAATTGATTTAAATCCTTCATCACTCGATGAAAGCACCCAACAATCAAAACCTTTCATTTCACGCTTCATCCAACTACCAAACTCTTCGTACATCTCTTCAATCTCCTCTCCCATTCGAATACCGTATGGCGGATTTGAAATTAATGTTCCCTTTTCTTCTGGAGCTTTAACGTCTTGAAATGGTAAAACCGATGTTTTGACAAATCTCCCAAACGGCAAAGCTCTTAAGTTACGTCGCGTTTTAAGAATCATCTCATCACTAATATCCGAACCAATTATTTCGCAAGGCAATTCTGTTACACGTTTACGTGCATCGTTCAACATTTTCTCCCAAACCTCAGAATTGAAATTTGATAGATTTTTAAACGCATAATGCTGACGTTCAATATTCGATGGGATACCAGTTGCTAAGAAAGCGGCTTCAATCAACAATGTCCCAGAACCACAGAATGGATCCATGAATGTTGACTTACGATCCCAACCACTCAAACGAACTAAACCAGCTGCAACAACTTCATTCAATGGCGCTTCACCTGCTGTCTCACGATAACCTCGTTGAAACAATGGAACACCACTCGTGTTTACTGAAATCGTTGCTTTACGGTCACGAATGTATAAATCAAACATCACTTGAGGAGTTTTAATATTTACATCTGGTCGCTCATTCAATTGCTTTCTAAACGTATCCGCAATCGCATCTTTCACCAATAAATAAGGAAATTGTGTGTGATTGAACATGTCCGAAAAAACAGCTCCTTTCACAGCAAATGTTTTATCTACACTAAAAATGGATGGCCAATCAATACGCATACATTGTTTATATAAATCATCCTCATCGCGCAAGTCAAATTCAGCGATTTTAACCAAAACCGAAATCACACATCGACAATGCAAGTTTAGTTTATAAACATCCTCCCAATCTCCCTTTAAATAGACAGCACGGTTTGCCACTGTCATCCCGGAAAATCCTAACTCCTCTAATTCTTGCATTACTGCCTCTTCTAAACCAAATACAGTCTTAAGTGTAATTGTTAATTTACGAGTTGGCAATGTTGATTTATCTTTCATTTTATTAACTTTGAGTGCTTAAGCACTATTTTTATACAAAAGAACGAATTTGAAATCAATTAAACAGTATATCCTTGTCTTGATCTGTTGTTTATCTGCGACTATTTCCTTGGCTCAACAAAAAGTCGGCTTAGTTTTAAGTGGTGGTGGCGCAACGGGGCTCGCTCACATCGGAGTTTTAAAAGCCTTGGAAGAACGTGGAATTCCTATTGATTATATAACTGGAACATCAGCTGGGGCATTGGTTGGTTCAATGTATGCTGCTGGTTACAGCCCTGAAGAAATTGAACAATACGTTCTTAGTGATGAATTTCAATTGATGACCAAAGGAAAAGTAAAATCAGATCAACGATTTCTTTATAAAGAAGATGAAACGGATGCTAGCTTAATCGACTTTTCTTTTTCCAGAGATAGTATTTTAAAAAAATCCTTACCAACGAACTTTATCACCTCATCTTATTTAGACTTTGAAATGTTAAAGTTAGTAGGATCTGCTGGAGCATCAGTTGGGAATAATTTTGATAGTCTTTTCGTTCCATTCCGCTGTGTGGCTTCGGATATTGTAAAAAAAGAAAGTGTTGTCTTTGCGAATGGAAATTTAAATCAAGCCGTTCGTGCATCGATGACCTATCCTTTTTATTTCAACCCGATACGTTTTAATGGAGTGCTTTATTTCGATGGTGGATTGTATAACAACTTTCCAGCGGATGTTATGTACCGCGATTTCAATCCAGATTACATTGTTGGAAGTAATGTTTCCTACAATGCAGAACTTCCAATGGAGGATGATTTAATAAGTCAACTCACAAACATGTTAGTATCCTATTCAAAATATGAATTGCCTTGCGATTATGGTGTAATGATTCAACCTGAAACGAGTATTTCAACGTTTGACTTTGAAAGTGTTGAAGAAGCCATTTCAGCTGGATACATAGCAGCGAACAAGTACCTCGATTCCATTGAGCTTCATGTGGTAAGACGAATTTCGAAAGAAGAGATCGAAGCGAAAAGGAAATTATTCAGGTCAAAAATTGTCCCTATTTCAGTTTCATCAATTAGCACGAATACGAATCGAAAACGCGACTTGAATTATGTTCGCTCTTCAATGATTCGATTGAAAAAAAATGAAATTATCGGCTTAGAAAAATTAGAGAAAAGGTACTTCAGATTGTATGCTACCTCACAAATCGATTTTATATACCCACTCTTGACCTTGAAAAAAGACAGCTTATACAATCTTAATTTAGAAGTACGTAAAGCCAAAGATTTTAAATTATCTGTTGGAGGACATTTTTCTTCAAGAGCTGTTAATACAGGATATATTGGATTAGATTATCGTTCTTTAGGTCGCACTGCCTCAACGATTCACGCTTCATCCTATTTCGGAAAATTCTATGGATCCGTTAAATTAAATTATACCCTTGAAATACCTAGTACGTATCCAATTTCATTAGGCACCTATTTCGTGATGAATCGTTGGGATTACTTCCGCAGTTTTGCAACATTTTTTGAAGATGTTCAACCCTCATTTTTGGTCCAAAACGAAATGTACTATGGAGCAAAACTCCTAAATCCCATCGGTAACACTACAAAAAGCACTTTAGACCTTCGCGTTTTCAAATTAGAAGATGATTATTATCAAACATCAAATTTTACCAATAAAGACACCTCGGATATCACGAAGTTTTCAGGTGCTTCGGGCAGTTGGGAATTGGAAAAAAACTCTCTAAACCGCAAACAATATGGCAATTCAGGACATTTGATTAAATTCAAATCACGCTATGTTTATGGGAAAGAAATAAGCATTCCTGGTTCTACATCCGTTAGCGATTCTATTCGCACACATTATCATTCATGGATCAATTTTAGTGCAGAATTTCAATCTTTTGTAATTGACAAACCGCATTTTCATCTTGGGATTTATGGAAAAGGTGTTTTCAATTCACAATCTTTGTTTACGAATTACACAGCCTCACTGTTATCCATGACTTCTTTCTCTCCAACACCTGATGCCGAAACATTTTTCCTTCCCGAATATCGTTCACCTCAGTTTGTTGGAGTTGGTTTAAATACCGTTTTTACAATCAAAAAGAACATAGATTTGCGCATTGATGGATATTTCTTTCAGCCTTTTGTTTCTATTCAGAAAAACAATGATGGAACTCCAACTTATTCTAAACCATTCAAAGGAGATACATATATTGCTTCTGCTAGCGTAATTTATCATTCCTTCATTGGCCCTGTTCGAGCAACATTAAATTACTTTCCGAAACAAACACTACATCCGTTTTCGTTTCAGGTAAGTTATGGTTTTGTTTTATTTAATGACCGTGCAATTCGCTAAATTCATTGGCTTAATTATCTTTGCATAGAATATTATCAGATGGAAAAAATAATTTGTGGAATTCAGCAAATGGGAATTGGTGTACCAAACGTTGCTGATGCTTGGAAATGGTATAGAAAATTCTTCGGTGTCAACGTAAAGGTTTTTGAAGAAGCAGCAGATGCTCCTTTGATGACAAGATATACTGGAAATGTTGTTCATTCACGCACTGCTACGCTTGCATTAAGCATGGAAGGTGGCGGTGGATTCGAAATTTGGCAATTTACAAGTCGACCAACTGAAAAAGCAAATTTTGAAATTCAATTAGGCGATTATGGTTTGTACTCGTGTAAAATCAAATCGCGTAATGTTGCTAAAAGCTACGACTATTTCAAGTCGAATGGCGCAACTATACTTGGAAACTTACACAAAAATCCAGCAGGAAAAGACACGTTTTTTGCCCAAGACCCAAATGGAAATATTTTTCAAATTGTTGAAGGTCGCGGCTATTTTTCGGAAACAGGTCATCCTTCAAATTGTGGAGGTGTTGCGGGCAGCATTATTTGTGTTAGCGATATCGAAAAAGCATTGCCACTTTATAAAGATATCTTAGGATATTCGACAATAGACTACGATAAAACTGATACTTTTGAAGATTTAGCAGAATTGCCTGGTGGTACTGGTAAGTTTAGACGTGTACTTTTAAGCCATAAAGACGCAAGAAAAGGTCCTTTCGCTAAATTACTTGGACCAACTGAAATAGAATTAGTACAAGCCATCGAACGAACAGATTGCAAAAAAATCTTTGAAAACCGTTTTTGGGGAGATTGGGGATTCATTCATCTATGTTTCGATGTACAAGGAATGAATTTACTTCAAAAAGAATGTGAATCAAAAGGATTTCCATTTACGGTTGACAGTTCGGATACCTTTGACATGGGTGAAGCTGGTGGACGTTTTTCATACATTGAAGATCCAGATGGAACTTGGATTGAGTTCGTAGAAACACACAAAGTTCCTATCATGAAAAAATGGGGATGGTACATCAACTTAAAAAACAAAAAACCAGGAAAACATTTACCTAATTGGATGTTGAAAGTGATGGGAATGAACAAAGTCAAGGATTAGTAATTGATTAAAGCATCTCTTTCATTTAGTAATCGGTAATTCATACATGTAAAATTTAAGTATATTTGATTTCCAATAAGCATTTATAAACATGAAACATACATTCCTTTTTTTAATCAGCTCTTTTATCGGAATTTTCATCATTTCTTCTTGTAATGAAGAGGTTGACATGATTGGTGATTTTGAAGAAACGGCAATTGTTTATGGCTTATTAGACAAAGCAGAAACCACGCATTTTATTAAAATAACTCGTGCGTTTATTGGACCTGGAAATTCATTGGAAATAGCACAAATTCCAGATTCAAGTTATTTCAATCAAATAGATGCAACTATTACAGAACGTATTAATGGTGCTGAAACGCGTGTTTGGACACTTCAAGACACAATTGTAGAAAATAAAGAAACAAACGGTGCCTTCTATGCACCAACGCAAAAACTATATTATTTCACAACTACCACTTCTGCTCCTCTTTCTGATAATGGTTTATATACTTTAAACGTATCGGTGAATGGTGGTGAATTCGAGGTGACTGGAATTACTGAATTAGTTTCTGGAATCAACACAACTGCTGATGGCCAATCATATCGTTTTGATTTTGTTGAAAATCCAGGTGTATTCCAACAAAAAGCAATTTCAGTAAATGTTGGAAATTCTAGTATCGTTAATACAACCTTAGAAGTATTCTATAAAGAGTTTGAAACTGGAGTTGATACAACTTTACGTTCTTTCAAATGGAATCTTGGCGAATATGCAGTGACTCCACAAGGAAGTCAATCTTTCACAGTTGTTGGTAAAACATTTTATGAATTAATGAAAGCAAGTGTTTCATCAAATGCCGGGATTGATAAAAGACAAATGTATTCCGTTAAAATCATTGTTACCGGAGGTGCTGAGGATTTGTACAATTACATGAGTGTTAATCAACCATCTTCTTCATTGGCTCAAAACAAACCGACGTTTACCAATTTAACAGCAACTAATGATCACAAGGTAATTGGAATTTTTTCATCGAGACGAACATACACAATTGAAAAATTCTTCATTAATCCTGATAACAGTGCATTGCGTATGATGGCTCAAAAATCAGTTGTTGAACTGTGTACAGGTGCTATCACAGGTAACCTTCATTTCTGTAGTCAACACGACGGTGATAATGGGACAGCTTACGAATGCCCTTGATCCAAATCTGATTTAATTTTTCTTTTAATTTCTTTGTTAGTACCTTTAGCACATGTCTGAAAGGAAAACATTTTTCGTGGATGTGGTACTTCCTATTCCTGTTCATAAGGAATTTACCTATCGCGTTCCATTTGAATTAAATGACGCTATTTGTATCGGTGGTCGTGTAATTGTACCTTTTGGTAAATCCAAGTTATACACAGGAATTGTTACCCGCGTTTCAGAAACCGCTCCTTCAGAATATCAAGCAAAATACTTAGAGCATGTGCTAGATGATCAACCAATCATCACCAAAGAACAATACAATTTTTGGAAATGGATTGCGAATTATTACATGGCTCCTATTGGCGATGTAATGAACGCAGCTTTACCAGCTAATTTCAAATTGGCTAGCGAAACGAAAATTGTTCTTCATCCAGATTTTGATGGTAAGATTGATCATTTGGACGATCGTGAATTGCAAATTGTCGAAACATTAGAAATTCGCGAAACACTTGACTTAAAAGAACTTTCAGAAATTATAGGCATAAAAACCGTTCAACCTATCATCAAACGCATGATGGAAAAACGCATTGTTTTATCAACAGAAGAGCTGAACGAAAAATTTGTTCCTAAAACGGCGGTTTACGTTTTTCTACAAGATTCGTATTTGATTGAAAAAAATCTCAATCAAGCGATCAATTCGCTAGAGGTTAAAAAATCGACAGAAAAGCAACTTGAAGCTTTATTAACGATTTTAAAAGAAGGAGAATATACCAATGGCGCGCTAAAACCAATCTTGAGAAAAACGCTTCATGAGCTGAATATTTCGCCTTCTGCATTGAACACACTTGAGAAAAATGGTGTCATTTCTCAAAGTAGAGTTGAAATTTCACGTTTCGATTTGAATACCAAAGAACAATTTGCATTTAAAGAATTGTCTTCAAGTCAAAAAGTGGCGCTTGATGAAATCAATACTAGTTTCGAAAAATTCAACACAACGTTATTACACGGTGTAACAGGTTCTGGTAAAACAGAAATCTATGTTCAACTGATTCAAGAACAATTGGATTTAGGAAAGCAAATATTGTTTTTACTTCCTGAAATTGCACTTACAACACAATTAATCCAACGTTTAAGTGCTTACTTTGGTGATCAAATTGGCGTTTATCATTCAAAGTTCAATCAAAATGAACGCGTTGAAATTTGGAACCACGTTTTAGCCAATGATCCTAACCGTTACCGAATTGTGTTAGGCGCACGTTCATCCGTTTTCTTGCCATTTAGAGATTTAGGACTCATCATTATTGATGAAGAACATGAATCTTCGTTCAAACAATATGACCCATCTCCTCGCTACAATGCACGTGACGCAGCTATTGTACTAGCCCATTATTATGGTGCAAAAGTATTGTTAGGTTCTGCAACTCCTGCAATTGAAACCTATTACAATGCAAAACAAGGAAAATACGGCTTTGTTGAATTACACAATCGATTTGGAGGAATTCAATTGCCAGAAATCTTTTGTGCGGATATAAAGAAAGAGCGTCGACAAAAAAGTATGCATTCACATTTCACAACCTATTTGATTGATGAAATGCGTGCAACGTTAAACCGTGGTGAACAAATTATCTTGTTTCAAAATCGCAGAGGTTATACGCCAATGTGGAGTTGTGAGATTTGTAATTGGACGCCAAAATGCAAAAACTGTGATGTTTCGCTAACCTATCACAAGCAAACGAATTCATTAAAATGTCACTATTGTGGGCATTCATCACCGCCAGTTGGTTCATGTTCAGCATGTGGATCGAATCGCTTGAAAATGGTCGGTTTCGGAACCGAAAAAGTGGAGGATGAATTGTCATTGGTCTTTCCAGATAAGACGATAAAACGTTTAGACCTAGATAGCACCCGGTCCAAAAATGCGTATGAAGTAATAATAAATGATTTTGAACAACGCAACATCGATATTCTGATTGGAACTCAAATGGTCAGTAAAGGTTTGGATTTCGACAATGTCAGCTTAGTTGGTATTTTGGATGCAGACATGTTACTGAATCGACCAGATTTTAGAGCGTTTGAGCGATCGTATCAATTAATGTCGCAGGTTGCAGGAAGATCTGGTAGAAAAGGTAAACGAGGAAATGTAATTATACAAACGGGGGATCCCGATCATTGGGTAATTCAAAAAGTCATCAATCACGATTACAAAGGATTTTACGAAAGTGAGGTCATCGAGCGTAAAAATTTCTTTTATCCTCCTTATTACAAATTGATTGAATTCACCTTAAAACACAAGGATGAATATGTGGTTGAAAAAGGAGCCGCTGATTTAGCAGGAAGTTTGAGAGATGTATTTAAAGAACGTGTTATTGGTCCTGAATTCCCGGTCGTTCGACGTATTCAAAACTTATATTTAAAACAAATCAAATTAAAACTGGAGCGTGACGTTTCTGATAAAAAAATAAAGGAACGCATACAACAACTTCTTGACGAGTTTTATAGCGTTCCTTTAAATAAGTCGATTCGAATAATTGTAGATGTCGATCCCGCTTAACCTAGGTATGATTTGAGCATCCGGCTTCGGGAAGTATGTTTCAATCTTCGAATAGCTTTTTCTTTAATTTGGCGCACACGTTCTCTTGTTAAATCGAAGCGTTCACCTATTTCTTCAAGTGTTAATGGATGTTTTCCATTCAGTCCGTAATACAATCGTACGACATCACCTTCTCTTGCTGTAAGCGTTGAAAGGGAGCGTTCGATATCTTTTCTTAGTGATTCAACTACTAATTCTTTTTCTGGCCCAGGAAGTGAATCATTCAATAAAACATCATACATACTTGATGATGATTCATCTCCTTCAACTAATGGTGCATCCATTGAAATGTGACGACCATTGTTCGCCATAGATTGTTTCACTTCTTCCGGAGAACAATCTAAAAACTCAGCCAACTCATCTGCAGATGGTGGACGCTCATACTTTTGTTCCAATTCGGAAAAAGCACGATTTATTTTATTGATTGTTCCAATCTTATTCAACGGTAAACGTACAATTCTAGCTTGTTCAGCCAACGCCTGAAGAATCGATTGACGAATCCACCAAACGGCGTAAGAAATAAACTTAAAACCACGCGTTTCATCAAAACGCTCAGCAGCTTTAATCAAACCTAAATTTCCTTCATTAATTAAATCTGGAAGAGACAACCCTTGATTCTGGTATTGTTTTGAAACAGATACCACAAAACGAAGGTTTGCTTTTGTTAATCTCTCCAAAGCAGCTTTGTCGCCAGCACGAATTTTGCGCGCTAATTCAACCTCTTCCTCTGCGGAAATCAACTCAACGCGACCAATTTCTTGTAAATACTTGTCAAGAGAAGCAGTTTCTCTATTGGTGACTTGTTTGGTAATTTTAAGTTGTCTCATGTTAGGTACTTTAAAAAGTTTGTACTCTCACTTATGTAACGTTTAAGATAACAATTAGTTGGTTCACAAACGAATAAAAGATGATTAATTTCATGTTAAATGAATATTCTGTGGCTATCATTGAATATTCTGTATTCTTAAACTATTAACGTGTACTTGAAAATTAGTTTCACTACCTTTGCGCAATGAATATTTTAATGGTTTGTTTGGGGAACATTTGTCGTTCACCATTGGCTGAAGGAATTTTAAGAAGTAAAGTGGAAAAATTCAACTTAAACGTTGCGATAGATTCTGCTGGCACTTCAGGATTCCATATTGGTGAAAAGCCTGATTCTCGCATGCGGACAACAGCACTTTCGTTTGGAGTTTCATTAGAGGATTTACGTGCACGCCAATTTGTTGTTGCTGATTTTGATCAGTTTGATATCATCTATGCGATGGATAGCAGCAATTACAACAATATATGTTCATTAGCACGCAACGAAAGCGACAAACAAAAAGTTAATCTGATTTTAAACGAATTAGAACCTGGAAAGAATTTAGCCGTTCCAGATCCTTATTATGGAGGACAACAAGGGTTTGTAGACGTTTATAATATACTCGACCAAGCAACTGATAAAATCATCGAAAATCTTAAATAACATGGCACAAGAAGAAACAATTTCAAGAGGAAAAGTATATTTAATTCCAAACACACTTGGTGGAGAGAGTACAAAAGACATAATTCCTCAGGAAGTAGCTGATTTAGCTGTTAGCTTGCGTCATTTCGCCGTAGAAGATATTAAGTCTGCTCGACGATTGTTACGTAAAATGGATCGTGAATTTCCAATTGATGAAAGTCAATTTTTTGAAATCAACAAACGCACTGCAATCGAAGATTTACATAAAATCATGCGCGTTATTTATGCGGGAAATAGTGTTGGTGTTATTTCGGAAGCAGGTTGCGCAGGAATTGCAGATCCAGGCGCTGAATTAATTGCCTTGGCACATCAAAATGGAATTGAGGTTGCACCAACGGTTGGACCTTCTTCAATCTTACTTGCATTAATTGGAAGTGGATTTTCTGGTCAAACATTTACGTTTCATGGATATTTACCAAAAGAGCGTAAAGACCGTGTGCGCAAGTTGAAAGATTTTGAAGGCGATGCAAGAAGATCTGGTTATACGCACATTTTCATGGATACTCCTTTCAGAAACATGAATGTATTAGATGATTTATTGAACGAATTAGCAGACACAACAATGATTTGCATTGCGTGTAATCTTACACTTCCTGATGCGATTATTAAAACGATGTCTGTGAAAGATTGGCGAGAAAAAGCATTTGATTTAGCGAAACGTCCAACAATGTTCTTAATCGGTAACGCTCAGATTTAAAAAAATCAATCTGCACCGCCGAAGGCAGCCGCAAAGCGAATTTGTAATTTGTAATTTGCAATCTATAATCACTTAATTCCTCTGCGTTTTTTAATTGCATCGTAGGAATCTTGTATTTTCTGGAATTTCTCTTTCGCTCCTTTTTGGTACTCCTCACCCATTTGGGCAACTTTATCTGGGTGGAATTTAATCGCCATTTGACGGTACGCTTTTTTCACCTCATCATCGGTTGCGCTTGGTTCAATTCCTAATACACGGAAATCTGAATCAACATCGCGGTAGAACATGTTTTTCACACTATCAAATTCCACTTGCGGTATCCCAAG
Organism: uncultured Flavobacteriales bacterium; assembly: GCA_903945495.1. Taxonomy (GTDB): domain Bacteria; phylum Bacteroidota; class Bacteroidia; order Flavobacteriales_D; family Crocinitomicaceae; genus M0103. Next base: position 18,141 of record CAJAVU010000082.1, on the reverse strand, counting down.
CATGTTGGCAATGTTTTGAATTACATTGATTTCAATCGTTGAAACATCTCCATCCGCTTTGGCAATTCCAAAAAGATAATGTACCAAATGTACTCGAACTTCCGGTTGCATGCGCATACGGATATCAGAACAAATCTTCTGTAAAGGAATATTTCCAGAATCGATGAATTGCTTAAGTGTTTGTAAGTGCGTTGAATTAAACTGAGGACCAAATTGTTGTGAAAAGAACGCCTTCACATAATCCAATTCTGCTTTTAATACTTTTCCATCAGCCGTCATTACAGCTGCGGACAAAGCCATCAACATGGTAGGAACATCATTTACTGATGAACGCTGCTGATAATACGAAAACAATTCTTCAGCAGAAAATGTGCGTCCTTCTTTCTCCGCTTGTTTTTTCATGTTTCCCATTACAGCTTGATAGTTGTCAACCATTGTACCAACGACAAATCCTAAAACAGCAGCGAAGAAATTTCTTCCAAAAATAAAATAGGCTCCAACAGCCAAAATCCACTTAAACAAAATTGTACTCTTTAAATTAAAAAAAGGAGGAGCAACTTGCACTCCTCCGATAAAATTATGCTATTTGTTCGATATTGCGTTCAATAAATTCATTTAACGCTTCTCCTTTTAACATTCCTTGTGACAACAAAGCTAAGTCCGTTAACTGTTTTACTGTCTGACCTTGCTCTTCATCCGACTTAGAAAGAAGACTTCCAATTTTCGGATGATTGGCATTCACCACCATGTTATAATTTTCTGGGAACGCTCCAAAGAAACCAGCTCCACCCATTTTTTGTTGCTCCATCATACGACGAATAAACTCCGGTTGTGTGATGATGATTGGTGCATCATCCTCACTCATACTTTCAAACTGAATGTGATACTTTTCTTTGTTGATTGCCCCTTCAAAAACTGGTTTTAATTTCTCCTCTTCTTCTTTTGACAATTTTGACGGAATTTCATCCGTTTTTTGAATCAATTTATCCAAGGTATCAGCATCTACGCGTGCAAAAGCAATGTTTTCAAACGATTGTTCCATTTTAGCAATCCAGTGTGGCGCCAATGGTCCGTCCAAATGCAAGACATCATATCCGCGATCATTCGCTTTTTTAACAAACGTAAATTGCTCTTCAGGATCATTTGTATACAAGAAAATAACTTTGCTATCCTTGTTCGTTTGAAGAACACCCACTTTTTCTTTGTATTCCTCAATTGTGTAATATTCTCCTTTTGAATTTTTAACCAATCCAAATGTTTTCGCTTTGTCCGCAAATTTCTCTTCAGACAAGGTTCCATATTGAACGAACAATTGCAAATCTTCCCATTTATCTTCGAAATCTTTACGATCTTTCTTGAACATTTCTGCCAATTTATCCGCTACTTTTTTCGTGATATGCGCAGAAATTTTCTTCACATTTCCATCACTTTGTAAGTACGAACGTGAAACATTCAATGGAATGTCTGGAGAATCAATAACTCCATGTAACAATGTCAAAAATTCAGGAACAATTTCCGCAACGCTATCCGTTATGAAAACTTGATTTGAATATAAATTGATTTTGTTTCGTTGAACTTCGATGTTTTCCTTGATGCGCGGGAAGTATAAAATACCAGTTAAATTAAAAGGATAATCAACATTCAAATGAATGTGAAACAATGGACTTTCAAACGTTGTTGGATACAATTCTCTGTAGAATGTTGAATAATCTTCGTCCGTTAAATCAATTGGCGCTTTTGTCCAAGCTGGTTCAGGATTGTTAATTTGATTTTCAACATCAATTGCAACACGTTTAACTTTTCCATTCTCATCTTTTTCACCCTCAGGCGAATCAACGTATTCCGTTTTGTTTCCAAAGAATACTGGAATTGGTAAGAATTTACAGTATTTCGTTAGAATTTCAGAAATTTTAGCTTTTTCTAAAAACTCAATTGAATCTTCAGCAATGTATAAAATGATATCTGTTCCGCGATCTGCTTTTTCAATGTCAGTGATCGTGTATTCAGGGGACCCATTACTTTCCCATTGCACCGCTTGTGATCCTTCATGACGAGAAAGTGTTCTAATTTGAACCTTTTCTGCCACCATGAATGCCGAATAAAATCCTAATCCGAAATGACCAATGATTTGCTCAGCACCATCGTTCCCTTTGTATTGTTGAACGAATTCTTCAGCACCAGAAAATGCAATTTGATTGATGTATTTATCAATTTCATCTCCTGTCATACCTATTCCTCGGTCGCGAATTGTCAAAGTTTTTTCTTCCTTATTAAGGATTACCTCAACTTTTAATTCACCCAACTCACCTTTGTATTCTCCATTGCCCGTAAGCACCTTCATTTTTTGAGAAGCATCCACAGCGTTGGACACCAACTCACGAAGGAATATTTCATGATCGGAGTACAAGAATTTTTTAATGATTGGGAAGATGTTTTCCGTTTGTACATTAATTTGACCTGTTCTCATAATATCTATTTTTTGGAGTTTGGTTTGTCAATCATTATGCCACCAACAATTTTATGACAAAAAGTCGGACAACATAGACAAATTGGCTTTTTTCTAAGTTAGAAAAAATGTTAGTTTTGTAAAAAAATTCGCAGTGCTAGTATACTCAACGCTCTTCATACTGTTTCTATTCCTTGTGTTCAGGTACGTGCGTTTTTTACAGCTTCAAGAACTTAATAAATGGACATTACCAATCGCTTTTTTAATTAAGATTTTTGTCGGGATTCTTTTCAACTACATCCATGAAAGAACATACGGACAAGGCGATTTAAGTCATGATGGTGGTACTTTTTTGGCAGAAGGAAAGTATTTGAACGATGTTTTCTTTCAATCTCCAAAACATTATTTTCAATTACTCACAGGAATCGGAGAAACACCAGCATTAATCCAGCAACATTTGTCGAATACGAATTATTGGACCGCTGGTGATTTAACACTTATCAATGATTCTAAAAACGTAATTCGAGTTCATAGTTTGATTCATTTCTTTTCGGGTGGACAGATAATGATAAATTTAAGTATAATGTGCTTTCTATCTTTGCTTGCCGTCAAAAATTTATACTTATCCTTTAAAAAGTATGTTGACTTAAACAACGTGATTTTTTTCTGGGCATTACTACTCATTCCAAGTACCATTTTTTGGACATCTTCCATTTTAAAAGAACCCTTGTTATTTTTTGGGATCAGTCTATTCTTAAGAGCAATTCTTTATGAAGAAATAGTTTGGAGGAAAACTACCTATTTCAGTGTTTCAATTTTTTTGTTGATTGGTTTTAAACCCTATGTCTTATTGATTCTAATAATTACTTTGGTCTTCGCGGCAATTTATAAATTTCTTTTTAAGCAAAAGTTTATCCTTGCCAGTCTATTTATCATCTTTTTCACGTTCTTATTAAGTTTTCTTTTAGATAAACCAAGAGAAACGGTTATCAACTATTTAACACGCAAACAATTTGATTTTGTAAACGTTGGTAAAGGTGGTTTGCATGCATATGCCGATTCATGTTTTTATTATTTCCAACCACATCAATACGAAAGTTTAAAAGTCGTTAACCGAGATATTTATCTTACAAAAAACATTACCGCCTATAAAGTTCACTTCGGTAGCACTCAAAAACCAGTTGTAGTGCATTTAAACCCGAATAAGAAGGCGTGGAAAATGTACTATTTTCAACAAGGCTGTATGAGTTATATAGAGACAACTCCAATTAATAATTCCTCAATCCAACTAATTAAAAATATACCGGAAGCTTTGACAAATAGTGCTATTCGACCTTGGCCAACAGATCCAGGTAGTAAATTAAAAATTATTTCATTTTTAGAAAGTATACTATTATTTGGCTTTTTAATTTACGCAATTTGGAACCGACGGAAATTAAATGAAAACGAAAAATTAATCGTTTTTGGCTTACTTACTTTTGCTTGTTTGTTATTTCTGTTAATCGGTTGGACGACGCCAGTACTTGGAGCAATAGCACGATATCGATTCCCAGCTCAATTAGCATTATTCATTGTAGGTTTCATTCTACTTCAATCATCAAAATTTAAACTATGGAAAAGTACGTCTTCATAACTGGCGCAACTTCAGGATTTGGAGAGGCCTGTGCAAAAGAATTTGGTAAAAATGGTTGGAATCTTGTCATTACCGGAAGACGAAATGACCGTTTAAAAAAACTAGCGGAAGATCTGAAGTCAGCATATTCAATTGATTGTATTTCCTTATGCTTTGACGTACGCGTTGAGGAAGATGTGTTTAAAGCCGCAGAGTCGCTGCCCGAAAAAATAAAATCGTCCATTCAAATCTTGATAAACAATGCCGGTCTTGCTGTTGGAAGAGGTCCAATTGACGAAGGATTAATCGACGATTGGGACCGAATGATTGATACGAATATCAAAGGACTATTATATGTTTCAAGAGCTATAATTCCATTTTTAAAAACAAATGGATCAGGACATATTTTCAACTTAGGAAGTATTGCAGGTAAAGAAGTGTATGCTGGTGGAAATGTTTATTGCGCTTCAAAACATGCCGTGGATGCCTTATCAAAAGCGATGCGCATCGACTTAGTAAATGACGGAATCAAAGTAACAAACATAGCACCAGGGGCCGCTGAAACAGAATTTTCAATTGTCCGTTTCAAAGGCGATGACTCTGTAGCTAAAAGCGTTTATGATGGTTTTTCGCCACTTGTAGCTCAAGACATTGCAGAAACAATTTATTTTGTTGCAACACGCCCGAGTCATGTGACAATTAACGATTTAACAATTATGCCAACTGCGCAAGCATCAGCAACCGTTTTTCACAAAGCTTAGAAAATTTAATCTTTCTTTAATTTTTTGAAGATTTATCCTTCAAACCGCATTAATTCAATGGTTATCTGACTAATCGAATCGAATTTGGTGTTCCATTTAGTGTGAAGTGCAAGAAATAAACTCCCGCTTTTTCATTCGTCAAATCGATTTTAACAGATTTGTCTGAAACGACATTTGGAGAAATTTGTACTTTCTTTCCATCCAGCGCATACAGTTGAATGGCTGATAAATCACCTTCGAACATAAGTTCACTTGTGTATTCAGAGATTCTAATTAGGCGGAAAGCTTCTAGCTGAACATGATCAATTCCAATAGAATTCATCACAACATTGATAACAATAGTATCACTTCCACACGCATTCGATGCAATTAACTGAACTGGAAATACACCCGTAGTTGCGAAAACATGATTTCCGTCCTCAAAAGTTGCTGTAGTCATATCACCAAAATTCCATGTGAAATCGGTAGCTCTCCAACTGTCATTAAAAAAGTCTACTGAAGAACCATTTTGAACGTAGTGGAAATCGGCAATCGCAATTTCGTCTTTTGGACGCAAATGCCACGTTTCAAGACTATCTAAAACCGCTAAATCTGCAGCTGTTTGTAAATAAGAAGCTGTTGTAGCATCCAATCCAGCAAGATACGTTGCACCTAAACTTGGTTTTCTAAAAACTGACGCGTAGAAAGTACAAGCCGCCAAATAGGTTCCTTCAAGACTCGGATGAGACCCATCTGCTTGATATAGATTGATGGTCGGATAATTATCACGGACATATTTCCATGCAATACCAACTGGCGCTAAACACGCTTGAGCTGAATCACTAATTCGAACATATGCATCTCGCAAACGTCCATTCATTTTTGCAAAAGAGTTAATTGAATCCCATTGTGAATCACCATTTTGTCTTCCCCACGTCATAAAATACATGGCCTGTGAACAATAATTGTTGGAATATACGCTATCCGCTAATGATACTGCCGGTGGCAATGTAGAAGTATTGACTTGAGACGTTGGAAATGATGGTTCTTGACTTTGTCCTTGCAAAACAACAAAATCCCAAGGTTTCGCATGTATTTTTGTATGAGTTGCAGCGTCATTCAATTGATTCTGAAACGTAAATCCTCCATTCGATTTTGAATCAACTGTTGCTTCATCGCCTAAAGAAATTGTCAATTGAGAAAACACCGATGGTAAATCATTTACATACGTATATGAATTACCAATAAACAGAACAGAAACACTGTCTTGAGATAAACCAATTGTTCCAATTAATAAAAAGATTGCGAGTGATAAATTTTTCATTTTTTTCTATTTGTATACGAAATTGACTAATTTGCAGGTATAAAGTTGCCTTTGATGAGCACGACAATCAAAAGGTTCTTGGATTTCTAAATTGAAAATTTGAAACGTATAGACGTTAAACAGCCATGGAAAAGATTTTATGTATTTGTGTCACCTTTCTATTTTCCAGTCAATTAGAAGCACAATTTAATTTTGAATACTCCAACGAAATTTCAGTTAAAGTTGGAATGGATACACTTAAACTTCCTTGGGCAGGAGGATTAAATTATGCACAATTTTCTGATTTCGATTATGACTTCGATGGTGATTTAGACCTTTTTGTGTTTGACCGAAGCAGTAATAATATTCGCGTTTTTTCGAACGAGATTGTCAATTCAGAAAATCGTTATGTCCTCGAAACTAAAACGGACAATTCCTTCCCGTCAGATATTCGCTATCGTGCAACCATGGTTGATTATAACAATGATGGAAAAAAAGATCTATTTGCATACGGGGTTGGTGGAATCAAAGTTTATAAAAACACAGGTAGTTTGTCAACAGGTTTGCAATGGGAAGTGGCCAAAGATTTATTGTATTCCGATAATTGGGGGATGAATTTAAACTTGTATGTGAGTTCGGCTGATATCCCTGCAATTGTCGATGTAGATTTTGATGGAGACATTGATGTTTTAACGTTTCACATTGGTGGTGAACATATGCAATATCACCAAAATCAAAGTATGGAACTGTATGGAATACCAGATTCACTAGAATTCAAATTGATGAATGAATGTTGGGGAGGTTTCAGAGAAGATTTAAATACGAGTTCACTTTATTTAAATGATCCAAATTCGCCTTGCTTAACAGGAAATATACCTGGTGCAGAATTACCTGAAGGACCAAATACAAGTGAAAAGAAACCTACAACTGTTGAACCAAAACATTCAGGATCAACAGTACTTGCGTTGGATTATGATAATTCTGGTGTGATGGATTTGGTGCTGGGAGATGTGTCTTTTAATAATTTGAATTTATTGTTGAATGGTGGGACTGCTCCTAACACAAATTCAATGATAATCAGTGTTGATAATTCATTTCCAAACAATTCTCAGCCTGTCAACATGACTATGTTTCCTGCTGCTTTTTTCGTCGATACCGATTTTGATGGAAAAAAGGACTTGATTGTAAGTGCAAATGCTAAAAATGTTTCAGAAAATGAAACAAGTGTTTGGTTTTATAAAAACATGGGCTCCACGGCTAATCCAACGTTCGTTTATCAAACAGATGCTTTTTTACAAAATGAAATGGTTGAACATGGAACGGGTTCTGTTCCCGTCTTTGTTGATTTGAACCAAGACGGATTAGAAGATATGCTAGTAAGCAATTTCTTCCGTTTTAAAGCACCCTTGAACAAAGAAGGAAGTATCGCTTATTATAAAAATACGGGCACGGCAACGAATCCATTTTTCACATTGGTTGATGATGATTTCATGAACTTAAGTTCCTCTGGATTAGGCTTAAGAATGCTTCCAACTTTTGGTGATTTGGACAATGATGGTGACAAAGACATGATGTTAGGCTTAGAGAATGGTAGTATTTCGTACTACGAAAATATCAGTGTTGCTTCTGCAATTTCATTCGATACGCCAATCGTCAACTATCAAGACAACACAGGCACTCCAATTTCTGGAGGCCAATATGTAAGTCCACAATTATTTGATTTAAACAAAGACGGAAAGTTAGATTTGATATTAGGAAAGAAAACTGGTGAAATTGCATACTACGAAAATAGTGGAACATCCACAAACCCAAGCTTTACACTTGTAAATGATACACTTGGAAACATTGACATTGCAACAACTTCTCCAGATGGTTTTCCAGTACCCCATTTCTTCAATTACAATGATACTACCTACCTTTTTCTTGGCGGAGTTGATGGAAAATTGTTCTATTATTCTGATATCGATAACCACTTAACTTCAGGTGATCAATTCAATCTTGTTTCATCGAATTATCTGAATATGAATGTTGGTGCTTACAGCTCTTTTTGGGTGAACAACATCGATAATGATGCTTATTTAGATTTGTTTGTGGGACAAGATTTAGGAGGTATTTCTCATTTAGAAACTGATCCGAATAGCACGGCAAGTTTGGATAAATTGTCCATTGATACCCAAATAGATGTTTTTCCAAATCCTACAACTGGATTTTTTACCATCAAAGAATTTTCTTCAGAACAGATGTATGTGACTGTTTATGATTTATTTGGAAAAGAATTAATTGGCGCACTCAGTTTTGAGTCAACTATCAATTTAAACTTAGAAGAGTTTACGAACGGGATTTACTTGCTCGAATTTGTTACTCAAAACGGAATCGTCGCAACAAAACGCATTGTAAAACAATAGTTTTTAATTTAAACGGACAATCTTTTCGACAAAGCCATCTGTTGATTCAAAAGTCAAACGCGGTTCATTTTTGAAAATCCCAAACATCGTTGAACCACTTCCTGACATTGCGGCGTAAACGGCTCCTTCAGCGTAGAGTTGATTTTTGAGCGTTGACAAGGATGGATGTATTTCGAAAATGTGCGTTTCAAAATCGTTTTTCAGTAAGTCTTTCCAATCATTTATTGGGCCTTCCACAATTTCTTTAATAGATTTTGACAACTCACCGAATTGAATTCCAGCATACGCCTCTCTTGTTCCAATATGAATTCCTGGATTAACAATTTTCAAATAAAATCCATTCAAGGTAAGCGCACAAGAGGATAAAATCTCACCTCTTCCTTTTGCAATTTGTGGTTCTGCTTTGATAAAAAATGGACAATCACTTCCAAGTGTTCCCGCCAGCTGTTCTAATTCTTCCTCAGAAATAGCTAATTGAAACAATTCATTCAAACCTTTCAATACATAGGCTGTATCTGCAGAGCCACCGCCCATTCCCGCACCCATGGGAATTTCTTTTCGCAAGTGAATATAAACCGGAGGAATAGAAAACCGTTCCTTCATAAGGTTGTATGCCTTCACACACAAGTTGTCAGAATTGTTTCCTGGAATAACCAAACCCGTTTGCTGAAAAGAAAAAGATTCAGCTGGTAATAGTTCAAGAATGTCCAAAAAGGGAATTGGATACATGCACGTTTCTATTTCGTGATAACCGTCTTCCCGCTTAAACGGAACATTCAAACCCAAATTAATCTTCGCTGGTGGAAATAATATCATACAACAAAAGTAGAAGAACTAAACTATTTTTGTAACTTTCGCCCCTCAAAATAATGAATTATGGCAGTTTACTTAGATTTCGAAGAGCCGATTAAAGCGTTGGAAGAACAAATCGAGCAAACCAAAGAAATTGGTGCGAGTACGGAAGTTGATATGTCTGACAAAATCAATGAACTTGAAAAAGTATTGGTTGATAAGACAAAAGAAATATTTTCTGGATTAACTCCATGGCAACGTGTTCAATTATCACGTCACCCAGATCGTCCTTATTCCTTAGCATATATCAATGCAATTACCAACAATCAATTTCAAGAATTGCATGGTGATCGTTCAGTAAAGGATGACAAAGCTATGATTGGTGGTTTTGGGCTGTTAGATGGTCAAACGGTCATGTTTATCGGGCAACAAAAAGGAATTAACACGAAAATGCGTCAATACCGTAATTTCGGAATGCCAAATCCAGAAGGATACAGAAAAGCATTGCGTTTGATGAAATTGGCAGAGAAATTCAATAAACCAATCGTAACTTTTATCGATACTCCAGGAGCATTTCCAGGATTAGAAGCGGAAGAGCGTGGACAAGGAGAAGCAATTGCGCGTAACATTTATGAAATGATGCGTCTTAAAGTTCCTGTAATTTGTATCATCATTGGTGAAGGAGCTTCTGGTGGTGCTTTAGGAATTGGGGTTGGAGATAAAGTTGTAATGTTGGAAAACACTTGGTATTCTGTAATTTCACCAGAATCTTGTTCTTCGATTCTTTGGAGATCATGGGATTACAAAGAAAAAGCAGCAGATGCACTAAAGTTGACTTCTACAGACATGAAGAACAACGGATTGGTTGATGATGTAATCAAGGAACCATTGAATGGAGCACATAGAAATCATGATGAAATGTTTAGTATCGTTAAAAATGCGATTAAATCGTACATCAGTGAATTAGAAACAGTTGCTCCAGAAAAACGCATAGATGATAGAATTGAAAAATTCAACAAAATGGGAGTTTGGAAATAACTTCAATTCATAAGTGATTTAAAAATCCGTGTTTCAACTTGGTCATTCCGTTTTGAAACACGGATTTTCTTTTTCAAGCACATTCTGTCGGGAAATTCTATGAAGTTCATGTGATTTTGAATCACAAAGTTCGGTCAATACCTACTTGCAAAAAAATTACAACAAATAATCTTCAATTTGCATCGTACAATAGTGTTTTTAGCTAACTTTGTCGCCTTTGGTATTTACTATTATTTTATCAACCTTATGACAAAGATACATTTTGTAATTTTTGCCCTTTTTATTGCGGTTAGTTCACAAGCGCAAGTTTCAAAATTAGTTACTGGAACAATGATAGATCAACGCACACGAGATGTTGCGGATGAGGTTGAATTAGAGTTACGTAGTAATGATAACAAAAAAACGTTCAAAGCCGAAACAAACGATGAAGGTGTTTTCGCTTTCAAGAATGTTCCACTAGGAAAATATACGCTTCATGTAACGGACAAAGATTACATGGATATCAAACAAAATGTTGAATTGACAACAGACCATTTGAACAACTTTACATTTGGTCAACCAATTCCAACGTCATTGAAAGTATCTTGGTTATTCAATTGGGGAGATCGTACAACAACATTAAAGAATGGTAAACCATATGTTCAAGAGCATTTCTGGTCACACGTCGTTGCGAAAGTTGTTTTGACTATTTATGGTTTGTGTTTATTGTTGGTATTCTTCTATAGTGTATTGCAATTATCATTGGCGATCAATTATGCCAGATCTAAAAAAGGCAAATATCTTTATAATCCTTTTTCATTTAATGGCAGAATGGATCGGAGAGATTATATTATTTCCATTTTTAAAATAATAATTTTCCAAGCAATTTTGTATGTCGTTTTTATGATCTTCAATAAATTAGATTTTAACAATTTAATGTCTGTTAAATTTGTATTATTTGGTTTAAGTAATTTGATCATATATTATTATTTTCTTGCTCAATCATCGAAAAGATTGCACGATTTAAATAAATCTTCATTAAATTTAATACTGTTAATACTTGTCCCTTTCTACAGCTTATATTTAATTTTCGCTAAGGGCAATGAAGAGAATAATGCATTTGGAAGCACAACAAAAAAACAAATCCTTCCGACAAAACCTGTTTACGATCCAGCTACAACTCCAAAGGTGACAATTCAATTACCGATGTTCAACGAGATGTATGTTTCTGATCGTATTATTGAAACAATTTCTCAATTAGATTATCCAGCAGATAAATTACAAATTCAAGTATTGGATGACTCAACAGACGAGACAAAAGATTTGATTGCGAAAAAAGTTGCTGAAGTAGCTGCAAGAGGAGTAAATATTCAACACATTCACCGTGTTGACCGTACTGGATACAAAGCTGGAGCATTGGATGCAGCTATGGATCGCGTTGAAGGAGAATTTATCGCGATTTTCGATGCCGATTTCATTCCTGATGCTGATTGGTTGCAAAAAACAATGCCTTCTTTCCAAGATGATAACATTGGAGTTGTGCAAACACGTTGGGGTCACATCAACAAAAATTACTCGATTTTAACAGAACTTCAAGCATTTGGATTAAACGGTCACTTTGCCATTGAGCAAGGTGGAAGAAATTCAGCCGGACACTTCATCAATTTCAACGGTACTGGTGGTGTTTGGAGAAAAAAATGTATTGAAGACGCTGGTGGTTGGGAACACGATACATTAACTGAAGATTTAGATTTAAGTTACCGTGCTCAAATTAAAGGATGGAAATTTAAATACTTAGAAGATGTAATTGCACCTGCTGAGTTACCAATTACAATGTCAGCCTTGAAAAGTCAACAACACCGTTGGATGAAAGGTGGAGCAGAATGTTTCGTGAAAATGTGGAAGACACTTTTAACTGCTAAAGGTGTAAAAATGTCGGATCGTATTCATGGTCTTTCTCATCTTTTCAATTCTACAGTATTCGTTTTCATTTTAACGATTTCTTTATTGAGTTTGGTTGTTCTTCATATCAAAGACAGTTTCTCTGATTTGAATTACATTTTACAGTACATGGGTATTTTCATCGTAAGTACTGTTTTCTTAATGTTCTATTACTGGCATTCATTTAGAGATAAATCAAGCAACACATTAGGTTCATTTTTCCGTTTTGTAGGTCGTTTCTTCCAATTCTTAGTTGTATCAATGGGTCTTTCATTGAGTAATACAGTTGCAGTAATTGAAGGTTACTTAGGAATTAAAAGTTCATTCGTGCGTACGCCAAAATTCAACGTTTCTAAGAAAAGTGAATTTAAAGGAAACAAATACGATAAGAAAAGCTTGTCTATCATCAATATTGCTGAAGGTATTTTGATGGTTGTCTTTGGATATACAGCCGTTATAAGAGCGGTTTATGGAGATTTAGGAATGTTGCCTTTCCACTTGATGTTAGCTTGTGGTTACGGAGTGATTTTCTTCTCAACGTTACACGAAATTAGAATTGCGAATAGAGGTTAAATCTATTTAATAGCGATAATTGAAAAGGTTGGATAGTTCTCCAACCTTTTTTTTGTTCTGTCCTACCTGATTTAAAAAATGTACTGACATAAAAAAGCCGATGAATTTCACCGGCTTTTTTCGTCTATCTCCAATTAACGTTGGAAATAAATGCGTTTTAATTCAACTGATTAATGCTGAGAATTATTATTATTTGTTGGTGCAGCACCTTCTTGAGGCAAAACAGTCCCTTTAATCGTCAAAATAATTGGCTCTGAAATATTTGATGTGATGGTAATTGTTTTTGTAAATTGACCTACACGTTTCGTATCATATTTAACTGAAATCTCAGATTTTTTTCCTGGTTTAATTGGCTCTTCAGGTTTTTTAGCCGTTGTACAACCACAACTTGTTTGAACCCCTTGAATAATTGCTGGTGTTTTCGATTCATTTTTAAACTCAAAAACGAATAACTCTTCAGATCCGTATGGAATTTCATTTCTAACAATTTCTAAAGTTGTGAATGTGATTCCTTTTTTCTTTTTCGGAGCTTTTTCTTTTTTAACCTGCTCTTTTTTCTCTGTTTCTTTCTTAACTTCTTGAGCATTTACTTGTGCTCCAAGTACTAAGGCTAGCGCGAACAATATAACTTTCATAGTTTACTTTTTTTAACAAGATTACAATAAATCTTTCTGATGAATTTACATTTAACAAAAAATTTCGAAATTATCGTTTGCAAAAATTTAGCCAAAAGTCATTTTGAACGTCTATTCTGCTCAAAATACAGTTGAATAACTTCTAAAATCGATGGAAAGGTATTTTTCATAACCTTTTTCAACTCGTCCGATTTCAACCACTCAACTTTCGTAATTCCTTCTTCTAGTTGACCTTTTAATTGTTTTGGACCTTCGTAGGTCAAAGCAAACCAATATGTTTTTTTAATCGTTGGTTTACCTTCGTACCGATAGGTATGGTACGTAATTCCAATTCGATTTTCAATGATTGGCTCTGCAATACCACATTCTTCCTCGATTTCTCTAATCGCTCCTTCTTCGATAGATTCCTTTTTTTCCAATTTTCCTTTCGGAATATCCCAAAAACCGTTGCGTTTGATGAAAAGATATTTCTTTTTTCGTTTCACAATTCCACCTGCGGCTTCAATAAAATCATACTCTTTGAAAATACGCGCGAATTCTTCTTCTATCTGGTCAGAAAGAACTACAATGTTTTTTTTCTTTGGTACACTTTTCACAATAAGGGCTAAATCTTCTTCTCCCTTTTCCAATAATTCTGATGCTATACAATAGGTATTTGTTAATAAAGCATCATTTTGTGCAAAAATTATCGGTCTATTTTCTATAAAAACTTTGTACATTTGCGGCCATGATTTTGAATAACGATAAAGCCCTAAAAGTAGCAGAATTTTTGTTACAAATTAAAGCTGTAAAACTTCAGCCAAACAATCCATTTACATGGGCGTCTGGTTGGAATTCCCCGATTTACTGTGACAATAGAATAACACTTTCATTTCCTAATATTCGCACATTTATTCGTCAAGGATATTCTGAAGCGGTAATTGAATATTTTGGGAAACCAGATGTTATTGCTGGGGTTGCAACAGGAGGAATTGCTCAAGGTGCTTTAGTTGCTCAAGAACTTGGATTACCATTTATTTACATTCGCAGTTCTGCAAAAGGCCACGGAATGGGTAATCAAATTGAGGGATACTTTGAAAAAGGACAAAAAGTTGTTGTGATTGAAGATTTGATTTCAACGGGCGGAAGCTCTATTAAAGCTATTGAAGCATTGAAAGAGGCTGGATTGGATGTGAAAGGGTTAATTGCAATTTTCACGTACGGTTTCAAAGTTGCTGATGAGAATTTCAAAAATGCGAATTGTCCTTATGTTACGTTAACCAATTATGATTACTTGGTTGAAGAGGCGTTGAAAAAAGAATATATCACTGAAAATGATCTTGGTTCTTTAAGAGAATGGAAAGATCAACCAGAAACGTGGAAAAAATAAGATGGGAATGAAAATCGATAGTACAAAAGTAAATGTTGCTGCAAGTCAGGAGCAAGTGGCTATCTTTTTAAAAGATTCTCAAAACTTAATCCATATTCTTCCTCAAGATCAAATTTCGGAGTGGAAAGCAACTGCTGAATCGTGTTCTTTTAAAGTGCAAGGCGGTGTTACGATTTCATTGATTCAAGATGGATTCGAAGAAAATCACAAAATTTTCATGCGCTCTGGAGAAAAATCTCCATTTCCATTTAAACTAACGCTTCATTTAGAGCCTCAAGGCGACAATACAGAAGGTTACATCGCATTTGATGGTGAAGTGAATATGTTCCTTAAAATGATGGTAGAAAAACCATTAACAAACTTGTTTAATTACATGTCAGATAAGCTTAAAGTTTATTTCGACCAACAAGCTTAATTTCCTTTAAATCATATTTTTTTTGTTCAGTATCTTTTTCAAGGATTAAATATCCCTGGTCATCAACATCACGAATAATTCCTTCAAATTCACCACTTAGGTCGCTATAAATCGCAGGTTCATGTAGCAAATAGAGTTCCTGTTTATAGCGTGATTTAAGTGTTTCAAGATTTCCTTTGCTCAATTCAGCCCACAAAATATTCATTTCTTGGATCCATGAAAAAAGCACATCATTTAACTGAAAATGCTGATCACTTTGTATTTTTATACTTGTTGCATTCACACCATCAAAAACTGTTTGATTCACATTCAATCCAACACCAATTATAGTTTCGGAAATGCGCGATGATCGGATTGAATTTTCGATTAAAATTCCAGCAATTTTTTGATCGTTCACGTAGATATCATTCGGCCACTTAATTTTGCCAGAAATGCCAATTTTTCTTAAAAAATCAATCAAGCTAAGTGAAATAAAGTGTGTCAAAGCAGGCTGATCAACTACTGACAGATTGTCGGGGGCTAAATAGATAGACAAAAGCAAGTTTTCCCCTGCACTAGACGTCCAAGAAGCGCCTCTTTGCCCTCTTCCGGCAGATTGTTCACCTGCCAAAATTACCGTACCATGCTGAATTTTACCTTCTTTTTGTAGATTGGCAGTATAATTGTTGGTTGAATCGACCGTATCCAAATGGATGATTTTTTTACCAATCATGACGTTTATGTATCAAAGTGTGACGTTAATTGAGTGGTTAAAATTAAAATTTAAAGTTAGATTTGTAAGGCTTAAAATAATTGAATGTTAAAAATTAAGAAAGATGTGAATTCCCAAGTGTTGTGTGATGCTATCGTTGAGGGAATGCAAGAAAATAAAGCGAAGGACATTGTTGTGCTTGATTTACGCGAAATTTCAAATTCAGTTTGTGATTTTTTCGTGATTTGTAGTGGAGAATCATCTACTCAAGTTGATGGTATCAGTGCAAGTGTAACTCGTCATACGCGTAAAGAATTATCTGAGAAGCCTTGGCATATTGAAGGAAAAACAAACAGCGAATGGGTATTACTCGATTACATCAATGTAGTTGCCCATATATTTTACAAAGACGCGCGCCCATTCTATGATCTTGAAGATTTATGGGCTGATGCAAAACGTACAGACATACCAAACTTGAATTAACAAATTATGGCAGAAGGAGATAACAAAAAGAAAAGTCCTTTTTCAATTTATTGGATTTATGCTTTTATTGGGATTACCTTAATTGGTTATTCCCTTTTCATGAGTTCAGCAGGAGAAATCCCCGTGAAATACGAATCTACTTTTTTCGATTTAGCAGAAAAAGGATACGTAACTGAGGCGCAATTAGTCAACAAAGTGAGAGTTGATTTTAAAGTTAGTAATCAGGGATTGAAATACATTAAAAACTCTAAGGAAGACCAATATCAAGGTTTAAAAAAATACTTAAGCTCTAAGAGCCCAATTAAATCATCGCAACCGATATTTATTCACAACGTAGTAGATGCTGGGAATTTCGATGCTGATTTAAGTGAATTAAACAAAAAAATCGAAGCGGAGAACTTCATCAAAAAGCAAAAAAATCAAAAAGAATTGCCTACTGTTCAACTTGTTGATGTTGAAGAAGTCAATTACTTAATGAACATTTTAAGCTTCTTATTACCAATTTTATTGTTCATCGGAATCTGGATGTTTGTCATGAGACGTATGTCAGGTGGCGGTGGCGGCGGTGGCGGCGGTCAAATTTTCAATATCGGAAAATCGAAAGCGCAAGTTTACGACAAAGGAAAATCGACAAACGTTACATTTAAAGATGTTGCTGGGTTACAAGGTGCTAAAGAAGAAATCGTTGAGATTGTTGAGTTCTTGAAAAACCCAAAAAAATATACAGAATTAGGTGCGAAAATTCCAAAAGGAGCATTACTTGTAGGACCTCCGGGGACAGGGAAAACATTGTTAGCAAAAGCGGTTGCTGGTGAGGCGAAAGTTCCTTTCTTCTCGCTATCGGGATCTGATTTCGTTGAAATGTTCGTAGGAGTTGGAGCGTCACGTGTTCGCGATCTATTCAAACAAGCGAAAGAAAAAGCACCATCGATCATCTTTATTGATGAGATTGACGCGATTGGGCGTGCTCGTGGAAAAAACAATAGTTTCGGATCAAATGATGAGCGCGAAAACACCTTGAACCAGTTGTTGACTGAGATGGATGGTTTTGGAACGAATTCAGGAGTGATCATTTTGGCAGCAACAAACCGTGCAGACGTTCTTGATAGTGCCTTGATGCGTGCTGGACGTTTTGACCGTCAAATTTATGTTGACATGCCGGATATTAATGAGCGTAAAGAAATCTTTGCTGTTCATTTAAAACCAATCAAATTGGAGCCTGGAATTGATATCGATTTCCTTGCAAAACAAACGCCTGGTTTCTCTGGTGCCGATATTGCAAACCTTTGTAACGAGGCAGCTTTGATTGCTGCGCGTAAGGACAAGAAATTTGTGCAGAAACAAGATTTCTTAGATGCAGTTGATCGTATTGTTGGTGGAATCGAGAAAACAAATAAAATCATTACCAAAGAAGAGAAAAAAGCAATTGCTTTCCATGAAGCAGGTCACGCAACCATTTCTTGGTTGTTAGAATATGCGCATCCTTTGGTGAAAGTAACGATTGTTCCTCGTGGTCAATCTTTAGGTGCTGCTTGGTATTTACCAGAAGAACGTAGCATTACAACAACGGAGCAGATTTTAGATGAAATGTGTTCTGCTCTAGGTGGACGTGCTGCAGAGCAATTGATCTTTGGGAAAATTAGTACAGGTGCGTTAAGTGACTTAGAAAAGGTTACGAAACAAGCGTATGCAATGGTTAGTATTTATGGATTAAACGAG
>CAJAVU010000081.1 GCA_903945495.1 uncultured Flavobacteriales bacterium | reverse complement strand
ATTAATTTCATAACAAAAGCCATTTAAAAAGTTGATTCTTTTTTAATAAACAGGAAATACGTTTGCGCTGAGATAGAGGGAGTTTTGTAAAAAAAAAACTCAATGAAAAAACGATTATTATTATTTGGTTTTATTACTGTTTCTCTTGGTTCATTTTCGCAGTCAATTATCGCTAATTGGAATTTCAATTCTAGTGTTAATGATGCAACTACTTCAACAGGAAGTTTAATTCCAGACATTGGAAACGGTTCGGTTCTAACAATTGGAGGAACTTCTTCAACTTTTGCAGCTGGAAATCCGCTTGATTTAAACTCAACGGATAATTCAGGATTAAATACAACTACTTATCCATCTCAAGGAACTGCTCCTAAAACTGCTGGTGTTCAATTTGATATTCCAACAACCGGATTCAATAGAGCTGTTTTGGAATTTTATCAACGTTTGAGTAATACAGCAGCAAATACTTGGGTGTTACAATATACTTTAGATAATACTGGATTGAGTACAGGTGGAATTGTTGTTTGGACAGATGCTACGACTTATACATTTACTCCAGCTCCAACTGGAACAGGTGATACATGGTATTACAGAAGTTTTGATTTCTCTGGAATTTCTGCACTAAATAACAATAGTTTGGCTGCATTTCGTGTTGTTTCCAACTTTGATCCAATTAGTGGGCAATACCTTGCCGCTCGTTCAACAAGCACATATTCTGGCGGTGGAACTTGTCGTTTTGATTTGGTTTCTCTTCGCGAAGCAGAAGGTACCGCTTCAATTGCAACAGCAACTAATTATCAAATTGTGACTGAATCTGCTGGCACAGTGAATGTTCCGGTTACTTTTTCAAATGCAAATAATTCTTCTGCCAAAGTTGTTTTCGAATTGGTCAATTATTCAAGTGGTTCATTTGGAAGTGACTTTAACTGGGCAACAACAGATACATTAACAATTCCAGCGAACTTCAATGGACTCGTAAATTTCCCAATCTCAATTCTTGATGATAGCAACGCTGAAAAAGCGGAATCTATTATACTTAAGATTAAACCAAATAAAAATGCATTAGTTTCTTCTTCGAATTATTTTCAAATTATTTATGTAAAAGACAATGATTATCAAGCGCCAGTTGCAACAAACGAAATGAATATGACACTTTTATCGTCATTTTCAAATGGTGCAGTTGGAACAAATTCGGCTGAAATTGTAGCCTATGATTCATCAAATTATCGTTTATATATTGCTAATAGTATTGGTGCGAAATTAGACATTGTTGATTTCTCTAATCCTTCAACTCCAGTTTTATTAAATAGCGTTAGTGTTACACCTTACGGAAATGTTAATTCTGTTGCAGTTCATAACGGTGTTGTTGCATTGGCCATTGAAAATGCAAGTGCCCAATTAAATGGTTCAATTGTGTTTCTTGATGAAGATGGTTTGTTTATTAGTCAAGTTGAAGCCGGAGCAATGCCTGACATGATTACATTTAACAAAGACTTCACGAAAGTACTTACAGCGAACGAAGGCGAACCGAACTCAACTTATTCAGCAGATCCTGAAGGTTCAGTTACTATCGTTGATTTAACACCAGGTTATGCAGCCTTGACTAATGCAAATGTTACAACAATTTCGTTGACACAATACAATGGGCAAGAAGTTGCATTGAGAGCACAAGGAATTCGTGTTTTCACAACGAGTGCGTCAGTTGCACAAGATTTTGAACCAGAGTATATCGCGATTTCGGATGATAATTCAAAAGCTTACGTTAGTTTACAAGAAAACAATGCAATGTTGGTTATTGATTTAGCGGCCTTACAAATTGACACCTTGTATGCTTTGGGTTATAGTGATTATTCGAATGGCAATGCAATGGATGCGTCTGATCAAACTGGTCAAATTTTGATTACATCTTTACCAGTGAAAGGAGCTTATATGCCAGATGCAATTTCGTATGCTACAATTAATGGACAAGGCTATGTTTTTTCTGCAAATGAAGGAGATTCAAGAGAATTTGGTTCAGTTGTGGATGCGAACAGAATTTCTTCGTTAACACTTGACCCAACGGTTTTCACAGATCAATTAATTTTGAAAAACAATCGTTTTGCTGGACGTTTAAATGGTTTGAAATATTCTGGTGACACAGATAACGATGGAGATTTAGACGAAATTCACGTTATGGGTGGTCGTTCATTTAGTATTTGGAATGCCGCTACTGGGGCATTGGTTTTTGATTCAAAAGATTTGATTGAACAAGTTATCGCTAACCATCCAACATTTGCAGCAATTTTTAACGCTTCAAATTCAACGGGAACTCCTTCTCTAAAAAATAGAAGTGATGATAAAGGTCCAGAACCAGAAGGTATTACTACTGCTGAAATAAATGGAGAACATTTTCTGTTTGTTTCGTTAGAACGAGTTGGTGGAGCGATGATTTTTAATATTAATAATCCTGCTCAACCTGTATACGTTGGTTATTACAACAATCGTTCTACATCAACTTCAGGTCCAGATTTAGGTGCGGAAGGAATGATTTATATTTCTGCTGAGGCCTCACCAAATGGAAATTCACTGGTTATACTTGCTAATGAAGTGAGTAGTACTTTGTCGATTTACCAATTGAATTCTTGTTTAGAATTGGCGAATGCAGCAACAATTTCAGGTCAAAATACCATCTGTGCGGGAGATACTTCAACAATTTCAATCGTAGGTTCAGGTGCTAACTCAATTCAATGGTTGTTGAATAATCAACCACTTGGAGAAACAGCAAATTCAATCGAAGCGACATTGGCTGGTGAATATGAATTGTTTGTTTCAAATACATTGTATGCATGCTCGGATACAACAGAAGCATTTGATTTAATGGTGAATCCTTTACCAAACGTTCAAGCTCTTGGTTCTGATATGTCAATTTGTATTGGAGTGTCAGTTTTATTGAATGGTCAAGGTGCAACTTCATATAGCTGGAATAATAGTGTTGTTGATAATGTTGCTTTTGCACCAAATCAAACTGCAGATTATGTAGTAATCGGAACGGATGCGAACAATTGTACTACATCTGATACTTTAACGGTTGTAGTAAATGCTCTGCCAACGGTTATTGCAAATGTGAATCATACAGAGATTTGTAAAGGTGAAAGTGTTGTTTTCAGTGGGGCAGGAGCTCAATCTTATACTTGGAATAATGGTATTTTAAATGGCTTATCGATGTTGTTAAATCAAACAGATTCATACATTGTTCAAGGAACAAATTCAAATGGATGTGTTAATTCAGATACTGTTACTGTTGTTGTAAATGAAAATCCAGTTATTTCAATTGGAAATGATACTACTGTTTGTGAAAATCATCTTCCATTGGTATTGAATGGTCCAGCTGGATTTGATTCATATTCCTGGAATACAAACGAAACAGCTTCAACGATCAATGCGAATCAATCTAGTACATATGTTTTAACTGTTGAAGATCAAAATGGATGTAGTGGAAGCGCTTCACTAACGCTTACTGTTGATGGTTGTTTAGGAATCGAAGAATTAGAAGCTTCAATATCTGTATATCCAAATCCAACAAATGGATTGGTTACTATTCAATTCGATCAATTTCAAGGAGATTACCAAATAGAATTAATCGATGCATTTGGAAAAGTAATTGAGCAAAAACAATCTACATCGAGCGAAACGATGATCGATTTATCGAATTATGCAACAGGTGTTTATACGATTAAAATTGCATCTGATGAATTCAATGTATTAAAAAGACTCGTAAAGGAGTAATCAATCATAGTTTAGGTTTTAGCAAAAAAAAAGTCCCAACCACAATGGTTGGGACTTTTTTAATTTTATAAAATCGATTAATAATAAATCGCTCTTTGAACTTTAGTGATGTGTTTAGCCAAACGAATTACTTGTTTAGTATAACCAAACTCATTATCGTACCATGCATACAACACAACATTTTTTCCGTCATTTGAAACGATAGAAGCGTGTGAATCAAATACTGAACAACATGTGTTACCAATGATATCGCTAGAAACTAATTCAGGATCGTAAGAATAGAAAATTTGATTTACTAAATCTCCATTCAACGCAGCATCGCGAACAAGTGCATTTACTTCTTCAACTGTTGTTGTTCCGTTTAATTCCAATGATAAAATTGCCAATGAACCGTTTGGAGTTGGGACACGTACAGCGTTAGCAGTCAATTTATCTTTCAAATCTGGAATAACTTTCGTTACAGCTGAACCAGCACCAGTAGATGTAATTACCATGTTCACTGCAGCAGCACGACCTCTTCTTGGTTTTTTGTGCATGTTATCCAATAAGTTTTGGTCATTTGTGTAAGCGTGAACTGTTTCAATGTGACCTTTTACAACTCCGTATTTGTCGTTTACAACTTTCAAAATAGGAGAGATGGCATTTGTTGTACAAGAAGCTGCTGAGAAAATGTTCTCGTTCTCAACGTCTAATGTTCCTTGGTTAATTCCGTAAACAACATTTGGAATTTCTTTTCCTGGAGCTGTCAATAAAACTTTAGAAACACCTTTTGCTTTTAAATGTCTTGATAAAGCTTCACGATTTGTGAAAACACCTGTGTTATCGATAACCAAAGCATTGTTAATTCCGAAAGCTGTGTAATCTACATCTTCTGGGTTACTTGCATCAATCATTTGAACGATTTGTCCGTTGATGATCAATGATTTGTTTTCTAAATCTTCAATTACAGAACCTTTGAATGCGCCGTGAACTGAATCATTGCGTAACAAAGAAGCACGTTTGATAATATCCGCATCAGTAGAACCACGAGTAACAATCGCACGTAAACGTAATTGTTGCCCTTTACCAGCTTGTTTAATCAACTCACGAGCAGCTAAACGACCGATACGACCAAAACCATATAAAACAACGTCTCTTGGTTCAATGTTGTGACCTGTTGTAACTCCGAATCCAGCTAATTTTATATTTAAGAATTCTGCTTTCGATGCAAAATTGTCTTTTTCAGCTAACCACTCGCTTGATAATTTACCAATATCTAATTTTGAAGGAGCTAATTCCATTTTCATGATTTCCTCAGCTAATTCAGATGAAGTAAATACATCAATTGGTTTGTTTACAACCTTACGAGCATATTCGTGTAGGTTTAAAATCTCAGAGATTGTAATGTCTGTTAAGTGATTGCGGAAAAGTACTAACTCGATTCCTTTATCGTATAACAATTCACCAACTTTACTAGAAAGTTTAACAGCAGCACGTTCTCTTTCAATGTGCGATTTTAACTCTTTTTCGTATCCTACAGAAGATTCCATTTTTATTGTTGTTTTATATTTAATTATTAAAGAATTTCAAATTGTATAAAACAAAAAAGGCTCCCCACGTGAGTAGGAAGCCTTTTTCTAATATTAACCCAAATATGCTTTGAGTAGTTTGTTTCTTGACGTATGTCGTAATCTTCTGATTGCCTTTTCCTTGATTTGACGCACGCGCTCACGAGTTAAATTGAACTTAGCTCCAATTTCCTCAAGCGTTAATCCGTGGTTCATACCAATTCCAAAGAACAAGCGAATAATTTCACGCTCTTTGTCAGTTAATGTACTCAATGAACGTTCGATTTCTTTTTGCAAAGACTCAGCCATCAACGCGTGATCCGCTTTTGGTGAATCTGCATTTGCCATTACATCCATTAATGTTCCTCCATCTTCAGAAGCAGATAGGGGAGCATCCATTGATACGTGACGACCAGAAACATTCAAACTTTCTTTGATTTTGTCTTCTGGAACTTCTAACGCTTCCGCTAACTCTTCAGCTGATGGTGGACGCTCAAATTCTTGTTCTAAACGTGAGAACGCTTTGTTGATTTTGTTCAATGATCCAACTTGATTCAATGGCAAACGAACAATACGTGCTTGTTCTGCCAAAGCTTGAAGAATCGATTGACGAATCCACCAAACTGCGTAAGAGATAAATTTAAAACCTCTTGTTTCATCAAATTTTTGAGCAGCTTTGATAAGTCCTAAGTTACCTTCATTAATTAAATCAGGAAGTGTAAGTCCTTGGTTTTGGTACTGTTTTGCAACCGATACCACGAAACGCAAGTTAGCTCTCGTCAATTTCTCTAAGGCTCTTTGATCACCTTGTTTAATTTTGCGGGCTAGTTCTACCTCTTCTTCTGCTGTTATCAACTCCTCTTTACCAATGTCTTGCAAGTATTTGTCTAATGACTGACTCTCGCGATTGGTAATCGACTTCGTAATTTTTAGCTGTCTCATCCTCTACTAAATTCCTCCTTTTTAATTTGTAATGTGGGAAAAATGGATGCAAAGGTACGACGAAAAAGAGTTGATTTCCAAAAAAAAATCATACTATTTTTTCAACCGCGCCGCAACCAAAAACCGTGCCCCAAACGATTTTATAAGCCAAATCCGAAATATTCCTTTTTGCCGCTTTCTGAAAGCACTTCAAGCAATACGCCTTTATTAACTCCATTTAACTTACCTGTTAGTTGTTCAACCGTTTCGATTGGCTCATTGTTGACCTTGGTAATAATCATTCCAGGTGCTAATCCAATTGATTTTAATTTGCCAGAATTTATGGTTGAAATCTTAACGCCGTAAGTAATATTTAATTCTTTTTTCTCTTTACTGCTTAATTCACTAAAAGTTGCACCCAATGCAAAGTTTTTCTGAATTTCTTCTTTTGAAACAAGTTTTGTATCACCATCTTGGTTGCGCAAAACCAATTCTTTCACTTCCTCGACGCCTTTTGCAGTGCGAATTGTTAAGGAAACTTTGTCGCCAGGACGTCTTTTTCCAATTTCTTCTTGTAATTCAGCTACTGAGTTAACTTCTTTCGTTCCAATTTTTAAAATGACTTCTCCGTCTTTTACGCCCGCTTTTTCAGCACTTCCGTTTTCAGTTACTTTCGAAATGTATACACCTTTCGTGTTCGGAAGATCATTTTTCTCTTTAATTTCTTGATTGATGTCCGCAATTTGTACACCTAAGAATCCGCGCTGAACAACCCCGAAATCAATTAAGTCACGCAACACTTTTTCAACCAAGTTCACCGGAATAGCAAATGAATAGCCTGAATAACTTCCAGTTTGTGAAGCAATGGCTGTATTGATTCCAATGAGTTCACCTTTCACATTTACCAATGCGCCACCGCTATTTCCTGGGTTTACAGCAGCATCTGTTTGAATGAACGATTCGATTGGAACAACATCAGTTCTAGATCGATCAGCCAATAAATTGATGTTGCGTGCTTTTGCTGAAACAATTCCAGCTGTTACAGTTGATGTTAAATTGAATGGATTACCAACAGCTAATACCCATTCTCCAATGTGTAAATCATCACTATTGCCCAAAGCAATTGGTTGAAATCCTGATCCTTCGATTTTTAAAACCGCAATATCAGTTGAAGGATCTGCACCGACCAACTTGGCTGTATATTTTGAATTATCGTTCAATATTACTTCGATTTCACTTGCGTCTTCTATCACGTGGTTGTTTGTAACGATATATCCTTCAGAAGATACAATTACGCCAGAACCGCTTCCAGCTCCGAATTGTTTAAATTCTCGTCCCCCGGCTCCAGGACCGTAAAAGAACTCTTGAAAAGGATCACGTTGAAAGGTTGTTTTAACGACTTTTGTTGTAACGTGAACGACTGAATTAATGGTTGTTTCTGATGCGTCAATGAAATTAGGTGCTAAATTTTGACCATCGAATGAAACTGCGCGTGCATTATACAAGCGATTTCCGTCTAACACTTCATCTGATAAGCTTTGATAAGGGGAAGTGCTCAACATTAAATACGCACCAAGTGGAAGCATTCCTCCCAAAAGACCCAACCCTAAAAGTTTAATGTTGTTTTTCATTTGAAATTGATTTAAAATTTAAGTGCAATAATAACGCGTTGAACCCTTATTTTGTTACTGATGAGCTGTTAAAGAATGTTAAGCAAGAATGAATTTTTTGAATTGAAAAACCTACCTTTGCTGAAATAGTTGGCCAAATGATTATCCATTTTGAAAAATATCAAGGTACGGGGAACGATTTCGTAATGCTAGACAATTTGTCTGGACAATACGATTTGCTTACAATTGAACAAATTTCACGTTTGTGTGATCGTCGTTTTGGTATTGGTGCGGATGGGTTGATTAAAATTAATCGTCATGATGATTACGATTTCGAAGTGGATTACTACAATTCAGATGGCTCCAAAAGTTTTTGTGGAAATGGTGCTCGTTGTGCAGTGAAATTCGCTGGTACACTTGGTTTAGCAATTGATAATTGTCGTTTTTTAGGAATCGATGGGGAACATAAAGCGCAATTCAAAAATGGGTTGGTTTATTTAGATATGTTGCCAGTTGGAAATGTTGAGCAATTGAATGATGCTTTTGTCTTGCAAACTGGATCACCACATTTTGTGAAATTTTCAGAAGATCTTTCCAAAGAAAACATTGTTGAATATGGAAAAGCAATTCGCTATTCAGATCAATTTAAGAAGGATGGCATTAATGTGAATTTGGTGAAACAAGTAGCGTATGATTCCATTCAGATTGAAACGTATGAGCGTGGAGTTGAAGATGAAACACTTTCATGTGGAACTGGAGCAACGGCTTGTGCCTTAGTTTTAGCGACAACAGAAAATAGAATTGGCGATTATGAAATAAATGTAGCCGTAAAAGGCGGTAATTTAAAAGTGGCCTATTATTATTTAGGAAATAATTCGTTTGAGAACATTCAATTAATAGGTCCAGCTGAATTTGTGTTTAAAGGAACGATGGATGTATAGTTTCGAATTTTCTTCTATTCAAACATTATCGCAAGCCACTCTTTTAGAAAAGGATTTCTTTATTTGGATTTGGTATGCGGATAAAATTCCACCGCACATTGGTTGTTCGATGAATGGCTATTATTTCAGTTTAAAAGTAAACGGAAAAGACAATGGCATCTCGGTTTCGAAAGCATTTCAATTAATCCAAAAGAAAGCGATTCCGAGTGTTTTTGTAAAAGTGAAAACAGAACTGAATCAATCTGCCGTAGAATTGGCATACGAAAGCTATCAACAAGCAGAACCTCAATTTTCTACATGTTTAACGCCTATTGTTCAGTTATTCAATTGTTTAACAGAAGTGAAGCAACTTTCTGAATTGTTGAAATATTTGAATGAACAGTACAAAATTGAAACAGTATTTGGAGTAAATTTGGACGAAGATTATTGTGGGATATTGAACTATAATCAACAAGATATAACCAATCGTTTGCAGAAATTAAAGGATGTTAAAAGGGAAAAGCATATTTCTTAGACCAGTTGAGCCGTCTGACGCAACCAAATTGATGTTGTGGGAAAACAATCCCGCACATTGGAAAGTGACGGATACAGAAGTGCCTTTTTCAATGCATGGTATTTTGCAATTAATTGAACAACAACAGCATATTCGTTCTACAGGTCAATTACGCTTGATGATTTGTTTGAACGGAACAGAAGAACCGGTGGGCGCAATTGATTTGTACGATGTAGATTTTCGCAATGGAAATGCAGCTGTTGGGATTCTCATTGGTGATCATTTACACAAACAAAAAGGCTATGCATCTGAGAGTTTAGGTTTGATGGTTGATTATGCCCGCGATTTCTTGGCGCTTCACAATTTGTATTGCTCAATTCAAGCGGATAATACGGAAAGTATTCATTTATTCTCAAAGTGCGGATTTGATAAAGTTGGTGTCCGCAAAGAATGGTTTTTATATAAAGGTCAACGTATTGACGAAATTAATTTTCAATTATGTCTAAAAGAAAAATAATCCTTGGCGTTATTGCCGTTATTGTTTTGGTAGGTGGAATTTTGGCTTACCCGAAAATTTCCTTGTATTTAAGTAGTAGAACGGGTACAACAAATTCTGCAACTGTTGCTTATTATATCAAAGCTCCGATTAGTGTTGAAGAATTGGCTGCTGATTTACAAAAACAAGGCATTATCGATGATGTTGACGCGTTTGTAAAAGTTGCTGAATACAAAGAATTGACAAAAGAAAAAATCGCTTTAGGTAAATATAACATTGAAGCAGGAACGCAATATCGAACGCTTTTAAATGGTTTCACATTGAATTCTGCAGGAAATGGTAATGGTGAAGTAGAGGTTTCAGTAACCTTTAATAACTGTCGAGATATCTATCAGTTAGCTGAAAAGGTTTGTGCAAACATTATGGCTGATTCAACGAAATTGGTGAACTATTTGGATGAAGATGCGACGCTTGAGAAATATGGTTTTACACGTGAGCAAATGCCTGCGATGTTCTTACCGAATACTTACAAAATGTATTATGATACAGATGAAAAGGAATTTGTTGAGCGGATGGCGAAAGAGTTTAAAAACTTCTGGACGGCAGATCGAATGGCTAAGTTGATGAAAGTTGGTTTAAAATCTCCTTCTGAAGCTGTTACCCTAGCAAGTATTGTTTATTCTGAACAAGGAAAACATGCAGATGAATGGCCTGTAATCGCTGGATTGTACTTAAACCGCATCAACCAAGGAATCAAATTACAATCAGATCCAACCTTCAAATTTTGTTGGGGAGATAAATTGGATGGTGTTCAACGTTTGTTAAACGAGCATAAAAACATTGATTGTGCTTACAATACCTACAAAATCAACGGATTGCCTCCAGGGCCAATTTGTATTCCACCTTCACAAACTGTTGATGCTGTTTTGAATCGTGATAACAACAATTATATTTTCATGATGGCAAAACCTGATTATTCGGGTCGTCATGATTTTTCAGTGGACTATTCAAAGCACGAAGCATACGCGAAAGTGTATCAAAAATGGTTAGCAAACGAACTTAAAAATCAATAAGATGGCAGATCAACAGCGCAGAAAATTCTTAAAACTTGGTTTGGCAGGTGCAGCATTGAGTGCTGTTCAGCCGCTTAAAGCAGGTGAATTGTTTAGTCAGTCATTCGAAGGAAAGGCGAATGGTCCGGTTATCATTTCTACTTGGAATCATGGTTTAGCAGCGAATGCGGCAGCGTGGAAAGTGCTAGAAAAAGGTGGTTTAGCCATTGATGCTGTTGAAGCAGGAGTGAAAGTTACTGAATCTGATTTAACGAATAGAAGCGTTGGAATTGGTGGAATGCCTGATCGCGACGGACATGTTACCTTAGATGCATGCATTATGGACAATGATTCGCGTTGTGGTTCTGTTGCATTTTTGGAAGGAATTGCTCACCCGATTTCTGTTGCACGCGCTGTAATGGATAAAACGCAACACGTGATGTTGGTTGGAGCAGGCGCTAAAAAATTCGCTCTGGAACATGGTTTTGAGACAATTAAAACGCCAATCCCAGAAGTAAAAGCAGAATACAAAAAGTGGAAGAAAGAAAACGCTGATTTATTCAAAAAGCCAGAAATCAATCATGAAAATCATGATACAATTGGTTTGTTAGCAATGGATCAATATGGCAATTTCAGTGGAGCTTGCACAACGAGTGGTTGGGCGTATAAAATGCACGGTCGCGTTGGTGATTCTCCGATTATTGGTGCAGGATTATTTATTGATTCAGAAGTTGGTGCTGCAACGGCGACCGGTTTGGGAGAAGCAATTATTCGTATCGCTGGAAGTCATACGGTTGTTGAATTAATGCGCAACGGACATTCGCCAATGGAAGCGTGTAAAATGGCTGTAGATCGTATCATTGCGAAGCACAAAGATTTAACCAATTTGCAATGTTGCTTTTTAGCGATTGACAAAAATGGAAATGTTGGATCTTATTCTGTTTATAACGGATTTAATTACGCATTAAAAACAGCAACCGAAGAAAAAATGGTGGATGCACCGTTCAACCGTAATTGGTAAATAAACTAAATCCTATGAAATTTTACCTGGTAATTCTATCGTTAATCAGTTTTCAAATTATGGCACAAACGACGTTGGAATGGCAATTCTTTCATCCTAAAAAACAAGTTTGGATGTCTGCTGGAACACATGGTTCGGTGCAAGAGAAATTAATTGATAGTGGCGAATTGCCTGATCCATTCTATGGTAAAAATGAGGGATTATTTGCTTGGATTGAAAAATACAATTGGGAATTTAAAACGGAATTTACCCTAACTGCAGATCAACTTCAAAAAGATTATGTCGAGTTGGAATTTCCTGGAATCGACACGTATGCTGAGATTTTTGTGAATGATTCGTTGATTGCCTTCACACAAAATGCGTTTCATCCCTATTATTTTGAAGTGAAAAACAACTTGAAACTAGGTCAAAATACAATTAAGGTAAAGTTCTATTCTCCAGTTAATTATCACAAAGCAGCATATACAACAGCTTCATATCACTTGCCTGCGCCGAATGATGTTGATCCAATTGCAATCGCGCCATACACGAGAAAACCGCAGTATCAGTTTGGTTGGGATTGGGCTTTGAGAATGAATACAATGGGTTTTTTGAAACCAGTAAAACTCAATACTTACAATGCTGCTAAAATTAGTTTGACTTCTGTTGTTACTGCAAGTGTGGAAGAGGAAAAAGCTGATTTGAACTTGAGTCTTTATTTTTCTCAACCGTCGAAAGGATCATTAATCTGGAAAAGTAAATTATTTGGAGAAGTTGAGATCGATGAAAATTCAATCAAAGTAGATCGACTAGAAAGTATTGAAAATCCAAAGTTGTGGTGGCCGCGCGGACAAGGTGAACAAAATTTATATACCGATGAATGGCAAATTGTCAATGAAAAGGGTGAAGTAATTGATTCGCGCACTGTTCGTTTTGGAATAAAAACTTCTGAAATTGTAATGGAAACAGACGAGTGGGGAACAAGCCACGTTGTGAAAGTGAATGGAAGACCAATTTTCTGTAAAGGAGGCGATTATATACCACAAGATATTTTTCCTGCACGCGTTACAGATGCCGATTTGAGAAGAATGGTTGATGTAATGACGAGAAGCAATTTCAATATGGTGCGTGTTTGGGGAGGTGGTTATTATCCAGATGAGGCGTTTTTTGATGCGTGCGATGAACAAGGAATTATGGTTTGGGAAGATTTTATGTTCGCATGTGCCATGTATCCTGGAGATCCAGATTTCTTGTTGAATGTGAAAGAAGAAATTGATTACCAAATTCCGCGAATCGCTTCTCACGCTAGTTTAACTTTGTTCAATGGAAATAATGAAGTAGATGTAGCATGGAAAAACTGGGGCTTCCAAGTGAAATACAATTTGTATGGAAAGGATGCAAAAGAAATTGAAGATAGTTATAATCGCTTGTTTAAACAGTTGATTCCAACACAAGTTTCGGCTTTATCGAGTGCGCCGTATAGTCATACTTCTCCTTTGAGTAACTGGGGGAAAGATGAGTTTTATAATCACGGAACGCAGCATTATTGGGGTGTTTGGCATGGAAAAGATCCAATGGAAGATTTCGCTAAGAAAATTGGTCGTTTCAATGCTGAATATGGATTCCAGAGTTTTCCAGAGTATTCTACTTTATCCACTTTTTCTGAAAAGACGGATTGGGATTTGGAATCAGACATCATGAAACACCATCAGAAAAGTTATGTTGGAAATGGAATGATTTTGAAACATGCGAAAATCCTATTTGGAACTCCTTCAAATTTTGAAGAATTCGTTTACTATTCGCAATTAACTGAAGCAACAGCAGTGAGTATTGCGGTTACGGGACATCGTTTGGATGCACCGCGTTGCAGTGGAACTTTGTATTGGCAAATCAACGATTGTTGGCCCGCGCCATCTTGGTCGAGCATGGATTATTTTTGGAATTGGAAAGCGCTTCAATACGAAGTGACAAAGGATTACGAGGATATTGCTGTCTTGAGAAAATCAACTGATAAGAATGTATACGAATATTATTTGTTGTCAGATCAAGTCGATACAGTTCATACAGAGTTGAAATTCACAGTATTTGATCTAAAAGGAAAGCAATTGGAAAGCGTTTCGACGAAATTGATTGCAAACGGCGTTCATAAACAACTAATTGATTTCTCGTGTATTCGTCAATTCCATGCCAACCAGAACATCGTCGTTCGATTAGAATGGAAAAATGCATATGGAGTAGTGAAAATACGCACCTTCTCTGAACTTCCAGTTGCTTATACAAAGGCCCAAGAAAACGATTTAAAAATAGAGTTGAAAAACATTGATGCTAAAGATAAAACGGCAACGTTGATTTTGAAAAACAAATCATATGTGCGTGCTTGTTGGATTTATTCTTCGAAGCTTGGTGTTCAGTTTGAGACAAATTTTGAGGATTATTTACCTGGAGAACATTCCATTCAGATTCGTTTTGAAGATTTGCCCACAGTTGAAGATTTTGGTGTGAAATTCATGTAATGTTTTATTCAACGATTATTTTCATTTTAAATAGTTCAAAATATGCAGTATTTAATTTTGAAAATAATACCATGGTAAGTATCTTTGTGCCATGAAAATTGATGAAGAACTAAAATCAAACTTTAAATCTCCACAACAACGAGCAATCGTAAATATTCGATACACGAGTAATTTCCTAGGAAATGTTCAAAATCATTTTATGTCAAGATATGATTTGTCGATGGCACAATTTAATATTTTGCGCATATTACGTGGTGCAAAGGATATGATTAACGTGAATACGGTGAAAGAACGTATGATTGAAAAATCTCCGAATACAACGCGTTTAATGGATAAATTAATCGACAAAGGATTGATTGAGCGCACTCGTTGTACAGAAGATCGTCGCGTCGTTTATGTAAAAATATCCGAACATGGATTGAATATTTTGTCCGATATGGATAAAGATCTTGATATAAATACGCTGATTAAAGCCAATTTAACGGATGAAGAGGCGAATACTTTAAGCGATTTATTGGACAAAGTAAGAGAGAAAAATGCCTAATCCAACAAAGGTTTCTTCGAGTATTTCATTTGATTACAAGGTTACAAATGTTGCGAGAACGCATGTTTGGATGGCAGATGAACCTTTTGAATTAAATGGTCAAGATGTTGGACCAACACCAAAAGAGCTCTTTCTTTCAGCCTTAGCAAGTTGCATTTCAATTACACTCAGAATGTATGCACAACCGCGAAATTGGGACGTAGGAGAAATCAATATTGATCTTGAAATGATTGAACACGAAGATCGCACAGAAATACTCAAAACAATTGAGTTTTCGGGAGATTTGACAATGGAACAGCGCGAGCGCTTATTTGAGATTTCCGACCGTTGTCCGGTAGCGAAACTGTTAAAAAAAACAATTGACATTAAATTAAGCTGATTTTAACCATTCATACCAAGCGATTAGCCGTATTTTTGGCAAAAACAAAGCAAAACGACTTTCAAAAGACATGACAAATTTTACAAATATCCAAAAAGCCATACTAAGCTTTTCTTTTCTTTTCAGTTCATTCCTGCTTTTTTCTCAGGGAACAAAACCGTTGATGGGTGAAGGAATTATATCAGGAAAAATTATCGACGCAAAATCAGAGGTTCCGATGGAGTATGTTGCCTTTAAATTATACAAAGCAAGTGATTCTACGTTGTATTCCGGAATTTATACAGATTCAGAAGGTAAATTTACGTTTGAGCAAATTCCATTTGGCAATTATTATGGAAAGATTGTCTTTGCAGACTATAATCTTGAATTGATTAGCGATATTAAAATTTCGACTGCCGTTAAGGTAGCTAATTTGGGAACCATCAGGCTTCGTCCGGTTGAAACAAAAGCATTGGGTGAGGTGAAGGTTGTTGGACAATTAGATGTGTTAAAAGCTGGAATCGACAAGAAAGTATATAATGTTGGAGAAGATTTGTCTGTTAAAGGTGGAACTGCAAATGACGTGTTGAATAACATTCCTTCCGTTGAAGTGAATCAAGAAGGTGGTGTTACTTTGCGTGGTGATGGAGCTGTAACCGTATTAATTGATGGTCGACCAAGTTCAATATCAGGAGGAAACGGAAAAACATTGTTGGATGCTTTGCCAGCTGGTTCAATAGAACGTATTGAAGTAGTGACAAATCCATCAGCGAAATATGATCCAGATGGAACGTCTGGGATTATCAACATTGTTTTGAAAAAGAACAAGATGCGTGGATTTAATGGATTGATTACGTCAACATTGGGTTCAGGTGATTTGAATGGAGGGAATGTTGCAGAAGGATCAATATCATTGAGTTTTAGAAATTCTAAATTGAACACATTTGGTAGTTATTCCGGACGCTACTTGGATGGTTATCGCAATCAGTTTATGTATTTAGAGCGAGACATTACAGTGGATTCTATGATAAAATTGGATCAAAACCGATTGGGAACAGATCAAAATTTTGGACATACATTTCGTGCAGGAGCTGATTTTTATCTAAAACCGCGAAATGTTATAGGTTTCTCCGTTACAGGTAGTGTTGGAGAGCGCAACAGAACGGGTGATCAATGGAATAAATCAATGACGGGAACAGATAGTTTGTTGAGGTTATGGAAACGTTATGCTGATGATCCTTCACAACAACAGAATTTCGATTTTAACATGAATTATAAACACGATTTGAAAGATGATCGTGGAAATTGGATGGTTGATTTGAATCAGTCATTGGGAAGTGATAACATTCAAGGGTTTTATTTTCAACAAGATTATAATGCCGATTCTACAGCAAAAGCGCAAGCAGCGTTGGATCAGCGCCTATTTAACAAAGAAAAAAACAACATAACAAGCGGACAATTTGATTTTACCTACTTGATGCCAAAGAAAAATGCACGTTTGGAAACAGGAGTAAAAACAATCATTCGTCAACAAAGTGTGAATACTTATTCAGAAACATTGGATACCTTGACTTCAAATTACTTAGAAGATACCTTGTCCAATTTTGATTATGCCTACAATGAGCAGATTTATAGTGCGTATGGAATCTTTGGGCAACAATTGAAAAAGTTCAAGTATCAAGTAGGTTTGCGTGTTGAAAAAGCCTATCAAATTCCAGAATTGCTTTCAGACACGATTCGCATTGTAAATCATTATTTCAACATATTTCCATCTGCACATATTCGATATGCCTTCACAGAAAAATCAGAAATAAGTTTGAGTTATTCTAGAAGAATTAATCGCGCACAATCAGCTGATTTAAATCCTTTCACAAGTTATGCAGATCCGTATAATTTACGAAGAGGAAATCCTTATTTACAACCAGAATTCATTGATTCATACGATTTAGGATATTCGAATGAACGAAAACTAATGAATTTCACGACAAGTGTTTTTTATCGCCACACAACAGGGGTAATATCTCGCATCAAAACATTTGATGCCAATAACGTTTCGACTGTTTCATTTGCCAATTTAGATGAAAGTCATAGCGTTGGTGCTGAGGCAATTTTTGTCATTAAGCCTTATAAATGGTGGAGAAATACCTTATCTGCGAATGCGAATTACACGCAATATGTAGATGATAATACGACGGCAAACTGGAATGTTGGAGGTTTTAACTGGAATATGAAATATTCAGGGACAGTTGAGTTCTGGAAACGAACGGCTTCAATTCAAGTGAACGCAACGTATAATGGACCTCGTGTTACTGTTCAAGGTGTTGTTCAGCGTCGCGGACCTGTTGATATTTCAGCAGAAAAAACATTTAAGGAAGGTAAGATTTCTGTTGGAATGCGCGTTTCGGACGTGTTCAATCGCCAAGGATTTTACATGACTTTGGATCAGCCAGGAATTGATCAATCAATGGAGTTTAAATGGTTGACAAGACGATTTTTCTTAACGTTCTCCTACAAGTTCGGTAAGTTGGAAATGGCACCAAAGAAATCAGCAGGAGGCGGAGAAGGCGGAGGAGATTTCTAAAAAGAAAAATTATTTTTCTGATTTATCGCTCTTTGTGAACTTAATTCCCAATCCCATCAAGGCTTTGTCGAAAGAGCCAATGCTTTTTTGAGTGCTTTTGCGGCTGTGCAAAATTTTCTGAATGTCGAGTTTTGTTTTCATGGCATCGATTGTTACTGTTTCTGAAAGAAATATAGCCAAGAATTATACCATTTTCAGCAAGGTTGACTGAACTGTCAGTTTTACCGATTAAAAAGAAAGTTTGAGAATGTTAAGTGCTAATCTGCCTTATTGCACGTATAAACAAAAGCAGGAGGGAAGTTCAATGGTGTGAAATCAATTGAGACTTCATTAAACACTTTTTTGATGTGTTTTTTCGATTGCAATGAGTACTGGAATTGAATGTATTTCCCCACTTCTGTTAAGGATTTGTGAGAAGCTTGTAAGATTGAATTTCTCAACTCTTGCGGGAAATTAGCAAGCGGTAGTGATGATATAACAACATCTGCTTTACCTAATTCATATTTAACGAGATACTCTTCAATTTTTTCTGCTGAGTCATGAATAATATGCACGCGTTTATCTGAAATACGATTTTGTAATTGAGTACAAAAAGCATCGTGTAATTCAAAAACCAATAAAACAGCATCTGGTGCCATTTTTTCTAAGATTTTATCAGTGAAAACACCTGTGCCGGGACCTAATTCAACCAGTACTTTTGCTTTTGAGAAATCGATGTTTTCAAGCATTTTTTTTGCAAGAAAACGTGAGCTTGGCGCCATTGCACCAACCATTTTTTTCTCTTTCCAGAACTGTTTTAAAAAGGACTTTTTATTCGGCATACTTTTAGTCTCTGATAGCTAATTTACCGTTATTTATGATTCCAAGAACTGAACCTTTCAAATCTTTACCAACATACGGCGTGTTGATAGTCTGAGAACAGATAAGGTCTTTCGTGAAAGTCCATTGATTATGAGGAGCGTAAACTGTTAAATCAGCTTTATTTCCAACTTCAATCGGATGTTCAGTGATGGATGAAATTTCACGTGCATTGATAGAAAGTGCTTTAATTACAACGGATAAATCAAATTCTTTACATTCGGAAAGTGCCGAAATAACCGTTTGTAGATTGATACAACCGAATGATGCATTGTCAAATTCAACATCTTTTTCTTCTTTGTCATGCGGACGATGATCAGAAACAATCGTATCAATTGTTCCGTCTTTCAGTCCTTCCCATAAGGCTATACGATCTGATTCGCGACGAAGAACAGGCATTACTTTGAAGTTAGAATCAAATCCTAAAACGGCAGTTTCGTTATACACTAAATTCATTACATGCACATCAGCTGTAATGTTTAATCCTTTTGTTTTCGCTTTTCTGACCAAATCAACACTCTCAGCACACGAAATTCCTGTTAAGTGAATTGATCCTTCTGTGTATTCTGTCAGACGGATATTGCGTTCAACTTGAATAATTTCAGAAATCGTCGCATCTGCCTTCAATCCTGTACGCGTTGAAGCTTCACCTTCGTTCACCATTCCTTTTCCAGCCAAAGCATAATCTCTTGAAAATGCGATGATTTTTCCGTTAAAATTTTTGGAGTAAAGTAAGGCACGATACATTATCCCTGAGTTTACAGGTACTAAATCATCTGAAAACAAACGTACACCAGTCTGGTACATGTCATACATTTCAGCTAAGTTTTCGCCTGTCATTTTTTCTGTAATCGCACCAATTGGATGAATGCTTGTGACATGATTCTCAGCGCGACGTAAAATGTATTCTACTTGTGTTTTACCATCGACAACTGGATGCGTGCTCGGTAAGACGGCAACATGTGTGTAACCTCCAAATGCGGCAGCATCTAATCCACTATCAATCGTTTCTTTATGTTCTTCACCTGGATCACAAAAATTCGCTTTTAAATCAACCCAACCTTGCGAAACAACTAAATTCTCGCCTACCAATACTTGCGCATCTGCTGAATCAATCGAATTTTCAATTGCTTCAATTATTCCATCTGTTACAAGAATGTCCATTTTCTTGTTGAGTAAGCTTGAACGTGTGTCAAGAATTGTGGCTTGTTTAATGAGAATTTTCATTGTGTATGCGTTTTATTTCCAAAATTTAATCACCATCATTTCGGCTAACAGCATCAGTAATGCTAATAAAATGGCTGTTTTCCAATATTCGAATGGTTTTTCAATATCTATTTTTGTAAGACTTTGTCCTTCATTAATTTCACTGAAACTAACATTCTTAAGGCCTTTTTCTTCCAATAAATCAACGATTTCATTTTCGCTAAAACAGCTAATATCTGATTCCGTTCGATCGTAATTCAAGGACATTTCACCTTCTTTCTTTTCATCCCAAATAGCGTAGTTTCCTGCCTTCAGGTTTTCTAAAGGTTCCATTCCGCTCAACGACAAATAACTAATTAATCCTTCTTGCTTAATTTGAGGAATGAAATCAACTTCCTTGTTTTTGATATGAATTGGCGATTCACCAGTTTGTTTTTTGTACAATGGGAAGAATGATTCTTTTCCAATGGTCAATGAAATTGGTGCTTTGCGTTGGCTCATTTCACCAATGCGCAATACAATTGAAGGGAACAAAGCATCGGTTGTAAAAGAACTAAATTCAGTTTCTAACGATGATGTAAACAAGAAAACATTGATTGCTCCACCAGAACGTAGTAAAAGAGGAGAACCATTTTGTAAGCGAATTAAATCGTAATAGGAATTTGATCCAGAAGCAGCTGTTCGATAGGCTTTGCGTACACTTGGCAAGTTCAAATTTTCCTTTTTCTTCTCAAACATTTCGTGGAAGAACGGATCATCATATACTAACTTTTCGATTTTTGTTCCAGAAGCCTGTACAGATCCCATGCTTGGCATTTGTAAATCTTGTAGCAAATTGTTCCAAGATCCTAAATCAGCTTTAGTACCTGGAAATAATGCTAACGTTCCACCTGATTGTGCAAATTCTTTTAGATTCTGCGCCATTCCAGAAGGCAATTCATTCATTCCGTTGACAAACACTAAATCAACTTGATTCAGTTCATCCAGCGTAAACGCGTTCTCATCAATTGATTTTACCTTGTAAAAACGTTCTAAATTATACACTTGAGATACAGCAGGAGAGGATCCAGCACCATTCACGATTAAGACATTCGTCTGATTATCCACAAAATAAGAGAAGAAATAATCATCATCCCAAAATAATTGTTTGTCGTTTACTGATAGCGTTCCTTTTTTGAATCCACCTGATTGCTCCGTATAATTAATAATGGTTGTCGCTTTTTGATTCGCTGGAATATCCATGAACACATCACGACGAATTCCTGTGATTTCACAATGAAGTTCAACATTTGTGAGAGCTTCTTCACCTGCATTCACAACGCGTACATTTAGTTCATTGTTTTGTCCGATTCGTTGAATTGGTGAACTGAACCAAACGGAGTCGATATAAACGTTTTCTTTTGCTTGAGGTGTTAATTTTACTGGATAATAGAACGAAAAGGCATCTTCTTTTAATTCAGCAGTTTTGGCTGATGATTTCTGAAAATCCGAGAAGAAAACATATTGACGAACGCCAATTTTTTGATTATTCAGATGTTCTTTATCAATAAAAGCACGTTGCCAGTTCATTACATCATCGAGCGAACGTACCAAAGCACTAGGTTCAATTTTATCCAAATAATCCAAGGCATCCACTTTTGTTAATAAGCGTTGTTCAATTCCGCTCATGGCATTTGTGGTCAATAGAATTCTTGTTTCCAAGGTCGCTGAATTGATCATTTTGCGCGACATCTCGCGTGCTTCCGACAATAGTTCTCCTTCCGTTCCTTTTGCAGTCATGGAAAATGAATTATCAATGTAAATGGCTAAAACTGGTTTTCCAGCTGTTTCACTTCCTTCGTTCGCTGGAATATAAGGTTGAGCAAATGCAAAAATGATAAAGGAATAGAGGAGCAATCGCAGCGCCAAAACAAGTAAATGTTTGAGTTTTTGTGTCGAACGTGTTTGTTGATCAACGTGCTTAATAAACTGAAGACTTGAGAAATAAAGTGTTTTGTATTTACGGAAGTTGAATAAGTGAATGATAATAGGAATCGCTAGCGCGAAAAAAGCCCAAAGAAATTCAGGATAGACAAACTTCATGTTTCAAATTTAATCAAATATTTGGGAGAAAAAGCAGGTGTTAATTAAAATTGATAAGTGGTGATGAGAAAAAGATGGAAGGTAGTGTGGGGTATTAAAAGTGGAATTTATAATAACATTTTTTTTGGGAAGGAATGGAGGTGCTCAGATGTTTTTGAAATTTTAGGATGAAGCAACGTAGGTTTTGGAAATTCGCGAATTCGCAATATTACGAATAGTACTATTTCAAGCAACATTACAACATTACAACTTTGCAAATTAACAACTTTGCAAGTTAACAATGTTACTTATAACTCCCGATTCTATTGACTTTCAGAGGGTATTAAGTACTAGAATCAAATCAAAACTTCTCAAAAGCCCCCAAACCAAACAAAGCAAAATCATACTTCACAGGATCAGTAGCATCCATTTCTCGTAAGTTGCTCATTAATTCATCTAAGGCTTTCCAATCGTCTTGTTTTCTTGTTAAAAGCTCCAGTCGACGCGCATTGTTACTTGTGTGAACATCTAAAGGTAAATACAATTCTGAAGGAGATATTGATTTCCATAATCCAAAATCAACACCTTTGGAAGCATCTCGCACCATCCAACGCAAATACATATTCAGACGTTTTGCAGCAGAGTTTTTTTCTGGGTTGGATAAATGTTTGTGTGATCGATCCAAGTGTTCGACTTCCATGAATTTACTTCTAAACGATACAATTCGACCTTTCACACCTTCAATCTTCGTGTTATTTTCAAAGGCTTTTTCCAATCCACCTGTTGTGTAAATTGCTTGTAAGCTTCGGAAATAGAAATCTAAATCTGTACTGTTGAAAGTGCGATGCACAAAATGTGAATTTTTTAATTGTTCAGAAGAATAATTTTGAATGAATGCATGTGGTTGTTGTTCCATGATTTCTAACAAACGTTCACCACTTTTGATAATGCTGACGCGATTTCCCCATGCGATGGTAGAAACCAAGAAACCAACTAGTTCAATGTCTTCTTTTTTTGAAAAACGATGTGGAAGTTGAATCGGATCACTTTCTAAAAAACGCGGATGTTCATATTGTTCCGCTTTAAAATCCAAGAAATCTTTAAGTTCTTCGAAAGTCACGACTAGGAAACGATTAAACCATCACGCATGACCAATTTACGATCAGCCATGTTTGCTAATGATTCATTGTGTGTTACAATTACAAACGTTTGCTTGAATTCGTCGCGCAATTGGAAAAATAAATTGTGTAATTCGGTAGAATTTTGTGAATCTAAATTTCCGGAAGGCTCATCAGCGAAAATTACTTTTGGTTGATTAATCAAGGAACGACAAACAGCTACACGTTGCTGTTCACCACCTGAAAGTTCATTTGGCTTGTGTTGGGCGCGTTCTTTTAATCCAATCAAATCGAGTAGGCGAAGCGCTTCTTTTTGCGCATCGGATTGCGATGTTCCTTTGATTAAGGCTGGAAGCATCACATTTTCCAAAGCCGTAAATTCTGGTAATAATTGATGAAATTGGAAAATAAAACCAATCGATTGATTACGAAATGCGGATAACTTCTTTGCTGAAAGACTAAATGGATTCACGCCATCAATTTCTATTAAACCTTTATCAGGTTGATCCAAAGTACCTAAGATTTGCAATAGAGTAGTTTTACCTGCTCCTGAAGACCCTACGATTGAAATGACTTCACCGGCATTGACTTCCAAATCGATTCCTTTCAAAATCTGAAGAGAATCATAGGCTTTGTATATTCCGCTTGCTTTTAGCATTATTTTTTCAAATTCAAGGTGTGACCCATTTTGTCACGTTTGGTTTGAAGATACAATTCGTTGTGCACATTACTTGCAA
Source organism: uncultured Flavobacteriales bacterium (assembly GCA_903945495.1). Lineage (GTDB taxonomy): Bacteria > Bacteroidota > Bacteroidia > Flavobacteriales_D > Crocinitomicaceae > M0103. The sequence goes on along the minus strand of CAJAVU010000081.1, from coordinate 9,581 downwards.
TTTCTAAGGAAACATTGTCAACGATTTCAATTCCGTAACCTACTAGTCCAGTACGTTTTGTAGGATTGTTAGACATTAATCGCATTTTCACAATTCCTAAGTCACGAATGATTTGCGCGCCGATTCCATAATCGCGTTCATCACCTTTGAAACCTAATTTGATATTTGCTTCCAATGTATCGTAACCCTCTTCTTGCAATTTATAAGCGCGTAATTTGTTGGTTAAACCAATTCCACGGCCTTCTTGGTTCATGTAAATGATGGCACCTTTTCCTTCTTTTTCAATCATTTCCATTGCTTTGTGTAACTGTGGACCACAATCACAACGGCAAGAACCGAAAATATCACCCGTAATACACGATGAATGCACGCGTACCAAGACAGCTTCATCTTTTTCCCATGTTCCTTTAACCAAGGCTAAATGTTCTTTTCCTGAATTTGTTTCGCGGTAGGCATATAAATCAAAATCGCCATAAGTAGTTGGCATTTTGACATCGATTAAACGTTCAATTAACGATTCATTTTTAATGCGGTATTCAATCAAATCGGCAATTGAAACGATCTTTAAATCAAATTTCTTAGCAATTTCCATCAATTGTGGCAATCGCGCCATTGTACCATCTTCATTCAAGATTTCAACAATAACACCTGCTTCTTCAAATCCAGCTAAACGTGATAAATCAACTGCTGCTTCTGTGTGACCAGCGCGACGTAGAACACCTTCTTTTTTCGCACGTAAAGGGAAAATGTGTCCAGGTTTACCTAATTCGTCTGGTTTCGTTTCTGGATTGATTAATGCTAAAATCGTTTTTGAACGGTCGCTCGCTGAAATTCCAGTTGTACAACCATGACCATTTAAATCTACAGAAACTGTAAATGGCGTTTCGTAAGTAGCTGAATTTGAACGAACCATTAAATCCAATCCCAATTCATCACAACGATCTTCCACTAATGGCGCACAGATTAATCCACGACCATGTGTTGCCATGAAATTAATTACTTCTGGTGTAACATTTCTAGCTGCAGTAAGGAAATCTCCTTCGTTTTCGCGATCTTCATCGTCAACAACGATTATTACTTTTCCTTGTTTTATTTCTTCGATTGCTTCTTCAATCGTATTTAATGTAAATTCCATCTGTCCAAATTGTGGTGCAAAATTACAATAAAAATTGTGAAAGAACGGCCTTTTGATTTTGCTATGACCTAAACAGAAGCTTAAATTGTGTAATTATTTTTTGATTTGTTCTGTTAGATTGAACTTAATGGTATTAACGCTTATTTTCAAATTTTAGGAGACCTTTAAAAATCATATCTAATACCTGTTCAATTGGTAAAGCATTTGAATTTGTTACAGTTGTTCCACCCACGTTAAATTCGAAACTGCCTATGCTATCAAAACCTCCTAATCGTATTTGCTTGTGACGCTTTAATCGTTTGTCAACACCATAAACGCGCATTTTGATTCGAACATAAGGTTTTAAGCGGGAAAAACTAGCGGCGGTGTTGCCAAAGGTCATTGTTTTGTTGACATCAACTAAAATTTTGAACTTCACATAATAGTCTAAATATTCAGTTCTCATTGCTTTTCGTTTTGTACCTCTAGGTAATCCTCCAACTTGACTTGATGAAGACCAAGTTTTCAATTCTTTACCTTTTTTATTCAAAGGATATAGCAAATGAGTTTCAGACTGCATTTCTTGACTTACCAATTTATCAACCCTAGAAAGAATTGAATCATACAGTGCTGTTGGAATAGCTAAATCATTTCCGCTGGTATTGTTCACGACAAAATTATTAACCAAACGATTGTCTATTCGCCATCTGAATTTATAAATTCCAGCGTTTGATTGACCAGATAAGGTGTTCACTGCAAGAAAAGAAAAAATGATAAATGTATAGATTTTCATATGCTTAAAATTACTAATTCAGAAGACCAACTTCAAAAAATGTACCGTAATATCAAAAACGGTTTTTAGGCCATAGAGATTACAATTCTTAAATTGGCAAGAAATAAGGCGTGCATTTCACGAACAATAACGATTCAATCTATTTTTCCTGAATCAATTCGATTAATTTATTGGTTGAACGTTGCCAAGAATAATTGTCACGAATAAATGCAGTGCCATTTAATGCAATGCGCTCGTACAAGTCTGAATCCGTTAAAAGGGTATTGATGGCATTCAAAAATTCTTCTGCGGTATTGGCAACAAGTATGTGCTCATTGTGAACGGCTTTTATTGCATTGTTTGCCAAAGTGGTTGTAATACAAGGAATGCCAAGCGCCATTGCTTCTAATAATTTATTTTGCATTCCTGTTCCAATCATCATAGGAGCGATGAATATTTTACCTGAAACATATGCTTCACGAATATCTTCAGTCCAACCTTGTAAATGGATTTGAGAAGTGTTTCGCGCAATTTTTTCGACCGTTAGATGCGGAGTCGCCCCTGAAATTAAACAGCTAAGTTGCTTGTTTTTCTTTAGTAATTCGTTTGAAATGTATTCAACCGCCTCGATGTTTGGAGCATAACTTAAGTTTCCAATAAAGACAAGATCATAGGATGGTGAAGTTCTTGGGAAATTGAAAAAGCGCTCGTCGATACCATTTGGAATACTGACAATTTCGTTGCGATTGGGGTGAAGAATAAATTCCCGATCTTGATCTGAAATAATCGTCTTATGTTCAAAGTAATCAAAAATCACACGTTCGTAGTTCTTTAAACGCTTAGCTTCCGAACGAAAAACCCATTTCGCGTACCAAGGTGCTTTGTCAATACGACGTTCGATTCCTTTGGACAGCGCATCCATATAATCAATCGTTTTTGGACAAGCATGATAGTTTTTGATGTATTCTGAAGTTCTAACTAATTGAGAATAAATGTACTTAGGTTGTATTCTCTGAAGTAACAAATCGACTTTTCTCTTTCCTTTAAACGAGAAAAAATAACCTATTTGAAATGGTTTATTGGAGATGAAACTTAAAAATAAATTGAGGAAAATCGACAATTTTGTGATTCGAATGATGTGAATCTCCTCGCAAAAGTGAGCCAATTGCGTGTGATGTTCAGCAGGAATTTCTTTCTCTGAAACAGCAATCAAAAAGACGTCGAAGGTTTTTGAAAGTTCAGTAATTTGATGATACGCACGCAATTTATCTCCTTTCTCCAATGGATATGGAAAACGAGAGAGAAGTACGACTAATTTATCTTTATTGCTCATTTGCTTCGTGCGAATTCAAAGATACTTTTTAGTGATTAGATAATAGTGATTAGAGGGTAGAAATTTGAAAATTCAAAGATTCGAACATTCAAAGATTTGACTATTCAATGTCACTTGGGATAAATTTTCAAATCTTCGAATCTCTCAAATTTTCGAATAATCCAATATACTTTTGTGTAATTGCCGTATTCTCATAAACCGTATTCGCCGTTAAGAACGCATTCTGTTCGATTACCTTTCGTTCATCCGAATGGTCAATGTAGTAGCAAATGGCATCGATCCATTCTTGCGGTGAATCGGCTATCACAATGTTTTTTCCGTGAATACATTCGATACCTTCAGCTCCAATGGTTGTGCTAATTATGCATTTCTTGGTCGCCAGACCTTCTATAATCTTTACGCGCATTCCGCCGCCAGAAAGCAAAGGAACCAACATCAATTCATACGTTTTTTTAAATACAATTGCATCATCAACAAAACCGTGAACGTGTACATTCGGAAATGAACTGTTCATTAACCATTCAGGAGTTGATTTTCCAGCGATGTGAAAATGTAGTTCAGGCTTACGTTTTAAGATTTCGGGCCAAACCGATTTTAAAAACCAATCCAATCCTTCTAAGTTCGGAAGCCAATCCAATGCGCTAATACTGAAAATTGAATTGGGTTCAGGTTCGCGATCTTCTGCTACTAAGTATTTGTCCAAAGCCACTCCGGCTGGTACAATCTGTATAGGAACATGCACGTTTAAGTCAATCAATCGTTGTTTGTCTTCTTCTGTAATTGCAGCAATGCCATCAGCTTTGTTGTAATACGCAGCTTCAAATGCTCTTAGGCGTTTTCCTAAATGCTTATAGAACCATTTTTTAGCAGGATTTTTCTCGTTCAATGCAAGTCGTTCCCAAATGACATATTCAATGTTGTGCGTGCGAACCAAAACAGGGCAGGAGCAATGTTCTTTAATTACATCAATGTAATACGCCACGAAAGCACCTTCAACTTGAATGAAATCGTATGTTTTTTGGCAAAGTAGTTCAATTAATTTTGATTCAACATCTTGTGAAACAAATCGTTCAACATTGTATGGAATTGTTTTGAATAGTATGTTTTTCAGTAACTTAAATGGTGAAATATTCGTGTTTACAAAAACATCGTGTTGTGTTGCCAATGGAAGCATGCAATCTTTCGGCTGTGAATGTTTTGGTGTGTTAATCGCAACCAAATCAATTTCGCAACCATTGTCGTGCAATCCCTTTGTGATGTTGTAAATTCCAATTGAACCTCCGTCCGTTGGAGGAAACGGAACACGATATGTTAACTGTAAAACTTTCACGAAATTAGTTCAAGTGTTTTTTTACCGCTTCAAACACTGTTTCTGGCGATAAATCTTTCATGCAAGAAGCGCCATGCTTACATTTTCCCGCGAAATAACACTCACAAGGTTTGCTCGGTGAAACAATTTCTCCACGTCCATACAATTCAAATTCATACGGATTGAAAATATTGTTCATCAAAACTGTTTGTTTTTGCAATGCGACAGAAATATGCATGGCCATCGTTACTTGTGTAACAACCAAATCCATCTGATACGTCAAATTGATAAACATTGGCAAACTAAAATGCCCTAAATATGTTGCATTCGTTACTTTTGCTAAGGATTCATTTTTGCTGTGTTCTTGTTCTCCGCCCAATAAAACTGGTTCGTAACCTGCTTGTTGTAACAAGTGAATTAAGGAAACCCAATTTTCATCTGGCCACAAACGCGTTGTCCAACGATCGCCGCAACCAGTATTCAAACCAATCAATTTCTTTGAACGATTCAAATTCCACTGAAATCCTTTGTCTTCATGGTTGTCAAAGACATATTCTTCGCCTTCAAAGTTCCAACTAACCATTTCAAAGATTTCTTTGACATAGGATTTTGTATTGGCTTTGCTAACCGTGTCGAACAGTCCTGTTGTGTATTTATGGTTTGCCAAGTCATTCATTGGATACGCTACGCCATCTTTCAATGTATAACCAAATTTTTGGTTGGAATCCAATTGCAACGCTAAAGCACAAGCGTCTTTATCTTTATCGAGATTAAAGACAATATCAAATTTGCATTGCTGTAAATAAAGAACAGAAGCAAAATCGTATTTCAGTATTTCGTTGATTTCCGAAGCAGGTAAAATAGATGGCGTTTGTGTCAACCAAGTGATTTTACAATTCGGATATTCTTTTCTGATTTTTCTTAAAAGTGGAGTCGTACGGATTACGTCGCCAATAGCACCCAATTTGATAATAAGAATGCGTGTTTCAATGGCTTGGTAACTTGGACAATCAGGACAATGAACACCTGATTTTTTGTGAGGAGCACAGGGTAGATCGCCTTTGAAAAATATACAATCCGTTTTAATTCCTGCTATTCCAATCGTTTCCATACTTGTTTTTGTGTTCTAATTGTTGCGTAAAAGTAGCATTTTCTTCAAATTTCTCGTGGTTAGATTGAAGAAAGTACTGTTACATTATTTTCGTTTAAAAAATCTTCTCCATGCATCTTTATCAAAAACAGGTGCATCATTTGCCGCAGCCCGCATCAAAATGAAGGCAATTGGTGTTAAGACAAATGAAGCAAACCACATCCCAACGTATGGAGAAACTACTTGAGAGCTAGCGAGACTGTCACCAATACTGATCAATACAAAATAAACCATGAACAATAAAGCGGCAATTACAACTGGTGCTCCAAATCCACCTTTACGCACAATCGCTCCCAATGGCGCACCAATAAAGAACAAAACGATTATTGCATAGGTAAGAGCGAATTTTCGATGAAATTCAATCCAATAACCATTAATATCGATTTCAATGCTTGCCATGTATGCTTTTTGCCCATCTAAATTTTGATTTTTCCGACGCAATTTGGATTGAGCTAAAGTAATTGCTTTGTATTTTTCGGCATCAGGAAGTTTCTTAAAGTCGATTGTTTCAGGTCGAATGGTGTCCATGTCTGGCAGACCAGAATGATTCAACGAATCGATTGGTTTGTAAGTGTATGCTTGAAAATACGCGTGATCATTTTTTAAACTCTGTAAGAAATTTAAAATAATCGTTCGACCATTCGTTTTTACAGAATCAATTGCATTATAAATTTGAAAAACGTTCAACATTTCGTGTTTATCAGCAAATAATTCATCTTGCGAACGTTTCAATGAAAATCCTGATAAATCAATTTTATAGGTTGCTTTTTCAAAATTCGAGCGGCGCGAAGGACGATTATTGTTTTGACTGCGATGCAACTGTCCGTTTGGTAAAAATGTTGGTGATTGCGGGGCTAATTCTTCAGAAATATATCCTTCATTCAATTCAAAAAATAGGTATTTTCCATTTTCTGATTTATAAATTTTTCCATCATTTGCGCGAATTGTTTTTATTTCCTTCGGATCTGTATGGTCGTGGATTAAAATTCCCTTGAATGTACTTTCTGTTCCTTCTTCGACTTTAATTGCATATCCATCCAATTCCTTGCTATAAACACCAGGTGTTAACAAGGCAGAAATCTTTGTATTTTGAATATCGTAGATTAATGAATGCCATTTTAAATTGGCAACTGGAATAACATAATTAGCAAAATAGAAGGTAAAACAAGCGATTCCAATCACAACAAAGGTGAGTGGACGCATGATTCTATACAATGATAAACCACTTGATTTTAAAGCCGTTAATTCGTTGTTTTCAGCGAGATTACCAATGGTCATAATCGAAGAAAGTAAAATTGCCAAAGGAAGCGCCAAAGGAATCAAACTTGCAGAAACATAGAAAAGTAATTCTAAAATCACAAAGGAATCAATCCCTTTTCCCATTAAATCATCAATGTATTTCCACAGAAATTGCATGATTAAAATGAACATGGAAATTGCTAGGGTCACAAAGAATGGCCCTACAAAAGATCGAATACTAAAAACGTACAGACGTTTCAATGGATTTTACTTAAGATGCTTACAAAATTAGCTAAATAACGTTGAAGAGGACGTTTTTATTCAAGTTGATGCAAAAAAATACAAAAGAGATAAGAAATAAGGTTGTTGCTTAAGCTCCTAATACACGACGTAATTCGCCAACTTGCTGTTCCCAAAGCATTTGAGATTCTTCAACCTCGTCTTCTTCTGCAAAATCAACAACGCGCATAACGACTGCTTTCGTCATTGGGTCAACTTCAAAACTCATTTCAAAGAAATATTCGTTGTCTTCGTCTTCATCTTCCAACCACTTGAATTTTGCTTTCGTTCCCGATTTTTTGGATAATAAACGTGCTTTTTCTTCACTACCATCCCATATAAATGTAAAAATATCGTCCTTAATATTTACATCATCCGCAAACCATTCGCTCAATCCACTAGGCGTGCACAACATACTTTCAAGCACCTTTGGAGATGTTTTAAGAAGGTATTCTAATTCATATTTTACTTTATCAATCATAGTAGTCGTCAAATTTGTATTAACTTCGCAACTTTAATGCGCAATTTACACATTTCTTTTCAATGGCTTTAGTACACTCATTTGAAAAAAACGGGAATATCCTGTTCAAATACCGCGGTCAAATACCGGTAATTTTGTTTTTAATGTCGGTTCCGGCTATTTATTTTACTGATTATCAATTATTTGATAAGAATGAACAATTGGATTTGATTCTGTTGATAACTTGTGCAGTTTTTTCCTTTGCTGGTCAGGCAATTAGAGCGATTGCGATCGGTACAAGTAACAAACATACGTCAGGTAGAAATACGAAAGAACAAGTAGCTGATGCATTGAATACCAAAGGAATCTATTCAACGGTTCGTCACCCTTTGTATTTAGGAAATTACTTCATGTGGATTGGAATCGTAATGTTCACATACAACATCTGGTTCGTTTTGGTGGTTTCTTTCATGTTCTGGTTGTATTATGAGCGCATTATGTTCGCTGAAGAGCGTTTCTTAGAGCGTAAATTTGGTCAAGATTACGTGGATTGGTCGATGAAAGTTCCTGCTTTTTGGCCAAGTATGAAAAATCACATCAAAACTGAAATTCCATTCTCAATGAAAACAATATTGAGAAGAGAATATTCTGGTGTAACTGCAACAATCATTGGATTTGTATTCGTAGCATTCCTGCGCGATTGGTTCACAACTGGCGAGCCTCACTACAAAGTTTCTTACGGAATCGTTTTAGGAATTGGTTTAGCAATTTCCTTGATTCTACGCACATTGAAACACAATACGAAAGTGTTGTTCGAGGCAGATCGTTCGTAAGCGTTTAATCTGCGTGTTCCGATGTTTCTGGTTAGTGCTTTTTCCAGCCTAGCTATACAAATTACCAAAGAAATACAAATGATTCGTCAATTAAACGAATCCTTTTAAGCTTGTTTTTCAAAGAATTAGCAGAAAAGGTAAAAGTTTCTTTTGAGAAAAATTGATAAAGAAAAAATAACTGTTATATTTGCACCCGCAAAACCAATGTAATGGCGAGGTAGCTCAGTTGGTTAGAGCGCAGGATTCATAACCCTGAGGTCGAGAGTTCAAATCTCTCTCTCGCTACTCTTAAAACCCCAGTATTTACTGGGGTTTTTGTTTTTCTGTAATTTTCATTTTTGAACTTTTTCGGGTTGGAGTCCAGTTTGGAGTCCAGTTTTTGCAGAAATGCTTCATTTTTTCTAGTCATTTTTCAAGGTTTAAATTCAGTGTTTTTGATACCTTTCATAAGTCAAAAAATCCAAAATCCGAGGCAACTTGAGAAACGACTTCTTGATCAATGTAATGGTTCAGCATCACATCCATTCCAGAGTGCTTCGTGATAATTCGTGCTTTGTCTCCATAGGTTGCATATAAATGAGAGATGTAGGTTTTTCTCAAGTCATATAATTCAACTTTTTTTCCTGTTCCTAGTTGGTTAAAATAATGTGTAAACGATTTGCTCATCAAAGTCATCATTGAATCGCGTTGTATCGTTTCATTCGGCGCAAGAATATACATGTCTTTTCCTTTATTCTCTTCGTATCCCAATTCAAAAAGTAATTTTTTGAGGGGTGCAATAATCGGGATGTAGATGTATTTTACGTTTTCCTTTTTTGTTAAATTTTTGCTTTTGTTTACTTTGAAATCTTCTACTTTAATTGTTATAGGTTCGCCTTCGGAATTTTCAATTATTCCATTAAACTTCATCTGAACAATTGCTTCTCGTCTTCTTCCCGTTAACAATGCAAGTAGATATGCATCTTTTAACCAAGGTTTGTATAATTGTTTTGTGCGTGTTTTTTGGCTTTTTCTTTCTGTGTAGGTATGAATTCCATTCTCAGGAGTAACTAATTCAAGTAAATCATCGAATTCTTCTTTGGATATGGTGGT
>CAJAVU010000080.1 GCA_903945495.1 uncultured Flavobacteriales bacterium | reverse complement strand
ATTAACAAGCAATCTAAGAAAGCAAAAGAACTCAAAGAAGATATTGAGGCGGTGCTGAATTCAACGGATCAACAAGACAAAGAAATTCTAGCCATTGGACGGAAAATTGAAAGTTCTTACCAGGTGCTCGGAATTTACTTTTCTAACCGCTACTACCTCAATTATTTCAAAGAGTATGTGAGCAAGGTGCGAAAAACGGAACGCACACTCTTGAAACCGAGAGGCTATTCACTTAGCAGTGATTTAAGTCCTGTAATGGCACAATACGAAGCGGAAAAACAAGCTATTTTAAACCAATCGCAAAGTTATAGCGGCGATGAAAATTCGCCAAAATGGGCGGAGCTTAGGCTGGAAATACAAGCCAAAAAATCAGCTTTGCAAGTTGAAGGCAGAAGTGCCCAGGATAGAGCTTCAGAATTTCAGCGCTTGAATTACTTATTGGAATACCGAACCAACTTAGCCCCAGCTACAACAACTCAAACATTCAATACAAGTGAGCTAGAGCTCGAAGCTTTAGCCCTTGAAATAGAACTCGAACTTATAAATTTTTAAACCATGCTAAATACGAACAACTACTTTTCAAAAGCCGCCAGCATTAACTGGGATAATCTACCTGAAGCCCTTGCTAAAGGACATAAACTCGTTGAAGGTGCATCACAAAATAATTGGGCTGCATACAACTCAAATGAAAACATCAAACGTGTTGTGGATGCGTTTTTTCAAAAGCTGGACGAGTATCTGGATAAAAATCCAAGTGCTGTAACTACCGTTTCTAAAAGCTTACCAAGTAAAACAGGAACAACAACACCCATAGCTGCAACTGCAAAGCCAACACCTGCAACGCGTAAAATGCCACCTAAAAAAGAAGCGGTTGAAAAAGAGGAATACGACAGCGAAGATGTAGAACTGATTGATACCGATGTTCAGTTTATCAAACGTTACGCTGCCATGCATGGAAAAGTAAAAAGTCAGGCACAAATATTAACCCTGTTACACAGTCTTCAAAAAGCCATTATTGAGCGCAGAATAGGAAAGGACTCCCCTTACGCGAAAGAGATTGACATGATGCAAAAACAACTGATTTCTTGCTATGAGAAAATGGGCGACATGGCAGAAATTAAGATTGACAGCAAAAACTTAAAGCGTTATTTAGAAATTGCGCATAGTCAGGAAGGCATGTTTTCTGTTGCCTTGTTAAAATCCTATATCGCACTTAACGGAAAACGTGATGTAAAAGACAGGTCTCAAAGGTTGTTTAATCGCATTAAAAAAGCTGTTGAACAAGGAAAGATCACCAAATCGGATAAGTATGCCGACAAATTGAATGAAGCCTACCAAACTCTTAAAAACTACATTGACGGCGATTCTGCTATGCTTAATATCAATAAAGCTCAGCTTAATGGATTAATGGGCATTTTAGGAGAAAACTTGTTTCAAAAAAAAAGCCTCAACGGTTTCGATGATGACAATGGAATGATTGTAAGCTCAGGTGAATTACTTGCCATGGACTTTCAAACAATAGGATTGCAGGGCCGATACAAAGAACTCATTGGTGATCCAAGCGTAGGATTCACAGCCATGGTTTACGGACTTCCAAAATCAGGAAAATCGACCATGTGTTTGGACTTTGCAAACTACCTGGCTGCACATCATGGAAAGGTTTTGTATTGTGCCATTGAGGAAGGATTTGGTTACACCTTGAAAGAAAAGATTGAACGCCTAAAGGCACATCACTCAAACCTGTATATCACTGATCGCGTTCCTGAAAATCTGAATGATTTTCATTTCGTTTTTATTGACAGTGTTTCCAAAGCTGGAATGGATGTGAACGACATTGATGCCTTAAGAAAAATGCACCCTGAAGTATCCTTTATTTTCATTTATCACACCACAAAGGAAGGAAAATTCAAAGGCGTGAATGAACACGCCCATGAAGTTGATGTAATTGTGCAGGTTGAAAAGGGAAAAGCAACTTCCACAGGCAGGTTTAATGCTGGCGGAAGTATGGAGTTTTAATTACTTAATGTACTTGGTAAGTTCAGCTTTGAGCTTGTCATATTCTTCCTGGGAATTAAACCGAGGTCAAGTTTATCCTTGGCCTTTTTTAATTGCGCCAACGCATCATCACTCGACAACCCAAATCCTTTCACTTCACCTGTTGATAAGGCGTTTTCAAATTGGATTGTATAATTGGATAATCCTGTAATTCTTTTAGTTCTGAATGATACGGAATAACCTGAACGCTTGTTGCCAACGACAAAGATTCGTTTAATTTCCGTTTCAGTGCCGCTAGATGAGGCAAGTAAATTAGTTAGCAAAAAGCTTAGAAAACCGAAATATCATCAAAAAAGAGAATTCGTATACAATAATCCTTAATTAGTCTTAAAGGATTAGTAGCATTTAGTCTCAACTTTGCATCATAATTTTTTAAACAACTAAAATAAAAATAATGAGCAAAGTAATTTTAATCACTGGAGCATCTTCTGGAATGGGCAAAGAAACCGCCTTGAAATTAATTAAAGAAGGACACAAAGTCTATCCTGTTGCTAGAAGAATAGAAAACATGAAAGATCTTGAACAACTCGGAGCATTTCCAATTCAAATGGATGTTACCAATGAAACCGATATTCAAAACGTAATAGATATAATTATTCAAAAAGAAGGTAAAATTGATGTGCTTTGGAATAATGCAGGATATGCTTTATACGGGTCTGTTGAGGAAACGCCAATAGCAGAAGCGAGAAGGCAGTTTGAAGTAAATCTATTTGGGCTCGCAAGCCTTACTCAAAAGGTAATTCCTCATATGCGAAAATCAAAGAAAGGTTTAATCATCAATACCTCATCGGTTGGTGGTAGAATTTATACTCCACTCGGTGCTTGGTATCATGCAACAAAACATGCTCTGGAGGGTTGGAGCGATTGTTTACGCTTGGAATTAAAACCATTTAATATTGATGTAGTCATTTTACAACCCGGGGCAATTGCTACTGAATTAGCCGAAGTAGGAAAAAATCCCCTTATTGCTATATCTGGCAACGGTCCGTATAAAAAGCTTACAAACGATATAGTACAACTAACCGAAAAATTTTACAGCAGAAGTGATCATTCTT
>CAJAVU010000079.1 GCA_903945495.1 uncultured Flavobacteriales bacterium | reverse complement strand
TGAAGCAACATTAAAATACAATGATAGTACAGGCTATTTAGAAGGACGTTTCAAAAGTACTGATTGCAAAAATTTCACAGGAAAAATAATCCTATACCGATCAACAGTACCATTTTCAACCACAGAAGCTGTAATGGCAACTCATAGCTGGCGTGATCGTTTTATTCAAGACTTAAAAAAAGGATTCAACGCACCTGAAATTCGAGAGAAAGAGCGCAAAAACTTTGATTTTCAACCCATCTATTTTGATTATGACAAGGCCGAAATCAGACCTGAATACACAGCGTTTTTAGACAAAATGATTCGCGTAGTTGATAGCCATACAGATTTACGCATCAAGGTAACAGGACACACAGACGCTGATGGTACAGACGCTTACAACATTGAATTATCTAAAAAACGTGCTGAAGCGTTGATCAACTATTTTGTATCCCATGGACTGAAAAGAGATCGCATTGAAATCGATTTCAAAGGAGAAAAAAATCCGATTGATTCTAACGACACACCTGAAGGAAAACAAAGGAACCGACGCGTTGATTTTGCCTTTATTTAACAGCTGCTTTTTTCACCTTAAACTCAACAATAATTCCAATTGAAGGTTGCAAAATACCCGATGTTTGCTCAACTTCTTTTGTTAAATAGCGTAATGGATCTGAAGGATCTGTAACTGGTTGACCATTCGCATCTTTCACCACCAATAAAATTGGTGCCACCTTCGTTTTTTGACCGTATAAATTTTGAATATCAAGGTAGAAATTCATCGAGAACTTTTCGAAAAACAATTTCTTATCCACACGAACATTTAACTGATGATATGCACTCTCGCGTTGTGTATTTAATTGATTGTAATCCAAAATCCCACGTCCATTCACATCCCAAACTTGTTTTAAACTTGATGTTGAAACATCATACGGCGTATACGGAGCTCCTCCAGAAAACAACCAACGTAAACCAACTTCCCAACCTTTATTAAAACGCTTTCCTCCTGTTAACGAAACAACATGTTTACTGTCCCAAGAACTTGGAATGTAAGCGTCATTTTTATCTTTAAATTCTGATGTCACGAAAGTATAAGCTACAATTCCATAAAAACCTTTGATCATTTTTTGCTGATATAAAAATTCAAGTCCATAACTTCTTCCAGAAGAGGTTGATGTTACAGCTTCATTCCCAACAACACCAAAGTCAGAACCAAGGTTCGCTAAGGAAATCGAATCAACAACAGAATACGGATAACGACTATATTTTTTATAGAATCCTTCCACTGTGAAACGCGAGCTAAAGTCTGTCACATATTCAGTACCTAGAACAAAATGGTCTGCACGTATATATTTAACGTCATTTGCTTTATTCACCAGAACTCCACTAGAATCGCGATAGCCTAAGATTGTATACGCTGGCAATTGATGAAAGCGGGCAATGTTTCCATTCAAGGACCATTTTTCCGTTAAACGGACATTTACCGAAAGCATTGGAGAAAGTTGATCAATCGGATTCATTAAACTTTTAGAATACGTTGAAAAATCAGATCTTAAACCAAGTGATAAATTCAATCGTTCATTGAGTAAGGCTTTTGAAACTTGTCCAAAAATAGCACCTTTACTTACATACAAATCTGAAGAATAATCAATTGTCACTGGAACACCCATAATGGCAATTCGATTGAACGTTTCATTGTTGTAGCGAACATATTCGTAACCAACACCAGCATTTACACGCCATCCATTTTTCAAATAGGTATGTTCAAAACGAAATTTATTTTCCGCTTCAAACGAAGAATAATCTAGCAGTTTGTTCGCTTCTGTTTCAATATTATCAGCATAACGAACAGAATTATTCTTCAACATATTTCTACTAGCAACAACATTTTGATACGAGTTTTTTGAAAAATGCGTCCAATTGACTCCGATGGTATAATTCCATTGATTTTGTGAAGGAATGTTCCCCAATATGTATTCATTGTATTCACGTTGTAGTGAATCCGTTATTTTTTCATTCACTTTGGTATTTAAAGCAAACTGATCCAAAGCACCAAGCCCAATGAACGTAATTTTGTTTTTTTGATTGATGCGATAATTTAACTTGAACTGAGAATCATTATACGTTGGCAAGAAAGGTAATTTCAATGCTGCAAATAAGAATTGAAGGTAAGAACGACGTGCGGAGAAAATGAAATCAGCTTTTTTACCTAGAGGCCCATCAAAGGTTAAGGCTGCATCACTCGAACCTAAAGCGAAATTTGTAATCAAGGCATCTGGATTTCCGTCTTTTTGTTTGAAAGAAATCACAGAACTCAATCCATTCGCACGATTTGCAGGAAAAGCCCCAGAATAGAAATCAACCTCACGAATAAAGTTGACATTCAATAAACCGACTGGCCCACCAGAACTACCTTGTGTTGCAAAGTGATTGATATTTGGAACTTCGATACCATCCAAATAGAATTTATTTTCTCCTGGAGAACCACCGCGTATAATGATATCATTTCTAAAAGTAGCACGTGAAGCAACACCAGGTAATGCTTGCAAAACCTTAGATACATCGCGTCCTGCACCAGGCTGACGTTCAATTTCAGTTGCATTTAACGTTCTTAAAGATACTGGCGATTCAGAAACTTTCGTAAACGGTTTCGCTTTAACAGTTACTTCTTTTTGCTCGCGAACAATCGGTTCTAAAGGAAAATTCAACTCAACAGTTCTCGCATTCGTAACCGTTATATCGTTTATGATTAACTCTTGGAAACCAGAAGACGTTGCTTTAAACGAATAAATTCCCGGACTAAGATTTTCTATAATAAATGTACCATCGTCCAAACAAACAGCACCTTTTTGTTGATCAACAACGATTACCTTTGAAAAAGGAAGTGATTCATTATTTGAGGTATTGAAAACTCTACCAGAAATTTTACCTGTTTGCGTAAAAGCGACTATGGAAGTAAGAATAAATAAAGCAGTAACGAATGATTTCATGAAATACAATTTCACGATGAACAAACGAATTCAATAAATGTTCGAAATGAGGTAAGAGTTTAGTCTACTTTAATCCATTTTTGCGTTCTGAAGAAAGGCCCGATATATCCTCTAACATTTAAATAATTCGCATTATTCGGCTCTAACCACATTTTAACAGTATACACTTTACCATCTTCTGGATCAACGATTGTTCCATCTTCCCATTCGCTTCCATCCCAAGTTAAACCGCGAACAATTTGCAAACCAATTAGTGGTTTATCTTTACGATCGCCCGTACATTTTGTACACTTTGGATTGTCTCCTCGCCCTTCTCTTGGAAACAAATACGTAATCTTTCCATACAGCTTTCCATCTACTTTATACAGTTCAACAATTGACTTTTTCTTATTTGTTTTATCATCAATTGTTGCCCATTTGCCGACAGCTGTTTGAGCAATTGAGTTCATAGAAATAATGGCAAATAATACTATGATAATATTCTTCATGATGTTTTATGTTTAACCCAAAAATAATCCAATCTAGATGAATTAACAAATAAAAAGAAAATTCTTTAACATTTCTTTGCCATTTTCTGTAAGTATCGATTCAGGATGAAATTGTAAACCAAATAATGGATAATCTCGATGTTTCAAGGCCATCAAGACATTCTCAGATGAAAAAGCTAATCCTTCAAGTGCACTATCCTCTTTTAGTTTAACAGCCCAACTATGATACAAGCCTACCGTTTGAGTTTTATCTAAATCCATAAACAACGGACTAGCAGTATCAATCGAAATCTGCTCAGCAACACCATGTTTTACTTGATTCAAATTGTAAAGTTCATCTCCGAAATAAGATGCAATCCCCTGCATCCCCAAACAAATTCCAATAATTTTTTTTGAAGATGCATATTTATCAAGCACAGGAAACATGGAGGAAGTATCTTTAGGTAAACCTGGACCAGGAGAAAAAACAATACAATCGTAAAGGGCAACTTCTTCCAATTTAACTGCTCGATCCTCAATTACAGTTACATCAGCTCCGTAACTTTCCAAATAATGAAAAATATTATAGGTAAATGAATCATAAAAATCAATCAAGAGAACTTTCAATTAATTACGCTTTATTTGTTAAACTTGCACAAAGTTAATGAAAGTGGACGATTGTTCAAGAATAGTCTGCATCATAAAATTGATTGAATTTATCAACTGCAATTCAAAGTCAAGATGAAAAAAGTTATTTCTATTCCAGGTGCTCCAGCTCCAATTGGACCTTACAGTCAAGCAATATTGAAAAATGAAACCTTGTTTGTAAGTGGGCAAATTCCATTGAATCCGTTTTCTGGTGAACTGGTTACTGACACAATACAAAATTCAACACACCAAGTGATGAAAAATATCATTGCTTTGTTGAACGAGGCTGAAATGACGATTGATAACGTTGTGAAATGTAGTATTTTCTTAAAAGATTTGAATGACTTTGCAGAAATGAATGCAATTTACGGAAGCTATTTTGGTGATGTTCCTCCTGCAAGAGAAACAGTTCAAGTGGCAAAGCTTCCATTAGATGTTCCAATCGAAATTTCATGCATTGCAATTAAATAATCGTTTTTTCGTTGGGTAATTCGTGAGTAAATCATACAAACATAAATTAAGTGTCATCATTGTAAATTACAATGTTGAATACTTCTTGGAACAATGTTTAAATTCCGTTAAAAAAGCCCTAACGAATGTAAATGGTGAAGTTTTCGTGGTCGACAACAATTCAATTGATGGATCAGTTGATATGGTTGCAAGAAAATTCCCTGAGTACAACCTAATTGCTAACAAAGACAATCGCGGATTTTCAAAAGCGAACAATCAAGCGATGCTTTTGTCGGATTCGGAATACGTTCTTTTGCTCAATCCCGATACAGTTGTTGAGGAAGATACTTTTTCAAAAGTCATAGACTTCATGGATGCTCATCAAGATGCTGGTGGTTTAGGTGTTCGCATGTTGGATGGGAAAGGCAAATTCTTACCTGAATCAAAACGTGGCTTACCTACTCCAACAGTTGCGTTTTACAAAATATTCGGTCTTTCAAAAGTGTTCCCAAGGTCAAAGAAATTTGGTCAATATCATGCAGGACATTTAAGTGAATTCGAAACAAATGAAATCGAAATTTTAAGCGGCGCCTTCATGCTAATGCGTGCAGAAGCGCTTGAAAAAGTCGGTTTGTTGGATGAAGCATTTTTCATGTACGGAGAAGACATTGATTTGTCTTATCGTATTATAAAAGGAGGCTACAAAAACTACTATTTTCCTGAAACACGGATTATTCATTACAAAGGAGAAAGCACCAAGAAAAGTTCCGTAAATTATGTGTTTGTTTTTTACCGTGCAATGATCATTTTCGCAGAAAAACACTTCTCGCAGAAAAACGCTCGCCTATTTTCCTTCTTAATTAATGCAGCAATCTATTTTAGAGCATTCTTGGCTTTGTCATCGCGTTTTATCAAACAAGCCTTTCTTCCGGTAATTGATAGTGCTATCTTAATCACAGGATTGTTTGCACTTACGAATCAGTGGAAAATGAGCTCAATTGAATTCCCGGATTCTGTTGTCAATGTGTCTATACCGATTTATACAGTAATTTGGCTTTTGGGCGTACTTTTTAATGGCGGCTACGACTTCCCCATCAAACCTTTAAAATATTTCAAAGGAATAACCTTATCTACATTGGTCATTTTAGTCGCTTACGCACTTTTACCAAAATCTTGGCAATTTTCGCGTTTGTACATTCTTGTTGGTGCTGGCTGGATGATTGGTTATTTTCTACTTTCACGCTTGTTTTTACATTTCGCAATTGGCAGAAAATTCAGCCTTGTACGTAAGAAAAACAAGAAATTTGCCATTGTTGGTGAGTCGAATGAAGTGAAACGCGTGACTGAAATCCTGAAACAAACAAATCCAAACATCGATTTAATTGAGCACGTTTCTGTTGGAGAAGAAAAAGAAATTGGTGCTGTCGGAACAATGAATCAGTTGGATCAAATCACGTATATCCATGATATCAACGAAATCATATTTTGCGCAAAAGACACTTCAGCTCAAACCATTATCCATTGGATGACAGCGATTGATTCTTCCAAAATCGATTTTAAAATTGCCCAACCTGATTCATTATCCTTGATTGGCAGTAATTCAATTGAAACGGCTGGTGACTTATATGTTTTAAACATCAATTCTATAACAAAAACCGAGAATATACGGTCAAAACGAACATTTGATTTATTGCTTTCATTTTTATTTATTATTGCTTCACCATTACTTGCTTTCGCCTATAAAAAACCATTGAATTTCTATCGTAATATTTTTAGAGTATTTTTCGGAAAACTCTCATTTGTTGGCTATCTGAGTAATAACAGTAACCAAACTTATCAGTTGCCACGCATCAAAAAAGGAGTCTTAAATCCGAATGATGGACTTGTATTTGAAGACAAGACAATTACGGATAAATTGAACCTAATTTACGCGCGTGATTATTCAATTCAGAAGGATTTTGGAATCCTCTTGAAAGCGTGGAAAAAACTCGATCGATAATTCCCTCTTCTACCGCTTGTAGAAACCGATTTTTAGCTTACTTTTGTACTCGAAAATTTAAGATATCCATTCTAATAATATGGCACAGATTGAAATTAGACTTCCTAAAATGGGAGAAAGCGTTACAGAAGCGACAATTACAAATTGGTTGAAAAACATTGGTGATTCAGTTGAAATTGATGAGCCTTTAGTTGAAGTTGCGACTGATAAAGTTGATAACGAATTGCCGTCAGAAGCTGGTGGTGTTTTGGTACAACGTTTCTTTGAAGTTGATCAAGTTGCTCAAGTTGGTGACGTAATAGCTATTATTTCAACGGATGGAAGTGGCGCTGCTCCTGCTCCTGCAGCAGAAAGTGCTCCAACTCCAGCTACTGCTGCAACTACAATTGCAAACAATGTTCAAGAAGTTGTTGCTAGTGTAAATGGATCTTCAGAATTAATTGACAAAAACGGACCATCAGGTAAATTCTATTCTCCTTTAGTAAGAAGCATTGCTGAGAAAGAAGGAATTTCTATGGGTGAACTTGAAAACTTAAATGGCTCAGGTCAAGGTGGACGAGTAACGAAAAAAGATATTTTAGATTACGTTGACAATCGCACTGCGGCACCAGCGGCAGCTCCAGTAGCCTCTTCAACAACAGTTGCGGCTACAACAGCGAGTGGCTCACCAGTAATTACTTCAACAACTGCTGCACCTGCTGCTTTGCCAGCAGAAAACACTGGATTCCTTGCAAACATCAAAGGACCAGTTGTTATTCCAAACCCAGGAGATGAAATCATCGAGATGGATCGTATGCGTAAAATCATCGCTGAGCACATGGTAATGTCTGTTCACGTTGCTCCTCACGTAACTTCGTATGTTGAAGCTGATGTAACAGATATTGTAAACTGGAGAAACAAAATCAAAGGAGAATTTGCAAAACGCGAAGGAGAAAACATCACATTTACACCAATCATTATCGAAGCAATTGTGAAAGCAATTAAAGACTTCCCAATGATTAATGTTTCTGTGAGTGGAACAACAATCGTAAAACGTAAAGACATCAATATTGGTATGGCAACAGCTTTACCATCTGGAAACTTAATTGTTCCAGTTATCAAAAACGCTGACCGCATGAACTTGACTGGTTTAACAAAATCAGTGAACGAATTAGCAAACAATGCACGTAACAACAAATTGAAACCAGAAGACATTCAAGGTGGAACATTTACTGTTACAAATGTTGGTTCATTCGGAAACGTTATGGGAACACCAATTATTAATCAACCACAAGTGGCGATCTTAGCCTTAGGTGCAATTCGTAAAGTGCCTGCAGTCATTGAAACTCCACATGGAGATTTCATTGGCATCCGTCATAAAATGTTCTTATCGCATTCATATGATCACCGTGTAGTTGATGGTTCTTTGGGAGGACAATTCGTTAAACGTGTTGCTGATTACCTAGAACAATTTGATCCCAAAAGAGAATTATAAACGTATAAAGACAGAATAATTTTATTGACCACTCTATGAAAAAGATACTTGCAATCTTCGGATTAACGCTGTTACCATTCGCAGGAATGACGCAGTTAAATGAGTTTGAAGTTAGACAAATGACTCAAACTGCACCAGAAGAACAACTGGTCGTTGAATCGTCTCGCATGTTGCAAGAAAATTATTTCTTTTTCGCTGAAATTGTTGTTGATCGATTACTTCAAATAAACCCTTCAAGCCCTAACTATAATTATAGAAAGGGCTTTATTGTGTTAGATTCAAGACAAGATTGGGTAACAGCGATGCCCTACTTGCAAAAAGCCCTTGTAGACGTTGATAAGAATTACGATATGTATTCATCAAAAGAAACAAGTGCTCCAATGGACGTTTATTATCATCTAGCGCGCTGTTATCACTTGGACGAACAAATTGACAAGGCAAAAGAATATTATTCAAAGTTCATTTCTACATCAAGCAATAAATCTGAACAAATAAAAAATGCCGAATTAAAATTGATTCAATGTGATGTTGCTAATTACCATCTTTCAAATCAAAAAAAATCGATTGTAAAAAATATTGGAAATGTGGTAAATGGCGTATATCCAGACTATTCACCTGTAATTTCGCTTGATGGTAGTTCTTTATATTTCACCTCAAGAAGACAATGGGCGGATCAATCAACAGATGACTTTAAGGATCCACAACTAAATCAATACCCTGAGGATATTTATGTGAGTTACGGTGAATTGAATTCAAATTGGACTACACCAGAAAGATTGAGCTTTTGCGATGGGAAATTAAATGAGGCAACTGTTACAATTAGTTCTGATGAGCGTAGAATTTATACATACGAAGACAGAACTGGATACGGTGACATATACTTCTCCGATTTTCAAAATAGCAATTTTACTGCCTTAACCTTGTTAGGTCATCAAAATTTAAATACAAAATATTGGGAAACGCATTGCACTGTTACTCCGGATGGACAAAACATGTATTTTGTTTCGGACCGTCCAGGTGGTTTTGGAGGAAGAGACATTTATAGAACAGTTAAACTTCCGAATGGTCAATGGAGTGAACCAATCAATCTAGGTCCAGTTATTAATTCTGCTTACGATGAAGATTCTCCATTTATTGCTGTGGATAATAAAACATTGTATTATTCGAGCAATGGACCAATCAGTATGGGAGGATTCGACATTTTTGTTTCCATTCGTGATGAAAATAATGTTTGGTCTAACTCTTTGAATTTAGGTTATCCAATTAACTCAACAGGAGACGATATATACTATACTACCACCGCAGATGGACATTATGGTTATTTATCTTCGTTCAGAAAAAATGGTTTTGGTGAAAAGGATATTTACCAAATTGAAAATGACTTTTTGTTAGTTAATAATGTTGCTGTTTTAAAAGGTAAGATTTTGACATCAGATGGTAGCCAATTACCGGAGTCTGTATATGCGACGATTAAATGCGTCAATTGTGATGATACACGTGAAGATAAGTTAACACCACGTTTACGTGATGGTTCATTTGTATATCCACTCACGCCTTGTAGAACTTACGTAATTGCCTTTAAATATGATTCTTTATCAAAAACAACATACAAAGAAACATTTGAAACAGCATGCAGTAAAAGATATGAAGAAGTGTATAAAGAAGTAATTCTTGATGTTGAAAAACGTCGCATTGTACCGATTAAAACTTATACATTGGACGGAACTGTAGCAGATAAAAAGTCTGGAAACAAAATTACAGATGCTAAAGTCGAGTTCTTAAATCCAACTTCGCAAGAAAAATATGAATCTACTGTGACAACTGCAGATGGTCAATTTACTTCAACGATTCTTAAGAATAATAGATTTAGTGACAGTATCTATTACCATGTTCGCGTTTCGAAAGATGGTTATATGACACAAACGTTCGACTTTGTGACTACTCTTGGCGCTGATACTGCAATTCATTTATCTTATTTATTAGAAAAACCTGAAATTGGAATTGATTTAGCTAAAACCTTAGATTTAAAACCAATCTATTTCGATTTAGATAAATCTGAAATTCGTACCGATGCAAAAATTGAGTTGGACAAAATCGTTAAAATAATGAACGATAATCCAACCTTGGTTATTGAATTAGGATCTCATACAGATTGTAGAGCCTCAATGAAATATAACCTAGCGTTATCTGATCGACGTGCGAAAGCTTCGGCAGCTTATATTAAAGCAAGAATTACAAATCCAACACGTATTTACGGAAAAGGATATGGTGAGTCTAAACTCGTAAATAACTGCGGATGCGAAGGCGAAATCAAATCTTCATGTAGCGAAGAAGAGCATCAAGCGAATCGTCGCACAGAATTTCGTATTGTAAAAAATTAAACTTACATTTGTAAAAGAAATTGCTATTCAAAACCAATAAGATACAGTTCATTATTATGAAACCATTATTCACCATTCTACTTGCCATTATGGCATCTTTCAGTTCGTTTTCACAATTAACCGACGAACAAGTTAAGGAATTGATTCAAAATTCTAATGAAGAAAAACTTCTGTCTGAAAATTCTCGTATGATGGCAGAAGGCAGTTTTTTTCAAGCCGAAATGGTTTCGGATAAACTTTTAACTTTCCAACCTGAAAGTCCTAACTATAACTACAGAAAAGGATTTTTAGCTCTTGAAATCAGAAAAGATTATAAAACAGCTATTCCATGTTTGTCTAAAGCAATTACAGATACGAAATCCAATTTTGATGCTTTTAACACAAAAGAACAAAGTGCTCCAGTAGATGCATATTATCATTTAGGAAATGCATATCAATTAAGTGGCGATTTGGATAAAGCAATTGAATATTACAATTTGTTCTTAACCAATTCAAATACGAAATCGGACAATGTGACAATCTCTAAATTGAAAATTGCACAATGTGAAAATGCTAAAAAAGCGATTAGCGCTCCTGTAAAAGTAGTTTTGAAAAATTTAGGCAAATCTGTCAACACGAATTATCCTGATTACTCTCCAGTAATTTCATTGGATGGTTCTGCATTATATTTTACATCGAGAAGACCTTGGGAAAATAATTCAACTGAAAACTTCCGTGATCCTGCAATTAATCAATATCCAGAAGATGTTTATGTAAGTTACATGGATTTTGATGCAACTTGGACTGAAGCGATGAAATTGGATTTCTGTTTACCAAAAAGAAATGAAGCAACAATTGCTGTAAGTTCTGACGAAAGAAGAGTTTATTTGTATGAAGACTCAACTGGTTCTGGTGATATTTATTATTCTGATTTCTATGCAGCAAAATTCAATGACATTAAAGCGTTGAACATTACTGGATTAAACTCTGAATTCTGGGAAACACATTGTATGATGAGCCATGATGGTTCTCGTCTATTCTTCTCTTCAGATCGTCCAGGAGGTTTTGGAGGAAGAGATTTATATGTCATTAAAAAAACTGGTGACACTACATGGTCTACTCCAATTAACTTAGGTGATAAAATAAATACAGCATTCGATGAAGATGCACCTTTCGTTTCGGTTGATAATAAAATGTTGTATTTCTCTTCAAATGGTGAAAAAAGTATTGGTGGATTTGATATCATGATTGCTGATTTATTAGACAACGGAACGTGGTCTGAATCAAGAAATCTAGGATATCCTTTTAATTCAACAAATGATGATATCTATTATACGACGACAATTGACGGTTTAAGAGGTTACTTAACATCCTTCAGAGGTGATGGTTTTGGAGAAAAAGACATTTATGAAATCAATAACGAATTTCTTGGCATAAAAAGTTTAGCGGTTCTTAAAGGATTGATTAGAAATTATGATAATTCTCCTCTACCAGAAGATTTCCCTGTTGCCATGACTTTAAAATGTAAAGATTGTACAGATGAAGCGTCAACAAGAACAATCTATCCTCGTTTGAAAGATGGTGTGTTTATTACGAATTTACAACCTTGTAAAACATATACTTTAGCTTACGTAAACGCGAACGACAACGTAAACATGTACGAGGAAGAGTTTAAAACAGAATGTACAGATCAATACCAAGAAATTAACAAAGAAGTGATTCTTAATGCTAAAAAAGAAACAATTACTCCAGTTAAGAACTACATAGTTGAAGGTGTTGTTGCTGATAAAGGTACAAAAGCAGTTCTACCAAATTCAAAAATTGAAGTAATTGATTTAAGAACAAATAAAGTTGTTCAAACGGTATATGCAGATGAGCAAGGAAACTTTAAATTGAAACCATTAGCTAATCGATTCTTTGGGGAACCATTGGATGTTCAATTAAAAGTCTCTAAAGAAGATTATATTACACAAACATATGATTTGACACAAAAACTTGGAACTGACGAAAAAATCAAAGTTTCAGTTGATATGAATAAATCTGAAATTGGAACTGATCTTGCTAGTCTATATGGAATCAAAAATATATACTTTGATTTTGACAAAGCAAATATTCGCAAAGATGCGAAAAGAGACCTAGACAAAATTGTTAAAGTCATGAATGATAACCCGACGATGGAAATTGAATTAGGTTCTCATACAGATTGTAGAGGTTCAGCTATTTACAATGAAGATTTATCAAGCCGCCGAGCTAAAGCTTCAGCAGAATACATTAAAGCGCGCATCACAAATCCTTCTCGAATTTATGGAAAAGGATATGGCGAAAGCAAATTGGTAAATAAATGTGAATGTGAAGGTGACATTGAATCAACATGTTCTGCCGAAGAACATCAGTTAAATAGAAGAACAGAATTTAGAATCGTAAAAAAATAATTTATAAAAGTCCGGTCTTGTATCGGACTTTTTTCTTTACTTTACACTCAAATTGAAACCCGTACGGTAGTTATTGCACTTTTTAAGTGAAATTATTTTTTGAATTAACTACTAAATTATGAGTTTTAAGAGTACTTTTCTTTGCTTTCTATTCCTTTGTCCTACCTTACTATTTGGGCAATTAACAGATGAACAAGTGTTAAAAATGATTCAAACAGGATCAGAAACAAAGCTTGTTACTGAAAATTCTAGAATGATACAAGATGGTTATTTTTATCAAGCTGAAATGATCGCTGATAAATTAATTTCATTAAATGGATCAAGTCCAAATTATAATTACCGAAAAGGTTATTTGGTTTTAAAAGTTCGTAAAGATGCGAATCAAGCAATTCCATTTTTAGAAGTTGCCGCTTCTAAAATCGATCCGAACTTTGATATGTATAGTTCCAATGAAAAAAGTGCTCCAACAGACGCTTTGTTTCACTTAGCAGAATGTTATCACTTAAATGAAAACATTGCGAAAGCAAAAGAATTATACCAGGAATTTATCAATACTTCTCGCTCTAAATCAGAGTTAATTGAAGTTGCTCAATTACGCTTGGCTCAATTAGATCAACTTGCCTTATTAAAGCAAGCGCCTGTGAAAATTGAATTAACAAACATGGGGAATAATTTCAACAGTCAGTATGCTGAATTTTCACCTGTAGTATCACTTGATGGATCTGCGATTTTCTTTACTTCTCAACGACCTTGGGAAAACGGAGAAACAGAATTAATGAGAAGTCCTGCAACGAATGCTTATCCAGAGGATGTTTATGTAAGTTACCTTTCGAACGATTCTACATGGAACGCTCCAAAACGATTAGAGTTTTGTGAAGCACAGCGTAATGAGGCAACAATGGCAGTAAGTACTGACGAAAGAAGAATCTATTTATATGAAGACATCACAGGTTCTGGAGATGTTTATTTTTCAGATTTTTATTTGAATAAATTCAATGGTATTAGTTTGTTAGAAAACACAAATATCAATACGGAATTTTGGGAAACTCATTTTATGGTGTCTCAAGACGGTTCATTAGCTTTCTTCTCTTCTGACCGACCAGGGGGTTTTGGTGGTCGAGACATCTATATGTGTAAAAAAGGTTCAGATGGTTCTTGGGGGACGCCATTAAATTTAGGGCCTAAAATCAACACTAAAAATGATGAAGATGCACCGTTTTTAAGTATCGATAACAAACAACTTTATTTCGCATCAAATGGTGAAAAAAGTATTGGTGGTTTTGACATCTTAGTTTCTACACTTCAAGAAAACGGAATATGGAATGAACCTACGAATGTTGGATATCCATTTAATTCAACCTATGATGATATTTATTATACAACCACGGTTGACGGTTTAAGAGGCTATGTAACTTCGTTTAGACCAGGTGGAAACGGTGAAAAAGACATTTATGAAATTAAAAATGATTTCTTAGGTGTTAAAAATATTGCAGTGTTTAAAGGAATTATTAAAACGACAGATGGTTCTACACTTCCAGAAGATTTTGCAATGAATTTTAAATTATCGTGTGACGAATGTTCGGATAGTGAAAAGTCTAAACTTTTATTCCCTCGTCTAAGAGACGGAATGTTTATGACCGGAATTCAACCTTGCAAAACATATCGAATTACCTACTTCAATGCCACTGATAATCAAACCATGTATGAAGAGGTATTTACGACAAAATGTGACGAAGCTTATCAAGAAATCTATCGAGAATTATTATTAGATGTACCGACTCGTACAATTTCAGTACCGAAAGACACAATTAAAGAAATCGATACAGTAACGGTGATTGCATATAAAAATGTTGAATTCATGCATTATTTTGATTACAACAAAAACAAGCTTTCAACTGCAAAAGGTGACTTGAAAATTTTCGTTAAAGATGTCGAAAAACAACTGAGTGAAGGAAGAAAGAATGTAACGATTAATGTATACTCTTCTGCCTCTCGCGTGCCTACTAAAAATTATGAGTCAAATGAAAAATTAGCTACAATTCGTGCTGAAAACATGAAATATGATCTGCAAAATTATTTCGAATCGAATCCTGCATTTAAAGGTAAAGTAAACGTTGTTATTGTTACTGCAATCGTTGATGGTCCAGAATACACGAATGACGCGAAAAACAAACCGAAGTACAAACCATATCAGTTTGTTGGTTTGAAAACTGAATAAAACAGCTTACAAATAAACAAAATAAGAAGTCCGAATTATTTCGGACTTTTTTTTTATTTTTACTTATTGAAACTATTTGTTTTGTTTGTCGTTTATCTACAAATAATAAAGTTTTAGTTTATTTAAACCACTCTACTATGAGAATAATAAAATTACTTAGCTTCTTCTTTTTTCTTCCATTCATTGTTCAGTCTCAATTAACGGATGCACAAGTACTAAACATTGTACAAAATGGTTCAGAGCAACAATTAGTCACTGAAAATTCTCGAATGACTCAAGAAGGATATTTGTATCACGCAGAAATGTTGGCAGACAAACTTTTGACGATCAAACCTGAAAGTTCGAATTACAATTATCGTAAGGGTTATTTGATGCTTGAGATTCGCAAAGAATATGAAAATGCTATTCCCTTTTTCGAAAAAGCAGTAAAAGATGTTGATGCCAATTATGACATGTATGGAGTGAATGAAAAAAGTTCACCAACTGATGCTTACTTCCATTTAGCGACATGTTATCACTTGAATGAAAACATTGATGGAGCGAAAGAAAATTACGAAAAATTCTTGGCGTCAACGAAAAGTAAATCTGAGTTAATTCCTGTTGCTAAACTTCGTTTAATTCAATGCGAACAAGCGAAGCAAATGATGGCTGCACCAGTTAATGTTTACCTAAAAAACATAGGTGGAACAGTGAATGGTGAATTCCCAGATTATGCACCAGTTATTTCGTTAGACGGTTCGTCTCTTTATTTTACATCAAGAAGACCTTGGGAAAATGGTTCAACAGAATCTTTCCGTGATCCTGCAATTAATCAATACCCTGAAGATGTTTATGTTTCTTACATGGATTATGATTCGTCTTGGATGACACCTATTCGTCTTGAATTTTGTACTCCTGAAAGAAATGAAGCAACAATTGCCGTAAGTACAGACGAAAGAAGAATTTATTTATACGAAGATTCAACTGGTTCTGGAGATATTTATTTCACTGATTTTTACGGAAGCAAATTCAACGATATTAAAGTAGTTGAAGACAATGATGTCAATACGAAATATTGGGAAACGCATTGTATGGTATCTCCAGATCGTTCAAGAATGTATTTTGTTTCGGATAGACCTGGAGGTTTTGGTGGTAGAGATATTTACATGTCAAAACGCAAAAATGATAGCACATGGTCGAATCCAATCAATCTTGGGCCACGCGTAAATACAGCATACGATGAAGATGCTCCATTTGTATCCGTCGATAATAAAAAATTATACTTCTCTTCGAATGGAGACAAAAGTATTGGCGGTTTCGATATTCTTGTTTGCGATTTATTGGAAGATGGCAATTGGTCTGAATCTAAAAACATCGGTTATCCGTTCAACTCAACAAATGATGATATTTTCTATACCACAACAATTGATGGTTTAAGAGGTTACATGACATCATTTAGAAAAGATGGTAAAGGTGAAAAAGATATTTATGAAATTCACAATGATTTCCTAGGCGTAAACAACCTTGCCGTGTTTAAAGGAAAAATCAAAACAACAGATGGTTCTCAATTACCAGAAGATTTCGCAATCAATGTGAAACTCACATGTGACGATTGTGAAGAATATGAAAAAAACAAAACGATTTATCCTCGTTTGAGAGACGGATTGTTCATGACAGGTTTAAAACCATGTAAAACGTATAAAATTGCATACTTCAATGCAACCGATAACCTTTCGATGTACGAAGAGTCATTCACAACAAAATGTGATGAATCTTATCAAGAAATTTATCGTGAATTGTTCTTAGATGTTCCAACAAGAACGATTTCTGTTCCGAAAGATACTGTTACTGAGATGGACACTGTTTATGTTATTGCATACAAAAATCTTGAATTCATGCATTATTTTGAATACAACAAAAACAAACTGTCGACTTCAAAAGGTGATTTAAAGGATTTTGTAAAACAAATAGAAGCGCAACTGAAAGAAGGACGTAAATCTATTACAATCAATGTATACTCTTCTGCCTCTCATGTTCCAACAAAAACATATGAAACAAATGAGAAATTAACTCAGATTCGTGCAGAAAACATGAAATATGATTTGCAAACATACTTTGAATCAAATCCAGAATTCAAAGACCGCGTAAACGTAGTAATTGTTTCAGCGATTGTCGATGGACCTGAATACGTTAAGGATGGAAGAAACACGAAAAAATATCGTCCTTACCAGTTCGTTGGTTTGAAAACAGAATAAGAATTATCAACATAATTTGAAAAGTCCGGCATTGTTCGGACTTTTTGTTTTTTACTTCATTATATTTGGCAAAAACTTCTGTATGAATTTAAGTCTAGAAAGACCGCTTGCCATATTTGACTTGGAAACAACTGGTACAAATATTACAAGTGATCGAATTGTTGAAATTGCCATTATTAAAGTTCAACCAGATGGTACAGAAGAAAACTATTGCAAACGTGTTAATCCTGAAATGCCAATTCCTGCTCTTGTAAGTGAAATTCACGGCATTTATGAAAAAGACATTCAGGACGCCCCTACTTTTAAAGATTTAGCAAATGAAATTATTGCATTTATTGGTGATGCTGATTTAGCTGGCTACAACTCGAACAAATTTGATATTCCAGTTTTAGCTGAAGAACTCATGCGCGCTGGATCTGATTTCGATATCTCAAAAAGAAAATTTGTTGATGTTCAGAACATTTTTCATAAAATGGAACAACGAACGCTCGCTGCAGCTTATCTGTTCTACTGCAATAAATCTATCGAAAACGCACACAATGCACTCTATGATGCAAAAGCAACGTGGGACGTCTTAAAAGCGCAAATTGAGCGATATCCTGACATTAAAAATGATGTAACGTATTTGTCTGAGTTTTCAAAAGCTGGTAATTACAATTTACTCGATTTTGCAGGACGTTTGGCAATTGACGATAAAGGGGAAGCAATTTACAACTTCGGTAAACACAAAGGAAAAACCATCAAACAAGTAGCCCAAATTGAACCCGGTTATTACGGATGGATGCTTGATGCTGATTTCCCTCTTTATACCAAACAATGTTTACGCAGAGAAATGGACAAAATCAAGGCGGAACGTGAGAAAGCGAAAGAAACAAAAGAGACCGACATTCAAAGTAAATTAGAAGCATTAAAGAACAAATTTAAATAAAATGAAAATCATCTGTATTGGGAGAAATTATGCGGATCACGCAAAAGAAATGAAAGCAGAAGTTCCAACTGCACCCGTTTTTTTTATGAAGCCTGACACTGCCATTTTACGTGATGGTTATGATTTTTATTTTCCGGACTTTACTCAAGATTTGCATTATGAATGTGAGCTTGTTGTCAGAATAGACAAAGTTGGCAAAAACATTTCTGAAAAATTTGCACATAAATATTATTCAGACATTACCTTGGGAATTGATTTTACTGCACGCGATCTTCAACAGCAATGCAAAGAAAAAGGCTTACCGTGGGAAATTGCTAAATCGTTCGAGCACAGTGCCCCTATTTCTCAGAAATTTATTTCTGTTGAAAATTTAGACTTGAATAATTTGACCTTTGAGTTAAAAAAGAATTCTGAAACAGTTCAAATAGGACATACGTCAGACATGCTTTTTACAATTGACAAAATCATCGCATACATTTCACAATTCATGACCTTGAAGAAAGGAGATTTAATTTTTACAGGCACACCAGCAGGAGTTGGACCGGTTCAAATTGGAGATGTTTTGGAAGGATTTCTTGAAGGAACGAAAATGTATGAGTTCAAAGTGAAATAATCACTTACCTTTTGCTTTTATCACAATCAATATCGTGTATAACATGATTTTGATATCTAAGGCCAACGAACGGTTTTTCATGTACAATAAATCGAATTTCATGCGTTGCAACATTTGTTCAACATTCTCTGCATATCCATATTTCACTTGTCCCCAAGAAGTAATTCCTGGTCGAACTTTCGTTAAATGCAAGTATTGTGGTTCAATCTGAACAATTTGATCGATGTAAAATTGGCGTTCAGGTCGAGGGCCAACCAATGACATATCTCCCAACAAAACATTGAAAAACTGTGGGAATTCATCAAAACGAAGCTTGCGCATGAACCTACCAATTGGTGTGATTCGCGGATCGTTTGAGGAAGAAAGTTGTGGTCCTAATTTTTCAGCATCTACGTACATCGTGCGGAATTTGATGATTTTAAATGGAATACCATTCAAACCAATTCGCTCTTGCATAAAGAAAATAGGTCCCGAAGAAGACATTTTCACACCAATCGCTAAAAATATATAAACCGGAATTAATAAAATGATGGCGATAATCGAAAGGAAAACATCCATAAAACGCTTTGTTGCCTGTTGCCAAAGCGGCATTGATTCAGCATTTACTTCAATCAGCAAGGCGCCAAAGATGTTTGTCATTTTAACTGAACCAGAAAGAATATCATACATATCTGGAAGTATTTTAATCACAAGATTTCCTCCTTCAATTCGCGAAATGATTGACTTTAATTTATCATGTTCAATACTTTCCAATGCAATGATAACCTCATCAACTGGATGTTCTAGTAATATTTTCTCAAGGTTATCGGCATGACCCAAATACGGTAATTTAGATTCAAGCTGTCTATCAACTCCATTGATATTGATAAAACCGATAAAGTTATTGGTGCTTTTCGGCAGTCCAATTATTTCATTGTAAATCTCAACTGCTTTCTCACTACCACCAATTAACAAGGTTCTAAATCCAGCTTTTCCAGAATGGATGCGCGATACAAGAATCGTGATGAAAATAAATCGCGGAATAATGGTGACGAAAAAATGAATTCCAAAGAGCAGTAAGAACGATTTGTAGTACAATTGATAATTGTCTACTTCATCATCCAATAACAGCGTAAAAAACAACGATAATGAGCCAAGAAGAGTTGCTACAAAGGTTAAATTGAACAATTTAAATCGATACAAACGGCGAATGTCATGATATGTGCCTTGAAAATAATAAAACAGAATCCACAAAACTGGAATAATCGCTATTCCCCAATAAAAACTCTGTCCCACCTCAAACTCAACGCGCTCAATTGATACCTTTCTAAAGTAATAGAAAGCTATCCACGCAACCAATGCTGCAAAGTAATCAAGTAATAACAGTAAAACAGTGAGTAATGGTGAACGCATCCTAGAAGTGAACGATTTTTATATTATCAAAAATAATATCTCCACTAGAATCGCCGCTGTCTAAAAGGGCTTGGAATGATTGTCTAAATTGAGCCCCTGAAGGAGAATTCGATATAATTTCTTTCAAATCAATATAGATTTTTTTCCATTTTACGGAAGATGGGTCTTGAGGATTTAATTGAATATTTTGATTGTTTACTGTTCCAGCAGAAGAACTTGTTGCCAATACCCCTGTGATTAACGCATTTGTATTGTAATAATCAATTTCCAAATAAACCTCTTGTCCTTGGTAAAAATTCTTGTATTCATGTGTGTAACCAACGTACGTAGAATCTGATGATGTTAAGCTTATTTGCCCATAATTCCCCCATTTTGAGATTAATGGATCAGATGCTATTTGCATGGTTGTTAATGAATTCGGGTCATCATCGAAACCTGAAATTGTGCTTTCAAAATCAAAAATATCAAAAAGACAATTCGATTTGTAATGTGTAACAGGGTCAATAATCACTTCTCCATTGTCTACAAAAACTGCGTTTATTTCATACGGCACAACAAATGGATAAATCTTTTTTGTTGCTGAAATTCCATTGTTTTTGATCGCAGGATATAATTTAATGTTTGCATTTCCCGTTTTAATGATTGGAATACGAAAAGGAACTTCAAAAACACCAACAATTTTATCATCCACAAAAACCCAAGCTTCTGTAAAATTATGTGTTAGTTCACCTTGCGTTGTACTTAATTCAGGATTCGACTCCAGCGTCCATTCATGCACCTCTAACCAAACAGGATCAGGATTATTCTTTATACATGAAGAAAGTATAAAAGAAAAAGATAAAAAGAATAAAAATCGTTTCATAAGTGTAAATCTGATATTCTAACGGAAGATGTAATTAAATATTGTCTGAAATTACTGCTGTTGACATATTTAATTTGTCAAGAATTTTTTGAGCTACATCCAAGGCTCTGTATCCATCATCCAAAGAAACCAAAGGAGTTGTGTCATTCTTAATTGATTCAGCAAATGTTCTCAATTCTTCTTTAATTGCATTTGTTTCCTCAATGTCTGGTTTATCGAAATAGATTTTCTTTGAAGGTTTTCCTTCTCCCAATTCAAAAATGATATCAAACGGACTTGGTTCACCTTGCACATCTTCCATTCTTACAACTTCCAATTCCTTCGTTAAAAAGTCAACGCTTATATATGCATCTTTTTGGAAGAAGCGCGATTTACGCATGTTTTTCATGGAAATACGAGAAGCGGTTAGATTTGCCACACATCCATTATCAAATTCGATGCGCGCATTTGTAATATCTGGCGTATCACTCACTACAGAGACACCAGAAGCAGAAATTCGTTTGATTCCTGATTTTACAACGCTCAAAATTATATCTAAATCGTGAATCATCAAATCCAATACAACTGGAACATCTGTCCCTCGTGGATTGAACTGCGCCAAACGATGTGTTTCAATAAACATTGGTTTATTAAAATATGGAATTGCTGATTGGAAAGCTGGATTGAAACGCTCAACATGACCAACTTGAACCTTAACGTCTGCTTCACGTGCCAATTCCATCAATGATCGAGCTTCGTCAACAGTTTGGGTAACTGGTTTTTCAATAAATACATGTTTACTGTTACGCAATGCTTGTGAAGCACAATCATAGTGCGCCAACGTTGGAGTAACAATATCAACACAATCAACAACATTCAATAAATCTTGAATTGTCTCGTAGCGCTGAATACCAAATTTCTCAATAGCGTCCGCAGCATTATCATCACTTGGGTCATAAAAACCAACAAATTCAAATTCGTCCTTTAATTCAAGTAATAACCGAATGTGGATTTTCCCTAAATGACCTGCTCCTAAAACTCCTATTTTTAACATGTAACCGAATTTTTCACAAAGTTAATCCTACCCTTGCTTCGAACGTCAAAATCTGAATAGAATTATCAACAATGAATTCTTATTTATACAACGTTAGTTCAGGCGATTCAGTTGGTTTAGATCAATTCCTCCGTAATACGCAGTATCTTTGTTAGTTAGCAACTTTGTCAAGGTGGTAATTTGTCCCGTGTGATAAGAAAAATGTTCAATTACATGCACCAATACACTGAAACCTGTCACTTCAAATCCTTGAATGACCATTTTTTCGCTTAATTTACTTTCTGGCATTTCCTCCAGGGTCTGACGCAAATTCATGCGAAGATTTTCTAATAAGAAAACCAATTCAGCTTTTTTGATTTTATCTTGTATCACAAACTCAGCATCACGGTTACGATTATCAGGGCGTTCACCAATTCCAGACAAAATCCACTGGCGCGCATTACCACATAAGTGAAGCAGTAAATTGCCAATCGTTGGAATCGTTGTATTGGGTGACTTCCATAAATCGCTTTCTTCAATCAAAGACAAACATTTATAAATGCGTTCGAAAGATTCAGTAAACACTCTCGTTTCAAACTCTTTAACTACGATTGACTTGAATTCCATTTTTGTTGTTGTGAGGGATTTATTTATAAAATTAAAAAAAAATGTAAATTATTATTTGATAAAATAAGAAAATAGCTATATTTGCACCCATCAAAATGGTGGTTGTAGCTCAGTTGGTTAGAGCATCGGTTTGTGGTACCGAGGGTCGTGGGTTCGAGCCCCATCTTCCACCCATTTTTAAAAGGAATCCGATTGGGTTCCTTTTTTTATTTAGTGAAACTTGTACGTTATGAAGAATCAAGAAGCGATTGAAAAGCGAAGAACATTTGGGATTATCGCCCATCCAGATGCTGGTAAAACAACATTGACGGAGAAATTACTTCTTTTCGGTGGTGCCATTCAAACTGCTGGAGCTGTAAAAAACAATAAAATTAAAAAAACAGCTACTTCCGATTTCATGGAAATTGAGAAACAACGTGGAATCTCCGTTGCAACTTCCGTAATGGCGTTTGAATATGGAGGCAAACAAGTCAACATTCTTGATACTCCGGGTCACAAAGACTTTGCTGAAGATACGTACAGAACATTAACCGCCGTCGATAGCGTAATTCTTGTAATTGACTGTGCAAATGGTGTTGAAACTCAAACAGAAAAATTGATGGAAGTGTGTCGCATGCGTAAAACGCCTGTGATTATTTTCGTGAACAAAATGGACCGTGAAGGAAAAGATGCGTTCACGCTTCTTGATGAGTTAGAAGATAAATTAGATATTAAAGTTCGTCCGTTGACTTGGCCAATTGGAATGGGTGACCGTTTCAAAGGCGTTTACAACATTTACAAAAAAGGATTAAACCTATTTCAAGCGAATAAAACAAAGAAAGCGGAAGAAATTGTTGCAATCAAAGATTTGTCAGATCCACAATTGGATGAATTGGTCACTCCTGCTTTTGCGAATGAATTACGTGAAGAATTAGACATTATTGATGGTGTTTACGATACATTCGATCGTGAAAAATACCTATCAGGTGAAATCGCACCAGTGTTCTTTGGTTCTGCCGTAAATAACTTTGGTGTACAAGAATTACTAGATACGTTCATTGAGATTTCTCCATCACCAATTGGACGTGAGACAGACTTACGTTTTGTTTCTCCAAGCGACGATAAATTTTCAGGATTCGTATTTAAAATTCACGCCAATCTTGATCCAAAACACCGCGATAGAATTGCCTTTTTACGCATCGTTTCAGGAAAATTTGAACGTAATAAATTCTATTCACATGTTCGTTTAGCAAAAAACTTCAAATTTCCGAATCCAACGTCGTTCATGGCGCAAGATAAAAGTGTGATTGATGAAGCATTCCCAGGCGATGTAATCGGTTTATACGATACTGGTAATTTCAAAATTGGTGACACACTAACGGAAGGAGAAAAAATGATGTTTAAAGGAATTCCATCGTTCTCTCCAGAGATTTTCATGGAATTGGAAAACTTGGATCCTTTGAAATCAAAACAGTTGGACAAAGGTATTCACCAATTAACAGACGAAGGTGTTGCCCAAATGTTCGTTATGCAACCAGGTAATCGTAAAATTGTTGGAACAGTTGGTATGCTTCAATTTGAGGTTATTCAGCACCGTTTAATCAATGAATATGGTGCAAACTGTCGTTTCGTTCCTAAAAATTACTACAAAGCTTGTTGGATCACAACGGATAACGAAGAACAATTGGAATCATTCAAACGCGCAAAAGGAAATTACTTAGCGAAAGACAAAGACGATAATTTAGTATTCTTGGCAGAAACGCAGTTCTTATTGACTATGGCGGAACAAGATTATCCAGATTTGACATTCCACAAGACGTCGGAGTTTAAGTTGGAAGTGAAGTAGAGAGCAGAGAATCGAGAACCGAGAACCGAGATTTGAATCAATTCGATTTTCAGTCTCAAGATCAGTCCTTCGTCTTTTGTCCTGATGTCTTAAGGTCCTAAGATCTTAACGTCTCAAAGTCCTTCATCCCAAACAGGTAGATCCTGCAAGTAATTCAAAGCATTTCTTTCACGATCGATGGAACAAACTACGTGTTCGATTCCGTTCGTCATCATGAGTAAATCAACATTGAGCTTGAAATTGTATTGTGCAATTTGATTGAATACTTTCTCGGTAATTGCTACTTCCGGAGCTTTGCACTCTATGATTAAAAGCGGTTTTGAATCTTTTCCAAAAACAACAATATCACAACGGCGCGACAATTTATTCACTTCAATTGCCATTTCAGCAGCGATCAATGCGATGGGGACACGTTTTTCCGTAATTAAATAATGAATGATGTGCTGTCTCACCCACTCTTCTGGCGTCAACAACAATTGTTTCTTACGAACGATGCACCAAACAAACACTTGCTCGCTTTTACGAACCAATTTCAAATTGGCAAGCGGTAAATTTAAAGCTTGAAGCATCTGTTTTGATAGTTGAAATTACATTGCTAACAAAAGCAACTCGATGTCTTTGTATTTCAAATCAAATACTTTACCGAGAACTTCAGAAGTCAACGTTCCTTTATAGATATAAACGCCACTTCGGAAACCATGATCGTTTTTAATCAAATCACGACAACCTCCTTGATCCCCCATATCCAATAAAATCGGAGAAAAGATGTTC
>CAJAVU010000078.1 GCA_903945495.1 uncultured Flavobacteriales bacterium | reverse complement strand
TGTGAGGTTGGTTTGTTTTTCTCACAAGAAGTATCAATTGATGTAGGTGTTGTAGTTTCTAGTTCAAATCCTATTTTTTGTAATCCTTCAAAAATTAGTCGGATGTCGCATTTTCCAATTCTTGATGCGTCGGAAATTGTTACCCGTGGAGCTAGAACAGCTCGTAAAATGGGGTTTCGTAACTTCTTGAAGTTACTATTAATAGAGGCAATCACTTCGATTGCCTCTATGTTGTGTTTTATAATTTTTGAAATTTTGGTTTGACTAGAAATTTTCATTTGTCAAGCATTTAATAATTCATTTTCTAAATCAACTGCTTTTTTGAATAAAATATTATTCTCCAAATGAATGTGATGATGTAAATCAAATTCATATTCTTTCAATTTTGCAAAAAGAACACGGTAAGAGTTACAAGCATCATCTGGAGGAGTAAAATTATTACTTAATTCTTTAATTTTATCCATGTTTCCACCTGCAGATAAATGTTCTTCTTCCATCATGTTGATTGGATTTTGAATTGTGCCGAATGGTGGTGTTTCCAACGGTAAGTTGTTTCTTTTTGCATTGACCAATTCTTTGATATAAGGAAATAAGATCATCTCCTCTTTATGCATATGATGATTCAACTCTTCCGCCACCTCGATATAATAATTTGCAATTTCCACAACCTCAGGATGACGATCACCATGCACTCTAGCCACTTTTTGACTAAATTCATAGAGCATTGGGTGTGAATTTTCAATGTATTTGTGATGTTTGTTTACAATATAGTCAGCTAAAAAATCCAATTCCCAGCTATTGTAATCTTCAGAAGTATTAGATTCTTGATTTTCAATTTCAGCTAGAGCTGATTTTACCTCTGATACATTTAGACCCTTTTTCTCACATGCCTTTTCAAGCGTTTTTTTACCACCACAGCAAAAGTCTAATCCAAATTTGCGAAAAACTTCTGCTTTTCTATAATCTTTAGCGACCATTTCTCCAATGGTGTCTGTTGCATTTGCTGAATTTTGTTTAGTTATTTTTACTTCCCAAAACTCAGGACCATTGGTTAGATATTCCCAAGTGAATATATTACCTCTTTCTGCAATCATTTGATAATAAAGCGGCTTTGGGTCATGATCATTGTGAATCACAAAAGATTCACCATCAATTAATTCATCAAAGTGTTTAAATATTGTAGGGTGTTTTAAACGGGGTTCGATTAGGGTTACATCCAGATTTTCCATGTTGTTTTTTTTAAAATTATTATAAGACAAATGTATTCATAAAAATATAAAAAGGATAAAAAAGTCCTAAATAAAATATGTTAAAATTATTTTAATTTAAAATAAATAAGAATAACAGGATTGCATGTTTTTGATGTATAAATAGTCTTTAGTATCTTATTAACAGCATGGTACAATTTGTTAGTAAGTAAATATTTAATAGATTATCGTGATGATTTCGGGGCTTTAAGATTTACTAACATTTAAATGTTCTTAAGTTAAGTAGGATTAAAATGTCCGAGATAATTAGATTTATTTACATTTGAAAAAAATGAAACTGTATGTTTTCAAAAGCTTGTGAATATGGAATAAGGGCGTGTGTGGTTGTTGCGCTCAATTCTTTGAACGGTAAGAGGGTGAGTTTAAAAGAAATTTCTTTAGCAATTGATTCTCCGGAAGCCTATACTGCTAAGATTCTCCAAAAATTAGTGAAGCACCGATTGATTTATTCTGTTCAAGGGGTTCAAGGAGGTTTTGAAATGGTTACTGTTAATTTGAAGAAAATAATGTTGGAAAATATTGTCGAGGCAATCGATGGTAATGCTGAATTTTCCCTTTGTGTTCTCGGGTTAAAAGCTTGTTCTGAGGTGAATCCTTGTCCTGCTCATAAGAAATACAAACACATCAAAAACGACTTTAAAAATATGATAAAAACTACCTCTGTTTTTGAGATGGTTACGGATCTTAGAGAGGGGCGTGCATTTTTAAAAATTGATTAATAGGAAAGTATGGAAAAATATGTAATTAAAAGAAGTGGTGAATATAAGCCATTTGAACAATTCAAAATTGAAGAAGCTATTCGAAAAGGGTATGAAAGTGTTAGTGCGTTGTACAAGCCTGAAGTAACCGAAGAAGTGATGGTTGTATTAAACTCACAAGTGGTTTGGTCCGTTGAAGAAATCCAAGATGTCATTGAAAAGGAATTATATAAAATAGAGGACTTTGAAGTAATGAGATCATTTATGTTGTATCGCCATACGAGAAAAATGCAGCGCGATGAGAGTTCCAATTTGCAATTGGATACGACTTATGTTAATAGTACCCAGACGATTGAAGAGTATATTGGTCAGACTGATTGGCGTATAAATGCAAATGCGAATACGTCATATTCAAATGCGGGATTAGTCAATAATGTTGCAGGTAAAATTATAGCAAATTATTGGTTGGATAAAGTGTATAGCCAGGAGGAAGGATATGCTCATCGAAATGGAGATATTCACATTCATGATTTGGATTGTTTAACTGGTTATTGTGCTGGTTGGAGTTTAAGAGTTTTATTGAATGATGGATTCAATGGAGTTAGAGGTCGCGTTGAAAGTAAAGCGCCAAATCATTTCAGGGAGGCGCTTGGTCAAATGGCTAATTTTTTAGGTATTTTACAAAGTGAGTGGGCAGGTGCACAAGCCTTTAGTTCGTTTGATACGTATTTAGCTCCTTATGTGTTCAAGGATGGACTTTCATATAATGAAGTTTTAAAAGCAATTAAGAGTTTTGTGTACAATTTAAATGTTCCTGCACGTTGGGGGCAATCACCTTTTACGAACGTTACTTTGGATTGGGTTGTTCCTGGAGATCTTAAGGATCAGATGCCAACTAGAAACAATGAACATTTATTTATTGGTATTGAGAATGATGAATTGTCAAGAAGGGCTGTTGAGAGGGGTGTTGACAATTTGATTGATTTTAAGTATGAGCATTTCCAACAAGAAATGAACATGATTAATAAGGCTTTCTATACTGTAATGACAGAGGGGGATGCTTTTGGTCAACCTTTTACTTTTCCAATTCCAACAGTGAATATTACCGAAGATTTTGATTGGTATGGTGAAAATACGGATTTGTTATTTGAAAACACTGCAAAAATTGGATCATCTTATTTTCAGAATTTCGTAGGTAGTCAATATATTCTAAATGCAAATGGAGAGAAAGAGGAGAATCC
Organism: uncultured Flavobacteriales bacterium; assembly: GCA_903945495.1. Classification (GTDB taxonomy): domain Bacteria; phylum Bacteroidota; class Bacteroidia; order Flavobacteriales_D; family Crocinitomicaceae; genus M0103. Next base: position 5,821 of record CAJAVU010000078.1, on the reverse strand, counting down.
TAATGCTTATAAGCCTAATGCAGTAAGAAGTATGTGTTGTCGCCTTCAGTTAGATTTGAGAGAGTTGTTGAAAAGAGGGAATGGGCTTTTTGGGTCTGCTGAAATGACAGGAAGTATCGGGGTTGTGACAATTAATATGGCGAGACTCGGTTATCTATACAAAGGTGATAAAAAAGTTCTTTTTGATAAATTGGATAATTTACTGTTGATTGCAAAATCAACGTTAGAGAAAAAAAGGATATTTATTACTGAAATGTATGAAAGAGGATTGTTTCCTTATACAAAAAGATATCTACCGCATTTCCGAAATCACTTCTCGACAATAGGTGTGAATGGAATTAATGAAATGCTTTTGAATTTCACGGATGGAAATCTGAATATAACAAATGAGGATGGTGTTGATTTTGCATCTGAAATACTAGATTATATAAGAAACCGAATGAAAGAGTTTCAGGAAGAGACAGGTAATTTATATAATCTTGAGGCTACGCCTGCTGAAGGAACTACCTATCGTTTTGCAAAAGAGGATAAAAAACGTTATTCTGATATTATACAGGCTGGAGAAAATGAAAATATTTATTACACAAATAGTTCCCAGGTTCCAGTTGATTACACAGATGATCCTTTCGAAGCATTAATGTTGCAAGATGAACTACAATGTAAATATACTGGAGGAACGGTTTTGCATTTGTACATGAGGGAACGATTGAGTTCAGCAGAAGCTTGTCGCAATTTAGTGAAAAAGGTAGTGTCAAATTTTAGATTGCCTTACATTACTATTACGCCGGTTTTCAGCGTGTGTCCAAAACATGGTTATTTATCTGGTGAACATGAATTTTGTCCTAAATGCGATGAAGTATTAATCAAAGAATTAAATAATAAAAAAGATGAATATGAAAACAGAAATTAGAAATGTCAGTATTGATTCAGTTTTAAAAGAACTTGAAACTAAAAGAACTCGTTGTTTAGTGTATACAAGAGTAATGGGGTATCATCGTCCTATTGAAAGTTTTAATATTGGTAAAAAAGGTGAACACAAACAAAGGTTACAATTTCAAGAAAAGTGTTGTTGAGCAAACCTATATATAATTTGACTCCATTTACCATGTTGGATTATCCAGGGAAAACAGCTTGTATAGTTTGGTTTGCGGGTTGTAATATGGCGTGTAGTTATTGTTATAATCCTGATATTGTTACTTCAAAGGGTCAGATGACGTATGATGAGGTTTTAACATTCTTGGAAAAAAGGAAAGGTTTGTTGGATGCTGTTGTTTTGAGTGGTGGAGAGTCGACAAGAGCTAAAGAAATTGTAGAATTTACAAAAAGAATAAAAAATCTTGGATTCTTGGTTAAGTTGGATACCAATGGATCGATGCCTCATATTGTTGATGAAATGTTAGGTATGAAATTGATTGATTATGTTGCTTTGGATTTTAAATCTCTGTTAGGGAATTTTTATCGCATCACCAAGAGTAAATTGTTTTCAAGATTTGAAATTGTTTTAAAACGCTTGATTGAAAGTGATGTGGCGTTTGAAGTTAGAACCACATTTCATGACAGCGTACTCTGTGTGTCGGATTTAGAAGAAATGTGCAAATACCTGGTGGGTAAAAAATACCAGGGGAACTATTACATTCAGCATTATTTTAATGGTAGTAAAACAATTGGCTCTTTGAATGATAGTCATGTTCGTTTGGAGGATAAATCAATTGAGTCTTTTGGTTTAAAGGTTGAGATAAGAAATTAATTGTTAAAAGTACTTTTTTATGATTCACATCATGGTTTGTGAATGGGTACTTTGTGAAATTTGAAATAAAAATAAAATGAAAACAAAAGTATTTTATGTAATCGCATTGATGGGTTTTGGTGTGGTTTCTTGTTCGGGGTCTAATAATGAGGGGCAAGCAAATGGAGAAGCAGAACAGGTTGAAGAGGTGCAATATGATTCAGTTCTTGGGGTTGGAGATTTTATGGATTTTAAGGTTGAAGAGGGATTAAATTCTGGGTTAGCTTTAAAGGGTAAAGGGTTGTATGATTCTAAATGTGCCAGTTGTCACAGCTTGAAAAATGATGTAATTGTTGGTCCTGGTTGGTCTGGTGTAACAGAGCGAAGACAGTTAGGTTGGTTAATGAATATGATGACGAATACCACAGAGATGTTAGAAAAAGATCCAGAGTTAAAAAAGCAAATCGAAAAATACAAAGTTCAAATGCCTGAATTATCTACTTCAGATGAAGATGCGCGAGCAATCTTGGAGTATATGAGACAGAATGACGGTGCTAAATAAATGTAAATAATTGAATATCGAGGGCTTGCTTATAGTGAGCCCTTTTTTTATGAAGTAAAATTAATTGAGATGAACAAAATTAGGGTAACGAAAAAGTTTTCTTTCGATATGGCTCATGCATTAGAAGGTTATAATGGTTTGTGTAGACATATTCACGGTCATACGTATCATTTGCGAATTTCATTGTTGGGAACGGTGGTAGAGGAGTCTGAAGATGGAGATGAAGGGTTTGTTCTAGATTTTAGTGTTTTGAAAAAATTAGTTGACGAAAAGATTATTCACGTTTTTGATCATTCCCTTGTTTTGAAAAAAGGATCTAATTTTCAATCGTTAGAAGTTGTCGGGAACGCCAGGGAAAGGGTGATTCTAACTCCTTTTTTGCCAACATGTGAAAATCTACTCGTTCATTTTGTGGGCATTGTTAAAGAAAGTATTCCTAAGCATGTTGAGCTTGTTGCAATGCGTTTAGATGAGACGCCAACCTCCTTTGCTGAATGGTTGATGGTTGATCAGTTGTAAAATTGATGTGAAACATAATATTTTAACGAATTACTTTGTGTGTTTCTTGCGTTTAATATATTTAAGTAGTTGTTTATCAGTGATTAAATAATTTATTTAGAATTGTTCTATTTAGATTGGTTAGATGTAAATGTGCGTATTATATGATTTAAATCATTTTATAAGCAGCCCTATTAAAGGACTTTTACCATATAATAATCTATATAATGAAAAAGAACAGATTTTTAAATGGAATTGGACTGATTTTGATAGGATCAATGATTAGTCTAGCAAGTCTAAATGCTTTTGGTGCTCAACGTTCTATGACTCCAGAAGAAGTTGAAGGACAAAAGTATTTTGAAGGAAAAAATGGATTTGCGAACGGCGGACCATCTTGTATTTCCTGTCATTCAGTTACCAATAGTCAAGTTGCAAAAGGTGGACTTCTAGCAAAGGATTTGACGGATGTTTATACGCGATTAGGCGATGGAATATCTGCATGGCTTTCTGCGCCATCATTCCCTGCCATGGCTGCTTCTTACCAAAATAATCCGCTAACGGAAAAGGAAAGAAATAAACTTCAAGCTTTTTTAAAATATGCGAATGATGTTAAAGGAAATCAGGTCGCGGATAAAGGATATGATATGATGCTAATGAGCGGAGGAGCAGGTCTTTTGGGTATTTTACTATTGATCAATATTATTTGGTTCAAAAGGAAAAAGAAAATGGTTAAAAAAGAAATTTTCGAACGCCAAGCTAGTGCCTGGGATGCAAAGCATTAAATAGTTAAGTAGTTACATTAAATATAAATAAAATGAGCTGGATTGAAGATATAATATCGCCAAATACTAGAAAATGGGAAGAATTTTATAGAAATAGATGGCAATATGATAAAGTTGTAAGAAGTACCCATGGTGTTAACTGTACCGGAGGATGTTCTTGGGCAATTCACGTGAAAGATGGGATTGTAGTATGGGAAATGCAACAATTAGATTATCCACAATTTAATAAGGATGTACCGCCATATGAACCTAGAGGTTGTCAACGTGGTATTTCTTATTCATGGTACTTGTATAGTCCGATTCGTGTAAAATATCCTATTATTAGAGGTGCATTAATCGACCTTTTCAGAGAAGAAAAGAAAAAATGTGGTGGTGATCCTGTTTTAGCTTGGGCAAATTTACAAGCGGATGATACAAAACGTAAAAGATATCAACGTGCACGAGGTAAAGGAGGGTTCCGTAGAGCTAAATGGGATGAGGTTATTGAGTTAATAGCTGCTTCAAATATTTACACTGTTCAAAAATATGGTTCTGACCGAATTATTGGTTTTGCTCCGATCCCTGCAAAAAGTATGTTGAGTTATGCATCTGGTGCACGTTACTTGCAGCTTATGGGAGCGGTTAACTTATCATTCTATGATTGGTATTGTGATTTACCAAATGCATTCCCTGAAATTTGGGGTGAGCAAACAGACGTTTGTGAATCCGCAGACTGGTTCAAATCGAAATTCATTGTTTCGATGGGTGCGAATCTTGGTATGACGCGTACACCGGATATTCACTTCTTCTCAGAAGCACGTCACAACGGTACAAAAACAGTTGTAATGGCTCCCGATTTCAACATGGTTGCAAAGCATGCGGATCAATGGATTCCTGTGCATGCTGGTTCTGATGGTGCATTCTGGATGGCTGTTACACATGTTATTCTTCAAGAGTACCATGTAAACAGACAGGTTCCATACTTCATGGATTACGTGAAGAAATTTACAGATTGTCCTTTCTTAGTTCGTTTGGATAAAGATGGTGAAAAATTGGTTCCAGGAAGAATGGTTCGAATCAATGAAGTTTCTGATTTTAAAGAAGCTGAAAATGGAGAATGGAAATTCTTAAACTTTGATGCGAATACAGGTGGTTTGATTTCTCCAATGGGTACAATGGGGTATAGATGGCAAGAGAAAAAAGGCCAATGGAATTTGTTTCATAAAGATGGTGAAACTGGAAAAGACTATGACCCAGAATTATCATTGTTAGAGAAACACGATGATGTACTTCAAGTAGAATTTACTGAATTTGGTTTAGATAAAAAAGCGCTTAGAGGAGTTCCTGTTCGTTATATTACAACTAATACAGGAGAAAAGATTCCAGTAACAACAGTATATGACTTAACAATGGCTCAATATGGTGTTGGTCGTGGTTTGGCTGGTGAATATCCTACATCTTTCGATGATAAAGATGCTGCTTATACTCCGGCTTGGCAAGAGATATTTACTGGCATCGGACGTAAAGAAGTAATTCAACTTGCTCGAGAATGGTCAAGTACGGCTGAGACTACTGAAGGTGCGTGTATGGTGATTGTTGGGGCAGGTATTAATCACTGGTTCCATGAAAATTTGATGTATCGTTCAGCAATTATGGCTCAAATGCTTACAGGTTGTAATGGTAAGAATGGTGGTGGTATGAATCACTATGTTGGTCAAGAGAAATTAGCGCCAATGGATTCATGGTCAACCATTATGAGTTCTAAAGATTGGGATACAGCACCCCGTTTACAACAAGGTCCAATTTGGCACTATATTAATTCATGTCAATGGAGATACGATGGAAATCAAAAATTCTATAACTCTTCACCTGATAATAAATTAGCAAATATGCACTCTGCTGACTGGGCGGTAATGGCTGTTCGAAATGGATGGATGCCATATTATCCTCAGTATAGTAAACGTAACTTTGATATTGTATCAGATGCGCAAAAAGCTGGTTGCACTACTGAAGATGAAATGAGAGCACACATTGTTGCTCAAATTAAATCAGGTGAATTGAAACACGCTATTGTTGAGCCGGACGAAGAGGTTAACTTCCCAAGAGTATGGTTTATTTGGAAAGGCAATGCAATTGGTACTTCAGCCAAAGGACATGAGTATTTCTTAGATCACTACCTAGGTACACATACGAATAAAATTGCGGATGAAGTAGCAGGAGATATGGTTCATGATATTGCTTACAAAGGTAAGGAGGCTCCAAAAGGGAAAATGG
>CAJAVU010000077.1 GCA_903945495.1 uncultured Flavobacteriales bacterium | reverse complement strand
GCAAAAGAAAAGTTGGATAAATTGGCTGATCGTTGGACGAAAGAAATTGAAGAACGTTACGAAGTTTTAAAACAGAAAAAAGAAAATTTCGCTCGTGAAGAAGTTCTTTTACCAACTGAAGAAAAGACAAAACGAAAAGATGAAATTGAAAAACTGGAAACGGAAGCGTTAGAATTACAAAAAATGCGTTTCGGTGTTAGTGGTGATTATTTTCAAAAACGTCAAGAATTGATTAAACCAATTCAAGACAGAGTTTTTGACGCCATGCAAAAGGTTGCTTCAAAAAGAAATTATAGTTTTGTGTTCGATAAAGCAAATCAAAGCAATTTGGTATACGCGGACAACAAACTCGACATCAGTGATGAAGTTTTGAAAGAAATGGGTGTCTCTGGTAAATAATTAATAAAAACAAAACACAAAAATGAAAAAGTTGTTATTAGCCCTTGTGGTAATGTTTAGTGTAGGAACTGTGATGGCACAGTCAAAAGTGGCGCATGTGAACTCACAAAAATTGTTGGATACATTGCCATCTCGTAAAATTGCGATGACAAAATTGCAAGAGTTTGAAGCAAATGGAGTAAAAGAATTGCAAGAAATGGAGGCTGATTTTAATGCTGCTTTGGCAAAATATGAGGCAGATCGTCCAAAAATGACTCCTGTTGAAATTAAAATTGCTGAAGATAAATTAATGAAAAAACAGCAAAATTTACAAGATCGTGAGCAATCATTGCAACAAGAAATGCAATTGTACAGCCAAGAATTGAACAAACCTATTTTAGAGCGTGTTCAAAAATCGGTAGAGATTGTTTCTGAACGCAAAAAATTGAATTATGTAATTGATGAATCTGTTACTCTTTATTTCAAAGGAGGAATGGATATCACAAGTGAAGTAATCGTTGAGTTACTTCGTTTGGATGCTGAGGCAATGAAATAATTAAAGGATTTAGATATTTCTAAGGGTAATCATTTAAATGGTTACCCTTTTTTTGTAGTTTTGGTTCAATGAAAAAAAGGATTTCTATTGGTGTTTTTGATTCTGGTTATGGTGGTTTAACTGTTCTTTCTGAAATTGTTGATCGCTTGCCGAATTACGATTATATCTATTTGGGAGATAATGCTCGTGCACCATACGGAACGCGTTCTTTTGAAGTTGTTTATGATTATACCTTAGAAGCCGTCAAGGAACTATTTGACAGAGGTTGTGAGCTTGTTGTTTTAGCATGTAACACAGCTTCTGCAAAAGCACTTCGCTCAATTCAACAAAATGATTTGCCTACGATTGATCCGGAAAAACGTGTGTTGGGAGTCATTCGTCCAAGTACGGAAATTATTGGCGATTTGACTCAAACAGGCCATGTTGGAATACTTGCTACTGAAGGTACTGTGAAATCGGAATCCTATGTGATTGAACTTTCGAAGTATGCTCCAACTGTTGAAGTGGTTCAACACGCTTGCCCAATGTGGGTACCGCTAATTGAAAATCATCGTCATGATTCGACCGCTGGTAAACTGTTTATTGAAGAGGACGTTAAAGCCTTACTAGAAAAAGATCCAAAAATTGATACAATTATTTTGGCGTGCACGCATTATCCAATTTTAAAAGAATACATAGAATCGTTGCTACCAGATTCGATTAATGTCATCTCTCAGGGTGCAATTGTAGCGGAAAAATTGGAAGAGTATTTAACAAGGCATCCTGAACTGAATTGTAAATTAACCCAAACAGGTTCGCTTCATTTTTTAACAACAGAATCAGCTGTAGAATTTGATAAAAAAGCTTCTGTTTTTTTCGGAAGAGAAGTGAAATCGGAGCATATCAAACTGTAATAATTTATTTACAAAAGCTTAATCATTTTATTTTTTTGGGTGGAATAGTTCTCGTAACTTTGCACTGGAATTTGCAGTTGTTCTCCTTGAAGTAAACCTTGGTGTTGTACTGAAACCAATTGCAAATGGGATGTTTGATATAAACGTATGTTTAGGTTATTCTTATTTTTTAGTGTTTTAGGTGCTTCTTTTGGATCTTTTGGCCAACAATTAATCCTCAACGAGATTTCTCAGGGAACTGGTTCAAGCGAATATGTCGAATTTGTTGTAATTGGTTCTCCAACCTGCACAACTCCTGTCCCTTCATTGGATTTACGAAAAGTGATTATTGATGATAACAATGGTTATTTCGCAACGGGTTCTGGAACAGGTATCGCTTCAGGGGCTGTTCGATTTGCAAATATTCCTTTTTGGCAAAGCGTGCAACAAGGAACATATATTGTAATTTACAATGAAGCTAGTCCAAATTCAGCCTTGCCTCCAAATGACTTATCGCTGACAGATGGGAATTGTCGTTTAATCATACCTGCATCATCAACACTTCTTGAGAAAACAATCGTTAGTCCAACAACTACAAATTCAGCTTATCCGCCAGATCCAGATTGGACGAGTGGTGGAGCATGGAACCAATTGGCAATGGCGAATGGTGGAGATTCATTCCAAGTTCCAACTATTCCTTCAAGTGGAATTCCTTTTCACAGTGTTAGTTGGGGAGGAAATTCCACAAATACAATTATTTATTTTTCAGGAACAGCTTTTGAAAAGGTCTTTTCATTTACAAACAACACGTCTAACAATTGGAATACGCAAGCGAATTGGACTTCCGGTAATGTTGGCGTCAACGAGACCCCAGGAGCGCCCAATAACGCTGCAAATGACGCTTGGATTGCAACCATGAATCCACAATGTAGTATTAATCCTGGATTGACATTAACATTGACCACTTCCAACGAAACATGTGTAAACGCATGCGATGGTTCGATAAATTCTTCAGTAACAAATGGGCAAGCGCCTTTTACGTATTTATGGTCGAACGGTGCAACGAGTGCTAACTTGTCCAATGTTTGTCCGGGAACGTATAGTTTGGAAATCACTACGTCTACTGGTTGCAGTGTAACTCAATCTGCTACTGTTGTTGCTGGACAAGCGAATGCAGATGCTTCTATTCAAAATGCTGGACCGTTTACAGTTACAGATGGACCACAACAAATGATCGCAACAAATCCTGGTGGAACTTGGACTTCAACATGTGGAACGTGTCTTTCTGCTTCAGGTATTTTTAATCCTCAGGTAGCTGGAGAAGGGACGTGGCAAATTTGCTATCAGTTAGGGTCAGGAACTTGTGCCGATCAAGAGTGTATCAATGTGATTGTTACTTCTGGTTGTACTCCGCAAATTGTAACGGAGAGTTTGAGTATTTGTCCTGGAGATTCAGTAGTGATTTTTGGGAATTATGAATCAACTTCAGGAACGTATTCGCAAGTTTTTATTGATGTTAATGGTTGTGATTCAACGCAGATAGTTCAGTTGTCAAATTATACAGCAAATGATGTTACAGAGAATATAGTTTTATGTGAATTCGATTCAGTTTTTGTTTTTAATCAATGGATATTTGATTCACAAGAAGTCACACAAATTGAACAGACAACTGAGGGTTGTTCTTTCACCCACACAATAAATGTTGTTTTAGAAAATTGTACAGTTGAACCCGACGTAATTTTTATTCCGAATGTATTTACAGCAAACAATGATAATCTGAACGATACGTTTGCAATAGTTGTTCAAGGCGGTATTGTTGAGGAAGGATATATTATCAATCGTTGGGGAAATATTATTGCAAAGTTTTCCGAAAATCAATTGTCGTGGGATGGAACCGACATGAAATCAGGTTTACCAGTGCAAGATGGAGTGTATACGTACATTATTTATTTTAAACCAGCGAATGATGTGCGTGAAACATATCATGGGTTTGTAACGGTTATTCGATAAAAAGCAATCAGCTGAGTTTCGATGTCATGGTCCAAGCAACCAATTTTGAACGTTCGATGGCCAAGTTTGATTTTTCACCTTGAAAATATTCAGTAATTGTTTCGTGAAACAGTTGAAGCCAGCGCTTGAAATCGGATTCATGTAAATCCAATTTAGCATGTGCACCCATCATGTTATTGCTGTAGCCTGGTTTGTCAACCAAAATAAAAGCCCAAAAATCAGCAACTTTTGGAATGTGGTGCGTTAAATCCAGCTGTTGAAAAAAGTGGCCAATTTGATCATCAACCAATAGTTTATCGTAGAATTTGGTAATCAATAATAAACAATCCTCGTACGTTTCTATATCTCTCATTTCTCTAACTGCTGGATTCTATCTCTATATTCTGTCTCTATATTCTAAGATCTATTTAAACCAAGAAGCATACTTCACATAATTGTCTGCGATTCGCTGAACTTCTCCTTTGAACAATTCTGGGGATAGTGTTTTAACTTTTTTAGCGGGGACTCCAGCATAAATACTCCAAGATTCTGCGCGTGTATTTTCCAATAAAACAGCTCCAGCGGCGATAATACAATTTGCTTCAATGTGACAATTGTCCATCACGATCGCACCCATTCCGATCAAAACATTGTCTTCAACTGTGCAACCGTGAACCAAAGCGTTGTGACCTATAGATACATTGTTTCCCAGATTAACTGTTGTTTTTTCGTAGGTACAATGCAAAACGGCGCCATCTTGAATGTTTACTTTATTCCCCATTCGGATTGAGTTTACGTCGCCGCGCACAACTGCGTTGAACCAAACCGAACATTGGTCGCCCATAATTACATCACCAACAATGGTCGCGTTTTCAGCAAACCAACAATCGTTTCCAAATTGAGGTTCGTGCCCTCTACATGCTTTAATTAATGCCATTTTATATATATTTTGTAGCTTCTCGTTTTGCTAATCCTTGTAAGTCAATTTCTTTGACAAAAACATCAACTGCTTTGGGATTGAATTTAGAATATTGACGCAAGGACCAACCAATTGCTTTTTGAATGAAAAATTCTTTGTTCGGTTGAAACTGAATGATCAATGATTTCAATAATTCGAAATTGACATTGTTCCCATATTTCAATTGAAAAATTAAACACGAACGGTTCAACCAAAAATTGTCTTCATTTCGCCATTCCTTCACCAATTCGGCTCCTTCTTCAGGAAACGCTAAACAGAATTTTCCCAAGTAATTTGATGCAATTGAATCAACTGTATCCCACCAAGAATTGTTAGAAATTAACCATTTTAATTTTGCTGTATCCGTTGGTTCCATGTACTTTTTATTCCATGAATTGAGATAGTCAAAAGCAACATGATGAAATTCGCGCTCTTCTTTTGTCCACAATTCTTCAATGATGGTCCAGCGATTGTTGTTAGACAAATCTTTTGGAATACTTTGAAACCAAATGCGTTGAAGTTCTTTTCGCTTCGGAGCATTGATCCCAAAAAAAGGAAAACGGCCTTTCATGTACTTTGACATGGCAAGACCGTTTTCAGTATGTGCATGAGAATTGAAAGCTTGTTCCAATTCATTAATTAAAGTTAAAATCTGTTGTTGCTCCATGCAATAGCGTTTTGCTATTACAAATCTAACTGATAAACTTCAGATAATGAATCATTATCTTTTAATGTAATTTTTAAATCATTGATCAGACCGTCTTTTACATCATACACCCAGCCATGAATATGAACATCTTGCTCACGATCCCAAGCGGTTTGCATAATCGATGTTTTAGCTAAATCATACACTTGTTCGAACACATTCAATTCTACAAAACGATCAAATTTTGCCTTTTCGTCCTCAATGGCATTTAACTCATCTTGGTGAAAACGGTAGACATCTTTAATGTGACGAATCCAGTTGTCAATTAAACCAATATGTTTGTTAGTTAATGCAGCTTGAACACCTCCACAGCCGTAATGTCCACAAACGATAATATGTTTTACTTTCAGCACGTTTACGGCATAATCAAGTACGCTCAACATGCTCATATCTGTGTGAAGTACCATATTTGCAATGTTGCGATGAACGAATACTTCACCTGGCACGGCACCAATAATTTCATTGGCTGGTACGCGACTATCAGAGCAACCAATCCATAAAATTGGCGGATTTTGGCCTTGAGCAAGTCGATTAAAAAAGTCTGGGTCTTTTTCTAAGCTTTTTGCAACCCATTCTTTATTGTTGTCGAGTAATTTTTTATAAAATGCTTCCATTTGTTAATGTTTTGAGGTTAATGTTATTTCGGGAATATTTATGGTTTCAACCGTAATATTCAATTCCTTCGAGCGATAATTTTTAAATTCTTGTATAATTTCAAGTACATCGTAATCAATGGCATCACAATGTGTGCCGTCAATGATTACATGATAATTTTCATGAACGTGATTCAATGTTTCAAGAATACTGCTCTTGTTGAGGAAAGTCACTTCTTGAGATAGAATCAATTCTAGCTTTTTTTCTTCAGGATGCTTTTTTATGCTGTAATTGTTTTTGTAGTTTTTGCGGAGAATAAAAAAGACTGAGAACGCGATTCCAATGGCAATTCCTTTCAATAAATCGGTAAATAATACACCAATGATCGTTGCAATAAAAGGTAAGAATTGTTCAAGTCCAAGGGCGAAAATTTGTTTATACAATTGAACTTTTGAAAGTTTGTATCCAACCATAATTAAAATAGCAGCGAGCGAAGCCAAGGGAATTAAATTCAGAACAGTTGGCAGGAAGATAACGCTAACCAACAGTAACACGCCGTGATAAATCGTTGACATTTTTGATTTGCCTCCAGCGTTTACATTCGCTGAACTTCTCACAATTACTTGAGTGATAGGTAAACCACCGATTAAACCAGAAAGAATATTTCCTAATCCTTGTGCTTTTAATTCTCGGTTGGTTGGTGTAGATTTTTTTTCTGGATCTAATTTGTCTGTTGCTTCAACACTTAACAAGGTCTCTAAACTTCCAACAAGCGCAATTGTTCCTGCAATAACATATACGTTGACATTGTTCAAGGCCGAGAAATCTGGGAATGAAAAGTAAGAAATAAAATCTTCAGTCGTTTTAGCTATTGGCAATTGCACCAAATGTTTTGTGTTGACGTAAAAATCAGGGTAAATTGACAGGAAAAGTTGATTCAGACCTACGCCTAATAAAACTACAATAAGTGCTCCCGGAATCAATTTGAAGACACTCCATTTTTTCATGAACGGACGATCGAATAGAATTAAAATCCCGATGGAGATAGCACTAATAATGATTGAACCTGGTTGTAATGCACCAAAAGCGTACAATAATTCAGATAGTGTGTTATGACCATCGTTTTGGAAAAAGGCTTCATCCCCAAAAAAGTCTTTGTCATAACCTAAAGCATGTGGTATTTCTTTTAAAATTAATGTAATACCAATGGAAGCCAACATTCCCTTAATTACGGAAGAAGGGAAGTAGTTTCCTAAAATCCCGAGTCCTAAAAAACCAGCAATCAATTGAATGACACCTGCTAAAACTACGGTAACAAGAAAGGCTTCAAAACTACCTAACACGGCAATAGCGCCAAGTACAATTGTAATTAATCCAGCAGCAGGACCAGAAACGCCGATTCTACTTTTACTAAATAAACCAACAACAATTCCACCTATAATTCCAGCAATTAATCCGGAAAAAATATTTGGCATTCCTGTAATTTGTGGATTGTTTGTAGAAGCAAGTCCTACTCCCAAACAAAGTGGCAATGCTACTAAGAACACCACCAAACTTGAGGGCAAATCTTGCCTCCAATGTGATAATATTGATTTCATTAAAATTTTATAAAACGATGAATAATTTTGCAAAAGAAAAATTACATCATTTCAGGAGGGGAGTAGGGTGTAGAAAAGTCAACATGATACAATGACCATTCATTTTGATTGGTAAAAACCAACGGATTTTCTGATGGCGAAAACACTGCAAAAGTGGATAGAAGGTCGTCGTCATCATGTATTGCTTTGAAAACGTCAATTTCTGATTCTTCAGAGTCTTCTGACGACGGTGCATCTTCTTCATCTTCAGAGTCATCTGTTAGCGTTGAAAGATGTTTTAATTCAGAAGGTGAATCGAAGAAAAAAGCAGTGCATAGCAAGCCTAATTGCCATGTAAACATGAACAAAATGAAGTAAGAAAAAAAATTCCGCTTTCTTTTAGACATATATCAAAGATAACCATCTAAATGAAAGCGGAACGTTAAAAAAGCCTTTTTTTCTATTGAATTACTCCAAGTTCTTTTCCAACTTTAATAAATGCGGCAATTGCCTTATCTAAATCTTCAATGCTGTGAGCAGCAGAAATTTGTGTACGAATACGCGCTTGGCCTTTTGCAACAACTGGATAGAAAAATCCAATTGCGTAAACACCTTCTTTTAACAAAAGATCAGCAAATTTTTGTGACAATGCTGCGTCGTACAACATAATTGGAACGATTGGAGAATCACCCGGTTTAATATCAAATCCAGCAGCTAAAATACGCTCTTTGAAGTATTTTGTATTTGCTTCTAATTTGTCACGCAATTCTGTTGTTGAACTTAATATGTCAAACACTTTGTTCGAGGCACCTACAATTGCAGGAGCCAAGGAGTTTGAAAACAAATAAGGACGTGAACGCTGACGTAAAATATCAATGATTTCTTTTTTACCAGTTGTGTATCCACCCATTGCACCACCAAGGGCTTTTCCTAAAGTACCTGTGATGATATCAACGCGGTCCAAAACATTGCAATATTCTGGAACACCACGACCAGTTTTACCAATGAATCCAGCTGAGTGACATTCATCTGTCATCACCAATGCATCATATTTATCAGCTAAATCACAAATTTGATCCATTTTTGCAATATCTCCGTCCATTGAGAAAACTCCATCGGTTACGATGATACGGAAACGTTGGTCTTGTGCTTTGATTAATTGCGCTTCTAGATCAGCCATATCAGAATGCTTATAGCGGTAGCGCTGTGCTTTACACAAACGAACACCATCAATGATTGAAGCGTGGTTTAATTCATCTGAAATGATTGCATCTTCTTCACCGAATAATGGTTCAAAAACTCCACCATTGGCGTCAAATGCTGCAGCGTATAAAATGGTATCTTCTGTTCCATAAAATTTGGCAATTTTCGCTTCTAATTCTTTGTGAATATCTTGCGTTCCACAAATGAAACGTACAGAAGACATTCCATATCCGTGCGTGTCCAATGTTGATTTTGCTGCTTCAATTACTTCTGGATGGGAAGATAATCCCAAGTAGTTGTTCGCACACATAATTACCACTTCGTCACCAGAAGCAACTTTTACTTTCGCGCCTTGTGGAGTTGTAATTATACGTTCTCTTTTATAGATTCCTCCTTCTTCGATTGCTTTTAATTCAGCTTGAAGATGGTCTTTCATTTTACCGTACATAGCTTTCTTTTTTTGAAAGTGTAAATGTACAAATTAAGTGAATGTATTTTTTAACCTCAGTTCGATTATTATTTTAAGCCCAGACCACTAGTAAAGGGTAGATCTTTGAAAAAGCTATAAAATAACGTCTAGAAATTCCATTTCATGTTTCGGTCGTCTAGAATAGCAAAAGACACCTTGTAATTCATCCGGGGGGTTATGTGATTTCCATCAGAAGCAACAGCATACACTCCGATACGTAATCTTCGTTTTGAGAATTTGAAGTTGCGTTCAAGTCCAGCAAATAATTCGTAATGTTGCCAATCATATTCTTGTACATACAATGCTCCAGCACCAATCACAAGTCCAATTCCTGTTTTTTTCATGAACGGAATTTTATTAATGATGGCACCATTGTCGTGATGCACAAAATGTCCTTCGTAGAAAATCTTTTTGGATGGAAGCGAAGAATCCAAGCCCTGAAAAGAATAGAGTGGATTTGAAAACCAAATTGGATCACTTCTTCGTTGGAATTTGAAATCGGCCATGTACAGATTTTTCGCACTTAAAAACTTACCTGTTGTGATGTGATACGATGAGGTTCCGAGTGTTCCAATTTTAAATGTTTGCATCATTCCAGCACGACCGTACTCATGATCCACGTCACTTCCGAAAAGTTTCGGTATACCACGCTCGTATGTGACATAAAACGTTGGGTATTTTGAACCTAAGAGTACTTTTTTCTTTGGTTCGCGCATAAATTTTTGTTTTGGAGTATAGCTTAACGTTAATTCAGTAACAGCCGCTTGATACGTTTCGAATTCTAATGGGTCGTTGTTAGGAACCGCTTCATCCAAAAATGTCAGGAATTTATAGCCATTGATCGAACGTCGTTCAGAGAAGTCAAAATTAAAATCGGCATAAAACCCATTAAATAATTCATAGCTGTTACCAATAGATCCGTCCGTTGTTTCAATGAAATTTTCGCGTTTATATATTTGCGTGATTGCATCATAGCTTCGAATGACATCGAAATCATGGTTGAATTGAATATTTGCGGTACCAAAATGAAAAGGGGCATACCTATATCGCCACCAGGTTTTACCTTTTATATCACTGTTGAGAATTCCGATGGACGCTTCTGTATAACAATCAAGCGCATGTTCATTTTCCCATTTTTTGAAATAAAAGTAGCTTGGTGCGATACGCGGTCCCGCAATGTACATTGGTCTTGTTGTTGCAGCAAGCGAGGAAATAGTCCATTGTGTTTTTTTTACGCGGTTGCGATGATCAACACCAAACCAAAGTACTTTTAAGACAGTAACTTTGTTAAAAATACCATCTACAGAATCGAGGTATTCTTTGCGGTTTTGGTAATCGCGAATACTATCTTTTGCAATGATGTATTGTTGTTCTTCAAGTGTTAAAGTTGACGTTCGTGTTTTATTCCAATAAGCAGAATCTTTTTCGTAAGCTTCTTTCTCTGTAACAGCAACTTCATTTCCGAAAAACTTTGGCGCAAAAACAGTATTGAAACGGTAATTGGTGAAATCAGCAACTGTTTTACAAACAGAAGTTTGGTCTTTGTATTTTACGCCGTAATCCAATTCTTGGTGCGTCAACACACACAATGAATCACCCGGATGGTCAAACGTTTGCGTGATTTTAAAATAATCGTAAACCAACAAATTTCCTTTGTTCAGCGTAAGCTCCAATTTTTGAACGAGCCAAGTTGAGTCAATAACCCAAATATAACCCTCTAAAGTGGTTGTTGCGGTACTTCTCGGGATGATTTTAATGCGATTAATTTTCTTTCCATTTTCCTCGTATTGTTCTTCCAAGCGGTATTTGTAGGAAAGAATTCCTGGACCTGAAATTGGCGAACTTACAGGCGATTGATGCAAATCATCTAAATGCAATAAGTTTTGAAAGAAATTGAAATTCGATTTAACCGTTGTTGTGTAATACAAGTTTTGATCATTTCCACGTTTTTCGTAGGCGTTTCGCACTTCTTTCACATTGGATGGAGGCGCGAAATTACGTGTAAATTGAACCTCAACAAGATTCATGTTGTTCGCCAAAGCGGTTTGTAATTTTCGTTCTTCCTCAAAGGGATCTACAATAACATCTCCTGTTTGAGTTTCAGTTGTAGTGTTGTTCGCTTTGTTTTTCTTTTCTTTCTCTTCCTTGACTTTTACATCTAATTTTTCTGTCGCTTTGATATAACCATCAACGATGTGTGTGTAATTCCAAGGATTGATGGAGTCGCGTTTTGCCACAACTTTTAACATGATTTCGCGGCCTGGATTGGATTTTTTAGCCGTTACTTGAATGTCTTCAAGTTCATGAAGTTTTACGGGAAACAATTGAATGTCGCGTTGAACTGGAAGATCAGTGATTACCAACCAAGATTCACGTTCATTATAGCCTGGTGCGTTGTATACCAAGAAGTATTCACCTGGAAATAAGCGTAATTCATAATACCCATTTGCGTCACTTTCGGTACGCAGTTCGGCATTGTTTTTTACGAATACTTTTGCAAATGGGATTGGCGTTTGGTTTTCATCCAAGATTGTTCCATTTAACAAAGCTTGGCTATTTCCATACATTGGAAACACCAAAATTGCTAAAAGAAAGAAGAAACCAAGTTTTTTCATGAACGTAAAACGTTTAAAAAGCAAGAATGTTTTAATAATGGAAACAATCAGCCAACATTAAAAATACACGCAAGAGATAGTGAATAGAGCGAAAATGTGTTCAAAAGAATCATTCAATGAGGAATGAGCATTTGATGTGACAAATGGCAGTTCGTTTTACTTAACCGGTTGATTTTTTTGCTCTTCCAGAAATTTCATGTGTTTTTCCACGCGTCTCATCATCCAACGTTTAAAGAAGAACATTAAAATAGCAATACCACCAAAAATGTATGAATATCCATAACGTTTAAATCCACTATCAATGGTTAGACACAAATAACTCGTTCCAACGATAATTACTACGGCAACTGCAAGCCAGAAGTAGAGCATTATTTTATTATAGAAATTCATTTTAAAAATTGTTTTTGCAAAGATAGGATGTATTTACAAATGAACACTTTATTTTTCACCCATATTTATTCTTCCATGTGGCTTCAAGAATTCGTAACTGGAAAAATCTTGTTTCGTGCGAATTCCATCTCCGTAAACAATTCCGTCTGGAGAGCGAACAATAACATTAGAAGTGGTATAAATGGCGCTGTCTTTTTGATTCCAAAACAAGGCTTCTGTTTCCATGCGCTGTTTCTTCTCGTAATTCACTAATTGAACCGAATCACGCACGAACATGGTTCCTTTTGTATTGTTGATTTCCCCGTAAAGTGCTGTTAATGTTGAAACAATTTTACCATCAGCTGAAAAGAAATTCACTTTGATTCCATCTTTCAATTTTGTGATAGATTCAGGTTTTGAGTAGGTTTCAGCCAAAGCGGCAAACACTTCAACACGGGCATATCCTGAGTCGGTATAGAAAACGCGCAGGTTTTTTGTTACTTCATCCGGCGCTTTTGGATCATATGTAACTTTTTGAATAGATTCCAAATCGTTCACACAAGACGTAAGAAGCGTTGTAAAACACGCAAGTTGTGTTACGATAAGAAGTAATCGATTGGTTCGCATACTTAAGGAATTTTAAAAGATATTTGCCAACATTCCAAATAGGCGGTTTGACCAGATATGATTTCCAGTTGTTGGCGCTTTTCGGCACTTGGTTGTTGCTTGCTAACGGTATCTTCGAGTGTTGCTGAAATAGTTAGTTTAGAGCGTTTTGCATCCATAATCAATACTAGAGCATAGATGAGGTTGAATGTTTTTTGTTTTTCATCCTGAACACACGAACCATTTTCTGAAAGAACGGCTTGGATTGCTATTTCGCGCAATTCTGAAGGAAAAGTAGAGGAAGATTTTATCCCCAAATTGAATGCTTCTGAATAATTCCCCATGTTGAGCATACAACGCGCTTCTAACAGTTGAATGGAATCCGTAAAATGTGCATCGGAATTTGCGTTTTTAGCAAAATAAAGCGCAGAAAACTCCTTCGAATAGTCCTTGTTTAAACGATAGTAAGTCGCTTTTTTTAAGAAAATGTAATTCGAAAAATCCAATGCATTTAGTGAATCCAACAGTTGATTGTACTGCGGAGCATTGATACAACCGGCTTTTTCATAAATTGAAATATAATAATTCAATTCTGAGGCTCTTTTTTTATCATCGGATGATAATGTCGATATACAGTAAGGAGTTGATTCAGCAATCGATGAACATTTGCTAGTTATGTTAGAGTAGTAAAGATTTAAAGTTTTTTGTGTTTCAGGAGAAATGATAGGCGTTGAAAGCGTGTTTAGTATATAATAATAATCATTCACCATTCGCTTCCAAAATTCATGTTTGAGATCACCTTGACGTGACGAATAAAGAGCGTTTAGATTAATGTAATACATCATAATTAATGTTTCACTACAACCTTCTGGATGTGAATGAATGATTCTATTTAATAGTTCATCCAATTTTAAATTGCTGCTATTCGGACTGTTCATTAAATAGGTGGCGCGCTGTATATCCTCCGAAGTTGAATACAATTGTTTGGCTTCCAAGCGAAGATAAATACGTTCAAGTGAGTCAATCATTTGCTCTTTTAGAGACAAGTTTTGTTGACTTGAAATTTGCTTTTTAAGAAATGCTAAGTACATTGGAAGAACCGACGATTCTTCTTCAGGACAGGATGAAACAACACTATTAAAAAGAATTGCAGATTGATGAAAGTCTTTTTTGCTTAGCGATGTTTTGAACGATGAATTTAACTCTTTACATTCTTCTGAATGCGGCACTTTTTGACCGTATAGACTCAAGGAAAAATGAATTCCAAGTACTACAAGAAAAAGTGAAGAACGCATATTAGTCTAATTTTCGTTTTCTAAACCAAGGATCAGAAACTGAAGGTGCGATGCTAATTCCAAAATTAATTCCAACATATTTTTCGTTCAAATCTGTTGCAATGCCTGTTCCCCTGTTGCCATATGAAAAGCCGAAATTGATTGTTGATGCAGAACGCAATGCTACAACTGGAATACCTATTCCTAACGTAACTCCACGATCAGAAATCTGCGTATTATTCATCGCATAAGGTAAAGTATATTGGTAAGCTCCAGCACGATAACGAATTCGTTCAATGAATTTTGATGTATTTGAGCTTCTTAGGAATTCAGTTTCTGGAATATATTGAATTCCAACGGTAATTTTAGATGTTGCCAACATTGAATTCGTACTATCAAACGAACTATTGAATTTGCTCCAATCAAGTGAATTATAACTTGCGTTCAAACTGATAGATGATTTGCGTGTAGATTGATTTTTGCGTAAATCTGAAAAATTAAACGTGTAGTTCAATCCTATAGTAAAGTTGCTTGCTAATGTTACATTTCCTTTTTGTCCTGAATTGGAATAGAGTGTATCAAACGATGAAGGTGAGTCAACAATTCCGTAAAACAAGTATTCATCTTTCGTTGCTTTCAGTTTTTGTGTAGGCTCGATCGTTGCTGCCAATGTGAAAAGATGACGCTCTTTTAAAATGTATTTGTAATACGCGCCTAATTCATAGTGAAAAGACTTTATATTCAATTGGTTATAATCAACACCACCGATATTTGTATTGGCAGTTGTGATTATTACACTTCTGCGTTCATTTGTAGAGGTTCCAAAAAGGTAACTTAAGTTCGCACCAACCGAAAGCGTTGAGTTTCCTATTTTTAGTAGATTACTACTTAGTCCAAGAAACAATTGACTTGTATTTCCACTTCCCAAATAGCTGTATTTCATTGAATCTGAACCTACTTTAATACGATCGTAAACTTCATATCCTTTGCGTGTAAAAGGTTTCAAACCAAAAGCAAAACCAAAGTGCTTTTTAATCCTAAAGGCCATTGCAAAGTGTTCGAAATAGGCAGACGTTGTTGTGCGACTAATATCGTTTTGTTTGTAAAACGACATACGCGATGATAAGCCCAATGAATATAGAGGTTGACCAACGCCAATTGTATTGTAGGTTGCAGGATTGTAAAAATTTAGAACAGTTGAATCGAAATACGTAATTGTAGAATTTCCGATACCCGTAAAAACCGAATGATCAACATTGCCTTTTTCGCCTAATCCGTAAGAACTAAATGGAGAGGTGCTTAATTGAGCAAAATTAAATAGGCTAATTCCAACAAAGAAAAGGGTTAAAAAGTTAATGCGCATTGAACAGATATATTTGATACAAACCGATTAAGGTCAAATTTTCGTTTACAAAGATGCCATTTTTTCCTCCGAAATCAAAGAATTGTGCATCACCACCTGTCACAAAAAAAGTTAAGTCACCTTTTTCGGAGGAATAACGCAGGATAAATTGATCAATTTCGGCTTTAATACCATTGATAACGCCAGATTGGATGCTTTCGTGTGTTGATGTACCAATCAAGTCACATGTTTCTCTTGTATCGAGCAAAGGCAAGTTGGCGGTATAATCATTCATTGATTTGTAGCGTAAATCAATTCCTGGAGAAATGGATCCACCCTGATACGTTCCTTCTGCATCAATAAAATCGAATTTTATACATGTGCCAATATCGATACTGAGAGCAGAATTTTTTACTGAAGGATTCAAGGAATGCACAGCAACGGCATTACAAATACGATCAAATCCTAAGGTATCAACAGTCGTATAATTCAATCGAATTGGCAATTTTGTTGCACGATTAACAACAAAACAGGTGTCAAAAAGTGAAAAAAGGAACTTTGTTTGTTCAGAATTTAAAACAGAAGATAAAATAACTTGAGGTCGACCAACTTGAGTGTAATACTGGGTCAAGTTGTCAATTTCAGAGATCTTAATTCGTTGTACGCGAGTGATTTCTCCGTTTTCAAAAAGAGCAATTTTCAGGAAGGAATTTCCTGCATCAATAACTAAAACTGTTGTTTTTTTATCCATTCGTACAAATATAATCGAAGAAATCTGAAAAAAAATTGCTTTCCTTCTTTGGAGTTAAAATTAAGTTATTATCTTTGCCCCCACAATAACGGTAAGGTGATGTAGCTCAGTCGGTAGAGCAAAGGACTGAAAATCCTTGTGTCGGCGGTTCGATTCCGTCCATCACCACTCTAAAAAAGTTAAAACCCTTGGTAATCAATGAGATAACCAAGGGTTTTTTATTGCTCGGTGAAATATACGGTGAAAAAGTATCCTGTTTTATATTTAATTTTTCAATTGATTTTGACATATCTGCAAGAATAATTATTACAAATAAATTGATTCAAAACAATCAAACACAAATTACTCTATTAATTACTCTATTTTGTGAAAACAGAAAAAAGTACCTGACTATCAATAAAATGTATAAATTTGATTGTCCTATAATTCATTTAAGACAAGTTTTGAAAAAATATAAAGACTTCAAATATTAAAAGATTATTGGCAGTTTATTTAAATTAAAAATAAAAGATGAAAAAAAAGAATTGTATTTTTTTTAAAACATTAGTATTAAGTATTTTAACAGTTTTTATTTTTGCCCACTGTGAAGAATCAAAGAATATAAAGAAGAATAAGGAGGAGCAATCTGGAACTGAATTTAACCTAGAAAATTTATTTTTTTATTCATTAGAGGAGCTTCAAGAAAAATATGGTGAATCCAATATGCAAAATGAATTCATCGAGGCTTGTGAGACCTGTGGTCCTGAGGGGTCTCCTACCTATGAAAACAGTTACACAACAACTTTATTCCCAAATTCAAGCAAGGAAGTATATATTACATGGAATTCCCATCAGACTAAAGTGGAAGAGGTGAGTGTTTCCTTGAAGGGTAACGAATGGAAAACCAAAGAAGGTTTTCGTTTGGGAGATAGTATAGCCAAAATAAATCGTTATTTCAAAAATGAACCCATTAAGTTGACCTACGTGAATTGGTTTTACTATGAAATCAATGATTATTGTACTTTAATGTTTTCCTCTGATGATTTGAATTTCGACAATTTAGATACTGAAAATATAACAAGTGTAGATTCACGTTTGAAAAATTTGGTTTTGGTCGCTATAAGTTTAAGGCTTCCTGGTAATGAATAATTAGATACTTTAATTATTAATAAATTAAATGAAAATGAAAAAATCTGATTTAAGGTATGCATTGAATTCTTTGATAATATCCACATATGTTGTTCTAACTTCATTCTTTTTAACAGGGTGTGGTCAAAAAACTGAAACAGAAAATCAGAACTCAAAAATGGGTAATTTAACTAGATTAAATTTAATATCAACTCCTGTAAAAAAGGATGGAAATAATAATGACTCAAAACAGTTGCTCGAAGAACTTTCAAAAAATTATGCAAAAAAATACAGCTGTGATATTGCTCCAGAATCAACGGTTTTTGGTGACATTAATGATGATGGGATTGATGATGTCCTATTTAGATATTCGGTGACTGACACAGTAAATAAAAATTGGCCTGTATGTGGATGGTTAATTGCATTTTCGAATAAATCAAATGAATATGAATCGTACATTTTTTTTGACTGGAGTAGTGGCCATTGCTCACAACGTCAATTTGATTTAGGTTTTCCAGTTTCAATCAATAAAGGGGTAATATCATCCTCAATTGATGATTATTCTGAAGGGGACGCTTGTTGTTGTCCATCAATTAAGAGAAATATGGAATTCATTTTTGACAATGAATTTCAATTTTTATCACCTTTGAATATTGAAAACAAATAACAGTGTTCTAGAAGAATCTTTTTCTAATAACGCAAAAATAATACCATTTCAAATTTGATTTTTTCTAACGGCAATGTTACAAACGTTTTATCTCGGAATGATGTTCAAGATGTAAAAGACATTTGCTGTTGTAACTAATTTATTAATTATGAAAATTCTATTTTTTTTAATTCTATTATTTGGTTTGAATCCAATCTATGGACAAGAAATCAAACCAAAGTGTATTGAGGGTAATTGTAAAAATAAGATTGGAACTTTTCAATATGCAGATGGTAGCGTTTATATAGGTAGTTTTTCTGATAGGAAAAGATTTGGCCAGGGCACGATGAAATATAAAGATGGCAGCACCTATTCAGGTTTTTGGGTAGAAGACCTTCAATTAGATGGTGTGTATACTGATAAGAATGGTACTGTTTATATAGGCCATTGGAATAATGGCAGTCAAAATGGTAAATTCTTTATTGATTATTATAACGGGAGTCGATATGAAGGACTGGTGTTGAACAATCTTTTACACGGCCTAGGTAAGTTAATTTATAATGATGGAAGTGTTTTTGAAGGGATTTGGGAATATGGCAAAAAGAAGGAGGGTAAGCAAACAAATAAAGACCGTAGTGTTTATTCAGGCCAATGGTTGAATGATAATTATCATGGTACAGGTAAATTTACCAGCGAACAAA
Source organism: uncultured Flavobacteriales bacterium (assembly GCA_903945495.1). GTDB lineage: Bacteria > Bacteroidota > Bacteroidia > Flavobacteriales_D > Crocinitomicaceae > M0103. Next base: position 2,097 of record CAJAVU010000077.1, on the reverse strand, counting down.
ATAATATATATACAGGTAATTTTGTCAACGGTAAATATGAAGGGCAAGGAACCATGCAATACAATGATGGTTCAAAGTTTTCAGGGGAATGGAAATATGGAAGCGAAGCAGGAAATGGCACGTATACCTATAAAGATGGGAAGAAGTTCAATGTTGGACCAGGAATATTTGCTGTTTCAGGTGATATTGACACCTATTTCGGGCAAGAAAAAAATGGTAAACAAGAAGGTTTTGGAATTTTCAAATGGACAAGCGGAGCGAAATATATAGGTGGTTGGATAAATGGTGAAATGCATGGATATGGGATGTATATTTGGGCAGATGGAGAAAAATATGAGGGGAATTTTGAATATGGCGAATTTAGTGGGAATGGTGTAGTTTCAAAGGTTAACGGAGAAATTAAACAATCTGGTCTTTTCATAAAGGGAAAATTCGCTGAAAATGGTGTTACAATAGGCCCTCAAAACTGGATGTTTTATAATTTAAGGGTTACGACTTTCAGAAATGGAGACCCAATTTTCAAAGCGGAAAGTAATGAGCAATGGCAAAAAGCAAAGAAAGAAGGAATTCCTGCATATTGTTGTCCATTAGGAAATTTTACAGGTATTGATTATCTTGATGAATGTAATCAAAGAGAATATGGCTATTTGTATAATTATTTTGCAGTTATGGACCCAAGAGGTCTCGCTCCTAAAGGGTGGCATATTCCAAATATAGATGAAGTGGAGTCACTATTATATACAGTTGGAAACAATGCAACAAATAAGTTGAAATCTAAGGAGGATTGGGGTATTATATATCATGGAGATGAAAACGGAAGTGACGATTACGGATTTTCTGCAGTTCCATCAGGTTTAAGAGGGGTTTCAGGCAACAAGAATGATTATAATAGGAGTGACGCATATTATTGGACTAGTGAAAGCAACTCTTCAGGTCCCATGGCGTACTTTATAACCTCTAATCCTGGAGAAAATGTTCAATTCATAAATGGTGAATATAATGAAGGAATGGCAGTAAGGTGCGTTAAAGACGGTAGCGGACTCGTCTCAAAACCGTCAAATTTAAGTTCTATCAGCAAAAATAGTGATGGCAGTATTTCTGAAAAGAAAGTAATTCAAGTCTGTTCTAATCAAAAGTACAATTTGACTTATTTCGAATTAAATAAGTTCTTTTTTGAATCAACTAAAATTACAATTAAAGGAGACATTGTGGATGACTTATTCAACGGTGAAGGATTAATGCAGGCAAGTTTTAACCTTTCTGCATCACCATCTGAAGTCAATAAATCAGGAGAAGGAGTTATTGAAAAAGTGTACATCGGCAATTACTTATTTTCTCATCAACAAAACAAATCTCAATCTATAGAGGGACGAGTAAAAATTTATCTTAGTGAAAACACAAATGAAATTGTAGCTGTAGTTTTTGGAGTTAAAGGAAAATGTTCATATCAAGTCTTATTCAAATGATAAATTCCTTTATTCGCTATATCCATTTTTTGAATTAATAATTGTAACATAAATGAAAAAAATAATATTCTATATTCCTATTATTGTATGCGCTTTTTCTTGTGAGAATCCAACCACAATAAAAGTAAATGACTCTGTTCCTGCTCAAGGTGATTCTATGCAAAAGGATGCAAATGTTGTTTCAAAAAAATTCGTCGGTCAGACTTTTTTCAATAAATCAAGTGATTCTTTTGGCCAAACTACACAGCAATTTTCTTTTGACAATAATGGAAAAGGAACGTTTTATTTGGCTTGGACTGTTGGCTCCAAATTTTATGAGCAAAATGGAGATTTAAATTGGGTCATAGAAGATGGTAAGGTTTATGTTCGATATTTGTATCTTGCTTCTGATGGTGTTTCAAGTAATGAGGAAGAGGGTTTTTTATTTAATGAAGAAACAAACGAACTTATCGATGAAAACAATAACATTAATATATTTAAATCTCTATCTAAAGAAAAGAATCAAACGGTTGATGATAGTCCCATCGAAACTGATTACAATCGCCAACAGGAACAGGCCGAATATGAATCAAGTCAAGCATATTATAATTCCGAAAATGAAAAAGAGAAGCTAGAAACAAAATCAAAAATC
>CAJAVU010000076.1 GCA_903945495.1 uncultured Flavobacteriales bacterium | reverse complement strand
CTCGGTTCTAATTCAACCCCTTCAGGGTTGTGGGGTGTTGGGTAGAACTTTTTAATATGGATGTTCAACCCCTTCAGGGTTAGAATTGACTTCCTTATATGAGATTCAATTCCCCCCGAAGTAGTTTGGTTTTAATCACTGCTCTCTGCTCTCGGTTCTCGGTTCTAATTCAACCCCTTCAGGGTTTTGATTTATTTAATTAAACCAAAAGTAGGGACGTCGCGGTTCTTGAGTTTATCAAAAGATCGCGTTCTTATTTGTTTGGAGTTGGGCACCTCGACAAACTCAGAGACCAAAGACAAGCTAAGCTGATTGCGCTGCATTGAACTCAATTCACTGGAAATTTAGTATCTTTATCTTCTTCCGCCTCACCGTTCTAACTTCTAACTCTAAATTCTAACTCTAACTTCTAGTGAAACATCTGTTCATTCTTCTTCTCTTCTTCTCCTTTGGACTTCGCTCCACGGCGCAGGAAAAAGCGCGTTTGTTTGAAGATTATACCAAATGCTACACGGGATTCTTGTCGGCGAAAGGTGATACGCTTTGGCCAGCGCAATTTGAGCAGGTACATATTACGTCGTACAATGAATTCTTAAACGATTATTGTTGGGTGGCAAAATACAAAGGGTATTGGGGTGTAATAGATCGCACGGGGAAAAACATTATTCCTTTTGAATACGAGGAGATAGCTGAGGGGGCAAACCAATCCGAATTTATCTTTCATAAAAACGGGAAGGTGGGAGTTGTTTCACGAATTGGAGCCGTTGTGGTGGAAGGAACCTACGATGAAATTGATGTGTATCCTTTTGTGAATCGAACGTATTATCACCTAAAAAAAGATGGATTGGTTGGACTCATGAATGAAGATCATCGTTTGTTGTTCCCGCCAACGTATAGGCATATCCATCAGTTGGACAATTCTGATGAAACGAACTATGATGCATCGAACTATATTATTGCCTACGATACTTCGGGTGCTTATCTAATTGATACATTAGGCAATAAAATTATTAAGGAAAAATTTCATGACTTTCAGCATGAACGAATTCGCGTGGGTTGCGACACATGGACCTATTGTTTTATAACCTATGAAACAGAAGGTAAGGCTACACTTTACGATGCGAAAGGACGAAAACTAAGTTCCGAGCCCTACGATGATATTTACTTAAATACGGTGTATGCTCAAGGCTGCGAACCAATTGGAACCTATGCGGTTTGCAAATTGCCGAAGGGTAAAGAGTTGTTGAACGTTGCAACAGGCAAGCATTCCAAGGTTTATGCTGATTTGACATTTTTAGGGAATTATCATGTGTATTCGACCAAAAAAATAGTCCAAGGTAAAAAGACCATTCGACCAATCTTCGGTATCTTGAATCAAGACTTGGAAGAAGTACCCATTCATTCAAACTATCCCTTTGCGATGTTCAATGAGCGTGGATTTGCCTCGCCAAACGCAGCTTATTTCTACTCAGAACGAGAGGATTCACCCAAAAAAGTAATCTTGGATTCGAGCATCGTTGTCATAACAGAATTCAAGAAAGATGAGCGTTATACAGGCGAAAAGAAAGGACGTAAAACTCATTACTATGGCTTGTTGAATTATAAAACAGGTGAGCGCATTGTGCCCCAATTTCATCAAGTGTATCGATTAGAGTTGGACGGAAAATCCTATTTCTGGACCATGAAGTATGCGCATTCATTCTCTACTACAGGTGAGTTGACGATTTACAATTCAGATTTAGCAGTCATCTTCAAAAGCACCATGCGCAATTGGAGTGAACATTTTCAATCGAGTTATTACAATTGTCCCGATGAAAAGGATCGCATGTTTGTCCTGCAAAATGCTGAAGGAAAGTTTGGAGGTTTGAATGCCAAAGGTGAAATCGTAATGCCTTTTCAGTATTCGAAAGCACAAGATTGTAAGATTGAACGAGCAGATGGAAGCTGTCCGATGTACAATTGGATTGTTGAGAAAGACGGGAAAAATGGTGTGTATTCTTGGAAGGGAAAACAACTCTTACCAATCGAATACGATGAGGTGCGCATGGATCAATCAGGATTCATTCAAATGCGAAAAGACAGCCTATGGACGCTTTTAGATTTGAACTTCAGCGAAATGATTTCAAACTGTTCAGCGATTATTCCTTCTCTTAAATCAGCGATGAATGGGCAACGGGTGAAGCCAACCTACAGAGGAACATTTTTGGATGGACGAGCATTTTTTGCAATCAAGGATGGTGAAGTGTATTTCGAAGATGAACACGTATTTAAGAAAGTAGATTCAACGTTTCTTCTGTTCCCATTACCAGTGATGTCGCTCGGATCTCAAATCTTGGTGCGAAAAGATGGCAAAGCTGTTGCAAATGGTGACTTAATCGCAAACATTCGCAATTCGATTTATCTCGTGCGCAATGGCAATGACTTTAACCTGTATGCTGCTGGAACGGTGCCAGGTTTGGAAGCGGGGAAATTCCTCAACCGTATAAAAAATGCGAAGACGTATGATGCTAACCAGAATTACGTCGCGATTCAACTGAAAAATTTGCGTTGGGGCGCGTATGATTTTTCAACTGGCGCAACCTTGGTCGAACCGAATTATTATGAAATCAAACCAATGCAGATGAACGGCAAGGCAACGAAAGATGCGTATTGGGGAGCCTTGACGAGTAGTTTAAATTATGGGGTAACGGATTGGAACTTAGTCAATGGAAAAGGGGAGAGTCTCTTTTCAAAAGTGGTGGATTTTCCGTTCAATTTTAACCGTGCGAATTTGGCCTTCTTTGCTACCGATAAAAAGTTTGGGATTCTCGATACTTCCATGACGATTTTGGTTCCAGCAATGTATGATCAGGTGATTGATAAGGATAGTATCTTCTTCTTGAAGAAGGATGGACATTGGTTTGGTTTCCGCCGCGAAACAGGTGTTGTTGATTTGAAGGCAGAATACATTTCGATTGATCCTTACCGCAATGGTTACCTATTGTTTGGTTACCAGGGAATTGCAATCGTTGATAAGCATTTCAATTTTGTCTTGCCGTATACGAACACAGAAACCGCTGTTGAAACCTTGGATTTAATGAAATTGGTGGGGAATTCGATTTCGATGAAAACCGTTTACTATCCGAATACTTATTTTCTGAATAATTCAAGTGTCGTTTCACGCACGATTAACAATCGCCATTTATTGGAATTAGCTGAAACACGTTCCACACGGTATGCTTTGGCAAATCAAAACCAATATTTAACGCGCTACTTTGATAATGGAAGTTTTCACATCAATGAATTGCGCGAGTTGGACTTGAACATCGTGTTTTACAACAATAAGTACATGTCTGTCAAACGTGTAAAGAAAACAACCTACTGGCAAAACTTTGTACAGAATAGTTATTCAACTAGTGGCAATACATCGATTAAAACTGAATACACCACTTACCGCATTAATGAAACAACCTATGCTGCCATTGAGTTGAAAGACCTGTTTATGGGTAAATCAAACTACATTCAGATCGTTGACGATTTACTTACGGCGAAGATTAACAAGCGTCAACTTTTCGGAGCTAACTGTGTCAATCTGGCAAGCATTCTGAACGATTACCGCAAAAATTTCTACCTTAGTGAAGAAGGCATTGTTTTTTGTCAACCCGGAAACACGTATCAGAATGTTGTGTTGACGTATAAGGAACTGGGGCTTTAGAATCGAGAATCGAGAGCCGAGAGCCGAGATGCCTGTCGTGGCCTCCAGCGCAGACAGGGGGCAAAGATTGTCCCAACCCTGAAGGGGTTGAACATCCATACTAAAAGCTTTACCAAAAACTCCACAACCCTGAAGGGGTTGAATAAGAAAGGAGGCCGCCGCGGCGGATAATTTGCGAATTTCCTTCATTCACGAATTCTGAATCCTGAATGACGAATCCAATTGAGCTGAACCATTTCCCTTCCAATATGTAACACTCAACATGAAAAAGTTAGTAGCAATTGGAATTTTCGTATTTCTCGGGCTGTATGTGAAAGCGCAAGATTCTGCGTATGTCGATGTTGTAAACTGGGCAGGTGGCGTTTGTTGTTCTTCTGGCGAACGTTTTTCAGTTCATTTTACAGTAGCGCAACCAGGCTACAAAGTAGATTCAATGGAATTAAATATTGATGGAATGGGGTACAAGGTTAGATGTTTGCAATCGATGGAAGTTCATCCCGATGAATATGTGTTTAATTTTAATATCACCAACACGAACAATGAAGTCCCCAACAATAATCACTTGTATTACGAAGGAATCGAAGCAAAGGATGTATTTCCACTAACAGTGAATTATGAATTACTCCGCATCTATTACCACAACGGAAAAACGAGAAATGCACCAATCGTTATTCACAGACAAATGCTTGCTTACTCTTAAGTATTGTAAGTTGAGATCACTCATCCATCTCGATTCTAATACCTAACTCTAAGTTCTAACTCTATCTTCTATGCTCCATGTTCCATGCTCCACGTTCTATTGATTGTCGTAAAACGAAAAAAGCACCAGATCTAACGATCAGATGCTTTTATCAGAGTGCCCACGACTGGATTTCAGAACCATTTGTGGGACGTGCAGTGGATAAAAGCATCTATGCTACGCATACGGCACTTTTCCCTTTTTTTCTCCAATTCAAAATGTGCATTTTGATTGTCGTAAAACGAAAAAAGCACCGGATCTAATGATCAGATGCTTTTATCAGAGTGCCCACGACTGGATTCGAACCAGCACGCCCGGAAGGCACCACCCCCTCAAGATGGCATGTCTACCAATTTCACCACGTGGGCATTGTGTGTGCGCTTGCAAATATAGTTGAATTTCGAAATTTTTTGCACGCTTTGTTATTTTGAATGGAGAAAATAGCCAAATTTGAAGGCTGACGAAAAAAAATGCCTTATCTTCACACTGTTATGAGATTTGCTTTACTATTCATACTGCTCGTTGTTACCACTTTTAGTTATTCTCAGAAACTTTTTTTTCCTGAGCTCACTAAAAAGATAAACAATCTTGAGTCGCCTGCGCTAGAAACGAAGGTTGAAGGACTGTATGCAACCAATCTGAAAAAAAATCCAAAGAAAGAGATCGAATTAAAACTATGGAAGTTTTATATCTATGATTCCCTTGACGTGGATGGGAAAGCGGATACATTGGCGATGAATTTGGAAGGAAAAATTGATAATTCAAACTATTTGATTTCTTCTAAAATTTATTTGCGTTTAGGGAATCTGCAGACCGATTTAAACGAATTTAAAAAAGGAATTTCGCTCTTTCATTCAGGACTTAAAATTGCAATTCGCTTAAGGGATAAAAAATCGATTGGAGCTTTTAAACGTGCGATTGGAACAGGATATTTGAAATTAGATCAGCACAAAACAGCTGAAAAATATCTGCGTGAATCGTATGCCATTTATAAAGGAATCAATGATTCGTTAGGAATTGCAAACTCGACCATCAGTTTAGGGAATGCCTTGAAAGAACAAGAACGCTACCAAGAAGCAATTAAATATTATGAATTGAGTTTAGACTTGGCTGAAAAGTTAGGAAATAAACGATTGATTGCAGGGAACTTCAATAACCTTGGAAACATTGAGCGCCGCTTGAAACATCCGAAAAAAGCCTTGGATTATTTTTTTAAAGCCTTGGAGATGAATGAAAAAAGCAACAATAAATTGTGGCAGTCATTCAATTATCACAACATCGGAATGACCTATCAGGACATGAAACTCTACAATGAGTCGATTTTGAATTTCAAAAAGTCGAATGATTTGAAAATTGAATTAGGCGATTCATTGTCGTTGGTAACAGGCTACCGTGGAATTAGTGATGTGTATGCTAAATTGCAAGACTATAAAAATGCATACGTGTTCCTGAAATTACATGTTGATTTAAAAGATACCTTGAATTTGGCTGAACAAGCAAATTTATTGAAGGACCTAGAAGCGAAGTACGAATCAGAGAAAAAAGAAGCAGAAATTGACCACTTGAAAACGCAAAAGGAATTGCAAGAAGTGAAAAACGATAGCCTTGAAATGAAGGCACAGAAAAATCGCAATTTACTTACTTTGGCCTTTCTCGCCGGTTTAATTCTTTTAGCTGGAATTGGTGTTTTGTACCGTTCAAATAAATCACGTCGCAAAGCAAATGACTTGCTGAACTCGAAAAACGAAGAAATTGAAAGTTCGAATGTCGCGCTTCAGGGTGCTTTAACCGAGTTGTCGGAAAAGAACCGAGAAATCATAGATAGTATCAATTACGCAACATATATCCAACGTGCAACCTTGCCAAACATCACGAAGCAATCGTCGGATTATTTACAGTTTGAATTGATTTTTGCTCCGAAAGATATCGTGAGTGGCGATTTCTATTTCTCCTATAATTTATACAACCGTTCGATTTTCGGTGTGGCAGATTGTACTGGACACGGTGTTCCTGGAGCCATGGTTTCTTTGGTGGGAATGAACTCCTTGGAGAAAGTGGTACGCGAAACAAATCATACGACAACAGGTCAAATGGTCGAGTCTTTGAATCAACATGTGGTGGAAAGTTTGGATCATGGAAGTGCCACTGTAAACGATGGGATGGATGTGAGTTTTTGTGAATTAGATCATGAAAACAACATGCTACGCTTTACAGGAGCGAATCACTCTGCTTATATTATTCGTCGCAATTCGTTGGTAGATGAAGCTATTTTGAATGAAAATATTCATTTGAAATTGCACATCGATTCTCATTCTTTACTTTGTTTAAATGGAACCCGTCGACCAATCGGACGTTCAATTTCACAAGAGCCGTTTTCTCAAGTGAGCATTAAATTGATGAAAGGCGATCGCATCGTTTTATTCTCTGATGGTTATGCTGATCAAATTGGTGGTGAAAACGCGAAGAAATTGAAAAAAGGTGCCTTGCTTGAATTCTTGATTCGCTCAAGTGAACTGAAAGTTTCCGAACAGTCAGAATTCATGAAAGAACAATTCGATAAGTGGAAAGGAAACCTTGAACAAGTCGATGATGTGTGTATGCTTTTCGTTGAGGTGAAACGATAGGATGATGATTCATAATTCATAATTCATAATTCATAATTCATAATTCATAATTTTATTTCTTAATCACTAATCACGAATCACAAATCACAAATCACAAATCACGAATCACGAATCACTAAACCGTATATCCTCCATAAACGCCAACTTCTGCATTTCGCCAACTTCGATTGTGTAATACCCAAATTCTTCCGAAACAACACCGGTTAATTGGTAAACGCCTTTTCCATAAAACGGATATTTACGAGCAACTTCTGGAAAATGAACCGTATCAATAATATTTCCTTCTTGATCAATAAATGTCCCGAAATACATGTGGTCGCCGCGATTTGTTTGTGATTGCTTGAGCGCAACTAAATAACCAAAAGTCGTGATGCGTAAACCAAGAAACTGATGAATTTCTAGCGCTTTTGTGTGCGTTGGTACTTGCTTGGCTAATAAATCAAACGGATTGCACAGAGGAAAACCCAAGAGTTCCATTTGCTCAAATGCCAATTCCAATGTTTGCTCTGTTAATTGGGGTAACTCAAAGGAACGTTGTTCTTGTTCAAACAATTGCGGAACAGGTGCTTTTTCCTTCACGCGATTATGGTACAAATGTGCTTTCCACAACAATTCTTTTCGGCTTTCAGGAAAATCACGCAAACCGCCAATGCGAATGATGAGTACCAATTGCTCCAGCGGCACAAAAATGCGTTTCATCAAGTCTTCAAAGTTCTTGAAAGGGCCATATTTTTCACGTTCGTCTAGAATGGAGAGGATCAATTTTCCTTCGACACCACTCACTAAAATGAATCCAAGAATCAGATTCGTTCCGTGTAATACACATTCATACGAACCGAAGTTGAGTGATGGTGCCACGATGGTTGCGCCCCACGTTCGTGCTTCGTGAACATAAATTTCTGTGCGGTAATAACCTCCAAAATTATTGATGGTCGCTGTCATGTATTCCAAAGGATAATAAGCTTTCAAGTACAAACTTTGATAACTTTCAACGGCATACGAAGCAGAGTGACCTTTGGAAAATGCATAGCCAGCGAAACTTTCAATTTGGCGCCAAATATCGGCTGTTAACGAATCTTGGAATCCTTTTGCGCGGCAATTGGAGAAAAAGGTTTCACGCACTTTATTGAACTCCTCGCGTGAACGAAATTTTCCCGACATTCCACGTCGCAATACATCCGCTTCCGCCAAAGACAAGCCAGCAAAATGATGCGCCACTTTAATTACATCTTCCTGATAAACCATTACTCCGTAAGTATCTGCCATGATTTCTTGCAGAATAGGGTGGGCTTCTTTTCGTTTTTCTGGAAAACGGTGACGCAAAATATATTCCCGCATCATTCCCGATTGCGCAACACCTGGACGAATAATCGAACTCGCAGCGACCAAGCCCAAATACGTATCCACTTGCAATTTTACCATGAGCATGCGCATTGCGGGCGATTCAACGTAAAAACAACCCATCGCACGAGCAGAGCGCAACAATTCCTTGATTTTTTCATCGTGCTTGAAATACGAAATATCGTGAATGTCATGCGCTGGATTTTCCGGCTGATTGTAAGCGATAACTTCCAAAGCATCGTGAATTTTTCCCAAGCCGCGTTGACTCAAAATATCAAACTTAAACAAGCCCACATCTTCTGCTTCCAACATCGAAAATTGAGTTGTTGCATAGCCTTTTGGCGGTAAAAAAGTTCCAGAATACCACGTAATTGGTTTCTCGCTGATGACAATTCCACCTGCGTGAACACTTAAATGCGAAGGCAATCCTTTGATGTAATGACTGTATTTCAAAACTAATTTCGATAAATCATCGAGTTTTTCAGGATTGAATTTCCCCTTACTCAATATGTCAATTTCCGTTTTCGGCAAACCAAAGACCTTTCCCAATTCACGCACAGTTGCGCGGTATTGAAATGTGTTATACGTGCAAAGCAAGGCCGCATTTGGATAACGGTGAAAAATGTAGCGCGTCACGTCGTCTCGGTCTTTCCACGAGAAATCGATATCGAAATCTGGTGGATTTTTTCGGTAAAGATTAATGAAACGTTCGAAATATAAATCCAATTCGAGTGGATCGACATCGGTAATACGCAGTAAATAGGCGATAATACTATTGGCGCCACTTCCTCGACCGACATAGAAATAGCCTTTGGAGCGTGCATACGACGTGAAATCCCAGGTGATTAAGAAGTAGGAGAGATAGTCTTTTTGCGCAATAATGTCAATTTCCATTTCGATGCGCTTGCTGATTTCTTCGGTGAGTTCGGTGTAGCGATACGCCAATCCTTCTTGAGCCAATTGTCGCAAGAGTTGTAAATCTTCTTCCTTGCTACCCGTGTAGGTTGCTAAATTCTGTGGCTTTGCATCATCGCCAAATTCAAAGTGAATCGAACAGTGACTGAGCAAACGTTTTGTGTTTTCAAGCAATTGAGGAAAGTCTGCGAAATGTTCTTTGAACGTTTCATACGGAATCAGCTTTTCGTTTTCATCTGCCTGTTGCGCTGGTTCTAATTTCGATAGCAAGACATTTTGATCAATCGCTCGCAACAAACGATGCGTATTAAAGTCGCGTTTCGTGCGGAAAATCATCGATTCAAAGGCTAGCATTTTATGAAACGGAATACTTCCTTTCTGCATTTTTAAGCGATTCAAATTCTTCGCAGGAACACCAATGAATTCATTTTCGGACAACTTCTTCGGTTCTTTTCCTTGCGGATAAATGACATAGCAATTTCCTAAATGCGGCGCTCTTTCTGGAAAATCAATTTGTTGATGTAAATGCACTGACATAAACTCATTTGCTTCATGCAATCCACGGTTATTTTTTGCAATCAATATGTAGCAACAATCCATTCCATTTCGAATGTCGATTCCAACAATTGCAGGATGTTCTTTCCGTTGCGCTTCTCGCACATAACTCATCGCCGCCGTTGTCGAATTGATATCACACAGAACAGTTTGGGTATACTTCGCCTCTTTCGCCCAGTGAATGAGTTCTTCCGGAGATAGAATTCCGTATTTGATGCTATAGTGGGATTTTACGAACATTTTGAGAATCGAGAACTGAGAATCGAGAACCGAGATGGATTGTTAGAGCAAAGCGACTTATTAATGTTATTCTTTGATAGATTTCATAAAGCCAATTATCATCTTTTCTAATTGATCAATTTCATGAAATATCTTTTCAGTATTTTCAAAGTTGATTAGATTAAAACGTTTCGCTAATTCGAGTTGTGTATTAACTTCGAAACAAGAACCTAATGAAATAGATAAGAAATGCTTGAATTCTTTTTGACTCTGGCGACTAGTTCCTTCGGCGATATTACTAGGAATACTTGTGGCTGCACGTCTTAGTTGACTTGTGAGTCCGAATTTTTCATTACTTGGGAAATTTACAGTTTCGCGATAAATCATCTCGGATAGGTCCATTGAACGAACCCAAATTTTTAGATGCTTGTAATTGTGCATTGTTTGTTGTTTTAAAGGTTTTACTTTAAGTTAAAAATTATTATTGAAATTTCATATACTAAATCTCGGTTCTCGGCTCTCGAATCTCGGTTCTCGTCTCTCGCTTCTAAACCCTCCTATTCGCCAACAACAACGGAGGCTCGCCGTTAAAAGGATTGAAGTGACCAATCGTGCGGGCATCGAGTCCAACGGCACGCATCACAGCGCGATCGCCAAAGCGTTTTCGAATGGAATCCATTGCGCCGTAAAGTTCCGTGTAGCGCGTTCCATCGTCGAAGAGGTTGAGCTGGTGATTGCCCGAAACAAGTGAACTGTAGCGCACGCCGATTAAGCGAACCAATAAACGTCGATTGTAGATACGTTCAAACAATTCCGCAACAATAGGCATCAACTCGTGATCGGCAGCCGTGTATGGAATCTGCTTTTGCAAGGTCTGCGTTTGAAAATCGGAATAACGAATCTTGACCGTCACGCAAGCCGTTAATTTATCTCCACGACGCAGTTGAAAAGCCAAATTTTCCGCCATTGCTGCCATAATCCCTTTCAGCTTAAACACATCAATGGTGTCGCGGTCGAAAGTGCGTTCTGTTGAAATTGACTTGCGTTCGTTGTATTGCTCAACAGCTGAATTGTCGATTCCCTGTGCTTTTTTCCAAATGCCAACACCGTTTTGTCCTAAGGCACTTTCCATCATTTCGACAGGCATTTCTTGTACGGTTTCAATCTTCCGAACACCCAAATTACAGAGCGTTTGGTAGGTTTTTAATCCAACCATTGGGATTTTCCGAACCGATAAGGGACCAAGGAAATTCTTTTCAGAGCCATAGTCAATCAGCAATTGATTGTTGGGTTTTGCTTCTCCCGTTGCGATTTTTGAAACCGTCTTATTTTGTGATAAACCAAAGGAAATCGGTAAACCAGTCTCACGAATAATCTTTTGACGCAACTCCGACGCATATTGCATCGTTCCGAAAAACTTGTCCATTCCCGAAAAATCCATGTAGAATTCATCCACCGACGCTTTTTCATAAACAGGCGAGGCCTCACGAATAATATCCGTTACCATTTTTGAGTAGTTGGTGTACGTACTCGTATTTCCTTTAATAATAATCGCTTCCGGACAGCGTTCTTTTGCCATTTTCATTGGCATCGCGGAATGGATTCCGAATTTGCGTGCTTCGTAACTGCAAGAAGCAACAACACCTCGGTCGCTTGTGCCGCCAATTAAAATTGGTTTACCAACTAAACGGCTATCCAGCAAGCGTTCGCACGATACAAAAAACGTATCGAGATCCATGTGTACAATTGAGCGTAAACCAGCCATTATTCAATAAGTTAATTAAATGAATGTGCTGCATATCGTAAATTTTGTGAAAGCGTCAAGCCTAGAATTATGACTTGAATTGTGTTCCGTTTTCACTACAAATGTAGATGTTTATCTCGTTGAAAGATTAAAAAGTAATCAACAAACGATGAATAAGTAATCAACATTTGAGTGCAAAAAAAGTAAAGATGAACGTAAAGGATTTACGTTTAGCGAAGAAATCTTGAATGCTTTTGAACAAACTAAAAGCGGAAGGTGTTTTAACAACATGACGAACAGAAAAATCAAACAAGAAGAAAGCTATTGTCATTACAGCGATTTGCCTTCACCAATGGCGTACGTTCAGAAAGTTGAAGAAGAACCAACATTGACAGACCAAGAAATTGACCGCATCATTGAAATGGCGTGGGAAGATCGAACACCTTTCGATGCAATTCATCATCAATTTGGATTGAAAGAAGCAGACGTGAAAAAGTTGATGAAAAAGGAATTGAAATTCAGTTCTTATAAGCTTTGGCGTGAACGCGTTGAAAACTGTCAAACCAAGCATGCGAAAAAAAGGGTAGAAGATATTTCACGCTTCAAATGTAAACTACAACGAACAATTACAAACAACAAAATTTCCAAACGATGAAACGATATTTATTTGCAGGCGCATCTAGTCAAATAGCGATAGCAACAGCGCAATTATTACAAGCTCAAGGACATGAAGTGATTGGGATATCACGTCAAGCAGATGCTTCAATTTACGATGCGTTTTATACAGTTGAGAACTACGAACAAGCGAATTTACCTCAAATTGAAGGCGAATTAGATGGCTTGGTGTATTTCCCAGGAACAATCAATTTAAAACCATTTCATCGTTTGAGTACAACTGATTTTTTACAGGATTATTCGGTAAACTCACTAGGAGCGGTGGAAGTGACACAAGCTTATTTACCGAATTTGAAAAATGGTTCAACACCATCGATTGTTTATCTTAGTTCAGTTGCGGCAACGGTTGGAATGCCTTTTCACGCATCAATCGCTATGGCAAAAGGGGCAATTGAAGCACTCACACGTTCACTTGCAGCTGAGTTTGCGCCGAAAATAAGAGTGAATTGTGTTGCTCCTTCACTAACGGATACGCCTCTGGGAAGTAAGTTTTTAAGTACGCCCGAAAAAGTAGAAGCATCTCAAAATAGAAATCCGATGAAAAAGGTAGGTGAACCGATTGAAATTGCTTCAGCAATCAACTTTCTTTTATCGCCTGAATCTGCTTGGATTACAGGACAAATACTAAATGTAGACGGTGGAATGAATACGCTTAAAAATAGCTAATTCCCATTTTTTGTTAACGTACGATTGACTGAACAAAAAAATCAAATATCTTTAGCCTAAAGTTTAAAAAAAATAAAATGAGTAAGTCAAGAATTACATTGTTTGTTGTACTAGGAGCAATATTGTTAATTTTCTTCAACGGTTGTTCAACCTATAATACAATGGTTAACAAGGAGGAAGATGGCGTAAAGAAAAGTTGGCAACAAATTCAGGTTCAATATCAGGCAAGAATGGATAAAACAAAAAATTTATTTGAAATTGTTTTAGCAAATGCTAATTATGAAAAGTCAACAATGACAGAAATTATAGAGGCAAGAAGTAATGCTACAAAGATTAATTTGAATGTAGATGATTTATCTGATGAAAATATAGCTAAAATTCAAAAAGCGCAAGATCAATTTGGGAGTGCATTAGGAAAATTGTTAGCAATTTCTGAAAATTATCCAGAGTTGAAAGCTAATGATGCTTTTCGAGATTTTCAAGCTCAATATGAGGGAATGGAAAATAGAATCGCTTATGCACGGACAGAATATAACGACAAGGTAGGGGATTATAATTCATACATTCGAAGATTTCCAAAAAATATTTGGGCAGGAATGTTTGGATTTGAAAAGAAAGGTTATTTCGATTCAGAAGTTGGTGCAGATAAAGCACCAGATATTAAATCAATGAGACAATAATAACACTAAAAAAAGCGGTTTGAAAGAATCGCTTTTTTCATTTCAATTAAAATGAGTGTTGATCATTGTATCAAGATTCAGCTATTAAGTAAATTCGAATGGCATTATTTACAGAACAACAGCAACAACAAGTGCAAGATGCAATTGCTCAAGCGGAGTTGAATACTTCAGGAGAGATTCGCGTGCACATTGATAAACGTTGCAAGGAAGAACCAATGAAAATGGCAATTGCTGTATTTGAAAAATTGGGGATGCACAAAACGGAACAGCGCAATGCGGTTTTGTTTTACTTGGCAATGGACGATAAAAAACTGGCAATTTTAGGTGATAAAGGAATCAATGAAGCAGTTCCTACCAATTTTTGGGACGAGATTCGTGATTTGATGGTGAGTCACTTTAAAAAAGGTGAATTTACTGAAGGATTATCGAAAGGGATTGTAATGGCCGGAGAACAGCTCAAATTGGCTTTCCCGTATCAATCAGATGATACAAATGAATTGAGCAATGAAATAACTTTTGAAGACGGAGAAGCATGAGACAGTTCATTCAAACTAAAAGCAAGTTGTTTCGATTGAATTCCTTGCTGAGCGTACTTTTTGTTGGCGTTCTTGCTCTATTAAGTTCGGCACAAGATGGGATTCCAAATGAAACGAATCCTCCGAAGCTATACAATAATTTCTCAAAAGATTTACCTGATTTTCTTTCTGCAAGTGAAGCTATTCAATTGGAAAAGGATTTAGAAGCGTTTGCGAAAAGCACATCGAATCAGATTGTTGTAGTGGTTGTGGATGATTTAGGAGGATATGAACCTTGGGAATTTGCAACAAAATTGGGCGACAAATGGAAAGTTGGTCATGAGAAAGAAGACAATGGAATTGTCTTGTTAATTAAACCAACAAAACGCAATGGACGACGTGAAACATTCATTGCAACAGGTCGTGGTTTAGAAGGTGCGATTCCAGATTATACATGCAATCAAATTGTTGAAAATGAACTGTTGCCAAATTTCAAGAAGGAGAATTATTACGAAGGAATCACGGCAGCCTTGTCTGTTTTAAAATCGCTGTCGAAAGGAGAGTTTAATTCAGATCAATATGCCAAGGAAAATGAGAAAAAAGATAGTCTTGTAAAAGTGATTTTTGTAATCATCATCATTATTGTAATCGTCATTGTAATGGCTCGCGGAAACAAAGGCGGCGGAGGAAGAGGAATGACCATGGGTTCACGTGGCATTTTCTTCGGAAGTGGTTTTGGAGGCGGAAGCTGGGGCGGCGGTAGTTCTGGCGGCGGCGGCGGATTCGGTGGTTTTGGAGGCGGAAGCTTCGGAGGCGGTGGATCTGGAGGTAGTTGGTAGAAACACAGAAAAACACATTAAATAAAAAAGGAGAAAGCGTAATGCAATCTCCTTTTTTTATGCGGTATAAAATTCTTATTGAATCACTAGAGAATGTGTTTCTGTTGAACCAGCATTTGTCAAACGAATAAGGTAAGAACCTGCAGTAAATTGCGTTAAATCAATTTCAATTGCATTGTTCAAATTGGATTCTGAAGCGACAACTGTGCCGTACACATTGATTAATTCATATCCAAATGTTCCATCCAATTTCGCCATTACTTTGTCACTTGCTGGGTTTGGATAAATAGAAAGATTCATAGCTTTAAATTCATCCAATCCGACATTTCCACCAGATAAAGACAATTCATCCAATTTCAAAATTGTACCTGGTTTTTGCCCTGAAAATGCAATGAACAACATTGAATCTGGTGTCCCTGAAATGATTACAGGAACAGATAAATTCGTCCATGATAGGTTCGTTACGAAAGGCATCATCACATTTCCAATTGGGTTACCTGCCTCGAAAAATTGAATTTGAATCATTCCTTGATCGCTATTCACAGGAAGATGCTTGTATTTACAGCTTAACAAAGTAGGTGAAGCATTGTAAGGAATAGATGCAAAAGGACTTCCCATCGACATAAAATTGATTGGTCCCACAGAAACAATTCCAGGTATCGTGTCTCCACTTTGTGGATCTTGAATGGTTGTTAATTCAATCGCATACGTTCCAACAGCAGCATCGGTTGATTTTACTGCATTTTCTAAGCCCATTCCTGATAAAATATCATTTAAGGTGAACCAATCATCAGGCGATTCAATTGAGTTCGCAGCCCACGACTCAAAACTGAAATCTGGAACAGCCGTTGCCGCTGTCGCACCATTGAATAACTGCACATTGTCGAAACGTGCCCAAGAACCTGGAGCGCATAAAACACCATTATTAGGATCACCCATGACAAATCCGAAGAAAAGTTCGTCTTGTGGTACACTTGAAACAGTTAATGAACCCTGAGTCCATGTACTTGTTGTTCCACCAACAACTGGTTCAACAGCGTAATCTACGATTGTTCCACCTAAAAAGCGAATCATATAGATGTAAACAGAATCATTCGTAACGGGCAAGTCACACTTGTACTGGAATTTAATGGTATTAAACGAAGCTGTATATGGAATTCCTCCATCCGGTCCCATGGCGCCAGTATTTCCATGAAATAGGTATCCAAAAGCAGTGTCTCCAGCCGGACCATAAGCAACTGAGCGAATTTCAGCTGAGTAAGTTCCAATTTGTGCATCCGTTGATTTTACAACTGTTGGAACTCCAACAAATTGATCTTGGTCAGAAGTGTTCCAAACAGTAGTGTAATTGTACAATGTGGTATTTGACCAATTTTCAAAGCCACCATTTTGCAGCTGACCATTTTGGGCCCAAGTCATCAATGAACTTGAAAGCAATGTAATCGATAGTAGTAATTTTTTCATGGTTTCTCGTTTTTACAAAGTTCTTAAAATCAAGTGTAAATTAATATGATTTTTATCATCAATTCTAGCATCTAACTTCTAAATCTATTTTCTACATTACAACATTCGTTTCCTTATCAAATCGCTTGTACGAAACAATCACTGCAACAATAGCAAGTGTCAACATTACTGTAAAACTCAAAGCAACAAGTCCGAAATCAAGTGTTCCTGCAATCAGTTCTTTTGTTGCCAAAACGATGTTCACAACCGGAATACATGCAGTAACTGTGTTCAATTCTATGCCAGGAAAAAAACCAACCATTGCCGGTAAAACCATCACAATGTTTAGCGGTGTAATAATGCTTTGAGCTTCCTTAAAGCTTTTTGCATAAACAGCAATTGGGATCATTACGCCAGCAAAGAAAATAGTTAATGGAATCAATAAACTGTAGAGCATCAGAATGAATTTCACACTCAAAATACTGTGAATGATTTCTAGAATTTCTTTATTGTCAACCACATCCAATACTTCAATCGACATGAATAAACCGAATAGGGCAGCAGTGGCAGCAGTTAAACCAGAAAGAACAACAACACCCATTTTTCCGAATAGGATTTGCCAACGTGCAACAGGAGTCGTCAATAAGGTCTCAATTGTTCCACGTTCTTTTTCTCCAGTGAACAAATCAATCGCTGGATACATACAACCAATAAAACCAAAGGCGATGAAAATATAAGGTAACATACCACCAGCTAATTTTCCAATCATCTCCTTGTCAGAGGCAATATTGCGGTATTCGGTGACAATTGGTTGAACCTTTGCTTCGTCTATTTTTAACTTTTTGAAGCGCGCTTGTTTTGCTTTGTCTTCAATGATTTTCATGTATACTTCAGCTCGTTCTTGCATTCCCATGTCTGTTGCATTGTGATAAAACACAATCGGAGCAGGTTTCATTGAGTCCAAATACTGGTTAAAATCAGCAGGGACAAATGTACCAAGTTGAATCGAATCGTTTTTTAAATCGGCCAACATGCTCACAGTGTCTTTGTACACAATTATTTCTTTCGGACCGACAGTCGCAGGAACAGCTTTTAATTCTTGAAATAGAAAATTGTTCTTTTCGCCAACCATTCCAATTTTAATCTTTTTTGTTGCGGCTTCCTTCTGAAAACTGGCAGAAATGGAAACAAAGACATTCATGATGATTGGGAAAATCAATACTGGGATTACGAGCATCATCATCAACGTGCGACGATCGCGTAAAGTATCTTTGAGTTCTTTTTTGAATATAGTAAAAATCATGATTAAGCGTTTTGAGATGCGTGAACAATTCGAATAAACTCAGCAGTTAAATTGTCTGCTTGCATGTTGGATCTAAAATCCTGCATGGTTCCTTCAAAAAGAATTTTTCCTTTGTGAATGATGGCCATATCGTCGCACAACAAATCGACTTCACTCATAATGTGGCTCGAGAAAATAACCGTTTTACCTTGTGTTTTACAATCGCGTATTAAGGTGATAATATTTTCAGCTGTAATCACATCCAAACCACTAGTTGGTTCATCAAAAACAACAACTTCAGGGTCGTGAATCATCGTTCGACAAATAGAAACTTTTTGTTTCATGCCTGTACTCAATTTTCCAATACGCTTGTTTTGAAATTCGTGCATGTCCAAGAGAGTATACAACCGTTCTTTGCGTTCTGCTAAATCACTTTTCGAAACTCCGTATAAATCTGCAAAATATTGGATTAATTCGTTTGGTGTTAATCGGGCATACAAACCAGTTGAACCTGTTAAGAATCCAATCTTTTTTCTCGCTTCTTGTGGTTGTGCAATTGCGTCAATTCCGGCTATTTTTATTGAACCTGATGTTGGTTTAAAAATCGTTGAAAGCATGCGTAAAGTGGTAGTTTTACCTGCTCCATTTGGACCAAGTAACGAAAAAACTCTTCCTGGTTCACATCGAAAACTAATTGAATCAACTGCTAATGCCGTTTTTTCTTTTGTGTTGAGTTCTTTTTGTTGCTGGCGCGACAAGATAAACTCTTTCTTAAGGTTCGTGACTTCAATCATTCTTTTTATTTAGGTAACTAAATGTAAGGTTTAAATTAAATCACCTCCAAAATAAATGGTGCAATCTTAAAAATCAATAGTTAAAAGGAAGTAAAAAAGTAAGAACGGTGAAGTCCTAAATCACGGTGTTTCTTCTGTGAATTCATCGCGTTCTCCAAACAAAACGCCAATGCCAAATCCAGCACCGAATCCCCATGGAACACCTGCTGTCTTGCGCGTCTCAACGAAAGGGGAAAAAGTAATGCGATTCTTTAAAACATACGTCCCACGAATTCCAAAGGAACAAGCATATTTTATCCAACTTTCGTCAGTAGCTCTATTTTTTATAAAATCAATCCCTAAGATATTTGCATAAGGCGATATATCCCATCGGTAACCAATGTTTTGGTGAAAGCTGACACCTTCCGGAAGAAAAAACAAAACAATTCCCACCAATGCCAATCCACCAGATGAAGTTGAATCTCCATCAAAGAGATTTGCTAATCCAGCAGCAATAATAAGTGGACCTCCAACAATTCCCATCGGAGTGTGGATTTGACGATAATCATCTGAACGATCTACAAAGTCAAAATTGTAATTTAAACCAAAATGTCTATGAACGATCAATTCTCCCGTTAATCCATAATTGTTATAAGTCGTCGCAGAATTAAATCCATAGCTGTATTTACCATACAGATTAAATTGACGATTGGTTAATTGACCGTTCGCACCTAACGCCAAAGCGAAGGTCAAAAAAAGTAGAGTATGTTTCATTATTCAGTGGTTATTCGCAAATTCTTCCTTTGTGTTCGTCATTGTGAAAATGATCGTCGAGTTCTTTCATTTCTTCCAATAATTCGGCAGAAGGAGGAATGTTTTGTAATTCAGTTAAATCGGGTTGACCTGCATCGACCCAAGCAGTGTACCATATCGAACCTACAGAAATAATTGCCGCACGCATTCTTCGTTCAACCATTCCATTCATTCGTTTGTGGTATTCTTGTGAAAATTCGTAGCTGTAAACGGGAATAGTGGTGTTTCCGCGTTGCTCAAAACTATATTTTTTGTCAGAAGGAAATTCAGCAGTTAATTCCTTTTCAATGCGCAGCACAGAATCCAATGCAAAATGAGATTCTTTCACAGCCTCCCATGCTAAATCCGTTACGCTTTTGACATAAACACCTTTCCCAACAAAATAATCGTAATCTTCAGCATTAATTTCCACCAATCGACTTTCCCAAAGACCGTGAATTCCTTTTTGATTGCTTAATTGGCCGTTGTAATTTTCTGTGGTATGTAAAGGAACATGAGCGTCTCCAATGTAATGACCAATATCAGCTGAATATTTTAAGATTAAATCAACATTTTTAGATTCAAAGGCTTTTTGAAGTTTCAATTTCATCACGTTGATGTGCCAAGGAACAATTCCATATGCTTGAAGTGTGTCTTCTGAATATTTAGCTACCGCATCGTACCATTTTCGTGGCATTAAAGAAAAAACATCTTGATCACCAACATAGTAATGATCTAAATCGATGTAATGACATTGCGCTTCACCTTCAACCGCATAGCGACGTTTATCTGGATCAACGGCATGTTCGGTAAGATATTCAATGTGTTCTTTGTAAAACCCGAACATTTCTGGTGGAAGAGTGAAAATGGCAACGCGGTTAATTCGTTTGTGACCATAAAACCCCCAACGTTCCACTTTTACATCCTTTTCAGATGAAGTAGAGGAACCTAATGCCAATAAAACAGGCACTAAGACAATAATTGCAATTTTATAATTGAACCAGTTTCCCATCTTTTAAAATCGGAATAACATTCGTTTGATTTGGTGTTAAACAGTATTTAATGTCTTCATTTAAATTCAAGTTTTTCAATCTTCGACGATGAGAGCTTGATTTTAAATAACCGAAGTAGTTATCCTTAGCAGAAAGATACAAATATTTTGCTGCAATTGATGAATCCTCATCGGAAGTGAAGTTTCCTGTTGAAAGCAAGTAGTCGGAGATGGCTCCTGCACAAATTGTATCTTCCAAATTGAATTTGTCTTGCCAACCTGAGCATAAACACAAGACATTTTTTTCTTGTTTGCTTAACCAAACGGAAAGTGCTTCAAGGTTTAAGAAAGATCCAACAACCACAATTTCAGCGTCTTTGGCAACATCCAATGATTTTGTACCATTGGTTGTCGTTAATACAACCTCTTGCCCTTTGAATTCTTCGCGCATGTAAGAGAATGGTGAATTTCCAAAGTCAAAACCTTCAACGATTTGACCTTTACGTTCAGCACCTGCTAAGTATCCTTTTTGCTTGTATTCCCATGCTTCTTCAACAGTTGGAACAGGAATGATTGCTTTGATTCCATTATCAAAAGCAGCACAAATAGCTGAGGTTGCGCGCAATACATCAATTACTACTACGATTTCGTAATCATCTTTATAATAAGCATATTCACCAGGTGTGAAGCATACTTCTACATGTTTTCTTGTGTCCATAGTCGGCACGAAGATAAGAAATTGAAATGAACTTTTAACGATGAGATATGAGAGTCTTAACTATGAGCGATGAGAGTCTTAACGCAGCGTTGAACGAATGAACTCTTAGATTTCACAAAAATGGAACTGAACTTTTAAAAATGCTAAAAAGCATTATAATTGCAGCGAAGAGAAATTTAGAAAAGGAAATTTAATTTGTTATGCTATTAAATCAATTCTCTCTATGCACTCATCACTCATCACTCAAACGCTTATAACTATTTAATCAAGTTTTTTAAGAATTTTACGTTCGGCCCAAAACGTCATAAATGGAACCAATGAGGAAAAAAGTAAAATTGCAGTTGTTTTAATTGGAAGTTTTTTGTCAAAGTGAACCAACACTACCCACATACAATAAGCAATAAATAAAACGCCGTGTGCCATCCCAACATAATAATTCGGACCAGTGATGTCCCAAATATATTTTAGCGGCATTGTTAATCCGAATGAGATGTATGAAATTCCTTCAAGAATTGCTAAAAGTTGTAATTGACCAAGTACTGTTTTGATATTCATAATGCTTAATTTGAAGTGCCAAAAATAAACACTTCCATGCCTAAATAGTCCGTTTTGAAAAGAATTTCCATATTATTTTTTCGTGCGACATTTTGCGAAGGGAAATTGTCTAAATCAATTATGGAAATATAGTGTTCTGAAAGACCTGATTCTATCCCGAATTTTTTAAGTTGTTGAGCAGCTTCTGCGGCATAACCTTTACCCCAAAAAAGTGGTTTAAAAGAATAAGCGATTTCATAGTATTCTGTATCATTTACTTCTCGCGGAATTATTCCCGCCATTCCAATGAATTCACCAGTTTCTTTCAATTCGATGGCTAGATGTCCCAAACCTTGATTTTCGTAGCGGTCAAATTGGGCTGTAATCCAACCAGTTGCTAACTCTAAGGGCGTTTTCGTTAAATCCATTCCCAGAAAATGAATTCCAGGATTGTTTTCAAAAAACTCTAACCAATTTGGAATATCTTCAGGTGTTAATTTTCGAAAATTGAGTCGATCGGAAGTTTGCGAGAAATAATTCATTTCTTTTTTATTAAGTTTTCGTCGCGACGGAATTTTACAATTTTCCTTACTAAATCCAATGGTAGAGGAGAAGTGTGTGGAAATTGAACCGATCCTTTTGCGTTTTTATAGTGATCAATTTCTTTCTAAAAATGACTGATGCCATTTGCACCTGGATAAAACCCAATATGGTTTTTGTAACCAGCAAAATATACTAAAATCCCTTTTAATTTGTAAGCTGGCATTTTGTAAGAAATCACTTCTTCAGCATCCGGAGCAGCAGCTTTTATTGTTGAACGAATCAATTCTAAACGTTCCTGAACTTCTGAAGGAAAGGTCGAAATGTAGTGATCAATTTCATTCATAATAGATTATTTCTCCAGTATTCCTTTCAATCGTTTAAGACTTATTTCAATATCGTTTCCAAGGATTTTATCGAAATTCATGAAGAACATCATCGCATTCATTGGATAGGCCATGCTACTGCTCATTCCCCAAGTTACACGCGATTGTGTTGCTGTTAATGCGTCAATTTTAAATGGTGTTTTTGCTACTCCTTTAAACGGACGTAGAAAACGGACTTCAATTTCGATCAATTTGGCTTCTGTTAAACCGATTAATTCTTGTTCACCAGCTCCAGCTTGTTTGTTCTTACTGTCCCAAGCATATATAAATCCAATTTGACCATCTTCACCCGTTATTTTCACATCCATTGTTGGATCTGTCATGACCCATTTGCTGAATTTTTCTTGATTTTTCAAGTGGCGCAAATAGTCAAAAACATCTTGTGAAGATCGATTGATGGTGATTGAACGCTCCATCGAATAGTTCTTTTTAGAAAAAAGTGCTACAATTAAAATTAATGCAATTAGTCCAACGATTCCGAGTAAAATGTATAGTAGAATGGTCATAATTTGTTTTATGAAAGTGAATCAACGTATTTTTTGAAATTGTTTAAAATCATCTGCCAACCTGATGCTTGTAATTCATGTGGATTTTGAGATTCTGGTTCAAATGATTCTACAACAGTTATGTCACCATCCTTTTCCGAAAACTCAATCACAACTTTTCGCTCATCATCCAACGTGTAAGCAATTGTTTTAAATTGTTCAACCGCTGTGAATGTTCCGCTTAAGTCAAATGAAAAGCTTTCATCCTTTGCAGCCATGGTGGTCATGAAACGTCCACCGACTTTTAAATCTATTTCTGCATAAGGCGCATGCCAATCATCCGACGCGAATGTCCATTGTGTAATATGTTCTGCAGAAGTCCAAGCAGCCCAAACGAGCTCCATCGAAGAGTGAATTGTGGTTTTAACAGTGATCATAAAGACGAAAATAGTAAAATGATTGAATATTAAAAGGATATGTTAGAATTTTAAAGAGATTTTTTTCGTTCCTCCAGCGCATACAATTCATCACGTAGTCTTGCCGCTTCAATGAAATCTAATTCTTTCGCGGCTTTTTCCATTTCTTTGCGTGTGAACGTTATTGTTTTCTCCAATTGTTCAACTGACATGTAGGCAATCACTGGATCGGCAGCAATCGATAATTCTTCTGTGTATTCGTATTTCAAATTGCGCGTCGC
This sequence comes from uncultured Flavobacteriales bacterium, assembly GCA_903945495.1. Lineage (GTDB taxonomy): Bacteria > Bacteroidota > Bacteroidia > Flavobacteriales_D > Crocinitomicaceae > M0103. The sequence continues at coordinate 38,132 of CAJAVU010000076.1, read as the reverse complement.
AGGGTCGCCATCTGCCACTTTTGTGGATTCCATGATTTTTGCTTTGGATTTATTCAATGCTGTCGGAACTTTTCCATGTACTTCGTTGTAAGCAATTTGAATCGCTCTTCTACGCGCTGTTTCTTCAATTGTTTTGCGCATTGAATCGGTCATTTTATCGGCGTACATAATCACCATTCCATTGACATTTCGCGCTGCACGTCCTGTTGTTTGTACTAGCGATCTCACATTTCTCAAGAATCCTTCTTTGTCGGCATCGAGAATGGCTACCAATGAAACTTCAGGTAAATCCAATCCTTCACGTAATAAATTCACACCTATCAATACATCAAACGTTCCTAGGCGCAATTGTCTCAAGATTTCAACACGTTCGATTGTATCTACATCACTATGAATATAACGACATGGAATTCCCAATCGATCCAAGTATTTGTACAACTCTTCCGCCATTCGTTTGGTTAAGGTTGTTACAAGCGTGCGTTCGTCTCTATCTATTCGTAAATGAATTTCTTCAATCAAATTGTCAATTTGATTTAAACTTGGTCGCACATCGATGATTGGATCCAATAATCCAGTTGGACGAATAACCTGCTCAACCAATATTCCCTCAGATTTTTCTACTTCGTAATCTGCTGGAGTTGCTGAAACATAAATTGCTTGATTTAACAAGGTTTCGAACTCTTCAAATTTCAACGGGCGATTGTCAATGGCAGCTTGTAAACGAAAACCATAATCCACCAAGTTGATTTTACGTGCACGATCACCACCGTACATTGCTCGAATTTGAGGAATCGTAACATGACTTTCATCAATTACCATTAAGAAATCATCTGGAAAATAATCCAATAAACAGAATGGTCGTTCACCCGGCTGACGTTGATCGAAATAACGCGAATAGTTCTCAATTCCTGAGCAATAACCCAATTCTCGAATCATTTCCATATCGTAATTGACGCGTTCTTCTAAACGTTTCGCTTCTTCAATTTTTCCTTCAGCTCTGAAATTTGCAACCTGTACGACCATGTCTTCACCGATTTGGTCAATTGCTTTTCGCGTTGTTTCAGGACTTGAAACGAAAATATTTGCGGGATAAATATTAATGTCTTGGAATACTTCAATTTTGGAATTGGAAACTGGATCAATCGAAGAAATCGCCTCGATATCGTCTCCCCAAAATTCAATGCGAATGGCGTGATCTGCATACGCTAAGAAAATATCAACTGTATCACCTTTTACACGGAACATGCCTCGTTTGAAGTCGATATTGGCTCTTGAGTAAAGATTTTCAACAAGTTTGAACAAGAACTTATTGCGTGAAACGGTTTGTCCAACACGCAGACTGATAATACTATTCGCAAACTCATTCGGATTTCCAATACCATAAATACAGGAAACCGATGAAACAATTATCACATCTTTTCGACCTGAAAGTAAAGCAGATGTAGCCGATAATCGCAATTTCTCTAATTCATCGTTTACTTGTAAATCCTTTTCGATATACGTTCCAGTAACCGGCATAAAAGCTTCTGGTTGATAATAATCATAGTATGAAACGAAATATTCGACTGAGTTATGTGGGAAAAACTGCTTGAATTCTCCATACAACTGCGCCGCCAATGTTTTATTGTGCGACAAAATCAATGTAGGACGATTGACATCCCGAATCACGTTTGCAATTGTAAACGTTTTACCGCTTCCTGTCACACCAAGCAAGGTTTGATGCTGCACTCCAGCATTCAATCCTTCAACTAATTGCCGAATTGCATCTGGTTGATCACCTGTTGGCTGAAAGTCTGATTCGAGTTGGAATTCCATTTTTCAAAGATACTTTAAATCCACATGAAAGTTTTAGTGTTTTTTGATTTTTTCAATGTTTATTCCGACACATTTAATTTATCAAGTTTCCATTTTAATGGATTTTCATTTATGTAGCAATTAATTTTATTAAAGGCAATTTCATCGTCGACAATTACATCATGAAAAGAGCGATGCCAGTTAAAATCCAAATTCCCATTTAAGTGTATTTGTTTGGATGATGTTGTTTTAAACGCACCGATGATTGATGACAAGGATTTGATTTTGGGGATAGGAGCATCGGTAGGGACAGGTCGCGACCTGTCCGTACTACCGAGCGACCTGTCCCTGCTATCGAGCGATCTGTCCCTGCCAATCAAACCTTGATTAATTTCCAATAAGATATGCACGTGATTTGGCATTATCACATAATTGTGTAGATGAACGTAGCTATAATTTTCTTCCAACCATAAAAGTTGATTTTGAACAATTTCACCGAATGAATTCAGATTCATTTTTCCTTTGACGACCTTCCCGAAATGATGTTTAAATTGATGCGTGTTGGTAGTTACAAAATAGACAGTTTGAGTTCGGTAATCGAAATTGTTAAGGCGGTTTAATTTTCGTTTTTTCATTTGGTTAAGTTGAAATAAATGATAATGATTTGTTTTTGGGGATAGGAGCATTGGTAGGGACAGGTCGCGACCTGTCCCTACTACCGAGTGACCTATCCGTGTCAAATCAATTTATCAATTAAGTTAATAAAAAAGTTCTTTTGAATCAAACATAAAATTCAGCAGATTCCCATTTTTAAAATTCTAAAACTATCTTTGTACAAACAAAAAATGAAGTATGGCTGAGCAGTGGGCAGATTTAATGAAGATTTTAACGGAGCATCCATTGAATGCCATTTTTCTTGTCTTGGGAATTCTTTTATTGGAAGTCATCTTGTCGTTTGATAACGCTGCTGTTTTAGCAACGATGGTAAAAGATTTACCAGAAGATCAACAAGCGAAAGCATTGCGTTATGGTATTTTAGGAGCGTATTTGTTTCGAGGAATTGCACTTGTTTTGGTGGAACATATTCTTGAAATATGGTGGTTAAAACCAATTGGTGGATTGTATTTATTGTACATGGCGATTAGTCATTTCGCGAAAGGATCTCAAGAGGAAATTGATGAAGAAGTTCAAGATACCAAGAAAAGTGTGTTGTACCGTTCAACTGTCGGAATGTTTGGTGTTTTTTGGTCAACTGTGATTGCAGTTGAGTTTATGGATATTGTATTTTCAATTGACAATATTTTCGCCGTTGTCGCTTATACACCGAATATTTTCATCATTTGTACTGGAGTTTTTATCGGGATTCTTGCAATGCGTTATGTTGCGAAATACTTCGTGGTTTTAATGGATAAGTATCCGTTTTTGGAGAAATCAGCTTTCTTGGTAATTGGAATTTTAGGCTTGAAATTGTGTTTCGCTTTGGTTGTACATTTCTTTCCAAACTTCAAATGGATTGAATCAGAAGAATTCGATTTATTTGTTTCTGCATTAACACTGTTGATTTTTATCATTCCATTACTTTCTGCGAAATTCTTTCAGAAGAAAAATTAATTTCCTTCAAAATCCATTATGAGAAAAATCATTCATATCGATATGGATGCTTTTTATGCATCGGTGGAACAATTGGATAATCCTGATTTGATAGGAAAACCTGTTGCAGTTGGCGGAACCAGAGAACGTGGTGTAATTGCAGCAGCTAGTTATGAAGCTAGAAAGTTTGGAGTAAAGTCAGCAATGAATTCTCAAACAGCCGTAAAGTTGTGTCCTGAGTTGATTTTTGTGAAACCAAATTTTGCGCGCTACAAGGAAATTTCGAATCATATTCACACCATTTTTCATCGTTACACGGATATGATTGAACCACTTGCGTTGGATGAAGCATTTTTGGATGTAACGGAGAATAAACAACAAATGGCATCCGCTACTTTTATTGCTCAAGCCATCAAAACGGATATCAAAACTGAATTGGGTTTAGTCGCATCAGCTGGTGTTTCATATAGTAAGTTTTTAGCGAAATTGGCTTCCGACCAAGATAAACCAAATGGCTTGTTTGTCATTACTCCTGAAGAAGCACAAGCGTATGTCAATGAATTGCCAATCGAACGTTTTTTTGGAGTAGGGAAGGTGACTGCCGATCGAATGCATGAATTGCAGATATACAAAGGGAAAGATTTAAAAGGATTTAGTCTTGAACAATTAACGCAACATTTTGGTAAAGCAGGAAAGTTCCTGTTTGATATTTGTCGCGGAATTGATAACCGTCCAGTTGTTCCAGATCGCGAGCGAAAAAGTATTGCCGCTGAAACAACTTTGCATGCCGATATTTTCGATACGAACCGTTTCTTGGATTTATCAGAACGAATGTTGAATTCTGTTTGGGAGCGTTATCAGCGATTTGGAAAGTTGGGTAAATCATTGACTTTAAAAGTGAAATACAATGATTTCACAGTGCGTAATCGTTCTAAAACATTACCAGAAGGTATAAAGACCATGGAACAATTGAAGTTGTTAGCAGATGAATTAACGATTCAATTTACACCATTGGAACGTCCGATTCGCTTGCTTGGCTTTCAAATTAGTGGATTCATGGAAGGTGAACCAGAGCAGTTGCGCATGGAATTGTAATTTTAGATTAATTCATTTAATCCCAACCTATTTCAGGAATTTCAGGCGTTGACTTAATATCTTCCCATTTAACGGATCGATTGACAAATTCCATTGTTCCATCATCATAAATATAAATAGGGTAACTCCTTCCTGAATAAGTGAAATTGGCCATAAAAACACACGAATTGAAGCGAGCAATCGACAAACTTGGTGCTCGGTGGGTTCGTTTTTTGACGCCATAATCTATTTCAACTCTTTTTTGAAACATGTGCGGAAGTCGTGCATAACCAGGCATAAGTAATTTGTAAAAGTGTTTTTGATAAAAGGAATACGTGTAGAAATTTGTATCCTGATGAGTGAAAATATATTCATTATCTCCTTTTTCCATTTTAGCTGGCAGTTCCCAATTCAAGGAGTCAAAGGTTTTAATGAAATCACGCACAAAGGGAGAAGTAGTATCTCCATTGTAAAAATAGGGATAGTAAACTGCAGGAATATGGAATTCAATATGCGCAAATGGATGCTCATTTTGTTCTTCCTCAAGCGGAAAATCAACGGATGTATTCCATGATTTTTTTAGCCACATTAAACGTTCAACCAATGAATCAATTTCGGTTGGAGTGTAATAATCTTTAGTTGTAAATTGATTTGTTTGACTTAACAACTGATAAACAGAGGTAATGATTTTTTTTCTTTCGATACTACTTAATGAAGACAGCGAGGTTGTTTTATTGGGTAGTTTAGATTGATATGATTTAACGATACAACCCATTTCAAATTGTTGGTCGTAAACAAGTTTTCCTGAAGTGGAATACTCCTTACAAATACCATGTCTTAATCCATCGAAGTAATTAAAATCAACACGTAATTGCCCTAATGAATCATATTCCCGATAGCTTCCAAACAATCGTCCTTTAACTGAATTAACTTCCTTTTCCAATTTACCATTGTGAAAGTAAATTTCTTCGTGTCGCAGTTTAGAATTGTCTTCCATCAAATGCAAAAGTGTTCCCGTTGAAGAAAAATTCTTGATGCAGACGGAATGGGTTGATTGCGATAAACGATCGATAGTTTCACTTTGTAAAATTCCCGATTCATACCAAACGCTTGTCGATTTTACTTTCACGAGTTCTTTATAAGGAGGAGTTTCCATTGAAATCTTTGAAACCTGTTTTGAAACAAGGTTCGTATCCGACATTGATGTTAGGATCAACTTAGCCATTTGTCGATTTGGGTAGTATTCAACATAGATGGTATCTGCATTTGGGTTGTGATTCATGCGCGTATGCATTTTTCCATTTGCAAACCAATTTAACGTGCTTCCAGTTGGTTCGTTGCGTGCATTGAAGGCGTAAGATTGAACAATTGTTCCGTCATTCGTCCATTTGTGTTCGACATAATTTCCTTCGGAATCATAAATGATCTCGTGTGTCTTAATTCCGTTTTCATCCCATTCAGTTAAACTTGGTTTAAAGGGATGATTGGAATTCACATCATAAACAGCTATAAATCGTGGTTTCCCATTTGAATAATAACCTTTCCATGTTCCCGTTTTTAGGTTGTCTTTGTAATAGTTTTCTTCGATGACGTTTCCTAGGGTATCATAAAACATCCAAGTACCATCGTTTTTGCTGTCCTCATAAAATCCAGTTGATGCAAGTTGTCCATTTGAATGATAGGTAACAACGGGACCAAAACGTGCTAGCTCATCTAAATGAGGAGTATAAACTGGTTTGAACGAATAGCGTTCTTTTAATTGTCCATTTTCATGATAAGAATAGTAATTTCCAAACGCAGATTTCATATAAGTATAGCCTTCATCGTCAATGACATGATTAGGATGATTTACCAACTCAAAAGTATCCAAATCTTCTTTTTTAGCCCAAGCAAAATGCATGGCTGACTTTAATTTTCCATTTGGCCAAAATTCTTGCGTGTATTCACAACGGCGTTTCGTTTTGTCGTAATAGTAAATATCATGTTGTTTTAGGCTTCCGTTTTCAGCATATTGTTTGAAAGATCCCAAAAGTGTATCGCTAGGTAGTTGCGTAATTTTAAATTCGGAGCGCAATTTCCCCTCCAAAGTATAAAGTGTTTCTTGATAAATATGACCATAGATAAACGTTCTAGATTCATAAAGTTTCCCCTGGATAAAGGATTCACATTTTCCTTCTAATGGCGTTTTGTAATCGCTTTTGAAATAAGTGCTAAAGAAATAAAAGCTTCCTTTTTTTTGTTGAGAATTGAAGATACAATTATCTTGCGCGAACGATGTTCCAATTACCAAACTAAAAATTAAAAAGATAAATTTCATAGCGGAGAATACATATCTAAATACAAATCGTTCAAATTAAAATTTCAATAGACGCTTTATCCACTTTAATTTCGATTCAGAATGTGGCGAATACTTTAAATTCGGCTCGAATCTTAATGGTTTTTCTAGTATGCTTTTGTAATGCGAAAAGGTTTGAAATCCAGCCTCACCATGATAACTCCCAATTCCACTTTCTCCAACGCCACCAAATGGTAAATGATGATTGGTAATATGCATAATTGCATCGTTAATTGCACCTCCACCAAATGAAAGTTCGTCGGTGACTTTCGTTTTGATCGAACGATCATTCGTAAATAAATACAAAGCAAGTGGCTTCGGTTTTGATTTAATCATACCAATTGCTTCATCTAAAGTTGTATAGCGCAAAACAGGTAAAATAGGTCCGAAAATTTCTTCTTGCATGCATGGACATTCAAAGTTGCATGACGTTAAAATAGTTGGTTCTATAATGCGCTCTTTTTCATTAATCTTTCCTCCAAAATATATTTTTGACGGATCAATTAATTTAGCAAGTCGTTGTACATTTCGATCGTTTATGATGCGAACATAATTTCCATTTTCGAGTGAAAAGGCTGATCGCTCGATTTCAGCTTCTAGTTTAGCTAAGAAGATATTTTCAATTTTCGCATCAACATAAATATAATCAGGAGCAATGCATGTTTGACCAGCATTTAAAAATTTAGCCCAAACCAATCGTTTAACAGTAACATCCAAATCACAATCAGCAGCAACAATTGCTGGGCTTTTTCCACCTAATTCTAAAGTGACAGGAGTCATGTGTTTAGCAGCAGCTTGATAGACAATTTTCCCAACGGGGACGCTTCCAGTAAAGAAAATTTTATCGAATTTATTATTGAGCAATTCCGTTGTTATATCAACTCCTCCTTCTACAACCTTTAAAATTCGAGGATCAAAATTGTCATTGATCATTTTTGCCATCACCTTACTTGTGTTTTCAGGTAATTCGCTTGGTTTCAATATTGCGGTGTTCCCTGCTGCTAAAGCTGCAATAACAGGAGCTAGTGAAAGTTGATACGGATAATTCCAGGCACCAATTACCAAAGAAACTCCAAAAGGCTCAGGAACGATATATGATTTAGCTGGAAAATTGGTCATGTTTGTACGAACACGTTTCCATTTTGACCATTTTTTTATGTTCTTTAGAGCAACTGAAATGTCTGAATAAAGAATGCCAAATTCTGTCGTGTAAACGTCAAATTCTGATTTACCGAAGTCTTGATGTATAGCATTAATCATTTCTGCTTCGTATTGAACCAAAAGTTGATTGAGTTTTTTTAATTGTTCTGTGCGAAAGGAAATTTCCTTTGTTTGATTCGTATTAAAAAAAAGACGTTGGTTTTCAATAACTTCATTAATGTTCATTGCGCTGTGTTTAATTTCTTCGATAACACTTAATCAATTTATTTGTTTTTCCATTCACAGAAAATTAATTATGCCGAAGTTAATGACTAATTCTCAAAATGAAAGCCTGATTTCTTGAAATCCAATCGCTATATTTGCAAAAGTTTTAAGCATTTCATCTGAATTCAGGATGGTATTTTTAAAACAGCAATACACACGTAAAATCAATTAAAGAGATGAAAATCTATAACAATATTCTTGAAACGATTGGAAATACGCCAATGGTTCGATTAAACAGAATCACTAAAGACGTAAAGGCAACAGTTTTTGCGAAGGTTGAAACGACAAATCCTGGAAACTCGGTTAAAGACCGTATGGCCGTTAAAATGATTGAAGATGCAGAAAAAGCAGGTTTGATTAAACCAGGAGGAACAATCATTGAAGGAACATCTGGAAATACTGGAATGGGCTTGGCGTTGGTTGCAATCATCAAAGGGTACAAATTGATTTGTGTGTTGAATGATAAACAATCGAAAGAAAAAATGGACATTCTTCGTGCAGTTGGCGCAGAAGTGGTCGTTTGTCCAACGGCTGTTGAACCTTCTGATCCTCGTTCTTATTATTCAGTGTCAAGACGTTTAGCAGAAGAAACACCAAACTCATGGTATGTGAATCAATACGATAACCTTTCAAATCGTTTGGCACATTACGAATCAACTGGTCCTGAAATTTGGGAACAAACAGGTGGTAAAATCACACATTTTGTCGTTGGAGTAGGAACGGGTGGAACAATCTCTGGGGTTGGGAAATACTTGAAAGAGAAAAATCCTAACATTAAAATTTGGGGTATTGATACGTATGGTTCTGTTTTCAAAAAATACAAGGAAACAGGAATCTTTGATGAAAATGAAATTTATCCATACATCACTGAGGGAATTGGAGAAGATATTCTTCCAAAGAATGTTGACTTTGATGTGATTGACTACTTCGAAAAAGTAACGGATAAGGATGCGGCTGTTTATACGCGTAAAATTGCACGTGAAGAAGGAATTTTTGTTGGAAACTCTGCGGGTTCTGCCATCAAAGGAATTTTACAATTGAAGGATCAATTGACTGAAGATGATGTTGTAGTGGTATTGTTCCATGATCATGGTTCACGCTATGTGGGTAAAATCTTCAACGATGATTGGATGCGTGAGCGCGGTTTCTTAGATGAAGATTATAAAACTGCGGGTGAATTAGTCGCACAGCACGTTGATACTCCTTTGGTTAGCGTATTTGCTGAAGAATTGGTTTCGCATGCAATCGCAAAAATGCGTAAATTCTCTATCTCTCAAATTCCTGTAATGAAAGACGGAATTTTTGTTGGTTCAATTGACGATAGCAAAGTTTACCAATTGCTTGTTGATTCACCTGAATTACGTGATGCACCAATTTCATCAATAATGGGTGAAGCTTTCCCAGTGGTTAAAGCCGCGACGCATTTGGATGATTTATGTAAATTGATTAATAAAAACACACCTGCTGTATTGGTTGAAATGCCAAACGGCGGTTATCATATTGTGACGCGTTACGACATTATCTCTGCAATGTCATAATGAACTAATTGAGTTCAAATGGCAAGAGAAGTAACAGATCAAATGAATCGCACAATCCGACTGGAAGGAATTCCACGTCGGATTGTTTCGTTAGTGCCATCCCAAACTGAATTATTATATGATTTAGGATTAAACGAAGAGGTGGTTGGCATCACTAAGTTTTGTATTTATCCAGAAGAATGGTTTAAATCCAAAAATAGAGTAGGAGGAACGAAGCAAGTCAACATCGAGAAGGTTAAAGCCTTACAACCAGATTTGATCATTGGAAATAAAGAAGAAAATACAGTTGAGGACATTGAAGCGTTAGAGAAGATTGCTCCTGTGTGGATGAGTGATATTTACACGTATGAAGATGCTTTGGAAATGATTTCTTTGCTCGGGAATGTCCTTGGTAAGGAGAATGAATCGACTACTATTTGCGCCGGCATTGAGCTTGAATTCAAGAAATTACCTGTAGTGGATTCCAAAAAAGTCTTGTATTTCATTTGGAAAGATCCCGATTATTTGGCGGGAAAATCAACCTTTATTGATGCGATGATATCTAAAGCTGGTTTTGAAAATTTATGCAAAGATGATCGCTATCCTGAATTAAAAGAACTCACTGAAAATCCTGATTTTATATTTCTAAGTTCAGAACCTTATCCTTTCAAAAAAGAACATGCAGAAGAATTTCAAAACCGTTTTCCTGAAGCACAAATTGTGTTTGTCGATGGAGAATTGTTTTCGTGGTATGGTTCGCGAATGAAATTCTTTCCGAACTACGTTTCCGAATTAATTTAGGTTTTTCCCTGTAATCAATAATTTCAGAACTTCATTCATCGGGAAGTAACCCGATTTGAAATGAATATCACCACTGATTTTTGCTTTTTGAGCATTCAATTTTACAATGCTAAAGTCAATTCTCTCTGCTCGATTAGCAAAGGTTTTACCTGCACGGTATTCAGGTATCATTTCTAGAATTGTACTCATTAATCCGCCACATTTTATCGATGTTAATGGAGATAAAGTTCCAGAAATTATTAAATAGTTGTTTTTTTGTACGCTTGTGAAAACAGGATTTTCTGAAACACCAATGTAGAAAGAGCTCGGACTTAACTGTTTGTAATACAATTTCTCATCTTGAATTTCAATCCAGCCTTCATTCATTTTGCAATCCAAAAAGCTTGCAATTGTATCTGATTCTGTAAGAGTATTAATTGCGAACGGCGAAACACATTCAACGTACAATTCCATTTGAGGAACAATGAAAAATCCAGAAGAATGATTAATCACAGTTGTGCTCATGTAATTCATTGAAAGTTCTTTAAACGCTGGAACTTTTACCCCAAATTGTTTCAACCAAGTATTTAATGTGTCGCTTAATTCAGTTGGAATCAAACTGGTTGAAATATGCAATCCTTTTGGTTGTAGTTTTTTGTGAATAGGATCTAGATTTTTTGAAGAACTAAATTCCATTTCTCCATTCATTAATAAACTATTATGCGCTAATTCAAATGAAAATGTGCTTTTATCCTTCGTTTTAGAATGAATAACAGCTTCAATAAATCTTCCAGCCTGTGGATGATCAATCGAAGAAGAAAGGTCTCCATTTTGTGGTGAAGAAACAATTTTGCTTGCTAATGCTTGTAATCCAGTGATATTAACAGCACTGTTTTTAGTGATGATAACGCCAACACCATTGTTTACAGCACAGATCTCTAACTCGTTTGTATGGAATTTTTTAAAAAGAATTTCGTTGGATACATTTAAAAGAATACAATTCAATGAGATCGATTCATGTTTAATTTGAAAAAATACTATATCAGAAAGATAATCTACACCATCTTTAATCCATTTCTTTTCACTTGATTTATTTTCCGAAAAAGTTTCTTGAATCATCGTTAGAATTTCTTCATCTTTCGATTCTAAAAAGACAGAAAATAAGGTTTTGTCTGCAAGCTCACGGCCATCAATTCGAACTGCAAATAGTGCGTTGGAAGGGACATATGCAACATTCTTGTTTTCATTCGATTCAAGAATTCCTTGAGAAAAAAGCAAAACCATCCAAGCGATTGAAAATAAAACAATCGTGGATAAAAACGTGGCAATAGCTTTTTTAAATTGCATGAAACAAAAGTAAAGGTATTTGTTTAATAGCTACCTTTGTTCAGCGATTTGAATGCGGTTTTTTTCAACAAATTGATTCAAATACAGTTAAAGTTGTCAATTGTCTTTAAATGCAAGGTCAAATTGACTAAATAAATAAAATAAAATGAAAGGATTTGCACGTTTTATATTGAAGTTATTCGGTTGGAAAATTGATCCAAATCCACCTGAAGGAGTTGAAAAATTTGTTATTGCTGTTGGACCTCATACCTCAAATTGGGATTTTATTATTGGTCGCTTGGCATTCATCATGTATGGTATTAAACCAAAAATCTTAATCAAAAAAGATTTGTTTTTTCCACCAATGGGATGGATTTTAAAAGGTCTGGGTGGAATTCCTGTTGATCGTAAAAAGAACAATAACATTACCGATTATGCTGTGAAACTCTTTAACGAACGCGAGGAATTGTGCATGGTATTTACTCCAGAAGGAACAAGAAGCTACAATCCAAATTGGAAAAAAGGGTTTTATTACATTGCTCTAAAAGCGAAAGTTCCAATTTATATCTGTTATATGGATTATGAAAAGAAAATTGGAGGATTCCATAGTCGTTTTGAACCAACAGGAGATGTTGATAAGGATATTGCTTACATTAAAAGCGTTATGGGGCAATACAAGGGGCGTTTCCCAGAAAATGGTGTTTATTGATTTTTCTTGATTTGACCTGTTTTCTTATCAAAACCATACGGACAATGTTTACAACCACTTTTGCAGCAATAACCGCGTTTTAAGTGGTACTTTTCAGTGAAAATAATATAGCCTTCTGGACTCAAATAATAATCTTCTTCAGTAAGATTAGGTTTCTTTGAAAATCCAGACATGTCATTTTTCATACAGCAAAGTTATTTATAAACCAGCAATTAATAGTATAAATGTTTGATGTAACAAAATCCCTACTACAAAAGCTTGAATTGAATGAGTTAAACACGCAAAACATCGAATTGTTTGTAAAACGTGACGATTTAATTGATGAACATGTTTCTGGTAATAAATGGCGGAAGCTTAAATTCAATGTTGAACAGGCTAAAACATTAAAAAAATATGGAATTCTTACGTTTGGTGGAGCATATTCAAATCATATAGTTGCTACAGCTGCGGCTTGTCATCAATCAGGTCTTAAAGCAATAGGAATTGTTAGAGGAGATGAATTAAATGAAGATTCAAACCCAACACTTCGCCAATGTGCCGATTTCGGAATGGAGCTGCATTTTGTTTCTCGATTGGATTACGCAGCACGCTATGAAAAATCGTATCATGAAGAATTAAACTTTGAATTTCCAAATTATTTGATTGTTCCGGAAGGTGGTGCAAATTATTATGGAATGATTGGATGTCAAGAAATTTTAAAAGAAACTCCCAACGATTATGATTACGTTTTTGTTGCACAAGGAACAACTACAACTAGCATCGGATTAGCCTTGGCTTTGCCTGAAACAACAAAATTGCTAGTTGTACCAGTTCTTAAAGGATTTGATTCATTGGGCGAAATGAAATCTTTGTTAGGTTACACAGGGTTTGAATCATCAATGATAGATGACGTGTTGGCAAAAGTGGATGTTTTAGATGAGTATCATTTTGGTGGTTATGGGAAATACACAGATGAGCTAATCGATTTCATGGAACGTGTATTTTCGGAAACACGTCTACCTTTAGATCCAATTTATACGGGAAAAGTTCTCTATGCAATTCAAGATTGGCTATTAAAAAGCGACATTAAAAACAAACGAATACTGTTTGTTCACACGGGAGGAATTCAAGGTGGAAAAATGATTGCAAAAAAAGAAGGTAGACGTTTTAGTTAACATCTACCTTCCGAATACACTATATAATTTATTTACAGTCTTCCACGACCACCTCGCCATCTAAACAAGCGACGGTCATGAATATAACTGCTTTTGTCGACCATTAGTGAGTATTTTAAATACAATTCAAAACCACCTTGGGCACGTGTGTCACTGCTCAATTTTGAAACATTTATATCATAACTTACGCCAACTTTGAATCCATAGAATTTATAAGCTATGGTCGCAATAAATGCATCTTTCCAACGTAAATAGAATCCGTAAGAAATAAAAGATCGTTGAACATAATCCGTTCTTCTTGAACTTTCAAACAATTCGTGATCAAAGTTGGAACCAAGAAGAACATTGTAATTTGGCCCGATCAACGAAACTAAAATTGATGGAGAAATACCAAATCTTCTTTCCGGTTGGAAATAGGTTCCGCTTGCATAAATGTTGATGTTCTTATACAAATTATCACCAGTTGATGTAAACGAAAGCGAAGGTGAGGTCAAATGGTTAACACTAAATCCAATTTTTAAATGCGATTGATTATCCGATTGATATTTGTATTGTAATCCAGCACCAATATCAAAAGCAGATGCTGTTCCTTGAATGATTTCACCACTAGATATTGTTTGGTCAAAAGTTGAACCATTCCATTGATTATCCCATGTTTGATTTCCCGTTCCTAAACTTCTTGAAACAAATCCAGGAGAAATACCAATTGAGAAAAAACTATTTCTATCTAGTCCAATATTATAAGCAATTGGAACAGAAATAACATTTGAAGTATAACGAATATCACCAGTTTGATCATTGGTGAAGTTTAGTCCTACACCCAAGTGACTTCCTGTCTTCTTAACTTTCATCAATTTTGCATCAAATGAAAAAGTATTTGTGCGCAAAGCATTCCCATTTAAGGGTAACCATTGCATTCTGAAGTTTGTTAAAAAACGTACATCTTCATCCATTGATGCAACAGCAGCAGGATTAATACTAGATGCATTTTCATTCCACATAGTTAAGTGCTTATCTTGTTGTGCAAATGTATTCGCTGACCATGTCAAAGCTAAAATACCGAGTATGTTTAATTTCGTTTTCATGATCTTATTTAACTAAAGTTACATTACCATTGACATTTCCAGAAGATCCGTTCACAAGTAGATATTCTAGAGTATAAACGAACGTTGCAGAATTTTCTGCTTGTCCTTTCACTTTACCGTCCCATCCATCTTTTTGGTCAAGTGACTCAAAAACTAATTGTCCGTAGCGATTGTAAACACGGAAAATCATGTTGGTAATCCCCAACCCTTTTACATATAAAATGTCATTTTCACCATCGTCATTTGGTGAGAACATTGTTGGCACACCAATAAATGCTTTATAATCCACTGTTACAATTACATTCGCACTTGCTTGACATCCTTCACTTGTCGTTGTTGTGGCAGTGAAAACTGTTGTAATGACAGGCATTACTTCTGCTAATGTGCAATCAAATACGATACAATCAAGAATGCTTCCTTGTGTATTTGGTGTCCAAGACCAAGTTATTTCGCCTTCAGATGCTGTAGCACTTAAATCAGCTATACCACCCATTTCAATAATGGTGTCATTTCCAGCAACAATTGTTGGTGCAGTCAAAACTTCAACATTTTGAGAATAACTGTTCGTCCCAAAACTATTTGTTGCGGTCAAGCCAACGGCATACGTTCCCGGTGTACTGTAACAAACTTGTCCAGGAGTAGGTCCCGTATAGGTTGCAGGAGTTCCTCCAGGGAAGGTCCATGTGTAAGTTGTTGGTCCTGTTGATGTTGATGTATTGCCAAAGCTGATACAATCATCTGGACAAATTATATCATCAGAAATACTAAAAGAAGCAGTTGGTGAACTACAAGCAGTAACTGTAATTTGAATCGTTTGGTCATCTGTACCGTTGTCATCAGTTACTTCTAACCAAACGTTAAAAGTACCAACAGTGTTAAATTGAATGGAATGAGGTCCAGCTGTATTTGCAGTTCCTGGTAATCCACTTCCGAATGACCATGTCCAAGAGTTGATGTTTGTTCCAGTACTTGCATCATTGAATATTAATGATTGTCCAGCACAAACAGTCAAACTTGAAGCATTAATAATGGCAGTTGGACCGGCGCAAGCAGTTACATTGATTGTAAAATTGGCAACATCATTTGGACAAGGAGCCGTTCCTGCAACAGTATAAGAGAATGTGTAAGCTCCAGGAGTTAATCCTGATGCATCAAAAACTCCAGAACCAACTGTTAATTGTCCACTTGGAACAGCAGTTGTTTCAGCCCAAGTTCCTCCACCTGTTGATCCAGAAAGTAATGTTGTTAAATTGATGGAATTATTGTTACACAGATTTGCCGTATTGTCAAGACCTGCAGAAACTGCTGCGTTGACAACAATATGATTCGTTTTGGTTTCTGTATCTGTTCCATTTGCATCTGTCACGGTTAGCGTAACGGTATAAGAACCAGCTGTAGCATAACAAATACTTCCAGGTGTTTGGAGTGTTGATGTTTGAGAGTTCCCAAAATTCCACGAGAATGTTGCACCTGGTGCAAATGTACTTGTATTCGTAAATGTGATACAATCACCAGCACAAAGCGAAGTTGAAGATGCAGTGAAATTGGCAACTGGAGCAGAACCTGCCGAAGGTGTAGTAATTTGAATATCGTCAACTGCAAAAGAAGGGTCAGTTCCAATCCCATCATCGTTATTTACCCAACGGAAACCAATTTTCATTGATGGATTGTTGTTTGCAGAGGCTGGTAATGCAATTGAAACACTTGTCCATGTTCCTTGAGGGTTACATGTTAGCGGCGTTTTTGCCATGTCTTGTAATAACGTCCATGTAGCGCCATCAAAATACCAAACGGATGCATTGTCAATTGTTCCATCGCCATTTTCAATATAATTGAAGGTTAATGTTAAATTAGAATTTCCAGTCATGTTGATGGTTGGAGATTCAATTCTTCTATCTGTTTCAGGGAACCAAATACCAAAACCACCACTTAAATAGGCAGCACCTTGATCCATTAAAACCGAAGCATTTGAACCAATATGTAAAGATGGGTCAGCAGCGCCACAAACAGAACCACAAGCACCTGCAGCGTTACCACATTCTTGTCCACTAACATAAAAAACGTTAGGATCAATATCGTTAAAACCTGTTAATGTTTCGGTCCATGCGCCATTCGGACCAACATAAGCTGTTGCGTCACAATCGGAGGCACAAGCATTCGAAAATGTTTCAGTCCATAACACTGTTTGTGCATTGCCAACAAATAAAGTGCAGGAAAAAATAAGTAGTGTAAGTAGTTTCCTCATGATATAGCATTAGTTAATACATCGAATATAACAATTATGACGAAAATACCAAGAAAAAAGTTGGTTTAACTTAATCGTGTAAGTGTAATTACTTCTTTTGCAGCTTTAACGTCATGAACACGAAGAATTGAAGCTCCTTTGAGAATGGCGCGCGTGTTAAGAATAGTCGTTCCATTTAAAGCTTCTTCAGGTGATGTTTCTAGTTTTTTGTATATCATTGATTTACGAGAGAATCCGGCAAGTAATGGGCGGTCTAATAAATGAAATAAATCAAGTTGGTCAAGGAGTTGATAATTTTGTTCAAGTGTTTTGCTAAAACCAAACCCAGGGTCAACGATAATATCGGTCAAACCTCTTTCATTTAACAGATGAATTTTTTGAGAAAAATACTGAATCATTTCTCTGAAAATTAGATCGTTTTCTTCGGTCTTGTGCATGTTTTTTTTATCTGCTTGAACATGCATCAATATGTAAGGAAGTTTAATTTTTTCAAGAGTTGAAAGCATTGATTTATCATATTGAAAACCACTAATATCATTGATGATATCAACTCCTTCGTTAAAACCAATTTCTGCAACTGTCCCACGAAATGTGTCAAGTGAAATTGGAACTGAAGGAAATGCTTTGCGAATTTTCTGAAGAGGCTCTAAAACGCGTTCGATTTCTTCTGCTTCTGAAACATTTTCGGCTTTAGGTCGTGTTGAATAGCCTCCAATATCAATGAAATCAGCTCCATCAACAATCATTTTTTCAATTTCATTCAATAAAAACGAATCATTTTGCTTACGAGATTCTGAAAAAAAAGAGTCAGGAGTTAAGTTTACAATACCCATAACCTTCGGGATTGTTAAATCCATCAATTTATCCTGTACTCGGATGTATCTGTTTTTTGGAAAATGTGTATCTTCAACCCTTGAAAAGCCCATTGCGAAATAAATGAATCAAACTAATATAGAATATACAAATGTAATCAATGTTTGCAGAGATATCTTCTCTAAGAAAACGAAAGATTATGGAACTGCTTGGAGAATACTGAGATCAAGCTCTTTAACGGATCAAATCTTCATTAAAGCACAGCGAATTCGAACAATTCAAGAGACTGGACAAAATAAAGTAGGTGAATCAGTTGAAGATGAATTCGTCGCAATTGTCAACTATTGCATTATGGCAATTATTCAATTACGCGAAACTGATTTAGTAGAAATGGAATTGCCCGCAGAAACAGCAATTGCGTTGTACGATAAATACGCAAAAGAAGCATTTGAATTAATGGCAAAGAAAAACCATGACTACGGTGAGGCATGGCGTGATATGCGTGTTAGTTCATTGACGGACTTGATTTTAATGAAGATTTTGCGTGTTAAACAAATCGAAGATAATAATGGAGCAACATTGATTAGTGAAGGAATTGATGCTAATTATTTTGATATGCTGAATTATTCCGTATTTTCATTGATACATTTGAATGTGTCAGCTACTACAAATTAATATATGAAACAAAAAGCAACTGTACAAGGTCGCTCAATGGTGTTTAACGTTTTATTCGTAGTGTTAAATATTATTGGTTTGGCCGCTGTCGTAATTGGTTCACAAAAAGCCTTTAAGGATTACTTCATGCTATTCAATTTTATTGGATATGTTCTAATTGGAGTAAGTGCCGCTGGTTTATTTGTTTTTCGCGGTCGACTAATGATGGCAAATGTTGCACGAGGTTTTGTAGGAGCTTTGTTCATCGTTTCTGGGCTTGTTAAAGCAAATGATCCGATTGGATTCGCATATAAATTAGAAGAATATTTTGAAGATGGAGCATTGGCCTATCGTATCAAAGAACTGTTCGGAGCCCCAGGATTTTCTCTTGAATGGTTGATTCCGTATGCTTTAGGACTTTCTATTGCGATTTGTATAGTTGAAATTCTGCTTGGAATTTTGTTAATTATTGGAGGCAAAATTAAATGGGTTGCTCATTTATCGCTTCTAATGATGTTGTTTTTCACCTTTTTAACATGGCATACTGCAAGTTGTGATGGACACAAAAAATTCAAAGACCATGACACGTATGTGGCATCAAGTGAAATGGGAATGGCTAAAATAGCAGAAGCGAAGCTGAACAAGAAAGTGAAAATTGTTTCAAAAACAAGTACTGAAATTGTTATTGAAGAATGGAAAACGCCTCAATGTGTAACGGATTGCGGATGTTTTGGTGATGCGATGAAAGGTTCAGTTGGTCGTTCTTTAACACCGCTTGAATCCTTATGGAAAGATATTGTTTTGTTGTATTTAGTTGTTTGGATTTTTCTTGCCCAATGGCTGATTGAACCAAATACGAAAACTCAAAATGTAAAATACTTATTCAGCAGCGTCGTATTACTTTCCTTACTTTCTGTAGTGTTCAATTGGTATTTTCTCGTTGGATTTGGGATGTTCTTAATTATTGCCGCACTTTGGATTCTTAGAGCAGGTGGCTATTTCTTAGGAAATTATTTTGGAAGTTTTTCAATTGTAACAATTGCTTGTATTGCAATGGTTAGCTATGTTTTGATGTATGAACCATTAAAAGATTACCGTCCTTTTGCTGAAGGTAAAAATCTTGAATGGCAAATGCACGATGGGTATGCTGGTAAATTTGAAAATACGCATAAACTAAGAAACAAACGTACAGGTGAATTAGAGACATATTCTGAAAAAGAATATGGAAACAATGCTGATTTATGGGACGAAAAGCAATATGCGTATGTTAAAATGACAACTGTCGAAATTGAACCATCTCGTTTACCAACAATTAATGATCAGTTTAATCCTTATTTGAGCCGCAAAGACCTTAATGAAGTTGAAGTGAATTTGGAGATGGTGAAAAAAATCATCGAAAAAGACCCTGAAAATTCAGAGGTGAATTTGCGCAAAGCAATCGTTAAAGAAAAACGAATTGTTTTGGTGACAGCTAGAAACTTAAACGACGCGAATTGGAAAAACATAGCTGAGATTAAATCAATATATGCTTCGTGTAAAAAAGATGGTATTCCGTTCCTCTTGTTGACAAGTTCTAGTCGCGCAAAAATCAATGCATTTAGAAAGAAAAATAATTTTAACGTACCTGTGTTCTTGAATGATGAAACTGGACTTAAAGCAATTGCACGTTCGAATCCATCCATGATGGTGATTGAAAAAGGAATCGTCAAAGGGAAATTTCCACATCGATCTATTCCATCGTATGAATGGTTGAAGAAAAATACATTTAAAAAATGAGAAAGAAAATTGTAGCAGGTAATTGGAAAATGAACTTGCTTTGGGATGAGGCTTTGGGATTAGCTCAAGGAGTTAGCGAAGCGTCAACTAAAGTGAATAACGCTGAGTTAATTGTATTTCCTCCTTTTATTTTTGCACCAACAATAATTAGTAAGAATCCAGAGTTAAACGTTGGATTACAAAACTTTTATCCTGCTGATAAAGGTGCATTTACTGGTGAAGTTTCAATAACACAAGCAAAGAATATCGGAGCAAAGTATGTGTTAATTGGCCATAGTGAACGTCGTGCGATTTTCAATGAAAACGAAGCGTTCCTGAAAGAAAAAGTGAACGCAGCATTGGCAAACGACTTAACTCCTGTATTTTGTTGTGGAGAACCGCTTGAAATTCGAGAAGCAAACGAAGAATTAAACTACGTGAAGCAACAGTTGATGGATAGTTTGTTTCATTTGTCAGCGGATGATATGGCAAAATGTATTGTTGCTTATGAACCTGTTTGGGCAATCGGAACCGGAAAAACAGCAAGTGTTGAACAGGCTGAATCAATGCACAAATCAATTCGTTCATGGATTGCAGAGCACTATTCAAAAGAACTTTCAGAAGAAATTTCAATTTTATACGGCGGAAGTTGTAACGCATCGAATGCAAAAGAGTTATTCGCATGCGAAAATGTGGATGGAGGATTAATTGGTGGTGCAGCCTTACAGTTGGATGCATTCATCTCAATAGCACAATCATTTTAATGGATTACTTAGAATTATCAATTGCATTAACACCAAGAGATCCTTGGACAGAAATTCTAACTGCTGAATTAGCGGACAATGGATTTGAAAGTTTTGTGGAAACAGAAGACGGGATTTTGGCGTACGGTCAACTTGAACTTGTAGATGCAGAAAATCCTTTGAAAAATACATTTCTTGAAACCAAATCAAACGATGTCGAAGTTGTTATCAATTCGAAAATAATTCCACAACAAAACTGGAATGCCGTTTGGGAATCAGATTTTCAACCAGTAGAAGTGGAAGATTATTTGACCATTGTTGCTCCTTTTCACGACCGTTCAACAGCCAAAGGAATGATTATTGAAATTCTTCCAAAAATGTCGTTCGGAACAGGGCATCACCAAACTACATGGATGATGTCTAAGGCACTTTTTGAATTAAAAAGTATTCCTGCTGAAGTGTTGGATATGGGAACTGGTACAGGTGTTTTGGCTTTCGTTGCGGAACGTTTGGGAGCAAAACATGTTGTTGCTGTGGATATCGAAGATTGGTCAGTAGAAAATACGCTGGAAAACGCAGAACGAAACGACTGTAAAACAATTGAAGCAATTTGCGGAGATGTTGATGTTTTGAGCGGAAGAACTTTTGGTTTGATTCTTGCCAACATTAACAAAAATATTTTAAAAGCACACATGTCATCTTACGCTGAAATTTTAGAAAAAAATGGCACACTTTTATTAAGTGGCTTTTTTGACTCAGACGTGGATGAACTTGTAACTTTTGCTGAACAATTCGGTCTTAAAAAACGACGTGTTTTGAACAAAGACAATTGGGCAGCTATTGAATTGAATAAACTATAAAACGAAAATAATGGTAGTAAATCGATTAATTTTAATGTGTGCAATGTTGTTCACATTGAGCCTTAATGCACAAACATTTACAGCTAATAGAGAGAAATTTGTTAAAGAATTTCAAGCATCATTAACTGAATTTGGTAAAGGAGAATTCCACGATTTTGCAAAAAAAACGCTACCACAAATGTTACTGGAATCAAGCGAGTTTCCAGAAGCTTATTTCACAAAGATGGTCGAAACGTGTAACTTGATGGTTACAAAAAAATTGAAGCCTTATCCCGAAATTTATCAATATGTTTTTTCTGTTGCTTCGCTGATCAAAGGAAAACAATCAGCGGCAAGTTTTCAAGCATGGCATAGTTCCGTTGATAAATTATTGGATAATAAAAACATCAAAAAATTTGAGGATTTCATTGATTTATCTGCTGGTTTCTTTTCAGAGAGACGTATTTCTGAAGCATCCAATTTTAGTTGGTTCTACGAAGGTGGTGAATATTCATTCGAATTTTCAGATAAACCATTTATTAAATGTACGAATGGAAATTTAATTTGCCGCGTTGCAAATCGCGATGTAAAGGAAAAAGCAGATAATCCATTTGTCGATAGTTTAGTAGTGTTCAAAACAACAGGAACCTATGACCCAGTCTTAAAAAAATGGGACGGTGACGGAGGTGTTATTACTTGGGAAAAAGTAGGGTTACCAAAAAATGAAACATTTGCAACGCTAAAAAAATATGACGTATCCTGCAAATCGTCTAATTTGAATGCCGATTCAGTTGCCTTGACGACTAAGTACTTTACAAAATCAATTTTAGGTGCATTAAATGATAAGGCTTTCAAAGTAAATCGTGAAGAAGACAAAGTGTTTCCTCAATTCATTTCCTATGAAAAACGATTGAAAATTAAAAACATTCGCGAAAATGTTGATTACGATGGTGGTTTTTCAATGCAAGGTGCAAGTTTTGTAGGTATTGGAACTCCAGCGATTCCAGCAAAAATTATTATTTATCGCAACAGTTTGGTCTTTGTTAAATCAAGCGCACAGCAAATATATATTTCGCCTAAGAAAATTATGTGCAACAATTCAGCAACGGCAATGTTTTTGAATACTGGAGATTCGATTACGCATCCAGGACTGCATTTTAGTTATGATTTAGAAAAAAAGCTTATAGAATTAACAAGAACGTCAACTGGTAATGGACAGGCTCCGTTCCAAGATTCATATCATAAGTTAGACGTTTATGTACCTAAAATCACATGGAAAGTGGATGATTTGGACGTTTATTTCACGTATGATTTTGGAACTTCTCAGGAACAACGTGTAGCGAATTTTGAGTCACAAAGCTATTTTGATGAACGCATGTATGATAAACTACAAGGAATGGATGCGGTTCATCCACTTGGAGCATTGTGGAAATATTGTTATAAATATGATGAATATGTGATCAATGAAGGAAAGGCTGCGACAGCTTTAGGAAAGACACTTGAGCAAGTTCGTCCATTATTGATTGAGTTATCGAATCTTGGATTCATCAGCTACGATACGGATAGTAAAATGTTGACAATAAATCCGAAACTTGAAAATTTTGTGCAAGGGAAAGCAGGGAAGTATGACTATGATAATTTATTGTTCGTTTCAGATTTGCGTCCAAAAGAATTAAAAGGTTATGCGGAAGAGCAAATTGAAAAGGATGCAAATTTAAAAGCCTTGCGTGATTTATATAAAAAACAATCCGAAGAGCGAAGATTGATGACCTTCTTTGGTAAAATGAATTTAGGAACGCTGGAAATAGATTTAAATGGTGTTGATCGCGTTAAGATTTCAGATGCTCAAAATACAATGGTATTTCCAGATGATAGCCGTTTGACGATTAAAGAAAATAGAAATTTTGACTTTAACGGATGGATTAATTGCGGTAAAATGGAAATCAATACCTATACTGCCAATTATAATTATCGTGACAATAAATTTAATCTATTAAAAACAGGTGAATCCTTGTTTAGAGTATTACCGTTATCTGAAACAGATGGTGCAAAACCAATTGCGATGGGGAGTAATATCAATGGAATTGTAGGTGAATTAATTGTCGACGATCCAACAAACCGTTCAGGAAATAGCAAAACAATCACAAAATATCCTGTTATAAAAGTGACAAAACCGTCATTTGTATATTATAATTCCCGTGAAATATACCGCGGCGCTTATGACAGTACTCGTTTTTATTATACGGTTGCTCCATTCGAAATGGACAGTTTGGATAACTTTATTGAGAAAAAATTCAGACTTAAAGGTGAATTAACTTCGGCAGGAATCTTTCCAAAAATTAATGAGGAATTGAAAATCATGCCCGATTATTCCTTTGGATTCTCAACGAAAGCGCCTGAAGGTGGTCATGATTTCTATGGAACTGGTGCAAAATATGAAAACAAAATTCTTTTATCGAACAATGGTTTACAAGGAAGTGGAACAATCAACTTTGTGCATTCAACGTCTATTTCACAAGCTTTAACGTTCTTGCCTGATTCGACTATCGGTTTAGCTAAATTTTCAAATAAGCCAATTGAAACAGGTATTCAGTTCCCAGATGTGGAAGCGGAAGAAGCCTACATTACCTATGTTCCTAAGAAAAATTACTTAAGAGCAGCTTCTACTCCAAGAGGAGACCTTAATTTCTTTAAGGCTGAAGCAAAATTGAGAGGAGCAGCAATTGTTACTCCGAAAGGAATGAGAGGAAATGGATTGATGACGTTCAAAACTGCAACGACTGTTTCTGATGATTATTCATTTACCCGTTGGGATATTAAAGCGGATACATCAGGATTTAGTTTAAAGAATACGTATGCCGAACCTGGAGAGGGAGAGTTAGCTTTCCAAGCTGATAACGTGAAAGCTGATATTTCGTTTAAAGAACGTAAAGGTGATTTTATTTCGAATAAAGGGTCTTCCCAATTGAACTTCCCTGTAAACCAATACATTTGTCGAATGGATCAATTTCATTGGTTCATGGATTACGCGGAATTGCAAATGGAAAATACCGGAGAGAAAGATGTTACGATTGATACAGATATGGATATGGTTGGACCAAACTTTTTCTCAATTCACCCAAAACAAGATTCGCTGCAGTTTAGAGCACCGAAAGCACGTTATGACTTAAAGGAACGAACAATTTTTTGTGAGCAAGTGCCATACTTGGAAATTGCCGATGCTCGAATTTACCCAGATAGTTTGAAAGTAGTCATTCGCAAAAAAGCGAAATTAGATCCTTTTGTGAATGCAAAAATTGTAGCCAATTATATCACGAAATATCACTCTTTTGTAAAGGCGGAAGTTGAAGTAACAGCGCGACGTGCCTATTCTGGTAAGGGAGAATATCCTTACTACGATAAAGATAGTACGTTGACTTATTTCAAAATGGCTTCTATAGGTTTGGATACGTCCTACCAAACAATTGCGAAAGGAGAGATTCCGGAAGCATCAGGATTTAAATTGAGTAAAGAATTTGATTACTATGGTCAAGTGGCAGTTAATGCGTCAAATCCATTCATTAGTTTTAATGGTGCAACACGCATTAATCATACATGTGAGAAGTTTGATAGAACATGGATGAGTTTCTCTGCGCCAATTGATCCGAAAAATATTCAAATTCCAGTATCTGAAAAAATGAAAAACTTGGCAAATGAGCCAATTTCAGCAGGTATTGTTTGGAGAAATTCAGCAGCAGTGGATAGTATTAAATTGTATCCTACATTCTTGTCGAAATTGACCGTTCCAACAGATCCAAATGTTATTACAGCAAGTGGTTATTTGCAGTATAACCAAAATGCAAAAGAATTCCAAATTGCATCGAAAGAGAAATTGTTGAACAGATCTGAAAAAGGAAACTTCTTGGCGTTGCATACTGAAAGTTGTTCATTGCACGGTGAAGGAGTTATTGATCTAGGAATGGATTACGGAGATGTTAAGGTTGATGCGGTTGGAGTAGTAGACTACAATCAATCAACAGGTGAAACGTCTATGAACATTACGGCTCGCCTCAGTATGGCCTTAGACAAAGGTATAATGGAAGATGTGGCAACACGTATCAATACTATTGAAGGTCTTCAACCAATGGATTTCAATCCAACAACTTTTGAGCAAGCATTAGTTGAATGGACAGATCGAAAAACGGCCGATAGAATTAAATCAGATTACACGATTAAAGGTGAAATCAAAAAATTACCAGAGCAAATCGAAACGGCCTTCACAATTACAGGTTTGAAATTAAGTTCATTTGACAAATCGGATATGCAAGAAAAGGGATTGATTTCATCTGCAAATACAGCCGTATTGATCAATGTCTTTGAAAAACCAGTAATGAAATATGTTCCGTGTCGCGCATTCTTCCAACAAATTTACTCTGAATCTGGTGGTGATAAATTTGGTTTGCAAATTGAAATTCCAGGTGGTAGAGACTACTATTTTGACTATACAATGGTTAAAAAAGATGGAGATATGAAGATTATTTCTGGTGATCCAGAATTTAATACTGCAGTAAATGCAATGAAAGAAGAGAAACGTAAGACAAAGAATTTTAAATTTGAGGCTTCAACAGCAAGTGTTTACTTAAGTAAGTTCATGCGTTTATTCGAAAAATAAGATGTTTTATATACTTTTTTCATTGGTTGCATTTCTTTTTGGTTCTATTCCAACAGCTGTTTGGGTGGGGAAAGCGTGGTATGGAATCGATGTTCGTGAGCACGGAAGTAAAAATGCAGGTGCAACAAATACCTTCCGTGTTTTGGGTAAAAAACCTGGCAAAGTTGTATTGTTAATTGATGTTTTGAAAGGCGCATTGGCAACCTTGATACCTGTGATTGCATCACACTTTTATTTGCACCTTGAAGTTGATACTTTGATTAAAATGCAAATATTGGCCGCTATCTTCGCCGTGACAGGTCACGTTTTTCCAATTTTTGCTCAATTCAGAGGTGGAAAAGGTGTGGCAACATCTTTAGGTGTTATTATTGGGCTACAACCGATTGCTGCATTAATTTGTTTGGTCATTTTCTTAGTCGTATTTATTGGGTCAAAGTTCGTGTCACTTGGTGCGATTTGTGCTTCGATCGCATTTCCGTTGGTGGTGCGTTTTGTTTTAAAAGAAGAATCGATGTGGCTGTTTGGGTTTAGCATACTATTGAGTGGTTTAGTCATTTTTGCACATCGAAAAAACATTGGACGTCTCTTGAAAGGAGAAGAAAGTAAAATGAACCTTTTTAAAAAATAATCGTACTACTTCATTGTTACCTAATTAAATGAAGCTCGATATATAAGTGCGTTTTATTAAACATAGCATACTATTCTTGATTTTTGCATTCGTGCCTGTGATTTTTTATGCCCAGACGGAAGCAGAAATGAAGGTGCAAGCCGATAAGTTATTCGATACTGAAAAATACTTAGAAGCCACGCCATTGTATTTGCGTTTAATTGCTCTTCAACCAAGGGATGTTAGCTATAATTACAAATACGGAACATGTTTATTATACAATTCAAATAATAAACAAGAAGCGATTCGCTATCTTTCGTTTGCTACAAATGATCCAAATATTGCTCCCGAAGCGTTCTATTTTTTAGGAAAAGCATTGCATTTGAATTATCAATTCAATGAGGCGATTAAGCACTATACGACCTATTTACAAAAAAATCCAAAAGGTCTAAAGTCTGCAGAAGCTGAACGCGGCATTCAAATGTGCCAAAATGGTAAACGTTTGATGACAACCATTTCGGATATCATTGTGACAGACAAAAAGGAAATTACAATTGATAAGTTTTTCCGAATTTATGATTTGAAAGATATTGGCGGTAATTTATTGGTTACGGCTGAGTTTCAAACGAAATTAGACAAGAAAAATAATCATACACCATTAATTCATTTCCCTCAGAATCCATCCGTGATTTACTATTCAAGTTATGGTGAAAATGGAACGAATGGAAAAGATATTTACGTTCGTCGAAAATTACCGGATGGAACTTGGGGGATGCCTCAGCCAATTCCTGGGAATGTGAATACGCCATTCGACGAAGATTTTCCGTACATGCATCCTGATGGAAACTATTTGTATTTCTCATCGAAGGGCCATAATTCCATGGGAGGTTTCGATGTCTTCCGAAGTAAATACGATCCAGAAACAAATTCGTATGGTCCACCTGAAAACATGGACTTTGCAATCTCATCACCCGACGATGATATGTTCTATGTTGTCGATTCCTTAAATAAGGAAGCTTATTTTGCCTCTGCACGTCAAAGTCAGGATGGCAAATTGTTCGTTTATAGAGTTAAGGTGGATCGTGTTCCAATTCAATTAGCCGTAGTAAAAGGAAATTTCGTTTCTGAAGTGGATCCGAAAATCAAGAAAATCAACTTTGAGATCAAGGATTATTCCAATGGTGAATCGGTTGGTAAATTCAACTCAAATGATAAAGCTGTTTATTTAATTACCTTCCCAAAAGGAGGGAAGTATGAATACATCATGACAATAGAGGGAAGCAGTCAGGAATTCAGGTCCATTGTTTCGATTCCTTTCTTGAAAGAATTTAAGCCACTCAAACAGAAAATTATTCATACAACAGAAGGAGGAAAAGAAATTGTTAAGATTCTCAACCTGTTTGATGAAGATGTGGAAGATCCGCAAGCAGTTATTGCAGAAGTAATTAAAATGCGTTCAGAGTTGAATATAAATGTGAATGAATTTGATTTAAACGAACTTGAACAAGATCAAAAAAACAAAGAAGTACTTAGTGAAATCGGCTTAGGAGACTTGAATACAAATGAACTTGGAGACATCTTGCAAAAACAAGTTCAGCGAGGTAATGAAAACAAAAACTTAATCAATAATATTGGGAATAATATCAATAACCTTGTTGTTGAAAATGCGAATGAATTTGTTCAATTAGAGGAACAAATAAAAAGTAAGGTTGCAGAAGCAAACAGTACTACTCAAACAGATGCAAAGTATGTTGCGCTGAAGGAAGCGGAACGCATGATCAATAAACAGCAAGAATTAAAACAATATTCGAAAAGTTTAGTGCGATTAAATGATTCTATTAAAGGAGTTTTGTCGACTTCTTCTAGTGGCTCAGATCAACAGAAAATGCAGGAATTGAGCAAGCAATTCAATCAATTGTATGAAAGTGGCAAAGAAAAAGAAGCCATCCAATTAGTTGTTGATAACAAGGATTTACTGAAAGATGTAATGAACGACAAGTCGACAGATTTAATTCAGAATTTGGTTGATAAAGTTGTTAGGTTAGATGACGAAATGTCGAAACTGAAAGACAAAGTAGATGCTTACAGTAAAGATCTCTCTAACAATGAAATTGAGATCAATACACTTCAAAATAGTATATACACTGCGAAGAAAAAGGATGTTCCTGCCATTGAACAAAAAATAGCTGAAAAACAAAATGAAATTGTAATAATTAAAGAGGAACGTGATAATTTGCAACGTTCAATTGATAAAAAATCATTGGAGAAATACCAAGTGAATCAACAAATCGAAATTCTTCAAGATGCTATTTCAAATAAATCCGTTGCTTCTGTAACGAAAGAGCAAGCGACGAAAGCAATTGCTGAAACAGAAAAAACCAATTCCAATACGTTAACGGCATACGTAACGCAACAAATCAATGAGTTGGAGAAAAAGGATCCAACGTTAAAAGACCGAATTGTTGTAAGCTCTGGTTTGCGTGCTCAAAATATTTACAGTGATTATAAATCCTCTACCAAGGGAATTCAAGATGATCCATCTTTATCGAAAGAAGATAAAATCTATAAGTTATTATCCAATGAGCGAAATGCAATTAAACAATTAGATAACCGCTTAGAAGAAATTGAAAAATTACGTGAAAACGACAAAACAAATGAGCAACTCAATAATGAGAAAGCTTCTTTGTTAACGTACAAACAAGAAATTGAAGAACAGGTTGCGAAACACGAAAAATTAGTAGAGAATTTATTGAGTCAAAATGGTTCGAATGATCCTGAAATACTTGTTAATGCACTTGAACCAGGTTATACGGATAACAAGAAAGCAGTTGAGTCGAATCCTAATTTATCGGAAGAAGAGAAGTTGACTGCTTTGAATGCTGAAGATGAAAAACTTGTTTCTTCGGTCGATAAAGAACTGACATCGGTTAAAAAACAATTGGCTGCAGACCCTTCGAACGCGAAATTGAAAGAGAAAGAAGCTAACCTAACACAGATTAAGTCGGCTACAGAAAGCTCAATTGCAACCCGCGACAAAGCGTTGGAACAAAAACAATTGGCGATTACTCCAAAAGAACGTATTGCGCAATTGAATCCTTCGTATGAAGAAAAAACGAATGAAATTCTGACAAGTTCGACATTATCGGATGATGAGAAATTAACGGCCTTGAACAAGGAAGACCAAACATTGGTTGCTTCAGTGGATAAGGAAATCGCTTCTGTGAAAACGCAATTAGCAAAAGATCCAAGTAACAAAGCATTACTAGCGAAGGAATCAGCGTTAAATCAAATTAAAGCTGATAAAGAGGCTGCTATTGAACAGCGCAAAGCAGAATTGAACGCTGGAAATACGGTTGTTAGTACTGTTTCAACAAAAGAAGTGATTGCTCAATTGAATCCATCGTATGAAGAAAAAACAAATGAGATTCTGACAAGTTCGACGTTATCGGATGATGAGAAATTAACGGCCTTGAACAAGGAAGACGAAACGTTGGTTACTTCAGTGGATAAAGAAATCGGTTCTGTAAAAACACAAATAGCAAAAGATCCAAACAATAAAGCATTACTAGCGAAAGAATCAGCGTTAAATCAAATTAAAGCTGATAAAGAGGCTGCGATTGAACAGCGCAAAGCAGAATTGAATGCTGGAAATACAGTTGCTGGAACGACTTCAACGAAAGAAGTGATTGCTCAATTGAATCCTTCGTATGAAGAGAAAACAAATGAGATTCTGACAAGTTCGACGTTGTCGGATGATGAGAAATTAACGGCTCTGAACAAAGAAGATGAAGCCTTGCTTGCTAATGTAAAAACAGAATTGACAAGTGTTCAAAAGCAATTGAAGAAAGATCCTGAGAACAAAGCGCTTCAAGAAAAAGAAACAGTCTTAAATCAAATCAAAGCAGAGAAAGAAGCAGCGATTGAACAGCGTAAAGCAGAATTGAATGCTGGAAATACGGTTGCTAGTACTGTTTCAACAAAAGAAGTGATTGCGCAATTGAATCCATCGTATGAAGAAAAAACGAATGAAATTCTGACAAGTTCAACTTTATCGGATGATGAGAAATTAAATGCTTTGAACAAGGAAGACGAAACATTATTGACTTCGGTGGACAAGGAATTAGCTTCTGTAAAAACACAATTAGCAAAGGATCCAAGTAACAAAGCTGTACAAGCTAAAGAAACAGCCTTAAATCAAATTAAAGCTGAGAAAGAAGCAGCGATTGAACAACGTAAAGCTGAATTGAATGCTGGAAATACAGTTGCTTCAAGTCAGAACGAACAATTGATTAATTCGCTTGATCCAACATATACGAAAGATGTTGAAAAAATTGCGTCGAATGAGTCATTGACTGAAAATGAAAAGGAAGCGGCTTATCAGAAGTTGGATAAAGAACTCTTGACGACAATTGATGAACGTCAAACAGCGATTGAAAAATCTCTGAAAAAAGATCCTACAAATGAAACATTGCTTCAGGAAAAAGAATCGTTGACAGAATTGAAAACGCTTGTAGAATCGAGAGTAGAGGAACGCGAACAATTAATGGCTAGTCAAACAACAATCGATTTGTCGGATGAGGTGCTTACAGAAAAGAAAGTGAATTTACGTGCGCAATTGGATCCAACATACGATAAAAAGATTGAAGAAGCGCAGACCAGTGATAAGCCTGAAGTTGAGAAGCTAAGTGCTGAATTGAAAGTTGAGGAGACGTTACTTACAAAACTGAAAACTGAAGAAACCAAATTGCAAAAAGCACTAGCAAAAGATCCTTCAAATGCGGAATTGAAAACACAATTAACCGTTGCGCAGCAATTAAGAAAAGATACAGAAAACCGCATTTCATCGTTAAATGAATCTATTGATGCTGTTAAAAATGGGACTTCAATTGCTGCAATTTCAGAAGAAGAAAAGGCAACAACTATTGCAAATGCACTTCCAACGTACGCAAGCGAAAAAGAACAAATCGCTTCAAATGGTGATTTGTCGAAAGAGGAAAAAGTGGATGCTGAATTAGCACTCGAAAATGATTTAGTGGAATCAATTGATGAAGCGATTACAGTTAAACAAACGGCTCTTAAAAATGATCCATCGAATGTTCAATTGAAACGCGATTTGGCCGTTTTAAATCAAGTTAAAAAAGAAACTGAAGAACGAATTGAGGAATTGAATTCAACAGGCACAGAGGTTGAAAAGAACTATAGTGCTTCTAGTGATGAAAAGAACAAAGAAATTGAATCCTTACGTCCGGAATACGCTAAAGAGATAAGCGACATTCAAGCGAATTCGAATTTGACAGAGCTTGAAAAATTGGAAGCCTTACAAACGGAAGATCAGAAATTGGTAGCAGCGGTTTACGATCGAATTGAACAGCTAGAAGATGCCTTGAATGAGGAACCATCGAACACGAATTTACAAGATGAATACCGTGTATTAAAAGTTATTGAAAAGGAATTAGAAGCGAAAATAGAAGCACGACAAAAAGAAATCAATTCTGGTGGAGTTGCGAGTATTTCAACTTCAGAGAAAGCGAAAATGCTCAATTCAGTCGACGAATCGTATGATAAAGATGTACAAGATCTTGAAAACAACGTTTCAAGCGAAGAGAAAAAGTTGAAAGACTTGAATGAGCGTGATGTTGTCTTGAAAGGTAAATTGGAAAAAGCGCTAGTTCAGGCAGAAAAAGAGTTAGAAAAAGATCCAACAAATAAAGAGAAACAGCAAACGGTTGCTACCTTGAAAGTACTTATTACGGATGCAGAGAATAGAATTGAAGAACGTGAAAATCAACTTTCTGGAACGACTTCAACTGCCCAAGTTTCAGAAGCAGAGAAGGAAGCCGTTCAAGCTGAATTAATGCCTGATTATGCAACGTCGGTAAAAGAAATTGAGAACAATTCTTCGCTTTCTGTCGAAGAGAAAAAAGATGCAATTCTGTCAGTTGAAAATGAATTGGGTGAGCGTATTTCAACCGAGAAAATCACTTTGAAAGAAGAGTTGGCAAGTAATCCTTCAAATACACAAGTGAAAGATCGTTTGGCTGTAGTCGAAGCATTAGAAACTGATTCTGAAGCAAGAATTGAAGAAATTAAATCATCTGATGCATCAAGTCAAACAACCGTTTCTGAAGCAGAGAAAGAAAAAGTAATCAGTGAAGTGTATCCAGATTACGAATCAAAGAAAGAAACGTTGGCAGTTTCTAAATTAGAAGAAACGAGGAAGATTGATGCAAGTTTGAAATTGGAAAATGAATTGCTAACGAAGTTAACTGCTGAGGAAAAGACAATTGAAAAGGCCTTAGCTAAGGATCCAACTTCTGTTGAGTTAAAAGAAAAACTTGCAGCGGTTAAAGCATTAATTGACGATCAAAAATCTACAATTGAAACACTAGAAAATCAAAAAGCAACCCGTGCAGTTGAAGCGCAAAAAGAAGCAACCTTGGCGAAAGTTGACCCAACATATTCTACTGATATTGAAAAATTAACTACTTCAACTTCTGAAACAAAACAAGCGGATTTAGTTGCAAGAGAAGAGGCGCATCAAACAAAAATTGAAACGCAAATTGCTACAAATGATAAAGCTTTAGCGAAAAAGGAGAATCCAGTTTTAGAAGCGCAAAACACCGCCTTGAAGGAAGAATTGTCCGCAAGTAAAGAACGTGTGAGTGGTGGAATAACTTCGCCTTCGAACATTTCTATTGACCTAGAAGAACAAGAGTCATATCAATCAAATTTGCGTGAGGATGTGTTACAAGAAAATGCATCTGTTGTAAATGCGGAACCAAGTGAATTGAATGAAATAAAAGAGCAAGTAGTTGTTCTTGAACGTTATGAAACAGCCTTGAAAGAGCGCATTGCTGAAAAAGAAACTGTATTGAAATCGAATCCATCAGATGAAGCTTCTCAAAAAGAAGTACTTTATTTAAAAGATGAATTGACACACGTTCAGAAAAAACTACGCAAGGCAAAAATATCCATTGGTGAATTGGAGAAAATCGCAGCTTTTGGAACGACAGAAGATCAACGATATGATGATCCTGAGTTGAATCAATTGAATGAGAAATCTGCTTCACTACAAAAGGAATTAGCAAATGAGAATTTGAGTGCGAAAGAAAAACAATCGCTTCAAAAAGAGTTAACGCAAGTTGAGACGCAAAAAACGGTTCAGGAAAACAAATTAATGACGGAAGAGATTGCAGACAATAAACAGCAATCAACGGAATCTGAATCTCAATTGAAAGACGATGCGAAGATTAATGAAACAGCGCAAACGAATTCTCGTGTAGCCTTGGCTCAACAAAAAGAATTGAACAAAGAGGCAGCAACATTAATAGAAGATGCAAATTCTACAAAAAATCCAGTTGAGAAAAACTATTTATTGAATAAAGCACTTGAAAAACAAGAACAGGCAAATGATATTGTTCAAGCTACATTGGTAGAAAATAAACTTCAAGCACTTGAAGAAGAAAAAGGAATTGAAAGTCTTGAAACAAAAGCTGATTTAGAGAAAAAACAACGACGTTATACGATTCTGGTAGGAGAGTTAACACGTGAAATTCAAACATTGGACCAACAAATTGCTTCAGCAAAAGGAAAAGATTTAATGAATCTTCAAACTGAGAAAAATCAGAAAGTTGAGGAACGTTCATTAGTTCAAAAACAATTAGAAGAAGTGAACAATGTTTTAGCGAAAGAGGATAAACTTCCTGAAACAATCAGTCCTTTGGCAATGGAAACAGCTGTTTCGTACAATGAAGAGCGAGAGATTGCCGCTACTGAAGGATATAAAAATTACCAGGAGAAAGCAAACGCTGCATTGGAAATTGAAAAACAAATTACTAAATTAGATGCACAAATTCTTCAAGAAAAGAATCAAACGAAACAACTAGCTTCCAAAGTGCTTGAGGATCCGTCAGATGAAAACAAGCAATCCTTGGAGCAAAATGTAACTACTATTAAACAATTAGAAGCTACACGTGTTCAGTTGAAAGAAGAATTGGATAGTAAGCAAGTAGAAGCAAATGCTGCTTTACCAACGAATACTGAAAAAGCTATGAAAATGCAAAATTTGGTTAAACGTGGAATTGAGCCAATCCAACGAATGGCGATTGTGGCTGCTTTGGTCCCAATGCCTGCAAATGGTTTAACTATAAAAGAAGCAGACACTTACTCAACAACCAATCCAATTCCTGTTGATGTGAAAACGCCAACTGGACTTGTGTATCGTGTTCAAATTGGCGCTTTTGCTAAACCAATTCCTCAAAATCTATTCAACAAATTCAACCCGGTTTCTGGTGAGAAATTGAACAATGGAATTACGCGCTACATGGCTGGATATTTCAACAATTCGAAGAAAGTGGTTGAAGCGCGTGATCAAATCAAGCAGTTAGGCTATAACGATGCATTTGCCGTTGCCTATTGTGATGGTAAGCGAATTACCTTGGCTGAGGCGCGTATTTTAGAAGCAAATGGACAATGTGTTGCCAAAGGAGAAAATGAATTAGTGTTGGAGGTGGCAACAAACACAGCTGAAAAAATGGGCTTGGGTGACACAACCAAATTGGTAAAGGTTGATCCATTAACCTATAATAAAGCTCCTGGAGCTGTTAAAGCTGAACCGATTGAAAAACACTTAGGCTTGTTCTTTACTGTTCAAGTGGGAGCGTTTAATCGTCCCGTTGCAGCAAATACATTGAATGGAATAGAACCATTAAATACTTTACGCTTAGTAAATGGACAAATACGTTACACAACTGGAATGTTTAATACGGTTGAAGAGGCTCGTCCGAAAAAACAAGATGCAATTGATCGTGGAATAAAAGATGCATTTATTACAGCCTATTACAAAGGTGAACGCATTCCGATTGCTGATGCGTTGAAATTGTTAGAAGATCAAGGAAATGGTGTTTTAGAGTTGAATCAACTAAAAGCGACACCTGTCGTTGAGACTCCAAAAGAAGTTGTAGGAGTAACGCCTGCAGTAACAACTGAAGAAGTAATTGAAGAAACAACCGTTGTAGAATTTAATCGTTATCAAATTGTTACAAAGAAAACGTTTGATGAATTCCCACGTGAAGTCTTGAATCGATACAATGCACATGGAAGCTTTTATTATGATGAAACGGATAAAACTGTCAAATCGACCGTTGCGAGTAGTAAGGATGAATTGCCTGATGTTTATGCATTCAGAAATGATGTTGACACGTTGATAACTTTGGATGAAGGTGATGAGCCAGGAGTTACTGTAATTGCTACCTTTGCATCAACAAGTTTACCTGGTGATTTCACAGATTGGTTGTTGCGTTACAATTTCAGAAGAGAAATGAAACAAACAGAAGATACAATTGAATTAAGAATTTCAAGAGTTTCAGATGAGAAATTACCAGAATTAGAGAATAAATTAAATGAGTTTGCAATTCCATTTAGAGAAGAACGAATTCAAGAATAACAATAATAAAAAATAGAGTTAGATGTTAACAGAAGTAGAATTTGATGAGTTGGTTTTAGAGGCATTGGTGGATCAAAAAGACTTAATAGTTTACAATGACGATGTAAATACTTTTGATACGGTTATCGAAGCTTTAGTAAAAGTATGTGATCACAACCCAATTCAAGCAGAACAATGCACATGGATTATTCACCACAATGGCAAGTGTCAGGTAAAAAGAGGTGAATATGAACGCTTAGAACCAATGTGTACAGCCTTGTTAGACAGAGGAATAAGCGCTACAATAGAATAATTTTATTTTTTTCTTTGTAAAAACAAAAAAAACGACTTATATTTGCACCCGCAATACGGTAGTAATACCGATGCAAAAAGGCTTCGTAGCTCAACTGAATAGAGCACTACATTACGGCTGTAGAGGTTTAAGGTTTGAATCCTTACGAGGTCACTCTAGCGGAGATTTGGTCATTTTTGATTGAATCTCCGCTTTTTATTTTATTCAAATCCGTTGATATATAAGGAATTAAGCTAAAGATTGAATTGACTTCGTTGGTTTGAACTGAGTCATTTTTTTTGTCATAGACTATTCCGCCTGGAAAAATCAAATTATGAAGTTTTTGTTTTTCGAACAAATTGCTCATTTCCCATGTTTTACTGAGGTTTTGTGAAAGTTTTAAGGCAGTTTTTATTCCTTTTTCAAGGTTTGAACTCGAAATATTATTGTGATTCAATTGTTGATTGATTTGTTCTATTTCAGTTTTAAATTGGGTAGAATATTTTTGAAACAATTCATTACTTAATTCGCCAATGACATATCGTTCTTCAATTTTGTTTAGTTGGCTTTGTATCTTGGTTTGATTTGATTTTAGCAATTTAATCATTTCTTTATCCTCCTTTGTAGATTGAGTTAATGCATCAATCATAATTTCTTTTACTATAGAAATGTATTTTGGATTAAGTTGAAAATCTTGTAACAGATCATTAAAGTCTCCATGTAGATTTTTAGCACTTTTCACAGACTTACACGTTAGTGTTCGACATCGATAGTAGTAAAGATCTTTTTTCTTTACTAGGAAACCTGTAAGAGGCAATCCGCATGTTGAACATTTTACAAAATTCTTTAGTGGCAAATTTTCATTGTCGCATTTATGTTCTTTAGGATGATATGATATTTCTTTGTTATTTATTTTGAGGAAGTCTTCTTTTGAAACTATTGCTTCATGGTTTCCCTCAAACGCTTCATTTGGGAGCATTTTCGTAGTTAAAACACCACAATAATATGGATTACGAAAAATTTCTTGTAACCTGCGATCATCGATCTTCATTCCAAGACTTTGTAACTTACGTGTTATTTCAGCATTTGAAAACATGTTCTTTGAACGCCATTTAAAAGCTTCACGCAATAATTCACCTTCTTTATTGACTTCAATTTTCCAATCAATCGCTTTGTGATGCTTGTTGATATTCGTATAACCTCGAGGCGGAGTCCACGTCTTAGGATACGCCGATGCACACACAACTGAAATTGCGGAAGACTCGAAATATCCGGTAATCAGTATGATGGAAGAGCAAAAAACGATTTCGAATCTTGGTG
>CAJAVU010000075.1 GCA_903945495.1 uncultured Flavobacteriales bacterium | reverse complement strand
AATGTTGATTACGAAACGCCATTCAATGTTTATGGTGGTATGCAGGATAATGGAAACTGGTCAGGGCCTGCTTATACTTGGAAGCGCGGTGGCATCCGAACATTGTATTGGCAATACTTGGTGGGTGGGGATGGTTTTCATATTGCGCCAGACCTAGATGATGCAAGATTTGGTTATGGTACTTCGCAAAATGGTGATTTGTATCGTTATGATAAGCAAACGGGATATTATCAAAGTATTGCACCAACAGCGAAAGAGGCGTCAACCTATTTGCGCTTTAACTGGAATGCTGGTTTTGCAAAAGATCCATTCAATGAAAATGCTGCATACTATGGTTCTCAATTTTTACACAAGACCACAGATAAAGGAAGAAATTGGAAAACCATTTCTGCTGATCTTACTACAAATAATCCTGCACATCAAAAGCCTGATTATGGTGGATTAACGCTCGATGTATCTGGTGCAGAAAATTACAATACCATTATTGCCATTGCTCCAAGTTTTCTTGATAAAGACCTTATTTGGGTGGGTACCGATGATGGACAGGTGCAAGTCAGTGATAACGGAGGGATCTCTTGGAATAATCTTACAAAAAATATCATTGGACTGCCCGATGGAGCATGGATTCCACAAATACACGCCTCAAGATATGAAAAAGGAACAGCTTGGTTAGTGGCAAATAATTATCGCAAAGGAGATTATGCATCCTACTTATTCATGACCACTGATTATGGTAGAACATGGAAAAATATACTTGATGCAAATCAGGTTAAGGGTTATGCATTAAGTTTTATTCAAGATCCGGTAGAGAAGCAATTAGTTTTTCTGGGAACGGAAAATGGATTGTGGGTGAGTATCAATGAAGGGAAAGATTGGGTACCCTTCAAAAATGGTTTTCCTAGTGTGTCAACAATGGACTTAGTTATTCAGGAAAAAGAATCGGCATTGGTGGTGGGAACTTTTGGCAGAGCCATATGGGTGCTTGACGACCTAAAGAGTTTGCGTGAGATTGTAAGAGGAAATACCAAAGAAAAAATAACTAGTTTACCCATGAATGAAGTCATTCAGGTGAAAGGATTGTTCATAGCGCCTCCGGGGAATATCTGGACAGGATTTGGTACCACATTCGAGGGAGAGAATCGACCCTTCCAAGAAGCAGCCATCCCAATTTATATCAATGATCTTCCTTCAAAAGAAGATAAGGTTGAAGGATTCATTATAAATAGTAAAGGGGATACCATTCAAAAATTAAATGGACAAGTGCTGATGCAAGGCTTGAATTACATGCACTGGAAGCTAGATGAAAATCGCGAATACTTATCAGCAAACTATGATCCAAATGAATCAAGAGGTATACCTGTGCTTCCTGGCACCTATATAGCAGTCATAAAATATAAAGGGGTTCAGTCAAGCACAAGTATCAAAGTCATTTCAGATCCACGATTTAAGATGAAGGAAGAAGTGGATCAGGAATTGTATCGTTATAATAAAGCGCTCAATTTTGAAGTAGGAAGATTAAAGTCTTTTTTTAACTTGATCAATTCTTGGGAGAGTGAATTAAAAAAAATACATGAAACCTTATCTAAACAAACTAAAAATGAAAAAGCTTTAAAAAATGTGAATGGAATGATAGAAATGGTGAAGCAATTAAAATTAGTTGGTAAAGATAGCCCTGGCGATCGTCAAGTGGGCGCATGGCAGAGCGTTAGGATCACTCCAGCATCTGCCATCACTGAAGCAGAGAAAGTAGCGATGGCAAGAGTAGATATTCCCTCTGAGCAGGATTGGAAAAGAATTAGCGATGCAGCTACATTGATTGATAATTATAAGCTTCAATTAAGTCAGTTTGTGGATTCAAGCTGGAAAAAATTTATCAAGCTATATGGAAAAAACAATTGATAAAATTGGGTCTTTTTACAAAAACCAACTATAACAAAGGATCCGCATTTACAGCATCATAATTTACAAACCCATGAGGAACTTAAAAGCAGGAATTTCTATCAAAAGCACTGCGTTATTGAATGGTAGTTTCTTTGAGGAAACAAGTATTCTAATCGTTGAACACGATGAAGCAGGAACTACAGGGTTTGTAACTAATAAACCTTTTGGAAAGTCTTTGAATGATCTAATTGAATTCAATCATGCTAAACCATTTCCGCTAATGGATGGAGGTCCCGTTGATAGAGCACATCTCTTTGTTTTACACAAGCGACCTGATCTCATTGAAGGGGGCAAACAATTAACCAATGGTCTTTATTTAGGTGGCAATATGGAGCAAGTGATCGAAGCCATCAATAACGGGTCTGCCACTCAAGAAGAAATTCAACTTTTTATTGGCTATTGCGGATGGGATGTCGGAGAATTGGAAGCGGAAATGGAAGAAGGAAGTTGGAACTTCTAATAGTATTAAAATCTTTCGGCAACAAATAAACCGCCGAAAGTTGCAGTCATACAAACTACAACACTCAATAAAATATACAAAAGCATAGTGCTGTTTTGACCTTGTTGGAAGAGTGTAACTGTTTCGCTGCTGAAAGCCGAAAAGGTGCTAAAGCCGCCACAGAAACCCACTGCCCAAAATAGACGTGCAACTGGAGAAAGCAATTGTTTTTGGTCTGCCAATCCTATAACAAAACCCAGTACAAAACAAGCTATCACATTGATTGTAAAAGTGCCAAAAGGGAAACTAGCATTATGGAATGCGTTGACCCACTTGCCAAGTATAAACCTAACCAAGCTACCTAAGCCACCACCTATAAAAACATAAATAAGTTCCTTCATGGATTCAAAGTTAAACTAATTCTATTTGTTAGACAATACTATAAAGTAGTTGTTTTTGCCTAGAAAGCTATAATTTCCTAATTTACAAATAAATAGATTTTTCAAACCTTAATGATACCAATATGACCCTTCAAAACAAAAATTCACTTTATACCTTAATTAGAGTTAATGCAATTATAATAATATGTTTTTGTTGCATGAAAATAAATGCGCAAGAAAATTTTGCAGATAAATGTATAGGCAAATGGGAAGGCATAATGTATATGTATGGAAAAGGGCAACTACGAGATAGCTTACCTGTGGAATTAGATATACAAAAAACAAATCGGTCCGATACATGGTTATGGAAAACAACTTATTTGTCAAAAACGATGCCAGCCGTAAAAGATTACAAATTAGTTTTAAAAGACGCAGTAACACAAACATATGCCACAGATGAAGGAAACGGCATTGAATTAATGGATTACTATTTTAACAACAAATTATATTCAATTTTTGAAACTCATGGTGTCATGTTAACATCCAGCTATGAATTGCAAGGCAATCAACTAATTTTTGAAGTCAGTTCCGGAAAAAAAATAGATGAGAATAAAGAAGTAAACAATTATAGTGTCCTTAATTTGCAAAGGGTTATTTTCAAAAGACGTAAATAATGTATTCACTTATTTTACGCACTAACTTCTTTATTGACTAGGCTTAGCATTTACCATCTCGATTTCAAAAACCAAAATAGAATTAGGGACAATAATTGCAGATCTTGTTCTTATACTATAAGCCAGCCCTGAAGGGATTAAGAGTTTCACTTTATCTCCAATACGCTTCCCCTCTAAGCCAACCTGCCAACCTTTAATCAATCTAGCTAAAGGGAAAGTCCGTGTCTCATTTGCTGTTTGATCAAAAATAACATTCGTACCCATCAAGTACCCTTTATAAAATATAGAAACGGTATCAGTCAATTTAACCAATTCAGGCTTTGTACCTGTTTTCATCATTGTATAATACAAACCATTTTTGTAATTTATAGCATCCGTCTTGTTGGATTTAATTAGTTTTTTAATAACAATAGAATCACTGTATGCACGCGCTATACTATCTATATCAGAAAAAGGCGGCAAGAAAGGTTTCTGGTTACTGGTATTTTGAATTTTCAACCATGCCCCATTATCTCCTTGACTCCATGTATCTGTAAAGAGAGTTTCCAAATTTGCATTTATATTATTAGACTTAAAGGCAGATGCAGACTTTAAACCTTCTGTATA
The DNA here is from genome assembly GCA_903945495.1 of uncultured Flavobacteriales bacterium. GTDB lineage: Bacteria > Bacteroidota > Bacteroidia > Flavobacteriales_D > Crocinitomicaceae > M0103. The sequence continues at coordinate 398 of CAJAVU010000075.1, read as the reverse complement.
TTTATTGATTCTAAAGCTTGCGATGAGTTTCCATTTATTCAAAGATGGAAAATAAATATAGCCACTATAAAAAATATAGTTTTGAGCAGAATCATTTGCAGTAGCAATGTATAATTTAAACTGTTTTTCATTGATCGAATTTAAATCCCATGTTACAATTTTATTAGAATTGCTGACTTTGGTTTGTAATCCAGCAGTCAATAATTTAGTTGAATTAGGAACCTCAAAAACAACCTTGTTATTTTTATTTGTAAAATTCAAATATAATTTAGCTTGATTGGTCAAAACACCTAATTTACCCTTTTGGTTAGGTTCAAGTGAAAGATTATTCACAGTTGTAATCAAAGCATTTTGATTCACTAGTGTATTAATTGGCAAATCAATTTGAACTAATTTTT
>CAJAVU010000074.1 GCA_903945495.1 uncultured Flavobacteriales bacterium | reverse complement strand
GGCGATGGCATCGCGAAGATAACAATTAATCGACCAGAAGTTCGTAACGCATTTCGCCCTCAGACTCTCGCTGAGTTAAAGAGCGCGTTTGATTTGGCGCGCGATAACTCACAAGTCGGTGTAATTATCTTTACTGGCGAAGGAACTCAAGCTTTCTGTTCAGGTGGCGACATCAGTGTTCGCGGTGACGATGGCTACCTTGGCGATGATGATCTTGCTAAACAAGGAATTGGCCGGCTCAACGTATTAGATCTACAAGTACAAATTCGTCGAACTCCAAAACCTGTCGTTGCCATGGTCGCAGGTTGGGCAATAGGCGGCGGACATGTTCTGCATGTGGTCTGTGACTTAACGATTGCCGCCGATAACGCACTCTTTGGTCAGACTGGACCAATGGTTGGTTCTTTTGATGGCGGATACGGTTCCGGATTATTGGCAGCAAATGTGGGCCAAAAGAAGGCCCGTGAAATTTGGTTTTTAACTCGTCAATATGATGCGCAAGAAGCGCTGCAGATGGGACTCGTAAACACAGTTGTTCCGCTAGCTGAATTGGAAGCTGAAACAGTTTCTTGGTGTCGCGAAATGTTACGCAATTCGCCAATGGCACTTCGACTACTTAAAGCGAGCATGAATGCTGCGGACGATGGATTAGCTGGCATACAACAACTAGCCGGAGATGCCACCTTGTTGTTCTATATGACCGAAGAAGGTCAAGAAGGTCGCGATGCTTATAAAGAGAAGCGCGCTCCTGATTTCGGTAAATTCCCAAAGCGCCCCTAATTTTATTTGGTAACTAGAAAATGCTTAATCAACTACTTGCTTCCATGCAGGTTGTTGCGCTGCCGCTAAAAAGTAAATTTCGCGGCATCACCGTGCGCGAAGTTGCCGTATTTGAAGGCCCAGCCGGCTGGGGCGAATTTTCGCCATTTCTGGAATATGACGATGTCGAAAGCTCGACTTGGTTATTGAGTGCAATAGATGCGGCAACGAACCCAGCTCCTATGGCTTATCGCGGCTTCATTAAAGTTAACGCGACGCTACCAGCCATAAATAATGCCAAAGAGATTGAAGAATTGCTGCAGTCATTTGCTGGTTGTGATACCGTGAAAATTAAAGTTGGCGAAAACTTAGGTGAAGATGTTGTGCGAGTTGCTCGAGTCCGAGCGCTTCTACCTAAGGCCAAACTTAGACTTGATGTAAAACTTGGATTAAAAGAAAACTGGAAGCAATTTACACTTCTTGTAATTATCAATGGATTTGTTGGCGGAATGGTTGGTTTGGAGCGTACTATTCTACCTCAGATTGCCGAACAAGAATTCAATCTTGCAGCCAAAACAGCTATTCTATCGTTCATTATAGTTTTTGGAATCACCAAAGCCTTAACCAATTATTACACAGGCGTACTTGCCAATAAATGGGGACGCAAGAACCTATTAATTCTAGGATGGATCATTGCTATTCCTGTTCCTTTCATTTTAATTTACGCGAATAATTGGAACTGGATTATTTTCGCAAATGTCCTTTTAGGTATCAATCAAGGTTTAACCTGGTCTTCAACAGTTGTGATGAAAATTGACCTAGTCGGAGAAAAACAACGTGGTTTTGCAATGGGGCTAAATGAATTTGCAGGCTACCTTTCGGTGGCTATAGTTGCTTTTCTGACAGGTTATATAGCAAATACCTATGGTGTACGACCTTATCCTTTTTACATTGGATTTATTCTAATCTTTTTAGGTCTATTTGGAAGTATATTTTTCATAAAAGATACGCGCCATCATGTCGCAAAGGAAACCGGAATAAGTTCAGTACCTAGATTATTAAACGTTTTTTGGGATACCACTTGGAAACACAAGAATCTAGGGTCAGTTTCACAAGCTGGTTTGATAAACAATCTAAATGATGGAATGGTGTGGGGTATTCTACCCATTCTATTAGCATCGAAAAATTTCACCTTAAACCAAATAGGAATTATAACAGCAGTTTACCCAGCAGTGTGGGGGCTCGGTCAGTTATTTACTGGTAAAATGGCTGATAAATTTGAAAAGAAAAAGCTGTTATTCTGGGGAATGTTCTTACAAGCAATAGCCTTAACCGTTTTGATTTGGGCAGAAAGTATGACTGAATTTGTTATAATCGGATCAATTCTTGGATTTGGAACAGCATTGGTTTACCCAACTTTTTTAGCAACAGTTGCAGAAAACACACACCCATTAGACCGAGCTAAAAGTATTGGTATTTTCCGCTTGTGGAGGGATTTAGGATACGCTATCGGTGCAATTTTAACGGGAATCATTGCCGATGTATTCAATATTAATTCAGCCATTTTATTTATAGGAATCTTAACCCTCATATCAGCAGTAATTATACAAATTCGAATGAGTCCTAATTCAAACAAATAATTTCAATCATGACAAAATTTATATCAAAAAAAGAACTTGAAAACTTACTTTCACATGATGACAAATTGGTAATCATAGACGTGCGCTCTAATGAGGAATTTAATCAACAACACATACCAAAAGCCATTAATATTCCTATAGATCACTTAGAAGTGGAGTCAAAACAATTCATACCAAACGTTCTTTATACTACAGTCTGTGGAAAGGGTGGTGGACGTTCGGAACAAGCTGCACAATTATTGAATAACAGCAGTTTCAAAGCTTATTTCCTACAGGATGGAACATTAGGTTGGTTTGAGGAATAAATAAAAAAAATCCAGCCAAGTTAGGCACTACCTGAGTCCACGCAAGGTCAAGCCCTTCGGGTTTTGATAAAAATATTTTCCAAATTCATTTCTTCCAAGTTTTCTTTTCTATTCTTTAAAAGGAAAATTTTTAGGTCGAAAAGCTTGCTCAGAAAAGCATCCTTGTCCAGTTCATAACCAATTTAAAATTGTTAGAAATGGTCTATGTGCACATTCCGGTGATATAGTGCCAGTCATTCCGGAGTATATTCGACAGTCATTTTAATTTGCATAAAAGAACGATTTATAAGGTCATCTTGTTTATCAAAAAAAAAATCGATTTAAAAATCATTTGTTAAGTTGCCTTTTTTCTCAAGAATTCGCCTTGGAACTCAAATCGGTGAGCATGATCAAAAAGTCGATCCATTGTTGCTTATGCTATTGTTTTTTCAATAACAATGTCTTACCATGGGCTTACCGACAACTGAGAAGTGATTATCACATATCCTATTTCAGGACGGTCTACAATGATTTCTAAAAAGACCAATCTATTTTGACTGTTCATGAATTGAAGACCTAAGTCATCTAAAAGAATCAGTTGTTGACGCTCTGTTTTGGCGATTTCTTTCAGATATATCCTATCACTTTTTGCAATTTTTAGTTTTGCAGATAATCTTGCTGTATTGCAATATTTTACGCGACAATGAAAGATATTCGCTGATAAAAACCTTGCTTTTACCCTACACATACAACTTGATTACTTTTCTTAACTTACTCATGTCAATCGTTTTTCAAACAATCATTCATTTTTTGAACGAAATTAACATCATGTAAAGTGGCACAATTCCCATTGGAATAGATGGCACTTTATTCCCCGGAATGGGCGGCACAATTAACCCCTGAAAATGCAGGTGATCAGCTTAAATAGTTCTGTGGTGGTCAACATGAGCGTTATTACCTCTTAAACATCATTTCAGAAAAAATAATCTTTTTTTCTGCTCATATATTATAGGCCTCTTTGAAACTGAAAAAAATCACAAATTACATATGAGTTTCGACATCGTAACGCTTACTATTCAAAACGGCAAACATATTTTCTAATAAATGATTGTCTTAAAAGAAAAAAATCAACAAAGTCTCGCCCAGATATTTCAGTGAGTGAAATCTTACAAGAACATTGTTGATGATTTTGAATTTGATGATAAGAAAATTTAAAAAATCCAAAACCATGGAACTATTTAAGTTAAAATGGTAGATCCAGAAAAATTATCATCAATGGAAACTCCTACCCCTTCTAAGAAATAAAAAAAAATCCCAAAAAACTCACATGGAAACATCAAAAGGTACGTTCATACAAAAAAGTCCATTTTTGAATAAAATCTCCTTAAATTTAATCCATGAAATTCATCATCAATCTTTTTGGAACAGGTATCCGTTTTTGGGAATGCCAAATTGATCAAGATATATATGATGACATGAATAAAATTAGAATCAAACATAATGTTGATTGGGAAAAAATTCTTTTTGACCTTGATTTCTTACAACATTATGGTTTCAATAATTGGAGTGAACTATCAAATTCTGATTCAATCACGGGCTTTTTATTAAATTCAAGCAATATCATTGAAATAAAGCAAGGAGTTAAACTGGTGTCACGTTTTAAATCAAATGAACTGGATCACAGTCAAGTTCTTTTTCCGCTATACAATACTGTAAATGCAAAAAAATCGCAAACTAAACAAACGAATGGTGTTCATTTCAAGCTTTTACAGTATGAAAAAGGATTAATTGCCAAATTAAAATTCGAAGCAGAGATTTTTTCAATAAACGACATTACATTCTACATTGATACAATTCAATCTGAAATCTTTTTAAGTTCAATATATGTCCACTCAATGCCTCTGGATATTGTCCAAGAAGACACGTTGATTGTCGGAACAAAAATTATCTTATGAGTTTCGAAGTGACAAGGGAAAAAAATCAACGATTAATTTAAATGAAACAAAACAGTTCATTGAAAAGGAATTAATGCGGTTTAATCTGATTGTATTCAAATACATTCATAATCATTTCTTATTCTATGAAGTCTTTCTTGATTTTTTCGATTTACAGCAAAATGAGCTAAATAAAAACTTTGAAAAGGTACATTTGTACTTTTTATCATACTTTCGTTAATAAGTACAAACGTACATAGTTTGTATTGGGAGAATAATATTTCGCACCAAAGACATGTGGTGCGATAATGAACTATAATTTCTATATCAAACATGCATTCAAACATGTAGATTGAATTGGCGGAACAGAGTTCAGAAAAAGGTCAAGAACCTTTTTTACTAGATTCTTTATATTGAATTCTAATTTCAAAAAGGTTTAAATTATAAAAGTGCAAAACTTGAAGATTAATGTTTTACATTTCAACAAAATCTACTCTATCGTGATTTGGGATTTTCTTTACGTAAAATTTACCTATTAACATCCAACCAGGACTGTCCTTATAGTTTACTGTCGATTTAATTGGAACATTAAAATATTGTGTTTCCACTGGGTAATCACTTAAATAGATAGTAGACCTTTCATCTTTTCCTTTTGAAATTTTACTTAAAAATCTATTTATTTGATCTATTGGATCAATATTTCCCTTAATTTCGTTTAAACGCTGTGCTGCCAATTCATTATTGGCCTTAATTTTACACTTACCTGAACAATATTTTTTATTCTTTCGTCCAAAAAAATATTTTTTACATGCATCATTTTGACATTGAAGGTAATGTGCATTTTCCTCCACATCCCATTGCCCTAATTTTAAATTTGAATTTTCTTCCATATTACTTTGATATTCCATATAAAGATAATACTTTTACTTTATTTAATACATATACGTACTATTTATAATTTAAAAATGAATCAATCCAACTCCGTATATAAGGGCTTGATAGAAAAGTCTGAAGAATTGAAAGTATTAACGTCCCAGATTAACGAGAAAAAATACAAACCTACAGAGCTTGGTTTAACAACACGTGTTGCAAATTTATGGGATCAAAATCAACTATTTTTCGAGGAAAATAAAAGTAGGCAATGGAATCGCTTTGACCTTGTAGAATCCGTTTGGATAAAACTGGTTATAGAGTTAAAAAAATTCAATGTTCAGTCTCAAATTATCAAAACTGTCAAATCCAACTTCATAAATCAACCTTTTAAAGATGAAAATCTTCTAAAAAAGGCACTTGAACAAATTAACATGAATAAAAGCGGCGATCAAATTGTAGCCGAAGTTTCAAATGAATTAAAAAAAGATCACGTAAAAAACTACCTAAAGTCCTTTCAAACAAACATATTGGAACTAATCATACGAGATACAATCGCTTATCGAAATGAGTACATTATCCTAATACTTCCATCGGGTGAAGTAATACCGAATCAGTCTACACATGACAATGAAAGTCAAGTAAATGAAGCTATTAACTTTTATAAAACACAAACGTATATTTCGATTTCAATCAATTCACTCCTATCAGAGTTAATGGTAAATTTGAGTACACTTGAATTTCAAACGAAACTGAAAATAATTACAGAAGAAGAACAAAAAGTACTCGATGTCCTAAGATTAGAGAATATTACTAAAGTTGAAATAACGTATCTACAAAATTCAAAAAATATAAACACCATAGAATTTACAACTGAAACGCCAATTGAAAAACAATGTCGTTTATCCGATATTATTTTAACCGGTGGATATCAGAATATTTCGATTAAAACACAAGCCGGTGAAATTGTACACTGTTCGAATAAAACCAAACTTAAACTATAACGCACTGGAGACCCCAGGCTTTTGATTCTCGCTTCCTTTATCAAATATAATTGAAAAGAAAGCACATCCAATAATCAGGATGTTATTTAAAAATTTAAAAAAAGAAGATTTACTAAAAAAATTAAAAACAATTGATCCAGAAAAAACGAATGATGAACTAGAAGAAATTCTTCATCAACTTAACGTGTTTTCAACAATATTATTAGCAAAATTAAAGTCTAGTCAAAATGAAAGACCTCTCAATATTTAAAAGTTTCGCTACTCAAGCTCAAGATTTTTCAGCGAGAAAAAATGCCATCATTTATACTCGTGTTTCCACAAAAGAACAAGCTGACAATAATACTAGTTTGGCGACGCAAAAGAATTTCTGTGAGCGCTATGCAGAACAAAATGGATTTTCAGTGTTGGCTTATTTTGGTGGTACATTTGAATCAGCAAAAACAGACGAAAGAAAGGAATTCCAACGTATGATTAAGTTTGCTCAACAAAATAAAACTGTAGGTTATATCATTATCTATTCATATGATCGTTTTTCCAGAAGTGGGGCAAATGCTGCCTTATTGAGTAATAACCTTCTCAAAAAAGGAATTAAAGTAATTGCCGTTACGCAAGAAGTTGATGCTAACACACCAGCAGGAGCTTTTCAGCAAGGTCTATTCTTTTTCTTTAGTCAATTTGATAATGAAATGCGCCGCGATAAAACAAAAACAGGAATGTCAGACTTGCTACGCAGAGGTTATTGGCTGTGGACTCCGCCTCGAGGTTATACGAATATCAACAAGCATCACAAAGCGATTGATTGGAAAATTGAAGTCAATAAAGAAGGTGAATTATTGCGTGAAGCTTTTAAATGGCGT
>CAJAVU010000073.1 GCA_903945495.1 uncultured Flavobacteriales bacterium | reverse complement strand
CGATCTATTGGCTCAATCTCTTGGCCTAGATGCGTTTGTTTTATTTAGAAATAAAAAAATAGTTATTTTCTTTATTTTTTCAATGTTGCTTGGATGTGTTTTGCAAATTTCCAACATGTGGGGAGATGGATTCCTAAGAGATTTCTCTGCGAAATATGCTGATTCCTTTGCAGTTAAACATTCATTAATGTTTTTGTCTTTCTCTATGATTTCCGAGGCATTATTCATTTTATCGATTCCATTCTTTTTAAAACGATTCGGAATAAAAAAAGTAATGTTGATGAGTATGCTAGCTTGGGTCCTGCGTTTTGCCTTTTTTGGTATTGGAGATCCGGGAAGTGGATTCATTTTTCTTAGTTTATCTATGATTATTTATGGAATGGCATTCGACTTTTTCAACATTTCAGGTTCACTGTTTATTGAAAAAGAGGCAAATCCATCTATTCGGTCTAGCGCTCAAGGATTATTTATGCTTATGACAAATGGTTTAGGTGCAATAATTGGTGCTTATGGGAGTGGATTCGTAATCGATTTGTATACTAACACTGAAACAAATCAAAAAGATTGGACAACAATTTGGATGATTTTTGCTATCTACTCTTTGATTGTAGCGATTGTTTTTGCCATCATTTTTAGATACAAACACAACCCAGAAGAAATTCAGGAAATCTCCCACTAAAAATGCATTTGATCGATCGGATATTTCCTATCCATTCTGATGAATCGTTTGAAAAAACGGCACTTGAGGTTTTCCACTTTCAGTACGAAAACAATTCTATTTATCGAAGTTTTGTAGATTCTTTAGGGAAAGCAAATCCAAAATCACTTACTGAAATTCCTTTTTTGCCAATCGGATTCTTCAAAACGCATTCCGTAATTTCTTGCACCCCAGAGAATGTTGAATTAACGTTTTTGAGCAGTGGGACAACTGATTCAACACGCAGCAAACACTTAATTCATTCCGCCTCGATCTACGAAAAATCATTCGAAGCAAGTTATAGAAAGTTTATTGGGAATCCAGAAGAACAAGTTATTCTCGGGCTTTTACCAAATTACGTCGAGCAAGGGAATTCAAGCTTGGTATATATGGTCGACAAATTGATTCAATTAAGCCAATCCAATCTTTCTGGATTTATGTTGAATGAGTTAGAAAGCGTAAAATCGATTTATACTGAAGCTATTTCGTCAGGTAAAAAAGTTGTGATTTTCGGTGTTTCGTATGCCCTACTCGACTTAGCCGAAAAAGGAACCGATCTATCACACGCCTTGATCATTGAAACAGGTGGAATGAAAGGAAGACGAGCAGAATTAACCAAAGAAGAATTACACCAAGAATTAATGAATGGGTTAAATGTTCCTTTTGTTAGTTCCGAATATGGAATGACAGAATTACTTTCTCAAGCCTACAGCAACAAAGAAGGTTTATTCACAGAACCAAATTGGATGAAAATTTTGATTCGAGATACAAACGATCCATTCAGCTACGTTTCAGCTGGTAAAACAGGTGGAATCAATGTGATTGACCTGGCGAATATGTACAGCTGCAGCTTCATCGCTACGCAAGATTTAGGGAAAATTATTGAAGATAAATTCCAATTACTTGGTCGATTCGACAATGCTGATATTCGCGGTTGTAATTTAATGGTTGAGTAATTCCACGAATTGTTTTACTTTTAGACTAATGAAAACAGCACTTCATCATTTGATTCGTGAAAAATCTGAGGCAATTTTCGATAAAGTTGTCGCTTACAGAGAGCATATGCACATGTATCCTGAATTATCGTATCAGGAATTCAAAACCATGGAATACGTTTCTTCCATTTTAACTAAATTGGGAATTGAGCACAAAACGGGTATTGGAACAACAGGCATTGTTGGAATCATTCGAGCTGATCATCATACACTAGAAATGAAATGCATTGGATTGCGCGCTGATTTAGACGCATTGCCCATTCAAGAAGAAAATGAGATTACTTGTAAATCACAAAATGATGGAATTATGCATGCATGTGGACATGATGTTCACACAGCAATTCTTCTTGGAGCAGCAGAAATTATCCATGAATTAAGAAACGACCTTCCTGCTCCTGTGAAATTAATTTTTCAACCAGGTGAAGAAAAAAATCCAGGTGGCGCAACATTGATGTTAAAAGATGGGGTTTTAGAAAATCCTGCTGTTTCAGAAATGATTGCCTTGCATGTTTTTCCAGATATGGAAGTTGGCAAGGTTGGTTTTAAAGATGGTATTTACATGGCTTCTTGCGATGAAATTCATTTGACAATCAACGGAAAAGGTGGCCATGGCGCTACACCAAACCAATGCATCGATCCAATTATGATTGGCGCAAATATCGTTACGCAGTTGCAACAAATTGTGAGCAGAAAATGTGATCCTAAAATTCCATGTGTTCTTTCATTTGGTCATTTTGAAGCGATGGGAGCCACCAATATTATTCCTTCGAAAGCACATTTGAAAGGAACGTTTCGCACAATGAATGAAGCTTGGCGTGCGGAAGCCTTAGAATTAATTGAAAAGCAAATAAAACTTATCGCTGAAAGCAGCGGTGCAACTGTTGATTTAGAGATTAGCAAAGGATATCCATATTTAGAAAATGACCCTGAAGTAACTGGTAAATTGCGATCCAAATCAATTGCCTTTTTAGGTCAAGATTTTGTTGACGAATTACCGATTCGATTAACCTCAGAAGATTTCGCCTATTATTCTCATGAAGTTCCAGTTTGTTTTTTCAGACTTGGTGTTCGAAATGAAGCGAAAGGAATTACATTCGGTGTACATCATCCGCGATTCAATATTGACAACGAAGCGTTGAAAGTTGGAGTTCAATTGATGAGTTTGTCTGTTTTTTAAAATAAAATAACTACTTGTTAAGTGACGTATTCACATAAAGTCTTGAATATTCATTTTTTAGAACACTTAAATTCGTATAGCTTATGTTAAATAGATTATCGTTTTTTATTTTGATCTCGCTTTTTCTTTTTTCTTGTGACAAAGAAAAAAGTGCTTTAAAAAAAATAAACGGGCAATGGGAAATTACAAGTTACAAACGAACGGAGTCGAACGGTCTAAGTTTTTTTGCAAGTGCTTCTGGTGATATGACTTTTTCAGAAGTTGATAAGTATAAGTCACCTTCCTTATTCAAAGCAAACATTTCTTATTCATTTGAAACTGACGATGGCACAATTCAAGAAAATGGTTCTATCGAAATGATTGAAAAAGGTGATTTTATGAATGTAATCACATTTGATGCATCCAACAATCCAACGGATACTATCAAATATAGGATAATAACCTGTACAAAAACTGATTTACAATTAGAGTACAATGATAGTATTGGAAGAGTCAACAATTTAATTTTCAAGAAAAAAAAGTGAAACAGCCTTAATTGGCCATCTCACTCATGAATTTTATACGCATCAAACGCAATTCTTCTTCGGTATAATCACCGTCAAACTCTTCGTAGGCCTGAGCAATTTCATCAGTTGTAGCCTCAGAAAAATAATCGTAAATCTCTTCTTGATTATCGGCATCTAAAATATCATCTATGTAATAATTGATATTTACGCGTGTGCCAGAAGAAACAATCGCTTCTAGTTCTTCAATTACTTCATCGATTGATTTTCCTTGGGCACGACCAATATCTTCTAGTGGAAGTTTTCGGTCAATATTCTGAATTAATTGAACTTTTAATCCTGATTTGTTTACCAAGGATTTAACGACCATATCTTGTGGGCGTTCAATATCATTTTCCTCAACGTACTTCTGTATTAAAGCCAAGAAAGGTGCTCCATATCGGGTTGCTTTCCCAGTTCCAACTCCTTGAATATTTGTTAACTCATCCATTGTGATTGGATATTGGAAACACATGTCTTTCAATGAAGGCTCTTGGAAAATAACGAAAGGTGGAATATTCTTTTGTTTCGAAAGTGATTTTCTTAGATCTACTAAAAGATCGTATAAAACATCATCAAACGCACCGCCTTTTCCTCCCAAATTGATTCCAGCATCGTCATCATCCGTATTGGAGAAATCATGTTCTTTTATTAAACTAAACGATTGAGGATTTGCCATGAACGCTTTTCCTTCATCCGATAATTTAAGTGTTCCGTACGTTTCAATATCTTTAAATACTAATCCCGAAACAATTACTTGACGAATTACTGCATTCCAGAAATGCTCGTCGCGTTCTTTTCCGCAGCCAAATCCAGGAAGTATGTTGTGCTTATAACTTTTAATATCCGATGTTACATTCCCTGACAAATAAGCACAATAATGTTTCGCTTTTTGCATTTCTTGTAAATCTTGAATCGCATTTAAAAGCATAAGAACAAACTCTTTTCCTTCTCTTCGCTCTTTCGGATGTTTACAATTATCGCAATACTCGTTGCATCCTTTTTCATCAAACGACTCACCGAAATAATGCAAGATAAATTTGCGGCGACAAACAGATGTTTCTGCATAAGAAACAATTTCACTCAACAATTGCTTGCCAATTTCTTGTTCTGCGACAGGTTTACCTTGAAGGAATTTTTCAAGCTTCTCAATATCTTTATAACTGTAGAAAGCAACACATTCACCTTCTCCTCCATCACGTCCAGCTCTACCCGTTTCTTGGTAATAACTTTCCAATGATTTTGGAATATCATGGTGAATCACATAACGAACATCTGGTTTGTCAATTCCCATTCCGAATGCTATCGTTGCAACAATTACATCCGCTTCTTCCATCAAAAACATGTCTTGATGTTTTGCTCGTGTATGAGCATCTAAGCCAGCATGATAGGCTAAAGCATTGATTCCATTCACTTGAAGGAGTTCCGCCAGCTCTTCAACCTTTTTGCGACTCAAACAATAAATGATTCCACTTTTGCCTTCCTTGGTTCGGATGTAGCGAATAATTTGCTTTTCAACTTCGCGTTTTGGGCGAATTTCGTAGTAAAGATTATCACGATTGAAGGACGATTTAAAAACAACCGCGTCCAACATATTCAAGTTTTTCTGAATATCGTATTGCACTTTCGGTGTTGCTGTTGCTGTTAACGCAATAATAGGAACATTGGATATTTTCTCAAAAATCTCACGTAATCTTCGGTATTCAGGCCTGAAATCATGTCCCCACTCCGAAATACAGTGTGCTTCATCAATTGCAAAAAACGAAATATCCACTGATGTTAAAAAATCAATGTTCTCCTGTTTTGTTAGCGATTCGGGTGCAACATATAGTAATTTTGTTTTACCATCCTGAATATCTTGCTTAACCTTGGTTATTTCCGTTTTGGTTAAAGAAGAATTCATGAAATGGGCAACCGCTTCATTATCACTAACATTTCGAATTGCATCCACTTGATTTTTCATCAATGCAATTAAAGGTGAAACGACGATTGCCGTTCCTTCTTTTAACAATGCTGGTAATTGGTAACACATCGATTTACCACCACCAGTTGGCATTATAACAAATGAATTGTTTCCTTCTAAAACATTTGTTATAATACTTTCTTGTTTCCCTTTAAAGCTATCGAATCCAAAATATTTGCGAAGTGCAACTTTAAGATCATTATCTGCCATCAATTGGTATTTAGAATACTCTCCTAAGTTAATAAAAAAGTAGCACGAATTTAAGCATTTAGAAACATTTTTATGCGAATAAGTTCATTTATAAACAAAAAATAAGACGAATAAAAAAAAACACGGTATAAACGCAAAATGCATTCAGATTAACTTCGAATGATTACTTTTGCAATCGATATGAGTGGAGATAAAAATATGTCATTTTTGCAGCATCTTGAAGAATTAAGATGGAGACTGGTGCGTATTGCAATTGCAATTCTCATCACTGCAACTTTGCTTTTTTGGTATCAAGAATGGATCATGAATTTCTTTTTCTTATCTATGAAAGACACTGATTTCATCACCTTTAAATTATTGTGCGAATGGTTCGGCGTTTGTATTAAGGAAATTCCTGTAAGTTTTCAAAGTACAACCATGTCAGGTCAATTCAGTTATGCATTGATGATGAGTATTATGGGAGGAATCGTGCTTTCGTTTCCTTTTATCTTTTATCAAATTTGGTCGTTTGTTAAGCCAGGATTAAAACAAAATGAGAAATCAGTGGCAAAAGGAATAGTTTTCTATGTCAGTGTTCTATTTTTTATTGGAATTCTTTTCGGTTATTTTGTTGTAGCTCCATTGGCCGTTCAGTTTTTTGGTTCATACCAAATCTCGAAATCAATTAACAACATTTTCTCAATAAATGATTACTTGGGAACGGTTTTGTCAACCATATTTTATACCGGTTTACTTTTCCTTCTTCCAGTGGTAGCATATTTATTTACCCGATTAGGTGTAATCACCCCTGCTTTTTTGATAAAATTCAGAAAACATGCAATTGTTGGTGTGCTAATAATTTCGGCAGCAATCACTCCGCCAGAAGTAATTTCTCAGATCATTGTAGCTATTCCAATCGTACTTTTATACGAAGCGAGTATTCTTGTTTCTAAACGTGTTGAAAAGAATATGAAAAAAGACAGTATTATCAAATAAATTAATGCTCACTTTCATTAATTTAGGAGTACTGATTATACATGAACAAACTATTTCTTTATTTACTTCTGGTCCTTTCTTATAACTCTTTTGCTCAACAAACAAAAGTAAGTGGAACTATATGGGATGCTAACAACGGCCAACGAATGCCGTTTGTTAAAGTGCAGTTTAAAGATTCAAAAATCGGCGTGTTATCGGATACACTTGGTTACTTTTCAATCGAAACGTACTATGCAACCGACTCTTTAGTTTTTAGCTACCCTGGTTATTTGACACAATTTGTAAAAGTCAACAAGGATGAAATTCAGGAATACACTATTCGAATGTCGAATAAAATCAATGAATTTGATGAGGTTAAAATTCTCCCTCCTGATGAATTTCCATCAACCACATTGCATAAAAAAGTAATCGCTCATAAAGACATAAACAATAAAGAGAAATTACTTTCCTATGAATATGAACTGTATAATAAAATCCAACTTGACTTAAATAATTTCGGAGACAAATCAATTGATCAAAGCATTATCAAACGACTTGATTTGGTCATGGACTATCTCGATTCTAATGACAAGGGGAAAAATTTCTTGCCCGTTATTTTAAGCGAGTCCATTTCCAATTTTTATTTTAAAAACAATCCAAAAAAACGTAAAGAAGTAGTAACAGCAACACGGATTTCAGGGATTGAAAATATTCAATTGGAACAGTTTTTAGGAGACATGTATCTCGATATTAACGTGTATGACAATACGATCAATTTATTCAATAAATCATTCGTTAGCCCGGTTTCAAGTTTCGCAAGGAGTTATTACCGATTTTATTTAGAGGATTCTACCTTTATTGACAACCAATGGTGTTACAAACTGAAATTCGTTCCTAAACGGAGTGGTGACGCAACGTTTAATGGCGAAATGTGGATTCACGACACAACATACGCTGTGAAACAGATTAGTGCAAGCATTTCTGAAAATGCGAACATCAATTATGTCCAAAATCTTTATTTTGAGCACCATTTTCAACAAGTTGAGAAGGAAGTTTGGATGTTGACCAAAGAAAAAATGATTGTTGATTTTAAGGTCACCGAAAAATCAAATTTACATGGTATTTATGGCCGTAAATTGTCGACACGCGAAAATTTTCAAATCAATACTGATAGGCCAAATGAATTCTATCATACCGACAATACAGTAGAATTTGCAGACAGCGCGAAATCAAGGAATCCAGAATACTGGAAGGAGCATCGGCATGAACCACTCAACATTCAAGAGCAAGGAATTGACGAAATGATTGACTCGCTTAATAAGGAGCCATTTTTCAAAACACTTAA
Source organism: uncultured Flavobacteriales bacterium (assembly GCA_903945495.1). Taxonomy (GTDB): domain Bacteria; phylum Bacteroidota; class Bacteroidia; order Flavobacteriales_D; family Crocinitomicaceae; genus M0103. The sequence goes on along the minus strand of CAJAVU010000073.1, from coordinate 2,518 downwards.
AAATTTAACCTATTTTGCATCAACTGGATACTACCCAATTGGAAAGATAGAAATTGGCAGCGCTTTCAATTTAATCAGCGTGAACCCCGTTGAAGATTTAAGATTAGCACTTTCTCTTCGCACATCCAATAACTTTTCTAAGCGATTAGAACTTGGAGGAAGAGTTGCTTACGGTTTTGGTGATTCAACATTTAAATACCGTGGATCATTTAGATATAATATCTCTCCTAAAAAAAGAGGAATGTTGACTGGCTATTATTTGTACGATATCGAACAAATAGGGCAATCGCCTACCGCCGCAGCAATAGGATCTACATTTGGTACGCTTTTCAGAACTGGACCTTTAGATAAATTAACCATGGTCCAAAAAGCAGGTATTAATCTTGAAAAAGACATTCGTAAAGATTTAATAGTTTACGGTGGATTTGAATGGAAAGAGTATCGCCCGATCGGTGTTACCGAATATATCAAGTCGAATCCTTCAACAAATAGTTTTGACACGTTGAATAAAATCACCTCTACTGAGTTTATAGCGCGCATTCGTTGGGCTAAAAATGAAGAATTTATTTCTGGTGTTTTTGATAGAAAAAGTGTAGGCTCCAAATATCCAATAATTTCTTTACAAGGTATTTTCGGCGTAAAAGGCTTATTAAACGGAGATTACAACTATCAAAAAATTGAATTTACGATGGAACATACTCGTCAAATTGGCGTGCTCGGAAGAATTCGTTATGGCGTGAATGCAGGATATGTTTTTGGTAAAACAGCCTATCCATTTTTAAAAGTACATGAAGGCAATCAATCCTATTGGTTACTTACGTCTACTTTTAATAAGCTTAATTATTTTGAGTTTATTTCAGATCAATACATTGGTGGATTTGTTGAAAACCATTGGGAAGGAATCTTGTTCGATCGCCTTCCATTAATCAAAAGACTAAAATGGCGTTTGGTGACAACGGGTAGGATAACGTATGGTTCCATATCCGAAAGAAGTACAACCGAAATGGTTCTACCATCATTCACCAAACAATTTGGAAATATACCCTATGCAGAAGTTGGCGTGGGTATTGAAAACATATTTAAAGTTGGTAGAGTAGATCTTGTTTGGCGCCTCACACATCTAGACCCAGGAATGAGTCCAATAGGTATTCGAGCAAGATGGTCGATAAACTTTTAAATTCTTACATTTGTACCGTGAAGTTATATACCAATCAAATAAAAAAATCCTATAAAGGAAGGGACGTTGTTAAAGGTGTAACCATTGAAGTGAACCAAGGGGAGATTGTCGGGCTTCTTGGTCCAAATGGTGCAGGTAAAACAACTTCATTCTACATGATTGTTGGGCTCGTAAAACCAGATGAAGGCTCCGTTTTTTTAGACGATAAGGACATTACTTATTATCCAATGTACAAAAGATCACAATTGGGTATTGGTTATCTTCCGCAAGAGGTATCCGTTTTTCGAAAACTTAGTGTTGAAGACAATATTATGGCAATACTTGAAATGACTGACATGTCAAAAGTTGAACGCAAAGAAAAATTGGAACAACTTTTAGAAGAATTTCATTTGACACATGTTCGAAAAAACCTTGGTAATCGATTATCTGGTGGGGAAAAAAGAAGAACTGAAATTGCAAGAGCATTAGCAACGAATCCAAAATTTGTTCTGTTAGATGAGCCTTTTGCTGGTGTTGACCCTATCGCCGTTGAAGATATTCAAAGTATTGTATCAGAACTTCGAAAACGAAACATAGGCATTTTAATTACGGATCATAATGTACAAGAAACACTTTCTATAACGGACCGAGCTTATTTGTTATTTGAAGGAAGCATTTTGAAATCTGGAACAGCTGAAGAATTGGCAGCAGATGAACAGGTTAGACGAGTATATTTGGGGCAAAATTTCGAACTTAGAAAGAAATAATTTCAGATTTCAGTAAAAAATCATAAATTTATCCGCTATTTAATTAGAACAGAATTTATTTAACACTATTTTATATGAAAACGATTAAAAATATACTACCAATTTTCTTGCTTGCAATATTGTTTTTGGGACTTTCTGCTTGTAAGAAAAAATGCGTTGTTGAAACTGAAGATACAAATAACGGAGCAATTGTAAGTGGAGTTGTTTTTTATCCTTCGTCAGGTTCATTAACTGGAAATATGGGTGGGAATTATGTTATTACCAATGGACACCCATATGCAAATAATATTCAAATCCGAATAAATGAAGGAGAGAAAACAAATGTTAATTATACTAATTATACAATTTTGTGCTACCCAACTACTGCCAATTGCAGTGCTTTTTATGACAAAACAGTTACAATTGATGATGCAAATCAAACAGTTGTATACAAAATTGTTGTAACACAATGTGAAAGCTGTCCTGAAAAATACACTTCAGAAAATTACGTTCTAGTACCTGCTTTCCCATCTAGCTATGCTGTTAGTTACGATGTATCGTATGTAACTAAATAAGAACACATTATTAAATTGAAAAAGACCGGATTTCCCGGTCT
>CAJAVU010000072.1 GCA_903945495.1 uncultured Flavobacteriales bacterium | reverse complement strand
TAATTTCATAATTTAAAAATTTATTGTTTGGATGTAAACACATCCATTTTGATCAGTAACTTTAACCTTTATAGAATAAGCAGTGCCATTTCCAAAAATGTTCAGTGAATTAGTTGAGTCCAAAATGCTAACTGTAGGATTTCCTTGTAAAGTTTCATACTCTACCTCATAAGGTGGTAAACCATTAATTATAGTGACAATTACTTCGCTTCCTCCTTCTTCTCCCCCTGAAAGTGAAATAGATAAATCACACGATGGATCATTGCAACTTTCACTCAAAACACTTTCAAATAGTAAAGGCTCATATGCCGTAACTTTTACACTTCTTCTACCACTATGAGATTCAGTTGATACAATAGTATTGGTGCTCACCAATTTAAAATGATTATCAGAACAATTCTCGAAATTATAGTCCTCAAAGCCATCAAAACCTAACTGCTTATAACGAGTATTGGCAGCAACAGCAATTGGCAAACTTTGATTATACCCAAACAAAGATGATGAATATCGATTCAATGCATCAACCGTCTCTAATGCTTGTCCAAATGGACTAAATTCAACAACTGACGAAGTATAAGTCCAATTTTCCTTAAATACGGTCCATTTTCCGTTAACAAATCTGTAGTAGGGTAAAAAGGAAGTAAACACTCCATCCTTACGAATATTTGAATTCTGATTTTGGAAAGTTTGATCCCTTCCAGATAAATGAACATATGAAGCTTTTGGTCGGTAGGTTCCTTTCAAACCTAAAACGTATGGATTTGTACTATATACTTGAGATTGATCGTTTAAGAAACACTCACAGAAAGTATTCCAATCCTCTGTAAACTCAACGGCTCCAGCTTGCAAAACATTATCAAAAACATTCGAATGTAACCCTTGCAACGGATTTGAACGTAACGTTAAAGATCCGATTGGAGTTGTTTGTAAATTGCGTCTTCCTGACCGCAAAACTTTAATACTTTTTAATCCTGTTGTTAACCCTTCTCCTTTCTTGTTAACGAGTTTAATTGCATTGTTCGTAACATCGATTACCCATGCTATTCGTGAAACATCATAGTCATCAACATAACCAACCTCATCGCCTACAAAAAAACCGTCACTTGCGTTTAATGAATTCGTGACTCCGTTAATAACTGAAATTGGAGTGTTAAATGTCTTTGTCAAATCAATATTCAAATAAGCTTGCCCCATTCCTTCAATATACCAATGTGCTGGGTAAGTGAAATTATAGACCTTATCATTGAAATCTGTTGCTGTTTCAGTTAACAAAGCAGAACCAGTTTCAGAATCATATGCCAATGTCCGCGTTTCAACTTTTGAACCCAAATCGCTTGCAACCGTTCTTTCCAATATCCCGAATCGGTCAATCACCTTTGTAAATGTTGCACTCCTAAAAGCAGTGCGTTCATAATTTCCAGATGGTATGAGCATAGGGATTAACAAAACTGGTATGATATAATTTAAATTTCCTTGAACCGTAGCACTGACAGAATTAGATACACTTTTTCTGAAATCACCAAATGCATCAAATAGAAAGCCAATTGTCGCTTGTCCTGATGTTCCGTTTTTATTAATAACCGCTACCGTGTTGTCCAATCGATTAACCTTAATGGTCCCATCCATTTCTTCATGAGAATGATAAAAATATTCAACTTTTGAAATTGGCATATTTTGATTTTCAGCATATACCAGTTGTGCTTTAGGCTTTCCATGCATATCATTATTCTCAACAACAAAACCTTGACTCGCAGACATTTCATCAATAGATAAATTAAAGAAATAAACAAATACCGGTAATTTGTAACGCTGAACATGTGGCTTAGTATTTTTCACAAAAGTTGGAAAATCCTTAGAAGTATAAAATTCATGTACGACCTTACCAGTTGCAGTTCTACTTACGCCAGCCGGTTTTATATCCTTTACGGTAACGCGACTATATCCAACTGATGCTCCTGGAAAAAACTCCTCTCCAAATGGTGTTTCTTGATAATTTCGTATATCAGGAGCCAATAGATTTCGCTTGTCATTTGCCATTGGTTGTCTCCACACATTTTCATCACCACCAAGTTGAGGTTCATAAGATGCAACACCACTGCTCTTTCCATCTTCCAGTGTATAAGTATAGAGTTGTCCATAGGTGCTTTTGGGCATTGCATTTTGAGTCATAACATCCCATGAATCTATCATGGTTATCTTTCTAACCCTATGTCCTCCACCCAATTTTTTAAAGTTCGGATTCTTCAAGCGTATCCAACTTTTACCAATTACTAAATCTGTTCCTATGGTGGCGTTTCGTAATGGATTATTTGGCCCAACAAACATTTCTTGATAAGAAGCGAATGCGCCTGCCAAAGCATTCAACTTATCCAAATACCCTGCACCACCATTAAAATTGTTTTGATTGGAAGGTGGAATCATACGTGATAAATTTTGTCTAGCAAATTGAATTGCCGCGACGGCTATTGGGCTATAGATGGCACTACCATTATCCATCAATGTGGTACCTTTAAACTGAATACAACCAACATTCACACCTCCAACATTTGTAATATAGGCATCTTCAATTTCAGCCCAGCCAGGAACAAAATCAAACCGCCCATCTCCAAATTTCATTAAGGTTCTGAAATAAACATTCTCTACACCACTGATATATGAATTTATGTCTTCATTTCCTGGAATTAATTCAAAATATATGCGGGAGTTTGTAACTTCCCCTGTCACATTAACAGTTCCTGTTGTTTCAACATTATCGTCATTTCCTTGAGAAGAAAACTGCACGCCTATTATTTTAAACATCTGATTGGCTTGATAATGCTGCACATAAGCATAATCATCCGACTCATAATCAACATGAATTACTCCTCCTGAAGGCAAGGTGATATTTTCAATATTCCATGCTGATGCATATAAATTTTCTTGTAATGTATCAAAGCCAACATATGGAAAATCACTAGGATTTAATGAATCAGTATCCATGTTTAAACATGCCTCTGGTCTAAGTTTATATCCACCCCATCGATTTACACTTTTTAAATCATAGACTGGATTAAATCCATAATCAAATTTATAAGCAGTATGTCTTCCTTTTTGTGAATTTTGATACGTAAAATAAACCTCTTTTAAAGTTAATTTGCCCGCCATCCCTCCATCAATATTTTGAGGGTACGAAGGACACAACTCATAATCATAGTCAAAATGCGCAACTTTAATCGGTACTGCATTTCCTGGATCTGATTCATATTCGGGTAATGAATATAACCTTATACTATCCAATTGCATCATTGAAATGTTTTCGTCTAATCCTCCATTTTCATCAATCACAGCATGTGCATCCTTCCTTGGACTTGTATAGAATATAGCAATATGATTCTTTGTTTCTATTTTAGAAACGTACCATAATTCTTTATTACCATAAGTGTAATGTGCACGATCATCCGTATTATCAGAATTCAATCCTTCATCAAAAGTTGCCTTGGAATATTCAACTGGGTTTCTCCAGTGATAATTATCTATTTTTTTATAGCCGAAACGAATAAAACCACCTAAATCCCCCTTGCTTGGTCCTTTTACGTTATCAACATCTATATAATCGGAATTTAAAACAGCTGTCAAGAGGTAGGAATGGGCATAGGCAGGTGTAATAGTTGCGTTAAAGTAGTTATCTATTCCGTATTGATTATCTGTTGAATTATCTTCAGGGTAAGAATAACCTACAAGTCCTGTTGAACAATCCTGTAAATTCCCAATTTTGTCCGGACCTGTTCCAACGGCAAAAGAAACATCTTTTTGCATAAAATTGTATGCCGCAATTCCATAAACATAGCGACTTCCTTCTCCATCCAAAGTTGTAAACTGTCCTATATGATGATCGATATTTACAAATTGACTTGTAGCAAAGGCATTTGAATCCAAAGGCATTATTCCGAATCCTTTTGATACCTCAGAATGTGTCAAAGTATAAATTACTTGATTCCTTTTAAATCCTTCATCACGAGAATAATCAGTTACTTCATCCAATTCACCTCCCACACTAGAAACAAGCGTATTCTTTAGCTTTGCTTCTGATTTATTTTTAAAATAAACGGGCTTATCTGAACCGATAGACTCATACAATGCTAAATCTGTATTAACAGACATTTCATTTGCCTCTCTAAATTGTGTACTTCCATCCTTAAATCCAATAGTTGTTTGATTTAAAGTTTCCCAACTCGAAGTTTTAGAATTTGAATAAGTTCCAGAGATGTCTATTCCCATTTTTGCTGTTCCACCCGCATGAACTTCTGCTCCAAGACTTGCACTAACATTTGTTTCTTTAGTAGTTGGGTCAAATACATAACCTAAATCTGAACGAAATCCTCGATAACTTCCTCCAACTCCTTGTCCAGAAACCGAAAATATATCATACGTAAGCATTGGTATTGGCAATGCAGGTGTGTTTTTAGTAAATGGTCCATCATTCTCCCGATTGAAATCCAATAAAGCATATTTGTTTTTTTGGCCTTTTTCCAAATTCAAGTAACCATATGCTGGTTGGCTCAGCTCTTTCTCCTTTAACCAACGTTCATTGTAGTAACCAGAAATCGTAAATGAAGGATCATTTCCAACTGCATCTGCTCCTCCTTTGAAGGACAACGTTATCCCAGTTGAATTCATTGGCATTGTTATTTGAGGAGTATAAGTAGACATCCCTATATTGAAAGTACTTCCAAATGACTTTCCACCTGTAGTTCCTAAACTTTGAAAAGAAATAAATGGAAATCTTCCACTAAAATTCATTTTAGTTCGAGTCACAGATCGAGACATTCGCATAGAAATATCACCAATTCCTGCTCTCGAATTCATTGATGTTCCTACATTCAACGATTTTGTTACTGTTTCAATTGTACTATTACTAACAGATGTGTTTTTTCTTTCAATTGCTAAATCAGGAGAAATTGTGGCTCCTCCCTGGCTGCTTCCTGAGAGTCCCAAACTGAAATTATACTTTGATTTGTTCAATTTTGCTAATGAAATACCTGGCGAAATAGACACATCTGCACCAAATCCATTATAATTATTATAATTAACACCCAAATTTGCACCTAATGTAAAATTGTCATTCGTCCCAAAACCAAAAAACTCATAGCCCAATCCTCCACTGAACCCAATTGTCCAGTTTTTTTTCATGTTATAAACTTTCGATATTTTATCGGTTCCATCAAAATCATCAGGTAATCCGCGCATAGACCGATTTACCACACCAGGATTCAGATTCCATCCTAAACCAACCCAACTTGCTTCCTGATCCATCGTTATACCAGCTGAATAAGCCAAATTAATTGGATACCCATCAACATCCATAATCGGAATATTATAGGAAAAATCACCTGTAAAAGGATTCACCATATCACTCGTACCTATCGGTGTGAAACTTTGAACCTCAGGTTGATCAGGTCCACCTGGAACCAGTGAAGATTCTGTAGTTTTCAAATCAACGAAAACATCTGCATTATTTGATTCTTTTTCGCTTTGGTTTTGGGTTTTAAGTTTTTGTTTTAATGGTTCAACTTCATTGAATTCAAATAGTCCAACGTTTCTATGAAAAGACAATTGAGATGCCTGCACGAAACTCGGGATAAAACTTTCAATAAAAAGCAAAATGGCCATTGACCATGCCATATCTCTAGTTGAATTATTTTTTGAACGTTTACTAGTATTTATCATTGTTTAGTGTATTTCATTTTTGGAAATTGAAGATCCTTCTTTGCAAAGTCAAATTGCACTTGGTTTGTAGCAATGCCATTATCATTTATAGAAACCGTTACTTGCTTTTTTAAAATATCAATTGGAAAAACTAAATGGATGATTCCATAAGGTTGAATCCCAAAATTTC
>CAJAVU010000071.1 GCA_903945495.1 uncultured Flavobacteriales bacterium | reverse complement strand
ATGATGATGTACGTTCCAATCCCAAACGTTACTCCTAGCGCAGCAATAATCGTTTGCTTCTTGCGGGAGAGCAAATGGGTTTTTGAAATTGAAAGTAATAGGGAGAACTTCATCTATTCTGGTTTTATAATAATAGTGTTTTCATCTAAACCAGAAACAATTTCAATGAAACTCCAGTTCGATAAACCAGTTTTCACTTTCACCATTCCATTTTCAGTTTCTACTTTATTTCCTGGTAACAAATATTCTCTTGGAATAACCAATGCTTTTTTCTTTTCATTAATCACTATGTTTCCTTCGCCTGTTAGTCCCATATACAATCTAGACGGTTGTTGCACAAACACTGCTTCAATTTCGAAGGTTTGTGTTTGCGCATCCATTTTAGGAGCAATTTTGGTAATTTTTGCTTCAAACACTTTGCTTTTGTATGCTTCTAGCGTTACTAAAACCTTTTGACCAAGAATTACTTTTGAGATATCCACTTCATCAATCAACATCTTTAATTTGTAGGATTTTGCATCCCCAACAATTGCAATCGGTTCTTGCATAGAAACGAATTCCCCTTTTTCTTTAAATGTTTGGAATAATTTACCATCGATATTCGAGCGAATCAAATAATCATTTGTTCTTAAGGAAGAAGCATTCAAATTATTTTTAGATTGATTGATTTGATTTTTCAGTTCTTTCTCTTTTCGCACAATGCGTTTACTAACTGACAAATAGGTGTTTTTTGAAAGTTCGTAGGCCATCGAAGCATTGTCTAAATCAAATTTCGAACAAGCGTTTTTTTCGAAAAGCATTTTGAAACGATGATAATTTACTGAATCATTCATCATTTTCATTTTTGATGATTTCTGATCCAACTTCATTTCTTCAATCAAATTTGCTGTTCCGCTGTATGTATCCTTCAATAATTCATAGTTTAATTCAGCGTTTTGTTCATTCAGTTCGATTGGTTTATTTGAAATGCGAAACAACAAATCACCCTTTTTCACAAAATCACCTTCGCTGAAATACATTTCATCAATGTATCCTGTTATTGACGAATTTACCTTGTAGGCATCAACGGGCTCAATAACAACACTCGAATAAACAGCTTCTACCAATTCTTCATGGGAAGGTTTTGTTGATTCTCGCTCTTTTCCACATGACGCGAAAAGCACAATTAATAAGATAAAACCAATGTTTTTCATAAACTAAATAATTAGACCAAATGTAGGTTATAATTGTCAATAAAAATATGATTGTTATCAGGAATAAAATGTACCACTTATCAAGTAATTTTAATAAATTAGTAACACTAAATAAATGATAATGCTACTACGAAAAAACACTCTGCTTGTTTTCACCGTTTGCACGTCTAATTTGTTACTTGCCCAATCCAATACATTACCCTCAGGTGGAGATGCATCTGGCTCAGGAGGAATTGTTTCTTTTTCGATTGGTCAAATTGATTATGCGTCAAATAGTGGATCAAATGGAAACTTGAACCAAGGAGTTCAGCAACCTTGTGAATTTTATTCTGTCATTGGCATCAATGAATTGGAAGGAAACTTTTCATTAATCATGGGACCAAATCCAACAACGAATGAGGTGCAACTTACTGTCATGAATTATGCGCAGAATGATTTGGTATATGCTTTATCGGACATGAATGGCAAAACCATTATTTCGAGAACCCCTTTCTCTGGAACTGCACTTTTAAACCTTGAGAATTGTGCTCCTGGTATGTATCAATTATTAATATCCAATAACGAAAATCAAGTTAAAACATATAAGATCTTAAAACACTAATCATGAAAAAACTTTACATATTGGTTGCAGCGTTATGTTTGTCAGCATACACATTCGCTCAAGCACCGCAAAAGATGACCTATCAAGCAGTTGTGAGAAATACATCTAATCAACTCGTAACAAGCGCATCCGTTGGGATGAAAATCAGCGTTTTACAAGGTTCTTCAACTGGAACTGTTATTTACGCAGAAACGCACACGACAAATACAAATGCAAATGGATTAGCAACGGTTCAAATTGGAGGCGGAACATTGCTTTCTGGTAATTTCACAACAATTGATTGGGCAAACGGTCCTTTCTTTTTGAAAACAGAAACGGATCCAACTGGTGGATCGACGTATACAATTTCGGGCACAACTCAATTGCTATCTGTTCCTTACGCATTATATGCTGAAACAAGTGGTAGTAGTACTCCTGGACCACAAGGAATTCAAGGACCAACAGGTCCACAAGGTCCGGCTGGAGCGACAGGTGCTGCGGGTGCGCAAGGGCCAATTGGTTTGACAGGGCCACAAGGTCCAGCAGGAACAGATGCTCAAACCTTGAGTTTAGTAGGATCAACACTTTCCATTAGTGGCGGAAACTCTGTGACCTTGACAAGTGGATCAGGAAACACCTTAGATCAATCGTATGACCAAGGCGGTGCTGGATTAGGAAGAACAATAACAACAGATGCAGGAGCCGTTCAAATCAACAATTCTGGAACAAATTCTACTGGATTAGAAGTAAATAGTGGTGTTACCAACTCAACGGCAGTATTAGCGAATATTTCAGGTGTTGGTGTTGGTTTAAGAGCGGAAAGTACAAGTGCCGCAAATACTTTTGCAGCCATTCAAGGAAATACAAACAGTTCTACAGCAACGAATTCAGCTATTTTAGGAAATAACTCTGGTGCTGGTTACGGTGTTGCAGGTCAAATTCCATCTACTGCAACTGGGGCTTCGGCTGTTTATGGATCCAACTTACGCACAACAGGAGGTTCAGGTGTTTCAGGAATCGGTTTTAATGGAGTTGTTGGAACATCTCAAAGCGCTCTAGGATTTGGTGTTTATGGTTATAACAACAATGCAGCAACAGGAACCGCTCCATCATTGGCTATTGGAACGTATGGTTACGGGTACAATGGTATCTATGGACAAACAAGCAATGTTACAACTGGTTGGGCTGGTTATTTCACAGCTGATTTGGGAGTAGATGGTTCAGGATATTCTGGCGGCGGCTGGTTTACTGTTTCCGACAAACGACTAAAATCGAACATTGTACCAATCACAGGCGCATTGGATAAATTGGCTTTAATTCAAGGAACGCATTACACGATCACTACCCCAACGAAACAAATTGGAGGTGAATTGCAATTTAAAAAACGTGAACAATACGGTGTTATCGCTCAAGATTTACAAGTTGTTTTCCCAGAAATGGTCAGCGAAAAAGCAATTTTTAATAATGCTGGTGATGATACGGTATATAAAACAGTTGATTATATTCAGTTGGTACCAGTTATGATTGAAGCAATCAAAGAATTGAATGCTGAAGTGGAACAATTGAAGAAAGAATTAGAAGAATTGAAAAAATAATAGCAGAGGCAAGAAGCCCGGAAGTAATTTTCGGGCTTTTTTATTAAATTTTATCTACCATGGTATTTATTTCAATTAAAACTAGTATCTTTGTCGAACAAACAATCATAGAGGTAAACATTTGACACGTTAAAACACATTTCCTCTAGATAAAATAGACAATTATGAAAACAATATTTCATTCAGAAGAAAGCCGTGGACATGCGAATCATGGTTGGTTAAATGCAAAACACTCATTTAGTTTTGCAAGTTGGTACAATCCGGATCGAGTACATTTTGGCGCACTCAGAGTTTTAAATGATGACATCGTGGCTGGGCATGCTGGATTTGGCAAACATCCGCATGATAATATGGAAATTATTACTATTCCGCTAAAAGGTGCTATCAAACACGAAGACAGTATGGGAAATTCATCGATTATCGAAGCTGGTGAAATTCAAGTAATGAGCGCTGGAACGGGAATTTTACACAGTGAATTGAATCCAATAAAAGAAGAACTAAATTTATTTCAAATTTGGATCTTTCCCAACAAACAAAATGTTGAACCTCGATACGATCAATTTAAAATGGATCAATCAGGCATGAAAAATAACTTCTTGCAATTGGTGAGTCCGTCAACTGACGATGAAGGAACGTGGATTCATCAAGATGCTTGGATTACAATGGCAAAAATAGATAAAAACACAACTCTTGATTACAAATTAAAAAAAGAAGGAAATGGTGTTTACTTCATGCAAGTAGATGGTGAATCAAATATTTCAGGACAACACCTAAAACAAAGAGACGCTTTAGGTGTTTGGGATACTATATCTGTTTCAGTAGAAGCAATGAACGAAAGTACGATCGTTGCCATCGAAGTACCAATGGCATTTTAAATACATACACAACATACATGAAAACAATTATTGACAATTTAAACTGGCGTTACGCAACAAAAAAATTCGACAGTTCAAAAAAAGTTTCTCAAGAGAATTTAGATACCCTATTAGAAGTTTTGAGATTAACTCCTTCTTCTTATGGATTACAACCATACAAGTTCTTGGTAATTGAAAACAAGGAGATCCGTGAGAAATTAAAAGAAAAATCATGGGGACAAACGCAAGTTACTGATGCATCACATTTGATCGTTCTATGTTCATATTTAGATATCAACGACCTTCACATAGACGCGCATGTTGCCAATACTGCTGATGCACGAGGAATTGAACCAGGAGCATTGAAAGGATTTGGTGATTTCATGAAAAACACTATTAGTAAACTTGACGCAGAGAAAAAACAAATTTGGAACAGTAAACAAGCATATATTGCTTTAGGCCAATTGTTACATGCTTGTGCAGATTTAAAAATTGATGCTACACCAATGGAAGGATTTGATCCTGCTGGCTATGATGAAGTTCTTGGTTTAAGAGATAAAAACCTTCATGCTGCCTTGGTTTGTCCAATCGGGTATCGCTCAGAAGAAGATGCCAATCAGCATTTCAAAAAAGTAAGAAAATCCAAAGAAGATTTGATTGAATTTATTTAAAAACAAGAAAGGTTGAAACTAGATTTTCAACCTTTTTTATTTTACGCTTTTCTTTTTCCTTTCTGGAACGGGATCATGTCCGTGACCTCCCCACGGATGGCAGGAGCCAATTCGTTTTAAACCCAAATACGTTCCTTTCAGCGGCCCCCAAACGTTAATTGCTTCAATCATATAATGTGAACATGTTGGCGTGTAGCGACAAGTAGCCGGGAAAATCGGTGAAATAATGTATTGATAAATCTTTACAAGAAGAATTAACGGGAATCCTAAAATTTTTTTGAGCACTTGCATATGCAAATTTACAACGAAAATTTCAAGCTTACGTGACAAATGTAACCAAGGTTATTTCACACGTTTTGAAGAAAGTCTTTGTTAAAAACTGTAAAAACGATTGCAAAAACACATTTAAATTGTAAATTCAAGAACTGTTATAACCAGAAATCATGCGCAAACTCATTTCTTTGGCGATTCTCTCCTCGCCTCTTTTCACTTTTTCTCAAACAGACAAATCATGGGATCATGAGAAAATTGAAGTATACAATGACAACTCATTGAATACCTTAATGCATGCCGAATCAATCTTTGAGGATCGCTGGGACATGTTGCCTCAACCACAATTTTGGAAGCAAATTATGCGCCTATCGCCAGATTCGTGTCTTATAAATATTGCGGAATCTAGAACTGTGCTGCTTAAAATGTCAATTCGTGATTGGTCTAAACAAACAGAAGCGAAAAAAGCCGTTTTTAAGGATAGTTTACGCACAGCGTATCAATTGGCAGCTGGGACTCAAATTAACGTTACAACAGGAAAGAATGACTTCTATAAGTTCAAAGAAGTCTATCCAAGTTTATCGAAAGGTGTTGAAGCATTTGAAAAATATGGTTGCGACCCTTGGTATGCACAAGCAATTTTGTTGATTGAAAGTCCTGGGCAATTAAAAAAATCGAGTGTTGGAGCCTACGGTGCTTTTCAATTAATGCCTTCTGTTGCACGTGCACAAGGATTAACAGTTAATTCGACTATTGATGAACGTAAAGACTTTGATCGTTCTGCCTACGGTGCCGCACGTTTATTGAATCGCGTTTGTATTCCAGAGGCTAAGAAAATATTAAAAGCGCACAATATTTCGTATAATGAATCTGATTTATGGTTTCGCTTATTTGTGTTACACGTGTATCATGCAGGTTCGATGAATGTAGCGGCAGTTGTCAACAAAATAAATCCAAAAGAAGGATCTCAAGAATTGATAACTCAAATGTGGATTACTTCAGCAGCCGATTTTGGTAACAATTCTCAAAATTACACGCAATTGGCATTGGCTTCTCAATTAATTCTTCATGAAATGGTTTACGAGCAATGCGAAGATATTTTTGATTGTATGGCATTCAATTAAGAAACCTATTCCCATAAAAAAAGCCCCGCATGTGCGGGGCTTTTTTTGTTTCTTACACTGAACTATTAAATTGCCATGTTTCCGATTTTACCTGAAAGTTCTTCAACGATAACATCCATCGCTTGTTTCAACATATTTTCTTTTCCGTCTTTCGCTTGGATCACAATTTTACTTCCATTTTCATCCATTTCAAACGTAATGTATTTTACAAGATAAATCACTTTTGCTTCCTCTTCGAATTCGAATGAAGATAAATCAACTCCTTCCAAATTAATGAAAGCAGTGATTCCTTTTTTACCAAAAACGTCACATCCATTTGGCACATTCAATCGTTTACCAGCTTGCGGGATATAACTAGCATTACTGTATGCTGCAATTCCTTTTGAATCCAAATCAACTTTCGCCATTCCTATTTCCAACATGCTCTTTGCACCATTCGCAAACATTTGACCATTTTTACCAATTCCAACGTAGATATTGAAATCTGACATTCCTTCATTTGGATTTGAATTTCCAACCATCACAATTCCAACTTCACCGCTTAATAAACCTGCTAAACCGTCTTTACCTCCCATTGCCAATGCCATTTGAAATTCTCCTCCAAGCATATCTCCAATTTCACTCATGGCAGTTGGAGCATATTCATCAATAAAGGCTTGCATTTTCTTCATATCTAGATTCATCGCAAATCCCAAAGTAGGATTACCCGTTCCAAGTTTTTTTACGATTCCAGCTGATGCGTCTTTTTTGAAAAACATTTTTTTCTTTAACTCTTCAGAAAACAAGTTTTTCGTTTCGATCACAACTTTTCCATTCTCAAATGACAAAGCAGTTTGAACGTACGAATCACTAACCATTTCATTTAATTCATCTTGTTTGTCTTTGCTAAGTTTCGATAAATCAGTGTTTGACGTTTTGTATAAATTGGCAACACTCATTCCTAGAACAACATCGCCTTTCGCTGCTAATAATTCATCTATTTTTCCTTCCGAAACATCATTCGTTGTTTTATCAAATGCCTCAGTTAACATCTGTTTACCATCAAACTCCTCTTTTTTCGTGATTAAAATCGCTAAATTGTTTCGTACGCCAAGACTAACATCTCCACTTTGAAAATAATCTACATCACCTTCCTTATTCATATCGAATCCTTGATGTTTCAATTTTCCGACTAAAGAATCAGCATTTGTTACCTCGAAAAAAGCATAGGTTGTTTTCGGCGTTCCGTCTTCAGCTAAAGGTCCTTCAATTGCAAAAAAGACAGGTGTTTCAAGTTTTAAACTTCTTTTGAATTCTTGAATTTCAACATCAATAGCTACGCCAAGTTTTGGGATTTTCTTATATTCAGTTTTATTCAATATGGTATTTAAATCAGCTTTACCGAAAGCAACAATAGATTCGTTTCCATTAAGGAATGACGATACATAATCTTGTAAAGGTCTACCATCTTTATTTCCTCCACACGACACTAAAACAAGTGTTAAAACTAAAAATCCAAAAATCTTTTTCATATTATTTTTTTAAGGTCAAGCACATTGAACACGACAATGCAAATCAAAAATACGTATAATTTATTTCACGTCGACATAGCATATAATGTGCCAAGTTCACTATTTTTGAACATGCATTTAATTGAGCCCTTTTTTGGTTGGAGAAACCAGTATATTGCGTCAGAAGATCCATCTTCTCCTTTCTATGAGAGGGAATATAGTGAATTCAATTTCGACAATACTGTTTATAATTTTTACATCCATCCACAATGGGATGAAATAGGTTCACCAACACTCTTTATCAAGATTCTGTATTGCGAATACGAAGATCAATTTGCTATAATCGAATTAATTGGTGAATGGAACGACGCCATTGAAAATGATATCATGACCTTCAAACGTGATATTATCGAGCCAATAATGGATGAAGGCATTAATAAATTTATTCTGATCGGTGAGAATGTTTTAAACTTTCATTATTCAGATGATTGTTATTATGAAGAATGGTTTGATGATGTTGAAGATGGATGGATTGCCATGGTAAATTTTCACGACCACGTAATCAATGAATTTGAGCGTATCAATATCGATCATTACTTTGTTATGGGAGGTGAATTAGAAGATATCGAGTGGCGCACCTACCAACCTTATCAATTCTACAAAAAAGTCAACGATTTAGTTACAAAACGAATTTCATAAAAAAAGCCCCGGATGTGCGGGGCTCTTCAACTATAGTAGAATGACTCTTATTGAATCATTACTTTCGAAGTCATTGGTGTATTTCCTACAAAGAAATTCACAACATAAATTCCAGCTTTGATTTCATTTGGAAGTGCAACACTTTGTTTATTATCTCCAATTTGTGCGTTTCCTAGATTTGAAACAAAAACTGATTTTCCGTTTAAGTCAAGAAGATTGAAATACATTTCACTCGCATTTAAAGAGTTGAAATTCATCACGATACTTTTGTTATCAGCTGAATATCCTGCTGTGAAATTTGTTGCAACACTATTTTCTTGCTCTTCAATACCTAAAGTTGAATTATACACGTGTGTTGAAAGGTAAATAACATCTCCATTATCATTTGAGTTATTATTTGCTTTGTTTGTTGCTACGTAAAAAGTTACTGGTCCAACATCCGTTGCTGGAGCTGTCCATGACCATAACCAAGCAACAGTTGCACTTGTATTACTTGTGCTTTTGTGATTCGCATATTTTCTAGTTGTACCAGTGATTGCAGTATTTGCACCAGCAGTGAATGATCCAGCCATCACATTTCCAGATGTCAATGCTGTCACTTGGAAACCTTTTTTCGCAGGACTAGATGTCATTTGAAGTGCAATATTATAAGTTACACCTGGCACATATGCAGTTATAGGTGTTAAACCTTGGGCAACCGTTAATGTGTTTTCAGTAGCTCCACTTTGTACAGCACCTGAGTGACAAGAAGTACAATTATTTTCACCTGGCGCACCTGTTTGTCCAGTTGGTGCACCTGCTGCATTTTTATGCATTCCCGCTTTATATTTTTCAATTTTAAACGAGCTCTGTTGGTTTAAAGACATTCCACCAATCAAAACAATTGCGGAACTAACAAGAACAATTACTTTTTTCATATTTATGTATTAATTATTTAATTTACCTTGAGAAATCCAACAAGTAAACTGTTGAATTAATGTATCATTTAATGCTGGTCCACCTTGTGGCATCAATTGAGGAGTACCATTTAATGAACTTAAAATTGCTGTAGCATTCGTAGAAATCTCATTGTAGTTTGTTAAGGTTGGAGCTGAACCTCCAACATCATGACAACCAATACAATTTGATTGAATCATTGGTGCTATTTGGGTTGAAAAACGAACAGTATCTGCACAATCTGGAGTAGTTGTAATTACAGGTACTTTTTCTTTAGCGCAAGAATTCACAAATCCAAACCCCACAACAGCTGATAAAACAACAAATAATCCTAATTTTCTCATATTCTTATTTTATAAATAGTGGTTTAAACGTAAACCAAGACAATGCGGGGAAAAACGAAATTGGAGCTAAAATAAAATAATAAAAATCCTTGTAAAGCTCAGCATTTTCATTTTTGAATACCAATTGTGGATCGACCGTAAACATAAATTTCAAAGCCAATCCGATAGCTGCACCACTTAATAAAAAGCCAACAATAAATGACGCGATTCCTTCTTTCTTGATCAATTTGGCAATAGCAAAATACACAAAACATGTAATCATGCCTATCATCATATTAAACCCAAGTAGATAAGTAATAGAAGCTTTTTCAGAGAAATCTACTTCAAGTGGCGAATATTTGAAAACAAAGAAGTATGCAACACTAATTATAGTTCCAAAAACACCCGCTGTTAAACCTGTAAAAAAAATATTTTTGAACATACGACTATTTTTTAGCAACTGGGATAGAGTAATTAATATTCATATTATTTGGTACAGCATCACTTGTTTTTCCAACTTTGAAATCCATACGGTTTACAACAAAACTTCCTGAAAAAGTTAAATCCGTACCAGATTTTGTAACCTTAAGTGGAACACTTTTATCTTTTGTAACACCTTTAATTGTTAATTTACCAGTAACGGTGTAATCGTTTCCAGCCTTAACAATTTTTGAAGAGACAAATTTGATTTGCGGGTATTTTGCTTCATCAAACCACTCAGCTGTCTGAGCTTTTTTATTCATCATTCCATTTCCAGTGCTTATGGAAGAAACATCAAATGTTAAGTCAAATTTAGAACCTGCTAAATCCGCTTCATCAAATTTGATTGTTCCCTTCATAGTTTTAAAAACACCTGTAGGATCTTTACTTTTAAATTGAATCGTATGACCTTCTTTCAGTTTGTAATCCGTTGCTGTTACAGATAATGCTGTTGAAGTCAATAATACTAATGCTGCTGCGAATGGATAAATAATTTTGTTCATGATTTCAAGTATTTTAATTTGTTATTCACTTTCGAATTTTCTTCCTACACAAAAACCTAGCCTAAATTGACCTTTCGTCCAGTTTTCAAAAGTATTTGTAATAAACTGCGTTTCCCCAAAGCCTTTAGAATTGGTTAAATTGACCGTGAAATTGTGTCCGAATGTGATCCATTCAAATGCAATTCCCAAGCTATTATAATATTCGTTTCCAAGCGAATTTCTAAAATTGTCATTGGCAAAAACATGATAATATTCAATTAAGACAGCCATTTTAGAATTCAATCCAATTCGTGCTGCACCGCCTAATGAAAACAAGGTGTTTACATCATCTTGCGCTACGTAATTGCGATGAACCAAGGTTGGTATTACGGCCATTGAAAGACGATCACCAAATTTCCTTGCGATATTTAATTGTGTACAATATGCCATGCGATGTTGCCATTTTGGAAAAGCATTAACCTGTGAAATATCTGTTGATGCTTTCATGTATGAAAAACTTGTGGTGGCTAAAGCGGTAATTGAAACCGGGCTTGCATGTCTTACTTGTTTAATCACTTTATATTTCGCGAAACCATCGATTAACGAAAGATAAGGAGCACCTGTTCCTTTACTTCTACCGATACCAATCATTAAATTGTCGGTAAGACCATATTCGAATGCAATTCTAATATCTGAAGAATTATCAAAACCAAACATTTGTTGGATTCCTCCATTCGTTCCAGCAATATCACCGAATCGATGTTCTACACGAAACTCAAGAACACCTTTTCTCAAGGTTTCGTTTGAATGCCCACTGATAATGCGCGTTCCATGGAAAGTTTCTTCTATTAAATTTGAATCAACAAATTCTTCTTCATACACTTCCTCATTAGTGGTTTCAGTAACCAGGGTATCTTCCTGGGAGAATGCAACCGAAGTGTAAGCCAAGATGGCAACTACAATTGAAAGGTTCTTTTTCATGAATCAAATGTAAAGTTTTTTTTGGTTTCCATGGTAAATAACTGAAATGTTGAACTAATTTAAACTGAATTTTGATTGCTTAGCTACAGTTTTTTAGTAAGTTAGCAACTTTAACAATCCTAACGAATGAACTACTCATATCGTTGGAAAATTATTGAATAATGTTTGGATCAGATATGTTATCAAAATTATCAGCAATGAAGCAATTGGCTGATGAAAGCAAGTCAAAGCTTGACAATTTAACTGTTGATGGCGAATCAGGCAGTGGTTTAGTTGTGATTACGTTAACTGGAAATCGAGCGCTAAAATCGATAAAAATCAATGCCGACATTAAATTAATGGAGACGGAAGATTTAGAAGATTTGTTGAGTGTTGCATTAAAAAGAGCAATGGACAAAGCAAATGAATTAAACGAAAAAGAAGTAATGGCTTCAGCCAAGAACATGTTTCCAGGAATGTAATGAAAAAGAAGGATCTAAGATTATTATTCAAACAAAAGCGCTTAGAACTTACTCCTAGTGAGTTGGATAATAGATCATCGGAAATATGTGAACGTCTATTTGCAAATTTTCAATTGGAAGGTAAAACGATCAGTTTATTTTTACCTATTGAAAAGCACAGAGAAATCAACACCTATAAAATTCTGGAAAAAGGAATATCAATCGGCACACGTATTGGAATTCCTAAATCAAATTTATCGAATTCAAGCATGAAGCATTATGTGTATGAATCACCGAGTCAATTAAAGCTTAATGAACTTGGTATACCTGAACCAAGCACTGGAAAAGTTCTGAAAGAAACTGAATTCGATTATGTAATCATTCCATTATTAACAATTGATTCACGAGGACATCGTGTTGGTTATGGAAAAGGGTTTTATGATCGTTTTTTAGAAAACTGCTCAAACAAATGTATCAAAATAGGCTTGCATTTATTTGAAGAATTTGCCGAAATAGATGACATAGCTGATCACGATACCTCTTTAGATTTTTGCATAACACCTTTATCTATCCACCGATTTGAAAGAAAATAAACATCAAGGTAAATTTCACCTATTGGCTATCTTTCTAATTCCAGGATTTTTAGCAAGTATTTTTTTGTCAGAAAGTTGGATTATTCCACTCGTATATTTTACAGTAAGTATTTTTATTATCTATTTCATTTTTAGGAAAAAGAAGTAACAATCCATTCAAAAAATCGTATTTTGGAATATTATTATGCTAAAATGCGCAGATTTTCAATCTTAGTTTTACTTTGGTTTGTTGCAAGCTCTATTATTATGGAGCCTAAACCTGTGCCACGTGGTGTTTTTGGAGTTCGTATTGCATTTCAATCAAACTCTTTAATGACGACTTACATTTGTTATATTGATAATGGTAGGTCGTTAGCGTTTAAAAAAACACTAACAGAAAAAGAGTTTATTTATTACGCATCCGGGAAATGGCCTAGCATTTACAATCCCGAAAAGAAAAACCTTTTTGAAGAAAGAAATTTGTTGTGCGGAGTAGCCGTAGACACGTTTTCACTTAAGGAAATTGAATATTGCATTCCACTAGATTCATTATGGAAACTACGATTCTCTTCGTATCCTTTCAAATCTTCTAATGAATTGGGTTGGAGTCCAAGACTAATGAGACCATCAACAAAACAAGAACTTTATTTGTACCGCAATTATGGAATAAAAAACATCGATACAGATTTTTTTATTGATTCCGCCTTTTGGCAATTACTATCTGACGTTCAAGACACCTTATGGATTGCCAATTACAAATCCCTTAGCTAGTGATAGCGGGAGTTAACTGACGAACGGCGTTTACTCAATAACTAAACCCTTAATCCTTTTTTTCACGCTGTATTCATTAGTATTCCTGAAATTTGTAGTTCAAAATGAATATAAGATGAGTGTAAAAACTGCCAAATTCAACAATGGTGCGAATGTTCCATTTCAACAAGAATTAAAAAAACGCGTTGATGCCTATTTCAAAAACAATAACATCAGTAAAAAGGGTAATCTAAATCTCTACACCAAAACAATAGTAATGTTTGCGATGTATTTGGTTCCTTATTTCTTATTAACGTTTAATGTCTTTGACAGCAAATTAATTTGGGCCTTACTTGCAATGTTGATGGGACTTGGTATGGCAGGAATTGGTATGGGAGTGATGCATGATGCGAATCATGGTAGCTATAGCAAAAACACTAAATTGAATAGTATTTTAGGTTATTTCTCTATCAGTCTTCTTTCAGGAAATTCACTTAATTGGAGAATACAACACAACATTATCCATCATACCTTTACCAATGTTCATGGTCATGATGAAGATATTTCTTCAATTGGGTTATTGCGATTTGAACCACATCAACCAAAAAAGAAAATTCACAAATTCCAATTTTTGTATGCATGGTTTTTCTATGGTTTAATGACGTTAATGTGGAGTACAGTTAAAGATTTCAACCAAGCTATTCGATACAACAAGGAAGGTTATTTTAAATTATCAAATACAACTTTCGCGAAGGAACTTACGATTATCATTATCTCTAAAATATTGTACTACGGCTATATGTTGATCCCTTATTTCATCATTCCTGAAATGACATTCTTAAATTGGGTTGTGGGATATGTTATTATGCATTACGTGGCTGGTTTAACATTGGCAATGGTATTTCAATTGGCGCATGTTACAGATGTAAATGAATTTCCAGTTTTACAAGATGGCGAATTAGAGAACAACTTTATGGAGCATCAAATGCGCACGACAATGGAGTTTGCTACAAAAAGCTGGTTTATCACTTATTTTGTGGGTGGTTTGAATTTTCAGGTTGAGCACCATTTGTTTCCTGCAATTTCGCATGTACATTATCCAGAAATTTCTAAAATAGTTTCAGCAACTGCTGCGGAATACAATGTACCTTACCATGCTGAGAAAACGTTTTTAAACGCCCTTTATCAGCACACAAAGATGCTATATAAAATGGGGAGAGAATAAATTATTTTTCCAATAAAACAGAATATTTTCTACCAATAGGTATAGAAATAGAATTAGACAGTGTTAGCACTGTCTTTTTTATTTCAGTTATTTCAGATCGTTGTACGATATAGGATTTATGTATCCTTGTGAATGTAGTCGCTGGTAACAACGAAGTAATGTACTTCATTGTCTGTGTAACTAAAATGGGCCTTTCATTCTTTAAATGAACTTTTATATAATTCCCTACAGCTTCAATGTATAAGATATTATCAACACGAATGTGTTTCATAACACCATCATGTTTAAGTTCTATTTCGACAATTTCTTTCGTAACATCAATTTTATTGCCGAGTATGTTTTGTACCTTATTAATGGCTTTAAGAAACCTTGGATAAGAAATTGGTTTCAACATGTAATCAACGACATCATTTTGATAGGCTTCGAACCCAAAGTTAGAATAAGCTGTAGTTAAAATTACGATTGTTGGATAAGGCAAACATTGAAGTAATTCCAAACCTGTTAATCTAGGCATTTCTATATCCAAAAAAATTACATCTACTTTATTTTTAGATAAAAAATCTAAAGCCTCCATTCCGTCATAACAATCCCCAACAATTTCAAGATTTTCCGTTTTTGAAATATGCGCATGCAACACTTTGTGGGCTGGTGCCTCGTCATCGACTATTAAACATGTGTATTTCATGGTGAAAAATTAAAAGCGTATATTCAAATCTACAGTATATAAATCATCAGACTCAGTAATTAATAGAGAATGGCGTTTTTTATACATCAATTCCAATCGTTTTTTAGTATTTGACAGTCCCGTATTAGTTCCAGAAAATTTACGCCTATCACCACTAAAATTATTAATTATTTTAAAATCCAGATTTTTTCTATCTGAAGTAATTTCTAAAATAAACATGGGTTTTTCCGTTTGGGAACAATATTTAATAGCATTTTCAATGAAAGGCATAAAAAGCATCGGTGATAACAAAACCTGATTGGAAAAAATATTTGTTTTGAAATCAATCTTCAACTTTGGAATTCTATTTTGCTCGTAATTGAGGTATTTTTGAATAAATTGAATCTCCTCATCTAACGTTACATTTTCCTTTTTAGAAGATTCAATTTGATATCTCAATAAATCAGATAATTCCAAAATTTTGTCAGGTGTTTCGTTTGGATCTGTTAATGCAGTGCCGTACAAATTATTCATTGCATTAAACAAAAAATGCGGGTTCAATTGAGCTTTTAGGTGTCGAATTTCTTCATCTCGACCAATCAATTCATTTTGAAAGAGTAAATTCCTTTCCAATATATTCTTGTGCGCGTAATAAAATCCCAGACCTACCACATAAATTAAAAATATCGAAATACACATGGTAACGATATCAGCATTCTGCACAAACTTGAAAGGTGTGAAATAATTAATTAAAAAATAGCTTATAAACAGCCCGATTGTACCGAAAATATATTTGATATTGTTTTTACTAAAAAACTTTTGATACAAATAGACATTATGCAGGTACACTTGAAGATGAGCGATTAAGAAAACAATCCCCCACTTAAATGTAATTTGAAAGAATTGTTGCTTATCATATATTAAATAGGTTTTATCTATCAATAAAGTAATTAAGCCCAGGATACAAAATCCTAAGAATAAACTCACATTTCTAACCCAAAAATTGAAATAGGAAAATCTCATAGTCAAAGGTACATCATATTTAAAATATGAGCAGTATAAAAGAAATCAAAAAAACTTCAATATATAGGTAGCATTAATGCCAAATTAGTTTCTTAATTACAATGAACAAAAAAACCCTTACCAGAAAACTGATAAGGGTTTAAAAAGCGGCGTCGACTTACTCTCCCACCCTCAAAAGGGCAGTACCATCAGCGCAAGCAGGCTTAACTTCTCTGT
>CAJAVU010000070.1 GCA_903945495.1 uncultured Flavobacteriales bacterium | reverse complement strand
CCAATTGGTTCATTCACAATTTAAAGAGCTCTCACCCAAAATTAAACTAATAGCGAAGCTGCCGAATGGAGAATTGCTAGAGCAATTAGCAAAGGACAACGTGTTGCTCTTGTTCAATTATTATCAATTCACTGGTACAAAAATCTATGATTATCTTGGATTGAAACGTAAAATCCTTTTGTGTTATGAGAAGAGTCAAGAAGCTGAAGCCTTAAAAGATCGGTATTATTTTCATTCGATTGAAACGGATATTACACCACAAATAGATATCATCAACAAAACCAACTCAGGCGTTATCGTTCGCGATTCTATTCATCTATTGGAAATCTTAGACGAATTGTATGCGGAGTTTCAGGAATCGGGTCAAATTAAATGCGATTCCATTGGAGTTGAAAACTACTCACGAAAAATCCAAGTGGAAAAATTGGCCGAACTGATAAAATCGATTTAACAATATGCTTGTCATCGTAGATTATAATATGGGGAATCTTCATTCGGTTAAGAAAAAACTTGATCGTTTGAAAGTGGATGCTGTTATTTCATCAGATCCAGCAATTATTCTAAATGCCACAAAGTTGATTTTACCTGGTGTAGGACATTTTGGAAATGCGATGAAGAATTTGCGCGAAATGAATCTTTTGGATGCCCTGAATGAAGCGGTACTTGTAAAGAAAACGCCGATTTTAGGAATTTGTTTGGGGATGCAGTTGATGGCGAAAGAGAGTCGAGAATCGAGAACCGAGAGTGGAGAAAAAGGCCTTGGGTGGTTTGATGCTGAAGTTGTGAAGTTTTCATTTGAAGATACTTTGCGCTTCAAAGTGCCGCATACAGGTTGGAACACGATTTCGATTGAAAAAGAATCGCCAATAATGAAGGATATCCCTGAGAATTCGGAATTCTATTTCGTTCACTCCTATTACATGAAAGCGAAAGATTCAAACGACGTATTAAATTACACCGATTATGGAACGCGTTTCGCTTCAGCCGTTTCAAAAGGAAATATTTATGGGTTTCAATATCATCCGGAGAAGAGTCATGATGTGGGGATGAAGTTACTTGAGAATTTCTGTGGCTTCGAGAACCTCAGCCACCAATTCGAGAACCTCAGCCACCCAATCGAGGGCCATACGGCGAACTTATCCCAACACGAAAGCCTCAGCCACCGAGTAGAGACTCTCCCGTTGACTGAGGCTCTCGAAGGCAACACTTCTAATTCGCATCCTGAAAAAAAATCCTCTTCCTCAGTGCGTCCTCGCGTAATTCCCGTTCTTCTGCTCAAAGGAAATGTACTAGTGAAATCAATTGGTTTTAAGAATCCAAAATACATTGGTGATCCAATTAATGCTGTAAAAATTTATAACGATTTAAAGGCAGATGAATTGGTGTTTTTAGACATTGAAGCGTCGAAGGAAAAGCGATTAATTTCGTTGGATTTTGTGAAAGATGTTGGTGAAGAAGCAAATATGCCGTTTGCTGTTGGAGGTGGAATTCGTTCCTTGGAAGATATTCGTTCGATTATCGCTGCAGGAGCGGAAAAGGTGGTGATTAATTCTTACGCTGTTGAAAATCCTGATTTTATAGCTGAAGCAGCAGAAACATTTGGCGCTTCAACGATTGCTATTTGCATTGATGTGAAAAAGAAATTGTTCGGCGGTTTGCAAACCTGGACCATGGCAGGGACCAAATCAAGTGGCTTCTCCCCTGTTGAGTTTGCTAAGCTGATGGAAGAAAAAGGCGCCGGTGAAATCATCCTACAATCGATAGAAAAAGATGGTGAAATGAATGGATACGATCTTGATTTAATCAAACAAATCTCAGCAGCTGTTTCGATTCCAGTCATTGCGCTTGGTGGTGCTGGGAATATGCAACATTTAAAAGATGGTTTCGAAAAAGGATTCGCCAATGGATTAGCCGGTGGAAGTATGTTCGTTTACCAAGGAACAAAGCGTGGTGTTTTAATTTCTTATCCTGAAAAAGAAGAGATGACGTTCGATGAAAACCGCTAAAAAATCGGTGAATTAACTCATTTATTCAATTTAACTCTAAAATTGAATATTTCCTGCATTTTCAGAACGATATTCTGTAATCCTTCGTTACATTTGTACTCTATGAATTCAAGCGCTTATCAGCAATGCACCCGTTGCTTAATGGATACTACTGATCCGGACATTCGATTTAATGACCAGGGAGAATGTAACCATTGCACCGAATTCATTCAAACCAGAGCACTTCACAATTACCAAGGAGCCAAAAGCGATGCTGAATTAGCCGCTTGGGTTGAACGTATGAAAAAAGACGGCAAAGGCAAAGAATATGATTGTGTTGTTGGTTTAAGTGGTGGTATTGATAGTAGTTACGCAGCACATCTTTGTCGAAAAATGGGCTTACGTGTTCTCGGCGTTCACATGGACAATGGTTGGAATTCTGAAGAAGCGGTAATGAACATCAAAAACATCGCGAAAAAACTCAATGTTGATTACGAAAGTTACGTATTGGATTGGGAAGAATTCAAAGATTTGCAATTGGCCTTTTTGAAAGCATCGGTTCCAGAAGCTGATACGCCTACAGATATTGCTATTCTTGCTGCTTTGCACAAAGTTGCCGCGAAATATGGTGTGAAATACATTATCAGTGGTGGTAACTTTGCAACAGAAGGGATTTTACCAAAAACGTGGCATTACAATGCGAAAGATTTAACCTATTTCAATCACATTCAAAAGAAATTTGGAACAGTTAAATTGCGTAAATTTCCAACATTTGGATTCCAAAAAGAGATGTATTATAAATTCATCAAAGGAATTAAAATGGTTTACATACTGAACTATGTTCCTTTTGTGAAGGATGAAGCAATGGAGTTATTGCGCAATGAATTGGACTGGAAATATTATGGTGGGAAGCACTATGAATCTAAATATACTGGTTTCATTCAATCGTATTATCTCTTCAATAAATTCGGAATCGATTACCGCAGAGCAACATTCTCATCGCAAATTTGTACTGGTGAGATGTCGCGTGAAGATGCCATCGAACAGTTAAAGGCAAAACCTTACAACGACGAAAAGGTTCTAGAAGAAAAAATCTACATCGCTAAGAAACTTGGTGTTTCCTTGGAAGAATTTGAAGCCATTTTAAATCTCCCAGGTCATTACTACCGTCATTATCCAAACGACGAAAAGAAACTGAGTTTCATCTACGACACGTATCGCAAGTTGTTTAAGAAGGAGAAGCTTGCGTCGTTCTAATGAACTCCTATTTATGATTCATGATTCGTAATTTGTGATTTGTGATTTGTAATTCATGAATTCAAAATCATCAGATTTTGACTAATTTTGAAGCATGAGTATTCCATTTCCATCCGCCTTTGAAGCGCGTGTTAAGAAAGATCTATTTCTAGGTCAACATTTATTGATGGCACTTGATGCACAAGCACCTGTTTCCTTGCGTTTTCATCCTTTGAAGAAACGTTCGGATTTAGATGTCATCGGAGAAATTGCGTGGTGTGAAAATGGAGTTTATTTGAAAGAACGCCCATCGTTTACGTTGGACCCATTGTTTCATGCAGGTGCATATTATCCGCAAGAAGCTGGTTCCATGGTATTGGATAGCTTGTTAAAACAACTTGAACTTCCCCTTGCCCCAAAAGTATTGGATTTATGTGCTGCGCCAGGTGGAAAAAGCACCTTGATTGCATCCTATTTAGGCGGTGAAGGATTGTTGGTGAGCAATGAAGTAATTCAAGCTCGTTCGCGCATTCTGAAGGAAAACATGAGTAAATGGGGATATGCAAATTCCGTTGTGACAAACAATGACCCAAAGGATTTTCAACGCCTTCCGCAATTTTTTGATTTAATTGTTGTTGATGCACCTTGTTCGGGTGAAGGAATGTTTCGCAAGGATGAAAAAGCTCGTGAAGAATGGTCTGAAGACAATGTTCAATTGTGCTGCGGAAGACAAAAACGAATATTAGCAGATGTTTGGGACGCACTGGTTCCAGGTGGATACTTGATCTATTCGACGTGTACCTTTAACACCAATGAAAACGAAGAAAACGTTGAGTGGATGGTGGAAGAATTGGGAGCAGAACTGATTCAAATGGAGTTACCAAGTCCAATTGCTTCTGGTCGAAATAGAATAGGACATTATTGCTTGCCAGGACGAACTGAAACAGAAGGATTTTTTGTTGCGGTGGTTCAGAAAGGTGATGAAAAGTTACAACGTCAACGCTTTACGCGCAAGCCAGAATTTCGTCTACAAAAAGATTTATTAGATATTCCAGTTTATGCCGATTTATCCGAGACAATCGTTTTAAATTGGAACGATAAATTACTGGCCCTTCCAACAGCAATGGAAGAAAACATGTTGCATGTTCAAGCACAAATGCGTTTGCAAAAAATGGGAACAACCATAGGCGATGTATCACGCAAAGGAATTATTCCCAACGAAGAATTGGCATTGAATCCACAATTGTGCATTTACAAAGAACGAATTGATCTTGAACGTCAACAAGCATTGAACTATTTACACGGCGATACATTTCCATTAGCAGGAACACAAGGCTATCGTTTGATTACTTTTGAAAATGAACCCTTGGGTTGGATTAAACATTTGGGCAATCGTTTTAATAATTTGTATCCGAAGGAATGGCGTATACGGATGGATGTTAGAAACTAGTGATTAGAGAATCGAGAGCCGAGAATCGAGAACCGAGATGAAGGATTTATTCTTTTAAAACCTTAACATAAACTAATTCTCCTCTCGTTACAAACGAAAGAAAATAACAACCGTTCGATAGTTGTTCTGTGTTCAATTCAATAGTTTCATCATCAAGTTGATTTAATGTAAAGTGCAACGAAACTCCCAATGCGTTGACAAAACGAATTTCATCGAGTTCGTCTAATTTCACTCCTTCGATAAAAATCGTTTCTTGAAATGGATTTGGATAAATGCTCCATGGATGAGATTCATCTTCGTTCATTCCAACTGTGGAAACAATCAAAGAACTTAAGTCAAACGAAAAATAGCGCGACACTTGATTCAAGGCTGTGACTTGTTCGGACGAAATAAATCCTTTTTTGCCTGAAGAAAAACACACCCCTTCTTGTTGTCCCATCGTTAAAACACTTCCCAACTGCAAGCGGCGTTTGTTTCCTGAAAACAAATCGGTTTGCTGATAATCCCACGCTAAAAAAGCAAAAGGCGAATAGGCTGGTGGTTTGTATCCAATTAACAACAAGATGGAATCGGAACTAAATGCCGCACTTGTGATTTGACCATCAACGAAAACAGAATCAATAAATGTTGCAACATACGTTCCTGGAGTCGTTGGCAAAACATAGTGTTTGGTATAACCATTCGAACGATTCTTGGAAAAAAGATGGAGACTATCCTCGAAGAACACAAACGCTTCGCAATCAAAATTATGGTTAGTATTTACACCACTAAAATCTGTTTGATCGGGATACGAAAACTGAATGAACACAGCTTGAACTGTATCAAGCGGATTTCCAGTCAAGGAATCAAAAGGAATTCTTAGAATTTTCAAATTGGTGCGCGTTCCTGCATTGTTACCAAAATCGCCGATGTAGAAATGAGATTCATCTTTGGTCATATCCTCCCAATCAATTTGTGGCGAATTTTCAATTAGAACAGATCTGCTAATCAATCCCGTCAAGGTATCGAATCCATAAAAGCGACTCGAATTATCAGAATCGTTGTGGCTCCAAAGCAACTGATCCCAAAACTCCAAACCTGAACTTTCGGGTAGTTCATTCGCCAATGAATCCACTAAAGGGTAAGAAACATTTGTGGTCCCGTAGGTGCACGAACCATCATTTTGAGTTGCACTTGCATTGTAATTTTGCGCCAAGGGATCTGTGCAACCGAATTGCCCAATCAAAACTGTTGGAAAAAGTAAACACAGTAAGAAGCTTATTCTTCTATTCATGAATCGTGGTTTTTACAAAGATAGGGATTTAGAAACTAGTGATTAGGAACTAGTGATTAGAGAATCGAGAGCCGAGAGCTGAGAACCGAGATGAATCCGCCGCGGCGGAAGAGATGAGTGAGGAGTGATTCATGATTTGTAATTAGCTACGCTGCTGCCTAACGGCGGTTGTAATTCGTGATTACACTTTATTCAAATCAACCACCCTTCGTTCATAACTTGCCAATCTTTTTTTTGCAAAGCTTCTTCAATCTTTGGATATTTACGTGAATCAAAAACACAAACAAGATGCAAACAGAAACAACAATCCACGATCAAATCGAAGCACTAAAAGCACAATTAACAGGCGATTTATTCGCTGACATGGACTTAAAAGATGAGATTCACAATCTTGAAATGAAAGCAAACGGCGTTAAACCAATGGATAGTCATATCGATTGTATTGGTTGCGGTAGCTGATTTAGTGACTAGTGACTAGAAACTAGTGACCAGAGAAAAGTGATTAGACCGCCACGGCGGAGAGAATAGTAGGGACGCGATTTATCGCGTCCTTTGTTTTTAAATCCATTTTAGTTTCGGCCCCTCGACAAGCTCGGGGACCGAATATTTCATATAGAATCCGAATATTTCGCGCGGTCGTCGAGCTTGTCGAGACGCCCTGATCCAATGTTTTTCAAACCAATCGAATCTTCAATTGTAAATTATCCATTGTCAATTTACTCGTTGCTTCACGGCTTACCGTCATTCCAACACACCAAAGAATTTTTTCGGCGTCGTGCACAACCAATTGCAAATGACGTGCATGGTGCGGAATTTTTGCATCACTCAAAATATCAGAGATGAGTTTCGAGCCTTTCATCCCAATTGGCTTCATGCGGTCGCCTTCTGTCCAACGGCGAACGGCAATTTCACCTTTAATTTTCAAGGGATCAACAAAGAGTTCCTGTTTTGTGAAAACCTCTGGCAACTCATTTACTTTTTCAATGTGTAATTTCGGTAAAATGGTAAATCCTTCCTCTTTCTGGAAATAGAAATAGGCATCTTCACGAATAATTGAACAGAAACGTTGGTGCGAACACGCTAGCAATTTTCCTTTTTCGGCAATTCGCAATTTTGCGAATTCACTATAAATGCTTGCTGGCAAATTCAACTGACGAATGAGTTCAATTAACTCAAATTCATTCAATTCATCGAATTGATCAAAGGAAAGCTGTTGACTTATAAGAACACTTTCTGCAATCGGTTTCAGCTTGCTTTCCAATTCAAATTGAGTTGCTTGAAAAGCATTTACCAAAGTCAATACACTTTCTTTTAGCGTTGGTATTGCTTGTTGCAGTTCCGGCAATATGACATTTCGCAACTTATTTCTACTGTATTTATTTGAGGTATTTGAAACGTCTTCACGCCAAATTACTTCGTTTTCAGTAGCATAATTTCTTACCTCATCTTTCGTAAACGGCAACAAAGGTCGCAAATAACCATTGTGTTCGGGAAGCATACACGCCAAGCCCATAATTCCTGCATTGCGCGAAAGGTTTAAGAAAAATGTTTCTACTTGATCATCAGCATGCTGTGCCAAGACAATGCGAATCGAATCTTTGAGTTTAAAATTTTCGAAATACTTGTAGCGAACTTTTCGCGCTTCTTCTTGAAGATTTCCACCCGAACTCGCTAAATATTTATTGAAATCAACACGCTTTACATGTGCTGTAATTCCTTTTTGGCTACAAACACGCTCCACCAATTCTTGATCGCGTTCTGAATCTTCGCCGCGTAACATGTAATTTACATGCAACACAGAAACGCGCACTCCTAATTTATGAAGAATGTGGACCAACACCATGGAATCAACTCCACCGCTACACGCTACGAAATAATGTTTGGTCGGATCGTTTCCGAGAAATTCAGCAATATGTTGTTCTAGATTAGCCATTCATGCCATCCAAAATACGCTTCACTTTCACCATGCATTCTTCGTATTCTTTCTCAGGATCTGATTGAATGGTAATTGCACCACCAACAGAGCATGACAAATAACGATTTTCACCATTGTATAGCAAGGTGCGAATCACCACATTGAAATCGAAATTACCATTTGGAGCGATGTAACCAATCGAACCTGAATATAAACCGCGTTTAAACGATTCATTTTCCTCAATCAATTCCATTGCGCGTAATTTCGGTGCTCCAGTCATTGAACCCATTGGAAAGGTTGCTCGTAAAACATCTGTAAAAGTCACCGTTGGCTTAACTTCACATGAAATCGTAGAAATCATTTGATGCACCATATCGAAGGAATAAATCGCACAATATTCATCCACCTTTACTGAATCTTTTTCAGCAACGCGCGATAAATCATTGCGCACCAAATCAACAATCATTGTATTTTCTGCTCGTTCCTTCGGATCATTTTGCAAGGAATTTTTCAGATTTTCATCCTCTTCAATGGTTGCTCCACGGGGCGCTGTTCCTTTGATTGGTTGTGAAATCAACTTACTTCCCTCTTTTTTCAAAAAGCGTTCAGGACTTCCGCAAAAAGCCGCGTAATCTCCAAATTGATAAAACGAAGAAAAAGGTGCATGTGTCAAATCATTCAGACGGAAATACGTATCCATTGGAAAGTTCATTTCAGCATCTTCAGCATAAAACTCTTGGCAAAAATTCACTTCGTAAATATCTCCTTGTTGAATATGGACTTTCAGTTTAATAACTTTCTCTATGTACTCCTCTTTCGAAATACGTGCCTTGAACTTGTAATTGTGGTGATGGAAATTTTGATCAGTTTCTTCTTCCAAGAAATAATTTAAAAAGTCAAAACTCTCTGCATTCTTTTCCCCTTGTAAGAAATCAAAATGCTCTTTGTACATTTTTACCACATATTTCGGCGCCCACAAAAAAGCATCAGGAAAATTCAATTGATCCGTATTTGATGAAGTCAAGGGATAAAAATCATTTTTCAAATCATATCCCAAGTGTCCAAATAAATATTCACCGGCGTGTGCATCAACGAACGCTTGCATGTCTTCAATACTCGTTCCTTCCTCCTTAACGAACATCGCTCCTTCGCCAAATGCCAAGATTCCAGAACCATCATTACTGTTCAAATAAATTATTGGATGTTCATTCATGCAACGAATTTAAAAATAATCAGGCGGATTGAGGAGATAATTGTTTTCAAAACGTTTGTTGGTGGCTTCGAGAGCAATTCTGTCCTGTTGCCTTCGAGAGCCTCAGTCAACGGAATATCCGTTTATCACGAATGGTGGCTGAGGCTCTCGAAGCCACCGCTTTTAATTTTTTCTTAACTTCGAACTTCAAATTGAGAAATGTTATATCGCATACTTAAACTTATTGTTGGCTTGGGGATTCGCTTGTATTACCGTGAAACCAAGGTGAAGAATGCGCATTTCTTGAAGCATGATGGACCAATGATTATCATTGCGAATCACCCAAATACTTTAATGGATGCATGGTTGGTTGGAAATGTTTGTCAACAGCCTATTTATTACATGGCGAAAGGAACGTTTTTCAGTTCACCACTAAAACGCCGGATTCTTCAAAGTTTGAATATGATTCCCATCAACCGAAAAGTGGATGGAAAAATCAAAGGAATTAGCAATGAAGATTCATTTGCAGCTTGCTATAAAATTCTTGAAGAAGGTAAAACCTTAGTGATCTTTCCAGAAGGAAACAGTTTCCCTGAACGACAATTGCGCGAATTAAAATCAGGAACAGCCCGTATTGCGCTCGAAGCTGAAAATCGTAACAATGGTAAATTGAATTTGAAAGTTGTTCCAATGGGCTTGTTCTATTCAGAAGCAGAAAAATTCAGGAGTTCGGTGTTGGTTTCGGTGGAACACGGTTTGTTTGTAACGGATTATTTAGAAGCTTACCGCGAAAATACCTCTTTAGCAGCAAAAAAATTGACTGAAAAATTCAGAATTCATTTGGAGCGTGTGTTGGTGACAACTGAAAGTCCAGAACAAGAAAAATTATTGGAAGATACGCTTCATATTCTTTGGGGAATCGAGCGTGAACG
This sequence comes from uncultured Flavobacteriales bacterium, assembly GCA_903945495.1. Taxonomy (GTDB): domain Bacteria; phylum Bacteroidota; class Bacteroidia; order Flavobacteriales_D; family Crocinitomicaceae; genus M0103. The sequence goes on along the minus strand of CAJAVU010000070.1, from coordinate 95,697 downwards.
CGACGTGGAGCATGAAGTAAGTTTCATGAAACGCATAAAAGATCGCATGGAAGAAATTCAATTGGTTCAACCGTATTTATTCGAGGAAATACAACAATTGGTGACAACCATTCAATGGCAATCGAAGAAGTTGGAAATTCATGCAGATTTTATCCATCGCCGCTTTCGATCACGTTTGTACCAAATGCAATTAACGCTTTCCATTTTGTTTTTGTTTCTTGGTTTGCCCTTGTTCCTGTTTGGAATCATTCACAATCTTTTACAATACAAACTCACTGATTTTCTTGTGCAGCGCATGACGAAATACGTGGAATATTATGCAGCTTTGGGCGTATTAATTGGTTTCGTTTTGTATCCGCTTATTTATACTTTATTCTTGTTAGGTTTCAATCACCTGTTTGAACCCGCGCTTTGGCTAAAAATTGTATATTTCATCAGCATGCCGGTTTCAGGAATTCTTGCACACACCTTTGCACGCTACTTGCGCAGAACGGGTTCCAAATGGAAATATATTTTCTTGATTATGAATCAGAAAGATGCGCTAAAGGAATTACAAGCGGTTCAGTTAAAATTGAAAAAACTAATATTCGATTAGTTAGGTGAGATTTATCCAAGAATAAAATAACTAGCGAACAATACAACTAAAATAGGAACAAGGTATAAATGGTTTTTGCGCTTGATTGCAAACCAGATGACAGCACACGTATAAACACCAAAAAGGATAGCATAAATCAATTCAAATTTCTGTTGATTGACATCTGATTCGAAGTAATATTTTCGCACATTAAAAACCGTCGCATAAAAACCTAAATAACTATTTAAAGCAATAAGAAAGGGTTTTGCCACTTTCTTCAGAATCGCGTTTACATCATTCAAATCCATATCACGAATCTATCGAATTTTTTGAGAACATTCAATCACAATCGAATCCCAACGATACACACATCATCGATTTGATCATTCGCTCCTTTCCAATCCATAAATTCATTTTCTAATAAGCTTTCTTGTTCGCTCATTCCCTTCTCCCCGATGGTTCCAAACAATTCATGCAAGCGTTTCGATGAATACTTTTTGTTTTTCGGTCCACCAATCTGGTCTTGAAAACCATCTGATCCAATGTACAAACAATCTCCTTTTTTAAAGGCATACGAACGCGATTCAAACTTGCGGTGTTGTTCGACTTGCCAACCTCCAATTGGATATGGACTTCCAGCCAACACATCAATTTCAGCTTTCGTATTTACAATACAGATTTTGCGATTTGCTGAAGAGAAATAGATTTTATTTTCTTTGTTATCAATGCACACCAATGCAATATCGACCCAGTCGTTGTTAAAGAATTCTTCTTTTGCTCCTGAAAAACTTTCAATAAATTTCTTGTCGACTTCTTGTAAAATTTTATTCGTTTTATTCAGTCCTTTATTCATGATGGAATATTCCAAAATACTCGAAGCCAAGACAGAAAGTAAAGCTCCCGGAACACCATGACCTGTGCAATCGCCCACAGCAACATACGTCAAATGATCTTTTTTCCCAATCCAATAAAAATCCCCTGAAAGAATGTTCAATGGTTTGTAAATGACGAAATAATCTTCAAACAAACGCTTAAAATGACGTTTCTTGGGCAATAATCCTCGCTGAATAATTTGTGCGTAATTTAAACTTTCAATGTAAGTAGTGAGGTCAGCTTCTTGTGGTTTCTTCAATTCAGCTAACATTTGATTTTTCTTTGAAACAAAGGTACACCAAGCATTTCACGATAAATCGCACGCAATTTTAAACTTGAATTAAATGATTGTAAAGAACAAAAAAGGTAACTAAATCTAAGTACCTGAAGTTGAGGAAAGCACGAAAATTAGTTCTCTAAGAGTACCACTTCTCCATCTTTTAATCCTGAAACTAAACAGCGGTTTTCTTCCTCCTTCAAAACGAGAATGTTCTTTTTTTGCTTCATTCCATTTTCCCAAACACTCACTGCAGATTTATCAACTGCAGATTTGGGTAAGTAACATGCCTTTTGATTCTTTAAGTTGGTCTTTACATATACGCTTTGACCAATTTCAGTTCGCACACCTTTGTTTAGTTCAATGGAAAAACTCAACACTTTTTGATTACCGACTTTTTTCGCTGAAAGGAATGTAGCTCGTCCAATTGATTCTTTTGCATCATTCAACAATTCAATGCTAGAACTTGGATTTGCTTGGTTTGCATCGACACGCGCAACAACTTTATATTCTCCATTTTTCGCAATTCGAGCAACACTTTGATTTGGTTTGATTCGATTTCCGACTTTACTTTTAATTGAAAGAACAATTCCATCAAACGGAGCCAAATAAAAATAGTGTTCAATAGCTTGTTCCAACTGCTGAACCTCATCGTATTGTACAAACAAATTATTTTCTAACAATAAATTCTCTTCTGTTTTTGTCTTAAAAATCGGGAGTTTCGGAAGACGTTTCTCTGGTTTTATTTGCCCCGCAAACGTTTGCCATTTGTCAACATTTATCAATTCCCCCTGTTGGCTAGAAGTTCCAGACTTATTTAAATCCCGGATAAACGAATTAAACGAATTTGCTAAATCCTTCTTTTTTGCGCTCAGCAAGGCAAAAGCATCTTTCAGATTCAGCTTGAACAGTAAATTATTGAACTTAAATTCCGATCCAGGATTCAGTGAAACATCGCCTGCTTCTAAAATTCCGCCAACAGAAAAAGTAAGGTCTTTTACCATGCGATAGTCAATTTTTCCTTCTAACAAAAGTTCACTTTCTACCAATTCATTTTTCACTTGAATACTTGGGATAACTTCGCTTTTCGAATTTTTAGATTGCTTGTCGGAATTATTTGTTTCTGCATTAGAACACGAAGTCACTAGCGAAACACATAGAAATGTACCAACGATAAAAGAAACAGTAAGGAGAGATTTTGTTTTCATTTTCATGTGCATCAATACAACCGACTCTATAAAAGGCTCAATTGACCATGAAGTTACACTAAACTTTAAAAAATAATTACTTTTTTATGAAACAAAATTCCACTTTTAGAAGAATTGTTATCTTCGTACTATGTGCGGAATAACCGGATTCATTGATTTTGCTAGGTCTTCTTCTGAAAATACATTGGAAAGGATGACGAACACCCTTTTCCATCGAGGTCCTGACGGAAGTGGAATTCAATTGTTAAACGAAGAAAAAGCCCAGATTGGCTTTGGTCACCGCCGACTTTCCATCATCGATTTAAGTGAACACGGAACGCAACCAATGCAGTTCGAACATCTTTGGATTTGTTTCAATGGTGAGATTTACAATTACCAAGAAATTAAAGATGAATTAAGTGCTCTCGGACATTCCTTTGTGGGTGGTTCTGATACAGAAATGATTCTTCATGCTTATGCTCAATGGGGAAAAGCATGTATAGAAAAGTTCATTGGTATGTTTGCAATTGTGCTGTACGATACAAAAGCGAATACTATTTTCTGTGTGCGTGACCGCGCTGGTGTGAAACCATTTTTCTATTACAAAAAGGATGATTTATTCTTGTTTGCTTCTGAATTGAAAGCGTTTCATGAGCATCCAAGATTTCAAAAGAAAATTAATATCGCTGCTGTTGGTGCTTTCATGCAATATGGAAATGTTCCAACGCCACATTGTATTTTCGAAGATTGCTTTAAGTTAGAGCCAGGACATTCCTTGACTTTGAATTTGGAAGATCACTCCATTCAACATGAACACTATTGGAATGTTTACGATGCTTACAATCAAGCAAAAACATCGATTTCATTTGATGAAGCAAAAACTGAAACAGAAAAAATTCTGAGTTCAGCCTGCGAATACCGAATGGTTGCAGATGTTCCTGTTGGCGTATTCCTGAGTGGTGGTTACGATAGTGCTTGCGTAACTTCTTTGTTGCAAAAGAATCGAACGGAGAAGCTAAAAACGTTCACGATTGCTGTTCCTGATATTGGTCTGAACGAAGCGCCGTATGCAAAAGATGTTGCGAAACACTTAGGAACCGATCATACTGAAATTGAGTGTACGCAAAAAGACGCGACTGATTTAATTGTGGATTTGCCGTTTTATTACGACGAACCATTTGCAGATAGCAGTGCAATTCCAACAACTTTAGTGAGTATCATGGCGCGCAAACACGTGACTGTTGCTTTAAGTGCAGATGCAGGAGATGAAGTTTTTGCAGGATACAATCGCTATGATTATTTGATGCGCTACGGAAAGAAAATGGAACAACTTCCTGGATTCGTGCGCAAATCAATGGCTGGAATGATGGAGTTGATTCCTTCTGAACGAATTCCAGTGCTCAAAAACAAATACAATTTTCACAACCGATACGAGAAATTAAAAGGCATTCTTCGCAATCCTTCTTCGGAACAAATCATGTTGAGTTTAAGTCAACAATACACCGACGAACAATTGAAAGCTGTATTGACAAACACGAATTTCGAGGCTTTGTCAACACATTATAAATCAAAAGAACTGAAAGCTGAATTTTCAACGCCTTTGGCTTACATGATGGCGATTGATTATCAAACGTATTTGTTGGACGATATTCTACAAAAAGTCGATCGCGCAACGATGACAGCAAGTTTGGAAGGACGCGAACCGTTTTTGGATCATCGCGTAATTGAATGGGCTGCAACTTTGCCGGATGATTTCAAATATCACAATGGTGAAAAGAAATATATTTTGAAAGAAATAGTTCACGATTACATCCCGAAAGAAATGATGGATCGTCCAAAAATGGGCTTCGCAATTCCAATTGCTCATTGGTTACAAAATGATTTGCGCGAATTAGTTGAAGAACACATTTCAGAAAAGAACATACGAGAACAGGGACTTTTCAACTGGGAATTTGTTGCGAAGTTGAAAGCAGATTTCTTTGGTGGCAAGAAAGAATTTGATGTGAAATTGTGGTATTTACTAATGTTCCAGATGTGGTATGGGAAGTGGATGATTTGAGAATCGAGAACTGAGAATCGAGAGACGAGAGGCGAGTAGAAAATAGAACATAGAGCATAGAACATAAAAAAGATTGACGAATATACTATACATATCATACGATGGGATGACAGATCCGCTAGGGCAATCGCAAGTGTTGCCGTATTTGGGTGGTTTATCCAAAGAAGGATTTCAATTTCATTTGATCAGTTTTGAAAAGGAAGAGAAATTTGCATTGCATCGTGAACACATTCAAGCGATTTGTGATCAACACGGAATCATTTGGCATCCCTTGAGTTATACCAAAAAACCGCCATTACTTTCGACAATTTACGATGTTCAACGCATGAAACGTTTGGCGCATCGTTTACACAAAGAACATTCCTTTAAAATTATTCATTGTAGAAGTTATATTTCAGCATTAGTTGGACTTGGAATGAAAAAGCGTTTTGGCACCAAATTCTTGTTCGATATGCGCGGATTCTGGGCAAATGAACGGGTCGATGGTAACATTTGGAGTCTTGGAAATCCAGTTTTTAAAACCGTTTACAATTTCTTTAAAAAGAAAGAATTACAGTTTTTTTCGCAAGCTGATTATACCATTTCATTGACGCACAATGGAAAAAATGAAATCGAAAGTTGGCCTGCGTTTAAAACCAATCCGCCGAAAATCGAAGTCATTCCATGTTGTGTTGATTTAAATTTATTTGATCCAACGACTATTTCAGAAACGAAGCAAAATGAATTGCGTCAACAATTGAAAATACAAGCTACAGATTTTATCTTGGGTTATGTTGGTTCGATTGGAACGTGGTACATGCTTCCAGAAATGTTGGATTATTTTAAAATATTGAAAACAGAAAATTCCAATGCGAAATTTTTGTTTGTAACAGGTGAAAATCCATCAACCATTTTGACAAAAGCAAGTGAAAAAGGAATTGATGCAGAATCGATTATTATCACTTCTTGTCGTCATGCTGAAGTTCCCTTGAACATTAGTTTATTTTCTGCTTCGATCTTTTTCATTCGTCCGAGCTATTCCAAAAAAGCCTCATCACCAACAAAACAAGGTGAAATTATGGCGATGGGAATTCCATTGGTTTGCAATGCAGGCGTTGGTGATACGGATTTGGTAGTAAAGCAATACAACGCTGGAATTGTAATTGACGAAATGAATGATGAAAACTACAAAACTTCATTAATTAATGATTCATGCTACGATCGAACGTCAACCATGAAAGGTTCACATGAATTTTATGGATTGGAAGTTGGAGTTGAACGTTATTTAAGTGTTTACCAAAAATTACTCAATTAATACAGTCTAATTCTCAAATCAATCAAATTTTCGAATATTCAAATAACCATCCATGTCAAAAACAATTTTCTTCCTTGTTCCCTATCCGAAAGGAGAAGCGCCATCACAGCGTTTTAGGTTCGAGCAATATTTGCCCGACTTGGAAGAAAATGGTTACACGGTTGAATTGTATCCATTCCTGAATGAGCTTACTTGGAAAACCTTGTATGCAGAAGGAAAAACATTCAAAAAGATGGCCGGCATTTTAGGAAGTTTTATGCGTAGATTTTTCTTGCTATTTAAACTTCATCGCGCTGATTACCTATTTGTACATCGTGAAATGGCGCAGATTGGTCCACCCGTATTTGAATGGATTGTTGCCAAAATATTGAGAAGAAAATTCATTTATGATTTTGACGATGCGATTTGGTTAGCGAATTACAGCGAAACGAATGCAAAATTCCAACGATTAAAAGCGTATTGGAAAGTGAATTATTGTATGAAATGGGCTTCACATGTCACTGCTGGAAATGACTATTTGGCTAGTTACGCGCGTCAATACAATTCTTCTGTTTCGATTATTCCAACGACTATTGATACAGTTAATCATCACAATGAAATGTGCGATCAAGCGCAAGACAACATGGTGATTGGTTGGACAGGTACGCATACAACCATGCATTACTTGAATGAATTAATTCCAGTCTTGCAAGAGTTAGAAAAAACACATACTTTCACCTTTTTAGTGATTTCAAATGAAGCACCGAACTTTGAATTGAAGTCTTTACAGTTCATCAAATGGAACAAGGAAACTGAAATTGAAGATTTGGCAAAGATGAATATTGGAGTCATGCCGTTGAATCATGATATTTGGTCGGAAGGTAAATGTGGATTCAAAGGATTGCAATACATGTCATTAGAAATTGCTTCGGTGATGTCGCCAGTTGGAGTGAATACATCAATTGTACACGATGGTGTCAATGGTTTTTTAGCTGGTAGTCCAGAAGAATGGAAAGAAAAACTGAGCTCATTACTCGAAAACAAAGAATTGCGGGTTCGACTTGGTAAAGCTGGTAAACAAACCATCGAGGAGCGTTTTTCTGTCAATGCGTTGAAATCTGCCTATTTGAATTTATTTCGGTATTAGAATTCTGTAACATCTAATTGATGATTTTTAAAACGCAAAGGCAAATAGAAAAATAACACTTTCACCACAAGGACACTAAGTCCACAAGTTGAAGTACTGGCTGTTTTGTCACTAAGTTAAAGCATCAACAAGTTGATGATAAACGATTCTGTTCATTACCATGACAACATTGTGACTTAAAAGTACATGATGCTTTCTTCTTCTCTTTGTGAACCTAGTGGTTAACTTTAAAATCTCCGCGCGCTAAGCCATCTCTCAAAACTCTGCGTTGAAAAAAGCAGAAAATCTCTTTTTTACAATTAAATTTACCTTCTAAAAAACGACAACCATGAAACTTGTTTTCGCGACACACAATCACAACAAAGCAAAAGAAATTCAGGCACTTGTTCCAGAAGGAATTACCATTGTCACACTAGACGATTTACAATGTTTTGAAGACATCCCAGAAACAGCTCCAACATTGGAAGGAAACGCCATACAAAAAGCGGAATACATTGTCAATCAATTCAATTTGAATGTTTTTGCAGATGATACAGGTTTGGAAGTTGAGGCCTTGAATGGTGAACCTGGTGTAATTTCTGCTCGCTATGCGGGAGAGCAACGTGATTCAAATCAAAACATGGATTTGGTACTAGAAAAACTGAATGGAATCGAAAACAGAAATGCACAATTTCGCACAGCAATTGCTTTGTATTGGGAAGGTGAAATGCATTTGTTCGAAGGTATTGTAAAAGGAACAATGCGCACAGAAAAATCAGGTGATGAAGGATTTGGTTATGATCCGATATTTGAACCTGAAAATTGCGGTAAAACATTCGCTGAGATGAGCTTAGATGAAAAAAACAAAATGAGTCACCGAGCACGCGCCCTCGAGAAAATGATCGCTTTTTTAACAACAAAAAAAGTCGATTAAGTGTAAAATAATACACTTCTTTTCGCTCTCCTAAAACCAAAAAATAAGTACATTTGTCTGCATCCTTTTTCGGATGTTCAAGCATTACTAAAATCCAATAAAATGAGTTCAACTTCAAAAATTACTTACACGCTCACGGACGAAGCTCCAGCGTTGGCAACTTATTCATTTTTACCAATTGTTAAAGCGTTCACTGAAACAGCTGGTATCGAAATCGAAACAAAAGATATTTCCTTAGCTGGACGTATTCTTGCAGTTTTTCCAGAGTATTTAAATGAAGATCAAAAAATTGGAAATGCTTTATTGGAATTGGGTCAAATGGCAACAACTCCAGAGGCAAACATTATCAAAACACCAAACATTAGTGCTTCGGTTCCACAATTAAAAGCAGCGATTGCTGAATTGCAAAGCCAAGGATATGGAATTCCAAGTTATCCTGAGGAACCAGCAAACGAAAAAGAGAAAGAAGCGAAAGCTAAATACGATAAAATTAAAGGTAGTGCTGTGAATCCAGTTTTACGTGAAGGTAATTCTGATCGTCGCGCACCACTTTCTGTTAAAAATTATGCACGTAAGCACCCGCATTCAATGGGTAAATGGACTGCAGATTCAAAATCGCACGTTGCGCATATGCCAGAAGGAGATTTCTTTCACAATGAGCAATCGATTACAGTAAAAGATGCTGGAACTTTTAAAATTGAATTTACTGATGCTGCTGGTGCGACAACTGTATTGAAAAGCGAAGCTCCATTAAAAGCAGGCGAAATTATCGATGCAACGTTCATGAGTAAAAACAAATTGGTTGATTTCTTGAAAAAAGAAGTTGCTGATGCGAAAAATCAAGACGTATTGTTTTCATTGCACATGAAAGCAACGATGATGAAAGTTTCGGATCCAATTATTTTCGGACATGCTGTTAAAGTATTCTTCGCGCCAGTTTTTGAAAAACACAGTGCTATTTTGGCTGAATTAGGTGTTGATGTTAAAAACGGATTTGGTGATCTTATTGCTAAAATTCAAACATTACCTGCTGATCAAAAAGCAGCGATTGAAGCAGATATCGCAGCATGCTATGCAAACGGACCTGCAATTGCAATGGTAAATTCTGACAAAGGAATTACGAACTTACATATACCAAGTGACGTGATTGTTGATGCTTCAATGCCAGCAATGATTCGTAACTCAGGACAAATGTGGGATGCGGCAGGAAAATCAAGAGATACGAAAGCAGTTTTACCAGATAGTTCTTACGCTACAATTTATCAAGTGGCAATGGATTTCTGTAAAAAACATGGAGCATTTGATCCCGTTACAATGGGAACAGTTCCAAACGTTGGATTGATGGCGCAAGCTGCTGAAGAATATGGTTCACACGACAAAACATTTGAAGTGAAAGCGAATGGTGTTGTTCGCGTGATTGACAACAATGGCGCAACCTTATTAGAATCAGCTGTTGAAGAAGGAGATATCTGGAGAATGTGTCAAGCGAAAGATGCATCAATTCGTGACTGGGTTAAATTAGCAGTTACTCGTGCACGCTTATCAAATACTCCTGCTGTTTTCTGGTTGGATAAGAATAGAGCACACGATGCGCAAATCATTGCGAAAGTAAACGAATACTTAAAAGATCACGATACTGCAGGATTAGATATCCGTATTTTATGTCCAGATGATGCGATTCAATTTACAATGGAGCGTTTGAAAGATGGAAAAGACACGATTTCAGTTACAGGAAATGTTTTGCGTGACTATTTAACGGATTTATTCCCAATTCTTGAAGTTGGAACAAGTGCGAAAATGTTATCAATCGTCCCATTGATGAATGGTGGTGGATTGTTCGAAACAGGAGCTGGTGGTTCTGCACCGAAACACGTTGAACAATTCGTTGAAGAAGGTCACTTACGTTGGGATTCACTTGGTGAGTTCTTGGCATTGGCTGCTTCTTTGGAGCACTTAAGTGTAACAACAGGAAACAAAAAAGCACAAATTTTAGCTGAAACCTTGGATGAAGCAACTGGACTTTTCTTGGACAACGATAAATCACCAATGAGAAACGCAGGTGAATTGGATAACCGTGGAAGTCATTTCTACATTGCATTGTATTGGGCAAATGCATTAGCAAACCAAACGAAAGATGCTGAATTGGCTGAAACATTCAAAAAATTAGCTGCAGATTTAACTGCTAATGAAAACCAAATCATTACTGAGTTAAATGGTTCTCAAGGTCACGCTATTGATTTAGGAGGTTACTATCATCCAAACAATGCAAAAATAACTGAAGCAATGCGACCAAGTCATACGTTCAACAACGCTTTATCGCAAATTGCAGTAAACGCTTAAAACATACTTAAATACAAAAAGGGCTTTACACTGTAGAGCCCTTTTTCATGTCAAAAAGATTCGTTCATGAAACAAATTCTACTTTCTTTCTTAGTTGTTCTTTCCACGTTTATTGGTGCAGCGCAAGATTTTAATCCGAATTTCTGGATAGGAAAATATGCTGGAATCATGCACGTAACTAGTACAACTGGCATGAACGACGAAGTGGCTGTTGAGTTTGAATTTAAGGAAGTAACAAAAGATTCCGTTTGGACTTATAGAATGTGTTACAAAAGCGAGAAATACGGTGAAATGATCAAGGATTATCGCATTATTCAACCGGCAGACTCACTTCTCAATAATTTTAAATTGGACGAATTGGATGGTATTATCATTGACATGACGTATTTTAACAACACCTTTTTCTCGTTATTTGAAGTACTTGGAACAATTCATACCTGTAGCATGTCCTTGGAAAATGATGTGATTCGCTTTGAAATGTTTGGTGGAAATTTGTTTTATCCAACAACAATAGCATCTTCAATCCCAGAGGGAGATGACAATGAAACCTATAAAGTCACTAGTTTCAAACCGAATTACAACCAAAAGGTTTATCTAAAACGCATTGAATGAAACAACTCATTTTTCTTTTCAGTTTAATTTCAATTTTATTCAGTTGTAAGACAATTGAACCTGTTGTTCCCGAGACACAATTGGAAGAAGTTCCTGAAATTAGTCATCGGGAGTCAACCTTAAGTTTGCCAATCAAAATTGATCTTCAACCCTATTTAACACTTACGGAGAAATCTTTGCCAAAAACATTTACTGGCAAAGAGGAAAACTGTGAAGGAGTAAGTTATTCCTATAAATTCACACGTGAGCCCATTCAATTTGACGGAAAAGGAGAATATTTATCCTATGATGTTGACGGGAAATACTTATTGTATTTGAATTATTGCCCAGATTGCACCACCCTATTTGATTCAAAAGGAAGCTGCGTTATTCCGCGTATTTATGCCAGTTGTGGTGTTGGAGAGCCGATGCGACGTGTTTCTGTTGCGTACACCACACGATTTAAAATATCACCTGATTTTAAATTCAAGACTTCGACTCAATTAACAAAATTCCAAACGATTGATCCATGTGAGATAACCGTATTCAATTATAACGCAACCGATAAACTCAGAAAAGAAGTGACGACTGTTTTGAATGATCTTGAAAAAGTTATTGATGAACAAATTGCTTCAATCAACATTCGATCAGACATTGAAGAAGTATGGAAAATGTTAGCTAGTCCAACATCCCTTGGAAAATACGGTTATTTTACTGCTTATCCAAAAGCGGTTTCGTTGAGTGATGTTCGTTTTGATAAAAAAGTGGCTTATGTTGATTTGAGTTTAACGTTCACGCCACAAATCAGCACGCATAAACCAGAAATGGTTGTACCGAAACTCCCGAATTTAAGTGAACACAAAACGCACAAAGGATTCAATATCGATGTAGACATTGTGGCTGGATATGATTCCTTGAGCTCAATTTTGACTAGTGAATTAAAAGGGAAAAGTGTTACGATTAAGAACAATGAAGTGATTTTTACGGGAATTGAAATTCAAGGAGCAGCAAATAAACAATTGAATTTAAAAGTAGATTTTCAAGGAAAACGTAGAGGAACTATTTATTTAGTCGGGACGCCTGTTTTTGATTCAACAGCTCAAAAAATCTACTTCCCAGATTTAACCTTTGATTTAAAAACGAAAGACGCTTTGTTGAAATCGGCTAAATGGATGTTCAATTCAAAAATCACCAATATGATGCGTGAGTATGCCATCTTCGATTTGACACCTCATTTGGATGAAATGAAAAGTATGGTTCAAAAAGAAATGAATCGTGAGTTAACAGAAGGAGTGAAACTGAATGGTAAAGTCAAAGACTTGAAACTTGTTGGCATTTATCCTCAATTAAACCAATTGATTATTCGCATTAACACAACAGGTGATTTAAAGCTTTCAATGTAATTACGAATTCACCATATGCTGAGCCACTTGTGGGAAACACAAATACAATTCAACTTTCAACGTGTCATCTAATTGGTCTAAAGTATCAATAGCCATTCGCATACATCTTAGCCACTCTTCCTTTGCATCTAGTGTGATTTTATGAGGAAGATGTCTTGCACGCATTTTGGGATGACCAAAGCGCTCAGAATAAACACCAGGACCTCCCAAAAATTGGGTTAAGAACAAAAATTGCTTTTCTTTAATTTCCTCTTTATCATTCAGAAATAATGGCCCGATTTTTTCATTAGCGAACACCAATTCATAAAAAGCGTCGATAAGTTGCTTCAAATTGTCAGATCCTATACGATTATAGAGTGTATCCATCAGTTTATCAATTTTTTAACGCATTATTATTTTTTGTAAATGAAAATCTTTGGTACATTTGATTTGTTCACAGATGGTAAATTTAAGATTAACAATTGTATTCATTTTAATATCGGCTACTCTTTTTTCTCAAGTAAAGAAAATTGAAACATATTCTATTGCTGATTGTGAAGGAGCGGTTAACATCTTTAAATCTGGTAATTATTCTGTTCAATTTACGGCAAGTGGTGGACAAAAACCTGAATTAAGCAATTATCCATCCTTAACAGATTTCTCTGAAAAAAATATTGTCTGGATCAGTTATATTGCTCCCAGTGATGGTGTGTTATCGTTGAATGCAAATTTACCGAATGACTATTTACAAATGGTCATTTTTGAGGAAATGGAAAACAGTATTTGCAGCGAATTACCGAGAGGTGTTGCCGAAGTAAAACGTATTTACAAAGGAAAAGATTTAGCATCTGTTGGCTTGGATATCAATGTAAAAAATGGTTTTTTATATCCAATGACGCTTTCAGCAAATCAGAAAATACTGATTGGATTTTCAACAAGTGAAAAATCAAAAGGAATACTAGAATTATCAATTGATTACAAATTAACGAATGTAGATGATTACGCCTCTAACGAATCAAAAATTATCGATGACCGAAGTGATGAATTTGCTCCAAGTATCTCCTTATTAATTCGGGACAGTGAAACAAAGGAACCCATTTTAGCAAATTTAACAATTGAAGGATCAAAAGAATTGAAAGCATTGTACAATGCAAGTGACATCATTCTGAATATTACTAGATCTGCAAAAATCAGCATAAAATGTGATGCAGAAGGTTATTTCTTTCTTGATAAAGTAGTTGAAGTTATAGCAACGAATGATCAAGAAATAATACTTGAAATGCAACCAGTTAAAAAAGGGTCTAGTATTCAACTTGAGGAAATAGAATTTAAAGCAGGAACAAGTGAATTTATGCCCGGTTCAGAAGGTAAATTAAACCGATTAAAGGATTTTATGGCATTAAACGCAGGAACTAAAATTGAAATTCAAGGGCATGTTTTTGCAGTTGGAGACAACTCATTAGGAGCACAAAAATTATCAGAGGCTAGGGCAAAACGAGTAATGGCCTATTTAATTGATCAAGGAATCTCTCGCGATCGGATGACGGCCGTTGGATATGGAAATACGAAACCCATTTATCCGAATGCAAAGCTTGCTGAAGAAGAACAAGCAAATCGACGAGTAGAAATTGTAGTGAAATAAAAAAGGCGCCTTAAAGCGCCTTTCATATATCAGATTGTCATAATCTCTTTTTCTTTCTGGTCAACCACTTCGTCCACCTTTTTGATAAATGCATTCGTGATATTCTGAATTTCAGTTTCAGCATCTTTGGCCATGTCTTCAGAAAGTCCATCCGTTTTCAGATCTTTCACCATGTCCAAGGCATCTTTTCGGTTATTTCTAACCGCAACCTTTGCATGTTCCGCCTCAGCTTTCGCCTTCTTAACAAGTTCTTTACGTCTTTCCTCTGTTAAAGGTGGAACTGAAATAATCAACATTTCACCATTGTTTTGTGGTGCAAATCCAAGATTTGAATTGATGATTCCTTTTGCAATTTCATTCAACATTGTTCTTTCCCAAGGTTGAATTGTGATTGTACGCGCATCTGCAGTACCAACATTTGCTACTTGTTGAATTGGTGTTGGCGAACCATAGTAATCAACCATTACGCCATTCAACATTGCAGGTGTCGCTTTACCTGCTCTTACTTTCAAAAGTTCGCTATCTAAATGAGTTAAAGACTTTTGATTTGAAGCTTTAAACTCGTCATATATCATTTGTAAATCCTCGATCATACTATTAGATTTTATTCAATTATAGTCAATTCTAGTTTTTAACGATTGTTCCAACTTTTTCACCGTCCAATAATTTTTTCAAATTACCTGGTGTGTCCATATCAAACACAATAATTGGAAGATTATTTTCTTTACACAAAGTAAATGCAGTCATGTCCATTACGTTCAATCCTTTTGCATACACATCATCAAAGCTAATTGATTCAAATTTTGTTGCGCTTGCATCTTTAAATGGATCGGCTGTATAAATTCCATCAACACGTGTACCTTTTAAAATTACATCGGCATTGATTTCAATTGCTCTCAATGAAGCTGCTGAATCTGTTGTGAAAAATGGATTTCCTGTTCCAGCACCAAAAATAACAACACGTCCTTTTTCTAAATGACGAACTGCTCTTCTTCTTACATACGGTTCAGCGATTTCCTTCATTTCAATTGCAGATTGCAAACGTGTTTTGATTCCTGCAGATTCTAGTGCTGCTTGCAAAGCCATTGAGTTGATCATGGTCGCTAACATTCCCATATAATCACCATGCGTGCGGTCCATTCCACCTTCTTCGGCTTGAACGCCTCTAAAAATGTTTCCACCTCCAATAACAATCGCAATTTCTACACCTTGATCGTGCACTTCTTTAATTTGTTTCGCATATTCAGCCAATCGATTGTTATCGATACCGAATTGTTTTTCTCCCATTAGAGATTCACCGCTTAATTTCAGAAGAATTCGATTGTATTTCATTTGTTGGGTTTTATTTGGACTGCGCAAATATACTCAAATTGCCGAAAAGTTAAATGCTGAAATTGAAATATTGAATCAAAAAAAAGGCTACCAGAATCTGATAGCCTTTAAAATATTTAAAAAGTTTCTTAACTCAACGCGATACGTTTGAATTCAGTAACTGTTAAACCTTTTTCTGTTGATTCTAAGAACGCTTCAACTGTTAATTTGTTGTCACGAATAAATTCTTGACTTAACAATGTGTTTTCTTTGAAGAATTTAGCCAAACGTCCTTGAGCGATTTTCTCAGCCATATCAGCTGGTTTACCTTCTTGGATAGCTAAATCTTTACCAACTTCGATTTCACGCTCGATTGTACGTGCATCAACACCGTCTTTGTTCAATGCGATTGGGTTCATAGCAGCAACTTGCATTGCAACTTGTCTTCCAGCATCTTCAGCAACGTCAGAAGAACTATTAACTCCTACTAAAGTAGCTAATTGGTTTCCTGGGTGATTGTATGCAACAACTTTATCAGCGTTAACAACAGCGTAAGAAGCTAAATCTAATTTCTCACCGATAACACCGATTTGCTCAGTCATTTTATCTGCTACTGTTAATTTATCATCGTAAGCCAACGCTTTCAACTCTTCAGCAGATGCTGGCAATTTTGCCAACGCGATGTCTAAGAATGATTGAACTAATTTCATGTAACCGTCATTTTTCGCAACGAAGTCAGTTTCACAGTTCAACGCTAAAACAACACCAGTTTTTCCGTCAGCAGTAACTTGCGCTAATACTAAACCTTCACTTGCATCATTTTCACCACGTTTAGCAGCGATTTTTTGACCTTTTTTACGCAAAATATCGATCGCAGCTTCGAAATCTCCATTTGCTTCAACCAACGCGTTTTTGCAGTCCATCATTCCTGCACCTGTTTGTTGGCGTAATTTATTTACTTCTGCAGCTGTAATTGCCATAGGAATAATTTTTTAGTGTTATTAATCTTTGTTTTCTTCTGTAGCTACTTCTGTTGCAACAACTGCTTCTGGTGCTTCGTCTTTATCAGCTCCTTTAGTCGTTTTGCGGTCTTCTAAACCTTCACGGATTGCTCCACAGATAGCATCTAAAATGATTGTGATTGATTTTGTAGCATCATCATTTGCAGGGATAGGGAAATCAACCAATTTAGGGTTTGAGTTCGTATCTACCATTGCGAATGTAGGGATGTTCAATCTTTTTGCTTCGTTCAATGCGATGTGCTCTTTCAAGATATCTACTAAGAAGATAGCAGCTGGTTGACGAGTCATATCAGCAATAGAACCAAAGTTTTTTTCCAATTTCTCACGTTGACGAGTTTTGAATAAACGCTCACGTTTGTTCAATGTCTCCCAAGTACCATCCGTTTTCATTTTGTCAATAGATGACATTTTACGGATAGATTTACGAGTTGTTTGGAAGTTTGTCAACATACCACCTGACCAACGCTCAGTTACATATGGCATGTTTACTTCTGTTACCTTTTGAGCAACGATCTCTTTTGCTTGTTTTTTAGTCGCAACGAAAAGAACTTTTTTACCCGATTTTGCAATTTGCTTCATAGCCGCACAAGCTTGGTCAAGATGTGCTATTGTCTTATTAAGGTCGATAATGTGGATACCTTTTTTCTCTTCAAAGATATACGGCGCCATTGCCGGGTTCCATTTTCTTTTCAAGTGTCCGAAGTGTACACCTGCTTCTAATAAATTTTCGAA
The DNA here is from genome assembly GCA_903945495.1 of uncultured Flavobacteriales bacterium. GTDB lineage: Bacteria > Bacteroidota > Bacteroidia > Flavobacteriales_D > Crocinitomicaceae > M0103. Next base: position 78,374 of record CAJAVU010000070.1, on the reverse strand, counting down.
ACTAACTTTTGACATTTTAATTTTTTTTAATTGTTTACATTCCTGTCTGCCGACAGGCAGGCTTAATTAAGTCTCAACAAACCGAGGGTCCCGACCATTTCGGGAGAGTACTCAGCAGTTTGGATACTAAACAACCGCCAACTAATTTTTTAACGTTTAGAGAACTGGAATTTCTTACGAGCTTTCGGTTGACCTGGTTTCTTACGCTCAACCATTCTTGGATCACGTGTCATCAAGCCCTCAGCTTTCAATAATGTTTTGTTCTCTTCAGCAACTACAACCAATGCACGAGAGATACCTAAACGAATAGCTTCTGCTTGTCCGTTGATACCACCACCGAATACATTTACTTTCACGTCGTATTTTCCTACTGTGTCAGTAATTGCGAACGGTTGTTCGATTTTTGATTGAAGAACTGCAACTGGGAAAGCCTCTTTATAGTCTTTCTTATTTACGATCACTTTACCCGTACCCTCTGAAAGGTATACACGAGCAACTGAAGTTTTTCTTCTTCCTAATGTGTTAACTATTTCCATGCTTCTTATTTGAATGAATCAAGATTAAATGCTTCAGGTTTTTGTGCCTCTTGGTTGTGGTTTGGACCTACATAAACTTTCAAGTTTGTAAATAGGTTTCTTCCCAACTTGTTTTTTGGCAACATCCCTTTAACAGCTTTTTCGATTAAGCGCTCTGGGTGTTTTCTCAACATGTCCTGAGCAGAAGTGAAACGTTGACCACCTGGGTATCCAGTGTAACGCACATACTCCTTGTTGATTAGTTTTGTTCCTGAGAAAGCAATTTTCTCTGCATTGATAACAATTACGTTATCGCCGCAATCTGCATGAGGGGTGAAATTCGTTTTGTGTTTACCACGAATGATTTTCGCCACCTTACTCGCTAAACGACCAACAGTTTGGCCTTCAGCATCCACAACAAGCCACTTTTTATTAGCGGTCTCCTTGTTGCCGGAAACGGTTCTGTAACTTAATGTATCCACAATTTTACATTTATTAATATAAGACAATATCCCTAAAATGGGGGTGCAAAGATATGATTTCTATTTTTATTAACAAACGAATTTTAAAAAAAGAATTATTCATTTGCTTTGAATCTCAGATTTAGAAAGAATTTCACTTCATTTCGCATCCTTTTCAAACAAAAAACCGCTGGATTAATTTCCAACGGTCCTTTCTTTATTTCGTTATATTTTTTTAATTTTTCTTAAATGCGTTAATTGCATTTACAGTGAAATCGCTCAAAACAAGTTTACCACTCATCCCCGCTCGTTCAACTAACAATTCATCCCAATGCTCCGTTCCTTGCCAAAACACCGTTTTCAACATTGACATTGCTTCAGGGTTTGAAGCAGCTAAACGCTCTGCTAAGCGCTTAATCTCCGCATCCATTTCTTCTTCCGTTTCAAAAACGTCTGTGTAAAGACCTTTTCTCTTTGCCCAATCAGCCGAACGCCATTCTGTTGCGTTGATTGCCAATTCACTCATTGCTGAAAGTCCAATTTTGCGTTCTACTGCTGGTCCAACAACAAAAGGCCCGATTCCAACTGCCAATTCTGACAATTTCACATCTGCTTTAATCGTTGCTAAACAATAATCAACTGAAGACGCAACTCCTACTCCACCACCAACAGCTTTACCTTGTAAGCGTCCTATAATGAATTTTGGTGCTTTGCGACATGCATTAATTACTTTCGCAAAACCAGAGAAAAATGCTAATCCAGTTTCCAAATCCTTGATAGAAATCAATTCATCAAAACTAGCTCCAGCGCAAAATGCTTTTTCACCAGATGATTTTAATACGATTACTTTAACTTCTGAATTGTTTCCAAGTTCTGTAATTGTATCTGCTAATTTTTGAAGAATTTTACCAGGAAGAGAATTACTCATTGGATGACCAAATTCGATCGTTCCAATTCCCTTCTCATCAATTTTGTATTCTACAAAACCTTGATTGATTGCTTCTGACATTTTATTAATTATTTATCATCCGTACGACGAGGTCTGCGTCCTTCTGTACTTGACGGACGCGTATCATCTTTACGTTGATAGTTTGAACTTCTGTTTTCAAATCGGTTATCCTTATTGAAAGGTTTTTTCTGAAAAGGTTTCTTTTCTTCCTCAACTTTTTTAATCGGACGATTTCCTTTTGGAGAAGCGATTTTCACATCAAGCTTTCTTCCATTTACCTCCATACCATTTAATGCGTTGATTGCATTAATTGCATGATCCGTTTCCTCCATTTCAACGTAACCAAAACCTTTTGAACGTTTCGTGTCTTTTTCATACACAACATGTGCGTATGTCACTGGACCAAACGCTGAAAATGTCGTTTTTAAATCTTCTGAGGTGATTTCCCAATCAAGATTTGCTATAAATATATTTACCATCTAACCTAAATTTGTGAGTTTACTCACGCTTGTTTATTTTAATGTGAAGCTATCAGTTCCGATAAGATTACCGTCACAATAGATTTTCACTTTATAATTCCCTTTAATAGCTTCTTCACCTTTCAAATCGTAATAGATAGACAAATCAATTCGCTCATTGTTGTAATCAATGTCTTTTTTATCTGAAAACGCAATATTACCAGCTTCAGTTTGAACAGTATTACTTGAACGCGATTGTAATGTTTTACCATCCGGATTAATCACTTGCATATAAACAGTTTTCTTTCCTGCAGTTGTGATTGGATTTTCAGAAATCGTAAAGCTTGATTTGATTTGAACAACTGATTTAGCCTTATTCGATTCCTCAGTCATGTTATTTAATTTCATTCGTAAACCAACAGAACTAAATGCATATGCTTGTAAACGAGATCCTTTTTTCACTTGTTCACCTTTTGCTTCGGCATCTTGCTTATACGTATCTCGCTCAACAGTTGTTGAATTCAATTGAGTTGTTGTTTGGTCCAAATCAGACGTCAATTGTAAATTTTTCGTATTCAATTCATCAATTTGCTTCACATAGCCTTTCATGATTGTGCGCAATGTTTCATTTTCACGATTCAATTTAGCAATTAAAGATGCTTTAACGTTTCCACTGCGTTTAGCTGTTTCTAACTCTTCAATCAAGCCTTGAATTTTAACCTGTTGCTCTTTCATTGCTTCTTGATCTTCTTCACGACCTTCTTTCATGATTTTGTCATAATCATCAACCATGTTTTTAAAGTCTTTCAGCAAATTATCAGTTGCATCTTCACCAATATATGGAGCCATCATCTTGTTCATGTCGTCCATTTGTTGCTTCAATTCAAGATTGTCATTCATGCAATCATTCAATTCACCATTCTTTTTAGAATACATGACCGCCATAACACCTATCCCGACCAATAACAATAAAATAATTCCAATAAAAACACCGTTGCTTTTTTTCGCTGTGGCTTCGTTCAATTCAGACATAATTTCTTTATTTAATGTGAACAAATGTATTAATAGATTTGCAGTGTAAAAAATTGTTCTACTCCTTTTTATGTTTTTTTATCAAGAAAAGGATGTTGAGAGCTTTATTTCTCTCTTCTTACCAAATTCAAAGGGTTTGAATGCTTTAATTCGCCTGGCAATAATTCGTCTGGGCAATTTTGAAACGCAATTGGTCGAGCGAAACGTTTAATTGAATCGATTCCAACAGCTGTGAAACGTGCATCTGTTGAAGCTGGATATGGACCGCCATGATGCATCGAAGGGCAAACTTCTACACCAGTTGGAACACCATTAAAAACAATTCGACCAACTTTGTTTTGAAGTACTTTTACTACATCCAAATGCTCATTCACCTCATCAACTTTACCTAAAACAGAGGCCGTTAATTGTCCATTCAACTTCTTTAAACATGCAATGATTTCATTCACAGACTCACATTCAACCACTAAACTAAAGGGACCAAATACCTCCTCTTCTAAGTTCGGATTATTTTGATAGTGTTTTCCAGAAACTAGCGCAATTGTTTGTCGACCTACATTACAATCCAATTCTCCTTCCTTCTCAAAATAACGAACAGCTTCATCTTCCAAGCGTTCCGTTTTCAACCTTTCGAAACTAGAATGAATAGACGGATGAAGCATTGTTTGAGCATCTTTTTGAAGTAGTTTTTTGGTCAACTGCTCAACAAACTCATCGCTTGCATTCGATTTCACGCAAAATAATAAACCTGGATTCGTACAAAACTGACCACAACTTGCAGAAATTGAATCAGCGTACATAGTTGACCATTCATCGACTTTCGGCTCTAACGATTTTGGTAGCAACACAACTGGATTCACGCTTCCCATTTCCGCAAAAACAGGAATTGGTTCTGGACGTTGATTCGCTATATCAAACAAGGCTCTACCACCCTTAATACTGCCCGTAAAACCAACAGCTTTCACAAGGGGATGATTGACCAATGCCACACCAACTTCAAAACCTTCCGCATTCAAGTTTGAAAAAATTCCGTTGGGCATTTCGGTTTCTTTTGCGGCTTGTAAAACACAATTTGCAACTAACTCACCTGTTCCCGCATGCAAAGGATGTGATTTCACAATCACAGGGCAACCAGCAGCCAAGGCAGAAACACTATCTCCTCCAATTGTGGAATATGCCAAGGGAAAATTACTCGCTCCAAACACCACCACCGGACCAATACCAAAAAGCATTTTTCGAAGATCAGGTTTGAGTGGGATTCTTGAATCGTCAGCTAAATCAATTGAAAGTTCTCGCCAATTATTTTCTTTTACCAATTCACTAAAGCTCGTCAATTGAAAAATCGTGCGCTTCATTTCAATTTTTCCACGCTCGTAGCTTAAACCAGATTCACGGATATATCGTTGAAGGATAACATCCTCTTTTTCTGTTAAGAGTTCTGCAATCCGACTTAAAAATGCTGCTTTTTTAAAATGCGAAATGCCTTTGAATTCTTCAAAAGCATTGGACGCTAATAAAACAGCCTCTTCAATTTCTTGAGAGACTGCTTCAACAAAAATCGTTTCATTATAGGAATTCTCAACCGGATTAAATGTTTGAAACGTTCGCGTTCCTAGCGCCGACAATTTATATCCAACACTATTTTTTCCAGTCACGAGAAAAAGATTTAAGCTTCTGTTACGCTATACGCGTAGCTTTCCATAATTTGATTAGAAAGCAATTTTTTACATGCTTCTTCTACTTTTTCTTCTGCTGCTTCTTGTGTTGCTGCTTCAACAAAAAGACGCACGTGTCTTCCAATTCGAACTCCGTCAATTTCAGGAAGTCCAATGTTTTTCATACTGTTTGTAACTGCTTTACCTTGCGGATCCAATAGAGCGTCCAAAGGCATTACATCGATCTCAGCTTTGAATTTCATGTTGTTTGTTTTTAAATAAAAGATTATCGACAAGTGATAAAATCAATTGCAAAAATACAATTAATGGAATAGACCAAACAAGAAGTGTTGGAATTAAAATCATACTTATTAACAAAAAGCTAAATCGTATTTCGTTTCCTTTCCATTTGAAGTGTTTGAATTTAAGCGAAAATAACTTTAATTCAGAAACGAGTAACAGACTCATAAACACACATAATCCAACTAGAAAATACGAATTGAATAAATAGGCAAAAATCCCTTCATCATAACGCCAAGTATCGAATTCCATCCACATTATCAATGGAAAAAATGTGAAGAAAATTGTATTTAATGGTGTTGGCACTCCAATGAAAGACTCACTTTGGCGCGTATCAATATTAAACTTTGCCAATCGAAACATAGAGAAAAATGGGATCACCAACGCAAACAATGGCAACCATTTTATTGGAGCATCCATCTGATTAGGAACATTGTAAAAAATCGCATTGATCCAATTCTGAAGTTCAAAATGTACGTGTGAAGCAAAATTAGTCGCTTCATACGGCACATCAATATAAATAGAAACGATGATTACTACCATCATCAAAAAACCTGGAGCAAGACCAAACGTTACCATATCAGCCAATGAATCCAGCTGTTTCCCCATTTCACCACTCACTTTTAATTTTCGAGCTAAGAAACCGTCAAAAAAGTCAAAAATTCCACCAAGGAAAATCGCAAAAGGTGCTAAATCTATTCGACCTGCAAATGTTAAGATAATCGACAAAACACCACACATTAAATTCGCTGCGGTCAATAGATTTGGTATATTAAACATTCTCATGGAGTAAATATTAATTATGGTTTGTAATCTTAGTTAAATGACTTATTTTTACAACACCATTATTTGATAATCCTACAAAGAACACAATTTTTTAGTGAATATGCTGTTTATTATGTCTAAATTTCATTTTATAAAACCCATGAACGTGAGAACAATTTCAACGGCCATCGTCACTTTTATCCTATTTAGCGCACATTCTCAAGAATCTACGATTGCTCCAAAATATTCAAATGAGTTTTTGTCAATCGGTATTGGAGCAGATGCTTTGGGACTTGGAAATGCAGTTGTGGCGCAGACAGACAACGTCTACTCTGGCTATTGGAATCCAGCAGGTTTAACCAATTCAAAAAAATGGTTAGAAATTGGATTAATGCACTCGCCTTATTTCGGTGGAATTTCTAATTATGATTATTTAGGCCTTTCTCACTCAATCGATGACAAAAGCACATTGGCATTCTCTTTAATTCGATTTGCCGTTGACGACATTCCAAATACCACACAATTGATTGACAACAATGGGGTGGTTGATTATGACAGAATCACAACTTTTACTGCGGCAGATTATGCCTTTCTTCTATCCTATGCCCGAAAATTAAAAATGGAAGGACTAAGTGTTGGTGGTAATTTCAAAGTTATCTATCGAAAAGTTGGAGATTTTGCTTCTTCTTGGGGGTTTGGACTTGATGGTGGTTTGCAATACAAAATTAAAGATCGATGGAAATTGGGTCTTATGGTAAGAGATGTCACTTCGACATTCAACGCTTGGGTTTTCAATTTAAATCAGGAAATGAAAGAAACATTCATATTGACTGGAAATGAATTACCACAAAATGGTTTGGAGTTAACACTTCCGAGAATCATCTTAGCGGGACATGGAAAATTCGACCTAGGAAAAAAAGGAATTTATGCCGCTGGAGAAATTGATTTGGATATAACAACGGATGGAAAACGAAATACGCTTATAAAAACAGGTCTCATTTCAATGGATCCGCACGCAGGAGTTGAATTTGGTTTCAAAAAATATTTTGCACTTCGTTTTGGCGTTTCAAATTTTCAATATATCAAAGAATTTGATGACAGTCAAAAATTGGCCGTTCAACCAAATCTTGGAGTTGGCTTAGGATTTAAAGGGTTTAAAGTTGATTATGCGTTCACAAACTTTGGAAATTTATATTCACATGTCGTTTCAATCAAGCTTAGTCTTGACAAACCCAAAAACATGAAATAATATGAAAAAAATCTACACTCTTTTACTATTCACTTTAGCGTTTTTCAGTTCTTTAAACGCTCAAACTTATGGAAATGAGTGGATTCAATACGGTCAAAAATATTATTCATTTGAGGTATACTCGACCGGAATTCACAAATTAGATTATATGGCATTGAGTGCTGCAAATGTGCCACTCACCAGTTTCTCAACTGAAAACATCCAGCTATTTGGTCGAGAACAAGAAATTCCGATTTACATAGAAGATGGTGGCGATTCAAGTTTTGATTTCGGTGATTACATTTTGTTCTATGCGGAGAAAAATGATGGTTGGCTAGATACAACGCTCTATGAATCTGCTCAAGACGTAGGTAATCCAAAATTCAGCCTTTACAACGATACTATTCAATACTTCTTTACATGGAATAATTCTACCACCAATTTACGTTTTACTGATGAGACAGATGTAGATTTTAACTCTTATACTCCTTCAAATTTCATACTTTCTGAAACGTTCCAATCCTATTTCAATGCCTACAATGAAGGCGAAAAAACATCTGATGCTTCAAGCTCGTTTTACACCTCTGGTGAAGGTTGGGGGAGTACCGCTATCAATGGCGTAAACGGATACATTTGGGATTTTAGTTCTACACAACTGAATCAAATCTATCAAGGATCTGATGCTCCTTTTGTAAAATACAAAGCCGTAAGCGTTGGTGTGTCAAATGCTAGTTTCAGTGGTTCAGGAAACCACCACTCAAAACATACCATCGGATCTTCAAACTTTGTATTAGCCGACACTATTTTTACAGGATATAGAGCAGTTCAGTTGGAGTCTCAATTCCCTGTTTCAGTATTGCCTAGTTCAGGAAATTCCAACTTCAAAGTGCAGATTCTCGGTGATCAAGGCGCATTAACAGATTACCAATCTTTAAATTATTGGTCATTTGTTTATCCGAAGATTCCTAGTTTATCAGGTGCAACTTTTTCTAAGTTCAAGGTAAAAAACAATACGCTTGAAAGTAAAATACGTTTAGACTTAGGCAGTGTTGCTTATGTAGATCCAATGGTTTTTGTTTTAGGTGATACACCACGAAGAATTCCTTTGGTATTGAATGGAGGAAATTATAGCACACTAATTCCAAATAGCGGAAGTGGTAACGATCAAACAGTTATTTACCAAGAGAAAAGTACATTTATAAATATTAGTGTTTTAACTCCTGTAAATGGCACGGGCGACTTTACGAACTTTGCCAATTTAAGTCCTGAAAAAGCTTTGTTAATGATTTACAATCCAGCATTGCAAGCGGCTTCAGCCGATTACGCTGCTTACCGAAATTCTGTTGCAGGCGGAAATTACAATGTCATTCTTGCTAACTGCAACGAATTATATCAACAATTTGGTGGAGGAATAGAAAAACACATCAATGGAATTCGACGTTTTTCGCATTACATGTACGATGTAGCTAGTCAAAAGCCGGTAGGATTATTTTTAATGGGAAAAGGTATTCGTGAAGCGAATGTTTCGGGAATTACAGTTACTGGCCCAGGTTCAAGAACGAGTCCAGCTAACTTTGCGCTTTCATTAATTCCTTCTTTTGGCCAACCATCAAGTGACAATTGTATTACATCCAATTTACCAGGGACAACAAAATGGACACCTCTGATTCCAACTGGACGTGTTGCTGCTAAAAACAATCAAGAATTAGCGGATTATTTGGAAAAAATTCAAGCTTTTGAAGCAAATCAAGATCAAGCTGGAGTATATAATTCCACTACAAAAGACTGGCAAAAACAGGTATTACATTTTGTTGGTGGTACGGATGCAAACCAACAAAATTTGTTTGGAAGCTACATGAGTACAATGGAAGGAATTATTGAAGATGAAAATTATGGTGGAAATGTTACAACTCACGCCAAAGTGAACAACGACCCAATGCCACCTTCTGAATTGAATGACATCATGACACGCATTCAAGATGGTGTTTCGTTAATTTCCTTTTTTGGCCACGCCGCTCCAACCACTACAGGTTTTGAATTAAACATTGATGAACCTGCAAATTGGAATAATGCGGGGAAATGTCCTATTGTCTTGACAAACTCTTGTTACAATGGTAACATTTTTCAAAATGGACTTTCAAAATCAGAAGAATTTGTAATCACTCCTGAGTTTGGTGCAATAGGCTATATCGGAACCATTGGATTGGGTATTGCGAGTACTTTATACCAGTATTCAAGTGAATTGTATCGTCAATTTAGTTTATCTGATTATGGTGGGACGCTCGGACATCAAATGAAAAATGCGATTAGCACAATTGAATATCCGAATGCGAATTTGTTGGTTGAAAGCACATGTACTCAAATGACTTTGAATGGTGATCCGATGTTGAAAATCAATTGGCATACCGAACCAGAAATTGAAATCACAACTCAAAGTTTGACATTCTCTCCTGATCAATTAGATTTAACGGTTGACAGTATTGAAATCAACCTGGAGATTAAAAACCTAGGACGCTCAATTACCGATACCTTCCAAGTAGAGGTGACACGAAACTTCCCTTCATCAACAGTTGATTCAGTTTATTCATTCTTTATTCCAGAGTTGCATTACATGCACAATTTGAACTTCAAAGTTCCTATGCAGCCGAATATTGGAATTGGCATAAACAATTTCGACGTGAAAGTTGATTTACCAACGTTCATTAATGAACAATACGACGAACTAAACAACAATCAAATATCAAAAACGTTGTTTATCAATGTTGATGGAATTCAACCAGTGCTGCCATATGAATATGCCGTTGTACCATATGATAGTGTTACGCTAAAAGCATCTACAATAAATCCTATTGCTGATTTTAACACCTATCGATTTGAGATAGATACAATTGATTTTGAAGGAGCACCGAGTCCGTTCCATCGCTATGCAATCATTTCTGGATTTGGTGGTGTAAAAGAAATTAATCCCTCTCAATGGATGTTAAGTTCATCCAATTCAAGTGCTCCGCTTCTTTGCACGGACAGTACAGTTTACTTCTGGAGAGTTGCCGTTGAAGAACCAACACCAACATGGAGAGAAAGTTCATTTCAATACATCTCAGGAAAAACAGGTTGGGGGCAAGACCATTTCTTCCAATTTAAAAACAATGATTTTGACGGGGTTTTGTATGATCGACCTACAAGACATCGCTTTTTCGGTCCAAATACTAAAGAAATTTCATGTGATGCTCTTTCAACAACAAGTATTCCTGGAATTTATTACAATGCTTACTTTATTGATGGTGTTCTTCAAGAATATGCCTTATGTCAATTAACACCCGCATTTTATGTTGCGATAATTGACCCTGTCACATTAAAACCTTGGGGAACAAAGTATGGAGCAGAAAATCCAACGCATAATTTTGGAAACCTAAATAATGAAGGTGCGAATGGTTGTCATGGACGTGTGGATTATTTTTTCATTTTCCAACAAACAGACCCAAATCAAGTGTCATCTTTTGAAAACTTAGTGAATAATATCGTTCCAAATGGCTATTATATTTTAGTATATACTCCAATTGCAACTCTTTACAACTTATGGGATTCTCAATCACCGAGTTTGTATACCACTTTCCAAACCTTGGGTTCTGACAGTATTGTACCTGGCAGACCAAACTACCCATTTGCTTTCTTCTGTAAAAAAGGTGACCCGAGCACAGTTGTTGAAGAATATGCTCAAGTAGCAGGACAAAATGTTCACTTAGAAGCAGACTTAGTTGGATTCGATTACATTGGACAAGAAAGTTCGACGATGATCGGTCCTTCATCGAATTGGGGAGCAGTTTATTGGAAACAAGACTCTTTGGAGACACCGAACGCAGATACGACACAATTATACATTCGGGCATTTGATATAAATGGAGCGCAACAATTTGTTATTGATACACTCTTTACCGCAAATGATTCAATCATCAATTTAAATACGCTCGTTGACGCAACACAATATCCATTTATTCAATTAGGTGCATATTACAAAGATTCTGTTGGATTCACACCTGCTCAAATCGATCGCTGGCATGTACTTTATTCTCCTCTTCCCGAAGCTGCAATCGACGGAAGCACGGCTTATACTTGGTTGCCATCAAATGATACGCTCGTAGAAGGTGAAAGTGTGCAATTTGCCGTCGATGTGAAAAATATTTATACGATTCCAATGGATTCTTTATTGATACGCTACTGGGTGCAAGATGCTGATCAATCCATTCATCCAATTGCATACGCACGTCAGGATTCATTGCTCGTTGGAGAAACGTTCCGCGACACCATTTCCTTCACTACTGAAGGCCTGTCCGGAATCAACTCATTCTGGATGGAAGTAAATCCTTATGTAAATGGAAGTTTATATGTGACTGATCAACCTGAACAACAGCACTTCAATAATTTATTGCAAGTTCCATTTTACGTTGATGGAGACAAAATTAATCCTATACTCGATGTTACCTTCAATGGTCGACATATATTAAATGGCGATATTATTGCCCCTGAAAGTGAAATTTTAATTTCGTTGAAGGATGAAAATCCATATTTGATTATGGATGATATTTCTGATACAACCTTATTCGGTATTTACATTACTGATCCTGATGGAGTTCAAACACGCATTCCATTTATTGATGCACAGGGAAATACAATTATGCAATGGATTCCTGCAGATGGTCAATCTAAACGATTTAAAATTATTTTCCCATCTTATTTTGAGAAAAGTGGTAAATATTCGATGCTTGTGCAAGGAGCAGATCGCAGTGGAAATTTATCTGGTGATTTGGAATACCGAGTTACTTTCGAAGTCATCCACGAATCGATGATTACCTATATGATGAATTATCCTAATCCATTTAGTACCAGCACACGCTTTGTATTTACACTTACTGGAAATGATATACCTGATGAGATGATTATTCAAATTATGACGGTTTCGGGCAAGGTTGTTCGAGAAATTACAGAAGATCAATTGGGCCCAATTCAAATTGGTCGTAATATTTCAGAATATGCGTGGGATGGAACAGACGAATTTGGAGATCCATTAGCGAATGGTGTATATTTATACCGTGTGAAAGCGCAAATTAATGGTGAAGACATCAAACACATGGAATCTGGAGCTGATACACATTTCAAGAAAGAATACGGAAAAATGTATATTATGCGATAAGAAACTGAAATCCCTGAGTAACTTTACTTGGGGATTTTTCTTTTAAAACATTAGAAAAAGCGACAACTAAAAATCGCGGTGTCATCCACTAAAGATAAATCACCACGCCATTCATCCAATTTAGAGAAGATCAAGTTATTCATATCTTCCATTTTCAACGGATAATAACTGTGCACCAATTTGATAAGACGCTCAATTCCGAAAAACTCTTCTTTGGCATCTTCCAATTCAACTACACCATCTGTGTAGAGAACAATCGTTGTATTTGGTTTTAAGATTTGCTTGCCAACATGAATAAAAGGAAGTTCATCCAACATACCTAAACCGATACAACCTGTTGAAAGCATTTCTACTTTTCGTCCATTCGTAATAAATGGATGATTGTGTCCTGCGTTCACGTACTTAAGCTCACGCGTATTTGCATTGTAATGCGCTATGAAAAACGTAATAAACTTCTCCCCTTTTGCGCTGCGCATTACTTTTTTGTTCAACTCTTCCATCAAGAATTCCATCTCAAATCGCTGGTAATTGAACAAGGTTCGAATCGTTGCTTGAAAATTCGCCATTAGCATTGCAGCGCCAATTCCTTTACCAGAAACATCTGCAATACAAATCATGTATTCATCATCACCCAATGGAATGAAATCATAGTAATCACCTCCAACTTCGTGTCGCGGTGTATACTTTGCAGAAATATCCATTCGCCTATTTGAAGGTAATTCAGAAGGAAAGAGTAATTTCTGCATCTCTGAAGCCACTTCTAACTCCTTTTTGATGCGCTCTTGAATGATGCTTTGTCGCGCCATTCGCTGGTTTTCAATCGCAACAACTATAATGTTCGTCAATGTTTGAACAAATCCCATGTGTGCCATAGAATCATTTAGCTTCAACATATCGTCATTTGCAATCCCAGAAAACAGCAAATAAGCTAAGGGTTTATCCTTATGAAAAACAGGAACAATTACATCGAACTCCATCAACACTTTTGATTGTGAGGATTCAATTACAGTAATTTCTTTGAAACGAAATAAATCGCGTTCAACATCAATATCTTTTATTTTCCCTTTGAAACCAATTTTCAATAAGCAATTCCATTCATCTTGACGATTGAACAAGATAAAACGCTTAAATCCAAGTTGTTCTTTTAGGATGAATTCGTATATTTTAACCAATTGATCAACGGCTTGATTCGAATTAATAGCCGTAGTAATCTCTAGCAAAGAATTTAATTTGAAATCTTTGAGTTTAATTTGATTTTCTAAATTCTTTACGAGTTGTTCTATCATTTAAGCTGATCTAAAATCTGTGGCAATTTTTTCAAGGCAACCATTTCTCTAAATTTCTCCTTTGCCTCAACGCATGGACTCCCAAAATAGGATTTTCCACCTTCCAAATCCTTTCCAACACCTGATTGTGCGAGTACAATTGCACCTTCTCCGATTGTTATATCGCTGGCACAACCAACTTGCCCCCAAAGTGTCACACGATCCATGATTCGAACGCAGCCTGCAACGCCAACATGCGCAGCCATTAAGCAATGTTTACCTACGACAGTATCGTGACCAATCTGTACATGATTGTCAATTTTTGTTCCTTCTCCAATTGTTGTCATTCCTGTAACACCCGCATCAATTGTGCACAAGGCACCAATTTCAACATTCTTATGTAAATGAACTCCTCCACATGTATGCATGCGATCGAATCCAGTCGGTTTTTTCTTGTAATAAAAAGCATAATGACCAATAACTGTATTTGGACCAACAATCACATTGTCATCCAAAATACAATCATCCATGATACAAACACCTGCATGTAAAGTAACATTTTTACCAATTTTCACACGATGGCCAATAAACACATTTGGATAAATCATGGCTGACTCGTCAATAACCGTTTCCTCTCCAATTGCTTGCGCTTGTGGTTTAAAAGGCGAAAAATGACGTGTAAGACGATTGAAATCATCAAAAGGTGCTTTCGAAATTATCAAACCTTTTCCATCTGGACATTCCACTTTTTGATCTATTAAAATCGTTGTCGCGGCGCTATTTAATGCTTTCTGATAATATTTCGGATGATCCACAAAAACCAAATCGCCAGGGACAACCACATGAATTTCATTGATTCCTGTAACCACGTGATTTGGGTCACCAACAAATTCACACTTGATCAAATCAGCAATTTCTTTTAAGGTATGTGGAGTGTTTAATTTCATCGCGCTTTTTTTTGTAAAATTACAATCAAATGAGTCCATATCTCACTCAAAACACTAGACTTTTCACCTGCAAAGTGTTAATAGCAGATTTGTACTTTTTAAAAGTAAATTCACATTAAAATTGTAGGTTTGTAAAACGATGAAAAAACCAGAAACAAAGAGCGAAAAAGCGATACGTACAACCTATTGGAGCATTGCTGGAAACACTTTCTTAGCGATCACGAAAGGTATTGCTGGAATTTTTGGGAATTCGTATGCATTAATCGCAGATGCAATTGAATCAACTACTGATATTTTCTCATCACTTTTGGTACTCTTCGGATTAAAATACGCGGCAAAACCAGCCGATGAAAACCATCCTTATGGACATGGAAAAGCAGAACCACTCATTACCTTTGCCGTCGTTGGTTTTTTGGTTGTCTCTGCGACTATCATTTTTATTGAAAGTATTCACAATATTCAGAAACCACATAGCATTCCAAAACCGTTTACGTTAATTGTTTTAGGAGCAATAATTTTATTCAAAGAAGCGTCGTATCGCTATGTCATTCAGAAAAGTAAGGAAACAAATTCTACTTCCTTGAAAGCAGATGCATGGCATCATAGAAGCGACGCTGTAACTTCATTGATGGCATTTATAGGAATCAGTATTGCTCTATTTTTCGGTAAAGGATATGAAACAGCAGATGATTGGGCGGCTCTATTAGCTTCATTATTTATTGTTTACAATGCTTATTTAATTTTTCGACCAGCGCTTGGTGAAATCATGGATGAACACCTTCACGATGATATTATTGGGGAAATTCGTGCTCAATGTACAAAAGTCGAAGGTGTTATTGCAACAGAGAAATGTAAGGTTCGAAAAATGGGAATGCACTATATTGTTGACTTACACGTAATCGTTCAAAAAGACCTAACCGTGTTTGAAGGCCATCAAATCGCTCATAATGTCAAAGATGCACTGATGAATGACATCCCAGACATTGCCGACATATTAATTCACATCGAACCGAATTAATTTTCAAAAACTTAATCGTTTGTTTATTTTTTCACAATACCAGATTTGAGGGGCTAGCACCTCAGTATAAACCGTTTTAGTGAAGTATTTTTGTCATGTAGTCGATTTGAGGTGAATTACTTAATCAATCATTTTTAAGCACCTCGAGCATATAATTGTTAAGGTTTAGGTTAGGTTTAGGTTAGGTTTAGGTTAATAAGGATGGTCAGATGGTCATCCTTTTTTTTTGAACCTAAAATGAGGTTAAGTGTAAGTAGTAAAAACTACACAATGAAACATCTTTTTAAACTGTCTTTTTGGGCAATTTTCGCATTCACAAATTTAGTCCAAGCTCAAACAAAATTCATTTCCTATAAAAGTCATAGCGGTAATAAACGGAATTTTAATACAGCTTTGTCGCGGAATCTTTTTTCAATTGGTGAATCAAATTTTGGTATGGCTCCACAGCGAATGGTAAGAAATTCAAAATTGGATACAGTGATCCTCGTTTCGGAGAAAAAAGCCATTATGATTACAAGTGAATACTGTCATTACGAAGATTATGGCGGTGGTGATCGATCTAACGGGATGCTCTGGGGTGCCGGAAAGGATACGGTTTACGACCATCCAGTTTTTAATTCTGGAAAGAGTATTTCAGAAATTAAACGAACCTTAAAACAAGAGTACTTTTTCGCTAACCCAATTGATTCAGTTGTGTTTCTTGGTTTTGATGGAGAATATTACAAAGAGACTCCAAAAAAAATTAAGGTAAAATCTATACCAAGAGAAGTAATTAAACAAAAAGAAAGACAAGAAGAAATTCCGAATACTGAAACACCCAAAAAATCATCTTCGCTTTTTATGATTTTTGTGCTTTCAATCTTCTCAGTGATTTGTAACTGTCATTTTTAAAATTCACAAATGAGATTATACTTCAGTATATTTTTAGTCTTGGGAATTCTATTTGTCCCGTTCTCATTTCAATTTTACACTCTTCAGGTTGACTTAACAGAATTCTTGTTCGGAAACCTTACAACTTGGACTGCAAATCAACTTGGCTTCTCATGGGAATTAAATGATTTTTCCTCTGACTCGGTGCGAGGAGTTTTATTGTATGCTTGGCTATTGATTATAAGTCTTCCTATTACTTTTCTATTGAAGAAAAAAGGATATGAATTTTCTGAAAAACTCAATCAAATTGCTAGGATTGTTATTACGTACTATTTATCCTGGGTTTTAATAAAATATGGATTCGATAAGCTTTTTAAAGCCCAATTCTATTCCCCTGAACCTAATATTCTCTACTCAAAAGTAGGAGATTTAGATAGGGATATGCTCTTTTGGACGAGTATGGGAAGTTCGTATATCTACTCTATTATTACAGGTGTATTTGAAATTACTCCAGCCATTCTTTTGTTGTTCAAAAAGACACGAAATCTTGGAATTTTAATTGCAATTGGTGTATTCGTAAATGTGTTTGCTTTAAACATTGGGTTTGATATTTCGGTCAAATTTTTTGTTTGCTTTTTACTTTTAATGAGTGGATATCTTGCCTATCCTTTCGCTTCAAATTTGTGGCTATTTCTTAGCAATCAACCTATTCAAAATATTTCCACCTCTAAACAAAGAATTGAGAATTTCAAAACAAAGAATTGGTTAAAAGCATTTCTGATTGTGGGAATATGCTTCGAAAGTTTATATCCATTTATTAAAAGTGGAAATTTCAATGATGATATTGCTCCGCGACCTATTTATCACGGCGCCTATCAAGTTGAATCAGTTATCATCGCCACGGATACGCTTTCACCACATTCGGCGGATCTCAAAAGAGTATTTATTCATCGAGACAATTACCTCATCTTTCAAGACACGAATGACCAATTTGAAGATTTTTATTTTGAATTGAATGCAACTCATTCGAAAATACAAGTAATTGACTACAATCAAAAAATTCAGAATTTCGATATTTCATATAACCCAAACACGCGTATTCTTTGCCTCAAAAATGGGCAACAACAGATTAAATGCAAAGCTCTTCATTGGAAAAAAATGGCGCTTTTACAACCCTTGTTTCATTGGACTGTCGATTAGTAATTCAATAAATCTTTTAGAGCCGTTTTAACCTTTTCTGCATTCGTTAATAATGCTGCTTCCAACGTTGAGTTCAATGGAATTGCAGGAGTATCAACAGAACCAACAATTGAAACAGGTGCATCCAAGAATTTAAAATTATCACGTTGAATTCTTCCAGCCAAACCAAGCGTGAATGAAGCTTCAGTTGATTCTTCTGTCACCAACATTACTTTCCCATGTTTTTGAGAAACCTCATTAATCTTATCATGATCCAAAGGATTCAAGGTGCGTAAATCAACAATTTCAACGCGCCCCTCAAACTCTTTTGTTGCCTCCAACGCCCAGTATACACCTCGACCATACGTAATAACAACAGCAGATTCACCTTTATCTATTGCAGCTTGATTTGCTTCTTGAACAACTCTAGCTTTTCCAAAAGGAATAATATAATCTTCATCTGGCTCAATTGACATTGCCCCTTCCGTTCCTGGAATTTTTGACCAATACAATCCTTTATGCTCCAACATAACTACTGGATTTGGATCGTAAAAGGCTGCTTTCATCAAACCTTTCAAATCCGCTCCATTCGATGGATAAGCAACTTTTACGCCTCTAATATTTGTCAAAACCGACTCCACACTCGATGAATGATAAGGTCCTCCAGAACCATATGCTCCAATTGGAACACGTATGACACAACTTACTGGCCATTTACCATTCGATAAATAATAAGAACGAGAAACCTCAGTGAATAATTGATTCAATCCTGGCCAAATATAATCGGCAAATTGAACCTCAACAAACGGTTTTAAACCAACAGCTGACATTCCAACCGTGGAACCGATAATAAATGCTTCTTGAATTGGTGTGTTAAATACACGGTCATCTCCAAAAGTCTGTGCTAAAGTTGCTGCTTCTCTAAAAACACCCCCTAAACGTCCGCCAACATCTTGCCCGTATAACAATGCTTCAGGGTGTTTCCCCATAATTTCGCGTACAGCAAAAAGAGCTGAATCAACCATCACAGTTTTCTTCTTGCCCTTTGGTTCACGTTCACCTTTCTCTTCTGTGACAGGTGTTGGAGCAAAGATAAAGTCAGTAACAGATGCTGGATCTGGATCTTCTGCATTTAAAGCACGGTCATAGTCAGTATCAACCAATTTGCGTGTATCTGCCTCAATATTAATTATATCTGCTTCTCCTATTCCATTTTCACGCAATAAATCTTTCAATTTAGGATAAGGATCACGTGTTGCAGCTTCTTCTAAATCATCACGGTACCATTCTTTTCGAACACCAGAAGTATGATGTCCAAGCAATGGAACTTTTGCATGAATAATGAATGGACGACGTTCTTTACGCACAATTGCGAACACTTCTTCAACAGTATCAAACGACGTTTTAAAGTCACTTCCATCAATTGTTCGCACTTCGATTCCATTGAATCCTTGCGCATAAAATGTCATATCTTGTGCTCGCGTCTCCGCAGCATTTGCTGAAATATCCCAACCATTATCTTGTACTAAATAGACAATTGGAAATTGTTTTAAAGCTGCCATTTGTAGTGCTTCCGAAACTTCACCTTCTGTGCAAGAAGCATCTCCAAGTGAACAAACAACAACAGGATTTTCGCCATTATAATCAACAGCAATCCCAGTTTTTTCTTTGTATTGAATCCCCATTGCAATTCCAGTAGTTGGAATCGCTTGCATCCCTGTTGCAGAACTTTGATGCGGAATTTTTGGCATATTATCACGATTCAGAGATGGATGACTGTAATACGTTCTACCACCTGAAAACGGATCATCTTTTTTAGCAAAAACTTGAAGCATTAATTCATACGGAGTCATGCCAATACTCAACAAAATACTATCATCTCTATAATACGGAGAAACCCAATCTTGTGGTTTCAATTGCATTCCAACAGCAATTTGAATTGCTTCATGACCACGAGAAGTAGCATGAACATATTTAGCAGTAATTTCTTTATTTGCTTCGTACTTTTCCGCCAAAGTTTTGGCTGTACACATCAATTTAAATGCTTCTAAAAAGTTCTCTTTTGACACTTTACTCGCTTTTTTTGTTGTTTTTGTGGCTGTTTCTTCCATTATCCGTATGTCCTAAATGCTCGCGCAAATATACTAAAAACATGAATGTGGAGTATCCTTCACTAATTGAGATTAGCGTAAAAACACGACATGTTTCAAACATGTTAAATCATAAACCTTCAAATAAAATAAAAGTTAATTATATTGATTCTTTATTATTGTTTTTCAGAGGATTCCATTATAGAATCAGATTAATTTCAAAAAATTGTTTTTAACTTGCACTTCGACCACAAATCACACATGATAAAACTCTATCGAAATATTAAGGATTGGTTCATTGGTGAACTACTCAATGAAACAGATGATTTTTACCAAAAAGCCAAGATTAATTTAATTTTTGACTTCCCTTTTTTCACGTTAAGTTTATTTATTTTATTCTCAATTCTGCTTTTCGCAGTTGGTGCAAATTTTTCAGTTTTTACGGTTTCAGGAAGCTGGTTCATGGGATTAATGTTTTTATTTTACTTGAAATATTCAAAGAATATAAAGATATCATCCATTTTCTTGTCGGTTGTGATATTAATTCTAGCTGTAACAAACCTACTTTTCAATGAGACCATTCTTCACATCGGCTACCCTTATTGGCTTTGTATGTTATTGCTTTTCGTTGTGTTTAACCTAGGTATTTATTGGGGAATCGGATTTGGTATAATTGGTTCTGCAGCCTATGTTTTATACCGACATTTTGAAATGTATCATGCAATGGAGCTCGCACATTTCGACCCAAACATTCACTTAGTTACGTTCATTGTTGAGGTAACTTTAACTACCTTTTTAATACTTTACCTAACACAATTGTATTTATTGACGTCTCGAAATTCTGAGGTAGCACTGAAAGAACAAAACAACTTACTAATTGCAAAAAATAAATTAATCGAAGAGCAACACGCAGAGAAAACAATCATGTTGAAAGAAATTCATCATCGTGTAAAAAATAATCTTCAGGTGGTGAATAGTATTCTTCGATTACAATCCCATGAGATTAAAGATCCTGCTGCTCTAGAAGTTTTTGAATTGTCGCAAAAAAGAATTCACGCTATGGCCTTGATCCATGAGCGATTGTACACATTAGATAAAATGAGCTATTCAATCACAGCTAACTATTTAAAACTTCTTATAAAGGATTTGATTGCTCTTTATCAAAACAATCAAAAAATAACATTAGAAATAGATGTTCAAGATGGAATTGTTCCTCAAAATAATATTGTACCGTTTGGACTCATTTTGAATGAATTGGTTTCAAACTCACTAAAACATGGGATAGATGCTACTGGAATAATAACAATAAAATCTGTAAAAACTGCTGCTAACGTTCATTTGACCTTTAAAGACAATGGAAAAGGTTTCACATCTACAGTAGAAAAAGGTTTCGGTTTGGAATTAATTGAAACATTAACAGAGCAATTAGATGGCTCAGTAGATTTTAAAAATAATCCAGAAAATGGTATTGTATTTAGTTTCGAATTTCCCTTTTATTACGATGAAATATAAAAAGGTCCAGCTTTTAATTCTGAACCTTTATGTTAAAATTGACAAGTATCTTACCAGGCATTGCTTTTCAACATTTGCAACAAGTCGAATAAATTCATCTTTACTTTTATTGACCTGGACACTTTCTAGTGCTGTGTAATATGCTTTTCGGCTTTCATAATCGCCTTTAATGTTTGCAATTACATAACCAGAACTTAACAAAATCAAATTCATTAACAAACGTGATGTTCTGCCATTTCCATCAATAAATGGATGAATTGTTACAAGACGCTCATGCATTTCTGCAGCTAAAACAACTGGATGCAATTGGTTTTTTACTTGTGCATACCACGCAAACAAGTCCTCCATTTGTTTTGAAACAAGATAAGGTTGTGGAGGCATGTGAGAACTTCCTTTGATCATCACTTGCACATTTCTATACTTTCCAGCATGTTCCGGCATAATTCCACGCAGAATTAAATTGTGAACAACCAACAATTCTCTTTCATTCATAGAAATAGCGCGTTTCATCAAATCTTTAATGTATTCAATGGCTTCATTATGATTTACAGCCTCAAGATGCTCGCGCATACTTTTTCCTGAAATGGTCAGACCTTCATTGATTACTAAATCTGTTTCTTGCAATGTCAATGTATTTCCTTCGATGCGATTGCTTTCAAATGTATATTCTAATTCTAGCGCTTCCGTTATTCTGTAGCTATCCATTTGACGAATATTATCCAGTTGTGCCTTTAACGCATCAATTTCTTCAAGTAAATCATTAATATCTTGAGATAAAGTAATAGTGGATTGTTTGGAATATGATTCAATTTCTTCTCTTACCAATTGAATTGCATCTGATGCATTTGGATGGTAGTTTAATTCTTGAAGAATTTTTTCCTTCAACCACAAAATTGTCAATTGTTTATCTTGAATTTTTAAAACACTTTCCAAACTTATAACCTGAATTTCTGTTGGAATTCGCTCTCCACTTTCAAATTTTGAAATCAAAGCTTGATCAACACCAATTAATTGTGCCAATTCACGAGATTTTAAACCGAGTGCTTTGCGTTGTGTTTTCAATAAAGTTTTCATGACATTTTAATTCTTGACAAATTTAGTCATTTTTATTTATTAGACAAAAAAAAGAGGCAACTTTTCGTTACCTCTTTTCAAATTAATGTCTAGTTTATTTATTATTTTCAATCACATAGGTCAACACTTTTTCCATCAAATGAACGCGATCTTTACCTGTCACATTGTGCTTATGCATTGGATACGGGAAGAAATCCATTTGAATTCCAAGATCAACAAACTTTTTCACCAAGGCAAAATTGTGTTGCATCACAACCACATCATCAACAGTTCCATGAATCAATAACAAATCTCCTTTTAGATTTCCAGCATGTGTCAACAAACTTGCTTGCTCATATCCTTTTGGATTTTGTTCTGGACGATCCATGTAACGCTCTCCGTACATAATTTCATAATACTTCCAATCCGTTACAGGTCCACCAGCAACACCAACTTGGAACACTCCTGGATTTCTCAACATCAATGAAGTTGTCATGAATCCTCCAAATGACCAACCGTGAACAGCTAAACGATTTGCATCAACATAAGGTAAAGATTTCAAATAGTTAACCCCCGTCAATTGATCTTCCATTTCAACAGTTCCTAATTGGCGGTGGATTTGTGATTCAAATGCAAAACCTCTTTCACCTGATCCACGACCATCCAATGTGTAAACTAGATACCCTTGTTCAGCCATCCAATACATCCATAAATTCGCGCCATCCAACCATGAATTTGTCACAAGTTGCGCATGTGGACCTCCGTAAACATATACAAGAACTGGGTATTTTTTTGTTGGATCGAAGTTGCTTGGTTTAATCAAACGTGTATACAAAATTGAACCATCCTTACCTGTTAATGTTGAAATATCCGCAGTTCCAATTGCATAATCAGCTAATTTCTCTTTGCTCTCAATTAAGAATTTAATAGTTTTTCCATTTGCTGCAAAAATCTCTGCTTTATGCGGAACAGTATGGCTAGAAAAAGCATCATAGAAATATTTACCGCTTGTCGTCAAAGAAAACTCATGCGTACCTTCCATTTTGGTAACCAATGTTTGTTTCGCTGACAAATCAACCGAATAAACCATGGTATTCATTCCATTTGGTCCAGTTGCTGAGAAATAAATCAATTTGCCTCCGTTTTTCGTTTCCAATATGTCTTTTGCAACAAATTTGTTTGAAGTCAACTTTTTAATCAATTTCCCAGTGAAATCATAGTAATACAAGTTATTAAACCCATCGATTTCAGAAATCCAAATGAAGTTGTTTGACTTTTCACTTGGGAAATATGCTGGATGTTCTGGTTCTACCCATTTGTCATTTGATTCTTCCAACAACGTTTTAACAAAAACACCTGTTTTAACATCATAGACATTTAACCACATGTGATTTTGATCTCTGTTCACTTCTGCGATCACAACATAATTGTTATCTGGCGTAAAAGTGATATTCGTTAAATAGTCATCCGCAGCCCCTTTTGGTGTAATAAAAACAGTTGCTTTTTTTGCCAAATGGTAAATTCCAACTTTAGGATTCTCTGATTTTTGTCCTGCCATTGGATATTTAATCGGCGTCAATTCACCCGGTGTTTGATTGATATCAACTAATGGATAATCGTGTACATTCGTTTCATCTTTTTGGTAAAAAGCTAGGTGCTGTCCATTTGGAGACCAAAATAAACCTCCAGAAATTCCAAACTCACTGCGCGCAATTGCTTGACCAGAAACGATGTTTTTGTCTGAATTTGATGTAACAACCAGTTTCAAACCATCCAATGTATGAATGAACACATTATTTTCAATGGTATACGCCACGTTTTCTGTTGCGTTTGAAAACAAGGTCGCTCCAACTTCTCCATCTATCGTATGAAGCATTTTACCAACTCCAGTAGATGTGTTATACAAATAATAATGTACTCCATCATTCAAGTAAAACTCATTCTCATTTTTCCATTGCAATCCAAAGAAACTAGTCATCTCGCTTTTACAAGCTGTATTAAACGCTTGAATTGTAAGCAACTCACGATCTTCTTTCGTTATTGCAGATGACTTGTAAACTGTTTGATAGTTCTTGCTGAAAAAAGAATAAGCATCTGTATTTGGAATCCATTGAAAACCATACAATCGATCTGGACCAAGCGAACGGTACTGATTCGACACAGCGTCTTTTAACGTTAACTCTTTCTTCTGAGCAAAAGTTCCACTCGTTAATACAAGTGCTCCAATAAGTAAAATGTGTTTAAACATATCGTGTTATTTAACTAAAAAGTGACTTTCTAGCGTGTGATTAATTTCGTTTTATTAATTTATTAAAGTAGTGCTCAACCGGTTTTCCTGCTTCAAAACAATCCAACAACAATTGATCTAATTTCGGATCCAACACTGTTTCAGCATCAAATTGCGCGTAAAAATACCATTGTTTATTAAAAATCAAGGGCTCTTTCTCTGCTGCTTCTTTCAATTCTTTTGGAATTACTTTATTTTTTTCTCCTAAAATCGTTCCAAATACTTTTTTGAATCTCGGATTTGAATACGCTTCTTGAAAACCTTTCAAATCATTTGCGATTCCTTCACGAACTGTCAATAAATCCTCTTTATCGATTTCATAAACTCCTCCATAAACGCGCACATGCTCAGGACCAAACTCAAAATAAACACCATTTACAGCCTTGCTTTTCTTTCCTTCAGGAGCAACAACTGCTGAAACATTCATTTTGTAAGGAGTTTTATCTTTTGAAAAACGGATATCGCGATTGATTCGAAAAATACAATCCTTTGCCTCCAAATCTTTGAAACTTGCGTCGGTTTTAGCAATTTCTTTGATCATGTGTTCCACAAAATCCTTAAAAGGTTCTTTAACAGATTTTTCATAACGTTTGCGATTCAAATCAAACCAATCTTTGTGATTGTTCGGTGCTAATTCAATGAAAAACTGTAAAAAATCAGGGGTAAAAAATGCCATGGTATTTTAATTTATTCAAATGTAAGAGATTTTGAAGAATCGTTGCTATGCTTTTTTTGAAAACTTCTCATTCCCAAATATTCAGTAACTTTACCAAAAATTAGTAAAGATGAAACACGTATCCTTCGCAAGTATTGAAACTGCAATTAAGAAAGTTGACAATTTAGATGACGATGGTTTAGAGCAATTATCAGAAAAATATGCTCTCGCACAGCAAACATTATTGAGCTACGTCATGTCAGCTGCAATCGAATATCAAAACGAAAAATTAGAAGGTTTACTAATCTATTATTATTGTCTTATTTCTGAATGTTTTGATACTGAAGGATTAAAAATCAGACTCGTAACAGAAGAAGATATTGATGCTTTCGAAGAACCATACTTCGACATGTTGGATGCATATTTTGAAAATGACGACGACGAAGTATTGGAAGATTTCTGTGATCAACCTGAATTAACACAATTCATGGCCATGGAAATTTCAACAGAAGATGAAGATGGAACGACATTGGATGACGAAACAGCAACACAATTATTTATTGTAACATTAGCAATGATTACATTGTTAAATCGTGCAATCGAAGCATAATCGCTTTCTCAACATATTACAACCATGAAATCGCCTGAAGAAATTGTCGGAATCATGCTTGAAAAAGATGCCTTTAGCAAGTGGATGAATTTATCAGTTCATTCACTTGGTTTAGGATTTTGTGAACTATCCACAACTGTGCATGCCGAAATGCTAAACGGCTTCGAAATTCTTCACGGAGGTATTTCCTATTCCCTTTCTGATTCTGCTTTGGCATTCGCATCTAATTCACGCGGCAACAAATGCGTAAGTCTTGAAACTTCCATTTCACACATTCGCCCTGCTAAATTAGGTGATGTTTTAACGGCAAAGGCTAAAGAAATGCATCGTGGCAGAACAACTGGAATTTACGAAGTGGAAATTACCAATCAAGAAAACAAGTTAATCTCTCTATTTAAAGGTACTGTCCACATTTCCCAAGATTGCTGGTAAACAGGCATAATTTCAAGTTCAATCTTTTCTTGAAAAAAATCAATTTTTATATGCAAGCATAAAATATTTTAGTACATTTAAGCGTGCTAAAATATATGTATGGCAGAAAAACCTGAATTATTATTTGATTTTGTAGTGAGACATTCGTGGCATCGAATTTCTCGAATGTATAACCAACGTGCAGCAGAACACGATTTAACCATGTCGATTGGTTTCATTTTAATGTCTGTTGACAAAGAAGGTACACCAAGTACGCAACTCGGCCCTCGCATGGGAATGGAACCAACTTCGCTTTCTAGAACGATTAAAACCATGGAAGAACGTGGTTTAATTCGTCGTGAAGAAGATTTAGTTGACAAGCGTAAAGTCTTAATCTTTTTGACTCCTGACGGTGTTGAAATGCGTAAAATGGTGCGCAATTTCGTCGTTGGTTTCAATGAGCGTATTTATGCAAAGATTCCGAAATCGAAGCTTCAAGCATTTTTCGAAGTTGCAGCTCAAGTAGACGAATTGATAGAAGAAGAATTAAAAAACAATAAAATAGATTAACCTGAAAAGTATGAACACACACATTAAAAAGGTTGCCGTTCTCGGTTCTGGTGTTATGGGTTCAAGAATTGCTTGTCATTTTGCCAACATTGGCTGTGAAGTAATTCTATTGGACATTGCTCCAAAAGAACTGACAGCTGACGAAACAAAAAAAGGATTAAGCCTTGACTCAAAAGCTGTTCGAAACAGAATTGTCAATCAATCTCTTGAAACCGCAGTAAAATCAAATCCATCACCAATTTATCGTAAATCATTTGCGCAACGTATTGTGACTGGAAACTTTGACGATGATATGGCGAAAATTGCAAATTGTGATTGGGTCATTGAAGTGGTGATTGAGCGTTTGGATATCAAAAAACTTGTTTTCGAACAAGTTGAAAAATACAGAACTCCTGGAACGCTTATTACATCAAATACATCTGGAATTCCAATTCACATGATGTTGGATGGAAGATCAGACGATTTCAAAGCATATTTCTGTGGAACACATTTTTTCAATCCACCGCGCTATTTACAATTATTGGAAATCATCCCTACTCCATCAACAAAACCTGAAGTAATTGACTTCTTGATGGATTATGGCTCACGCTTCCTTGGTAAGAAAACAGTATTGTGCAAAGACACACCAGCTTTCATCGCAAATCGAGTTGGGGTTTATTCAATCATGGCACTTTTCCATGCTGTTTCAGAAATGGGTTTAACAGTTGAAGAAGTTGATAAATTAACTGGACCTGTTTTAGGTCGCCCAAAATCTGCCACTTTCAGAACATGTGATGTTGTTGGTTTGGACACCTTGGTTCACGTAGCAAATGGCTTGAAAGCAAATTGTCCTTCAGATGAAGAAAAAGCATTGTTTGAATTGCCTGGTTACATTTCCAAAATGGTTGAAAACAATTGGCTTGGATCTAAATCTGGACAAGGTTTCTACAAAAAAGTAAAAACAGCGGATGGCAAAAGTGAAATTCATGCGTTAGATTTAAAAACGTTAGAATATCGTGCGTCTGAAAAGGTGAAATTCGCAACCTTAGAAATGACAAAGCCAATCGATGACTTAAAACAACGCACAAAAATGTTATTCATGGGAATGGATAAGGCCGGTGAATTCTACCGAAAATTGTTTGGAGGACTATTCGCCTACGTTTCCAATCGTTTACCTGAAATAACAGATGATCTTTACAAAATCGACGATGCGTTAAAAGCAGGATTTGGTTGGGAACTTGGTCCGTTTGAAACATGGGATATTCTCGGTTTAGATCAAGGATTAAAATTAATAGCAGACAATAACAAAACTGCAGCTGCGTGGATTTCAGATATGAAAGCTGCTGGAATTACATCATTCTACAAATTGGAAAAAGGCCAAAAAATGTATTATGATGTTCAATCCAAATCCTACAAAACAATTCCGGGAACCGAAAACCTAGTTCTATTAGATGCTTTGCGCTCTGAAAATAAAGTTTGGGGCAATTCTGATACAACACTTGTCAATCTTGGTGATGGAATTTTGAACTTAGAATTCCACACAAAAATGAATACAATTGGCGGTGGAGTAATTGAAGGAATTAACAAGGCGATCGACTTAGCAGAAAAAGAATACAAAGGTTTGGTGATTTCAAATACCGGACAAAATTTCTCAGCTGGAGCCAATGTTGGAATGATTTTCATGATGGCAATTGAGCAAGATTATGATGAATTGAATTTTGCTGTAAAAGCATTCCAAGATACAATGATGCGCATTCGCTATTCGAACATTCCTGTAATCGTTGCTCCTCACAACATGGCTTTAGGTGGTGGATGTGAAATGTCAATGCACGCAGATAAGGTCGTAGCGCATGCTGAATTGTACATGGGATTAGTTGAATTTGGAGTTGGTTTAATTCCAGGTGGCGGTGGTTCCAAAGAATACGCAAAACGTTTATCTGAAGAATTAAAAGAAGGTGATATCAAAATCAACCGTTTGAGAGAGCGCTTCTTAACCATTGGTCAAGCAAAAGTTTCTACTTCTGCATATGAAGCATTCGACCTTGGTTATTTAAGAAATGGTATCGATGAAGTAGTTGTGAGTCGTGATCACCAACTTGCACGTGCAAAAGCTGCCGCAATTGAATTAGCAAACAAAGGCTATATCGCACCAAAACGTGAGAAAAACATAACCGTGATGGGACAAGAAGGTCTTGGAATTGTTTACGTTGGTGCGAATTCAATGCTTTCTGGAAATTATATGTCAGACCACGATCGTGTGATTTCTGAGAAACTAGGTTTTGTTCTTTGTGGTGGTGATTTAAGTGAAAACACTGTTGTTTCAGAGCAATATCTGCTTGACTTAGAACGCAAGGCATTTGTTGAGCTTTGTGCTGAACGCAAAACCTTAGAACGATTGGAAAGTCTAGTAAAAAACGGTAAAATCCTTCGGAATTAGACTTTATGATTGAAGGATTTTAAGATTTTAAGATTTTAAGACTTGAATGAAGTAAAAAATTGTGATTTGAAGAAAGTACATAATTTCCGGGAATTGAAAATTTGGAAAGAATCATTGGTTCTAGTTAAGAATGTTTATCTTCTTACTTCCCAATTACCAAAAGATGAAAAGTTTGGATTAGTATCTCAAATTAATCGTTGTGCCGTTTCTATTCCTTCAAATATTGCTGAAGGTTCTGGTAGAACTACTGAAAAGGAATTTCTTCATTTTTTAAATATTGCGATATCTTCTTCTTATGAACTTGAGACACAATTAATCTTAATTGAAGATATTTTCAAAATTCAAACTAAGTCAATATTAATAGAGTTAGAAACACTTCAGAAGATGATCGGTGCTTTCAAGAGAATACTAAAAACAGAAAAGTAAATAATATTGATGTTAAGGTTTGAGTCCTAAAATCTTAAAATCTTAACATCTTAATATCTAAAAAAATGGGACAAAGAGCATATATAGTAGCAGGTTTCAGATCTGCAGTTGGCAAAGCAGGTAAAGGCGGATTTCGTTTTTACCGACCTGATGATTTGGCAGCAGATGTAATTAAACATTTAATGGCTTCTGTTCCTCAATTAGATAAATTGCGTGTTGACGATGTAATTGTTGGAAATGCCACTCCTGAAGCTGAACAAGGTTTGAACGTTGGACGTATGATTTCTTTAATGGGAATGAATACAGACAAAGTTCCTGGAATGACGGTAAATCGTTATTGTTCATCAGGATTGGAAACCATTGCAATTGCCACAGCAAAAATCGAAAGTGGAATGGCTGAATGTATCATTGCAGGAGGCGTTGAATCAATGTCTGTTATGGCAATGGGTGGTTGGAGAATTGTTCCAAATCCAAAAGTGGGCAAAGAAAATCCGAATTGGTATTGGGGAATGGGACTAACGGCTGAAGCGGTTGCGCAACAATATAAAGTTACACGAGAAGAACAAGATGCATTTGCAGTTCACTCACACAACAAAGCTTTGGCAGCAATTCAATCTGGCAGATTTAAGGATGATATTGTTCCAGTAGAAGTTGAACGCATCTTTTTAGACGCAAACGAAAAACGCCAAGTAGAAAAATACATTGTGGATACAGATGAAGGTCCACGCGTTAGTAGCATAGAAGCCTTAGGAAATTTGAAGCCCGTTTTCGCAAATGGAGGTTCAGTTACTGCAGGAAATTCTTCACAAACATCTGATGGAGCAGCATTCGTATTGGTCATGTCTGAACGTATGGTAAAAGAATTGAATTTGGAACCAATTGCGCGTTTGGCGTCGTATTCCGTTGTTGGAGTTGAACCACGAATCATGGGTATTGGACCTGTTGATGCAATTCCAAAAGCAATTAAAGCAGCTGGTTTGTCATTAAACGATATTAATTTATTCGAATTGAATGAAGCATTTGCTTCTCAATCGTTGGCTGTTATTCGTGAAACAGGAATCAATCCAGAAATAGTAAACGTAAACGGTGGTGCTTTGGCTCTTGGTCATCCACTAGGCTGTACAGGCGCAAAACTATCAGTTCAAATCATGAATGAATTGAAAAAACGTCAACAAAAATATGGTATTGTTACTATGTGTGTTGGAACCGGACAAGGTGCAGCTGGCGTTATAGAAATGATTTAACAAAATAAGTTATAGTTAAAAGCCGCTTTCATCAATGAAGACGGCTTTTTTTTGTGTTTGATTTTACCTAGTTGCAGTTCGTATTGAGCTCTAACAATAATCTTATCTTTGTGGTATGAATAAACATCAACATCAAATCGATTCAATTTTGAGTTCTATCGGATTCTCTGAATTAAATCAACTTCAACAGGAAACACTTGAGAAAAGTGAAACGTCAAAAAACATGATGCTCCTTTCTCAAACCGGTTCAGGAAAAACATTCGCTTTTCTATTACCACTTTTCTTACGTTTAGACCAACAAGTAACAGATATTCAAGCAGTCATCCTTGCTCCTTCAAGAGAATTAGCCATACAAATTGAAAGCGTTTTTCGCGCTATGAAAACGAACTTCAAAGTTCTAACTTGTTACGGCGGACACTCAATGCAAGTTGAAAAAAATAGTTTATCAGAATCCCCTGCTGTTTTAATCGGAACTCCAGGTAGAATCTGCGATCACATCACGCGAAACACAATCGACTTGTCGAATGTAAAGCAATTTATTGTTGACGAATATGACAAAAGTTTAGAGTTTGGTTTCGAGGATCAAATCAAGTTTATCTATCAAGAATTTACTGATTTAAGACAAACTACATTAGTTTCTGCAACTGAGCACAAAGAATTTCCTGCCTATTTGGATTTCAACGCTCCAACAATCATTAATCACCTGTCGAATTCGCAAGAGCCATCAATTACATTTTGGAATTTCCCAGTGAAAACAAGCACCAAGTTTGAGCGTTTGTTTGATTTATTATGCTCGTTCAATGGCGAATTAACGATTGTTTTTTGCAATTTCAGAGAAGCCACGGAAAGTGTTTCTGAATATTTAAATGAAAACGGCTATGAATCCATTATTTATCATGGAGGAATGGAACAGGATGAACGCGAACGAGCGCTGATTAAATTTAGAAATGGAAGTTATCATACCTTAATTTGTACAGATTTAGGATCTCGTGGTTTGGACATTCCTGAAATTCAACATGTGGTGCATTTCCAATATCCGCACAGTGAAGAAGCATTTATTCATCGCAACGGACGAACTGCAAGAATGAAAGCAAATGGTTCATCGTATTTGTTAATTAACAAAGAAGAAAACACACCAGATTATATTCAAATTCCAGATACAGAATACCGTATTCCAAATGATTTGATGGGACCAACAGAAAGTCCTTGGATTACCTTGTATTTCAGCGGCGGTAAAAAAGACAAGATTAATAAAATTGATCTTGTGGGGTTCTTGGGACAAAAAGGTGGTTTAAAGAAAGAAGAAATTGGATTAATTTCCGTTCAAGATTTCACTTCGTATGTAGCAGTTAAACGCAAAAACATCAACAGCCTTCTTGGAAAAATTCGAATTGAAAAAGTGAAAGGTAAAAAACTAAAAATTGCTATTTCGAAATAAAGGAATGTAATTGTAATTCTATGGTGGAGCTGATTTTATGAGCTAAATCATAATATCTCCACCAAAAAAGATTTAATTTTGCAAAATGCTTAAAAAATCAATCATAGTATTATTTGCTGTAATTATCTGCTTTCAAGCGGTAATTCAGACACTTATTATGATTGATTGGAAAGTAAACCAAGATTTTATAACTGCACGTTATTGTGTTAACAAGAACAAACCAGAACTAAAATGTAATGGGCAATGTCAACTAGCAAAAAAATTGCGTAAGGTTGAAAATGAAATTAATCTGCTTGATTCGAAAGGTAAAAATCAATCCAAAAAGGAGTTTAAAACGAAACAAGCTGAATTCACCTTGCTTAAACCAGAATTTCCATCCATTTCGAATGACGGTTACTACATAACAAAAAGCACTAATTACTATTATAGTGATCATTATGATTTTGATATAAATCAAACTATTGATCATCCTCCTTGCTAATGATAACTATTTGAATACTCTTATTGAAAAATTAATTAGTTAACTCGCCTTCGGGCAATTAGTAAAAAACATGAAAAATTTATTTATTTCTGCGGCACTTGTTGTGTCCGCACTTTCCGTATCGTCATGTAAAAAAGATGATAAAGACACAACACCAACAGAGACAACAGGTACTGTTGAACTTAACATGGCTCACCGATGGGGAATGGGTGCGGACAATTTCTTGTTAAACATGGAATTAGTTCACCCTATGACGCAAGACACAATGACCTTTACAACATTTAAATATTACGTTTCGAACATTAAATTCAAAAAAGCGGACGGAAGTTGGTATGTTCACCCTGAAAGTTATTTCTTAGTTGATTTAGCGACTGCAGGTTCAGAAATTTTATCAATTCCAAATGTTCCTACTGGCGAATATACTGACATGGAATATACAATGGGTGTAGATAGTTTAAGAAATGTATCAGGTGCACAATCAGGTGCTTTAGCTGTTGCAAATAATATGTTCTGGAGTTGGAATTCAGGATATATCATGGTGAAAGCTGAAGGAACTTCGCCTAATTCTGGTTCTGGTTCTTTTGCATTCCATTTAGGTGGATTTATGGGAAGTAACAATGTTGTAACTGTTAAGACAGTTAATTTTGCTGGAAACTCTTTGACAGTAACTGGTGGACACACTTCAGAAGTTCATATGACTGTAAATCCTGCTAAACTTTGGCATTCTTCTGCTTCTTTAGCAACTACAAGTTCTTTGATGATGCCAGGTGCTACTGCAAAAACAATGGCGACAGATTTCTATGGTGGTATCGCTTTTGATCACATCCACGAATAATAATCATTCCCCTCTGTTTGACAGAGGGGATTTTTTTCAAAATATGAGAACAATATTATTCATAGTTGCGATTAGTGCTTTTCTATTTTCATGTAAAAAAGCGGAAATTGAAAATTACAAAGAATGGGGATTTGAAAAACCTTCACATTTTCCAGAACCGCATTACAAATTTGAAAACAATACTCAAACCTACGATCGTTTTGATTTAGGTCGTGAATTATTTTATGATCCGATTTTATCATTGGATAGCACCATTTCTTGTGCAAAGTGTCATGCGCAAACCCATGGATTCGCAGATCATAATGTAAATTTTAGTTTAGGAGTAAACAATACTGTTGGAAAAAGAAACTCTCCAGCTTTATCTAATTTGGCATGGTATCCAAACTTCATGTGGGATGGTGGTATTAATCATATCGAAACGTTTTCGTTCGCGCCGATTACAAATCCTTTAGAAATGCATGAAACAATGACTAACGTTGTTGCCAAATTAAATGCCAGTGCGCACTATAAAGAAAAATTCAAGAAGGCATATGGAAGTGAAACTGTAACAGATCAAAAACTGTTGAAAGCACTTGCTCAATTCATGGCAATGATGATTTCTGCAGAATCAAAATACGACAATTACGTATTAGGTAAAACAACATTTACTAGCGCCGAAGAAAATGGATTACAATTATTCAAAACGCATTGTGCCTCTTGTCATACAGAACCTTTAACAAGTTCTTTTGGCTTTGCAAACAATGGTTTAGACAGTGATTTCACGAATGATTTAGGCAGAGGCTTGGTAACACAAGACCCGAATGATAATGGAAAATTTAGAATTCCTTCGTTGAGAAATGTAGCACTGACATACCCTTATATGCACGATGGTCGTTTCTTTACATTGAATCAAGTTCTCGATCACTATAGCAATGGCATTGTTCAAAGCTCAACTTTAGCCACTAGTTTGGGGACAGGATTTAATTTCACAACTCAGGAAAAACAGGATTTAATTACTTTCTTAAATACACTTACGGATCAAAATTATTTGGCAAATCCATTTCTTTCTGAAAAGAAAAAATAGAATTTTAAGTATGCATGCATAATAATTGAATTCTTTTATTATCTTAGTAGCATGACACTTTAAATTACATCTATAGAATGGAACCAACGAATAACAATCCAATCAAAGGCGGAGAATTTCTTATCCGTAAAACGTTACCGAGTGAAATTTTCATTCCTGAAGAATGGAACGAAGAACAAAAGATGATTGCACAAATGTGTGATGATTTTATTGCACAAGAAATCCAACCAAATCTTGATCGTATTGACAAGATGGAAGAAGGTTTCATGCAAAGCTTAATGGAAAAAGCTGGAGAACTAGGCATGTTAGGAATGACTGTTCCTGAAGAATTTGGAGGAATGGGTGTTGATTTCAAAACATCTTTATTAGCAACTGAACATCTTGGAAAAGGTTATTCATTTTCAGTTGCTTATGGAGCACATACTGGAATTGGTACTTTACCACTACTCTATTATGGAAATGAAGAACAAAAAGCGAAATACATCCCAAAACTTGCTTCTGGAGAATGGAAAGCTGCCTATTGTTTAACTGAACCAGGTTCGGGTTCCGACGCCAACTCTGGGAAAACCAAGGCCGTGCTTTCAGAAGATGGTAAACATTATATTTTAAATGGTCAGAAAATGTGGATCACCAATGGTGGTTTTGCAAATTTCATGACTGTTTTCGCGAAAATTGATGATGACAAAAACCTTACTGCCTTTTTAGTTGAAGCGGATACAGAAGGAATCTCTTTAAACCCTGAAGAAAAGAAAATGGGAATTAAAGGTTCATCTACGCGTCAAGTTTTCTTCAACAATGTAAAAGTTCCTGTCGAAAACATGCTTTCTGAGCGTGAAAATGGATTTAAAATTGCGATTAACATTCTAAACATTGGTCGCATTAAATTAGCAGCAGGCGTTTTAGGTGGTTCAAAAGGTGCTATCAATGACACTGTAAAATACGCTAACGAACGTGAACAGTTCGGTCGTCCAATTTCTAAATATGGTGCAATTCGTTATAAATTAGCTGAACAAGCAATCCGAACGTTCGTTTTGGAATCTGCAACTTATCGCGCTGGACAAAACATTGAAGATGCAATTGAAGGATTAATTGCTTCTGGAATGCCTAAAGGTCAAGCAACATTAAAAGGAATTGAACAATTTGCCGCAGAATGTGCAATGTTAAAAGTTGCAGGATCTGAGTGTTTGGATTATGTGGTTGACGAAGCAGTTCAAGTATATGGTGGAATGGGATATTCAGCTGAATCACCAGTTGAAAGAGCTTACCGTGATTCTCGTATCAATCGAATTTTTGAAGGTACAAATGAAATCAATCGCATGTTAACGGTTGATATGATTTTGCGCCGTGCGATGAAAGGTGAATTGGATTTGATGGGGCCAGCGATGAAAGTGGCCGGTGAATTAATGTCAATTCCAGAAATGGGCGATGCTCCAACAGGAGTATTCGGTGCAGAACATAAATATTTAGAAGGATTTAAGAAAACCATATTGATGGTTGCAGGTAGCGCTGTTCAAAAATTAATGCAAACACTTTCAAAGGAGCAAGAGGTACTAATGAACATTGCTGATATGTCAATTATCACGTATCAGGCAGAATCAGTTCTTTTACGTGTTGAAAAAATGATTGAATTAAAAGGAGAAGCGGCTTGCGAAGCACAAATCGCAATCGTTAAAACATTCTTCTACGATGCCGCAGATAAAATTGATAAAGCTGGTAAAGATGCGTTGAATTCTTTTGCAGAAGGAGATGAATTGCGAATGATGTTGATGGGCTTAAAACGATTCACAAAAACTGAAACGTTCAATCCTAAAGCAGCTAGACAAAAAATCGCTGAGAAAATAATTGAAGCAAACAAATATTGCTATTAACAAAAACTAATATAACAAAAAAGCGTCGGCTTAGGCTGACGCTTTTTGTTTTTCATAAGTAAATAGTAGTAGAACTTTTTGAATATGAAAAAGACCGCCTTTTGAGCGGTCTTTTTAGTTTTTTTATTTCAAGTATGAATTGAAGAAATCTTCCGTGATCATTGTGTTTCCATCAACGATTACATTTTGAACACCACAAGATGCTAAAAAACGAGTAATAACGCGACGTCCTAATTCATCATTTGCAACCATTTTCAATTTCACTTCTTTTGTTGAAGCATTGAATTCTGTTGTAAAATAATGCACATAGTATTTAGAATTCTTTGTTACATCTTCTGCTGTAAGTGTAGAAGGCATGACAAAAGTATACACTCCGCTTTCTTTTGCAGAAGCTAATTGAGTTTTAGATTGTGCTGTTGCAGAATTTGAACCATCCTGAGCAAAAGAAACTGTTGAAAGTCCAATTACAGCAATTAATGATAAGAAGAATGTTTTCATGTTTTATAATTTTAATAGCTAGACGTACAAACTATTCATAAAGTTGTATCATCATTTGAAGGCTAATCTACAATATTTTTGCCAATTTTGTTTCAGGTATGAAAAAACTTTTGCCATTTTTTGATGAATTTAAGATCGAAGCCGGTTGCGATGAGGCTGGAAGAGGCTGTTTAGCTGGCCCTGTGGTTGCAGCTGCTGTGATTTTACCTAAAGATTTCACACATCCTTTTTTAAATGATTCGAAACAATTAAGCGAAAAAAAAAGAGAATTATTACGACCAATAATTGAATCTGAGGCAATTGCCTATTCTGTTTCGTTTATTGGACCGGAAGAAATTGATGAAATAAATATTTTAAAGGCAAGTTTTTTCGCAATGCATCGCGCAGTTGACAAATTAAGCATCAAACCCGAATCATTGTTAATCGATGGAAATCGTTTTATTCCTTATTCAAGCATTCCTCATCATTGTATCATAAAAGGCGATGGTAAATATTTGAATATTGCGGCAGCATCCATTTTAGCCAAAACATACCGCGATGAATACATGGATCAAATTGCCGAAGAATTTCCCGAATATTCGTGGAAACAAAACAAAGGATACCCAACTAAAGCACATAGGGAAGCAATTCAGAAGTTTGGACCAACCAAATTTCATCGCATGTCCTTTACACTCTTAGCGCCGGAACAATTGAGTTTATTCGATTAAACATTCGATTGTTCATTTTAAAAGTATACATCGATTTCTCACGTACTTCTTTCACCTAATTTTGAACAAACTCTATTGTTATGTTTGCTCGTTATTTTTTTATTATTCTAGCGCTAATCAGCTGTGCATGGATTGGTTATGTTGCGATGGACCTCGTGAATAAAAAAGAAGCCTATTCTCCCTCTACTCTTTTTGGAAAAGAAGACGAACAATTGCTTGTCATTAATCGATTGAGCGAATTTGAATGGGAAGATTATCACTTTCAAACAACATTAAAAAACAAAACAATTGTTGGTGAATTATTTTCAAACGGATTAGAATTCAAATCTGTTTATATAAGTGCTAAACGAAATCACTTTCTAGTAGAATCCTCTGTTAACTGGACATTGAATGAAATAACAAGAATATTCAATCAAGCTAACATTCCATTTGAAAAAACAAGTTTTAAGTCACTAAAAGCGAAGGGTTACACAGTCAAATTTGTAAAAAACTATTTGTACTTCTCCGAACAAGAATACTCGACAACAACAATTGAAAATTGGATCAAGTTTGATAAAAAATCCTCCGCATCCATTTTAACATTATCCGATAAATTTGCAGTTACCGAAATATATAAAACGCAAAATAACACCATTGAATTCAACATTTCAAATGATGCGAATATTAAAGGTAGAGAAATAAACGATTTCGAGCTTTTCTCCATGGTCGTTCCCAACGAATTAGAAAGTTATCATTTTTATGAAAAAGACTATTTAAGCTGTATTGACCCCGTTTTTAAGAATAGCCCAATGTTCACGTGGATTGACAAGGGATTTGTTGAAATAGATTACAAAGGAGAAAAAGTGCTCATTTCCGACTTTAAAACAGGTCAAGAGCCTTTGAATGTCTTGTATGATTTCACGAATGAACAAACTGAAAATGATTCACATGACCATTTTACGGGGATTTCTTTAACCAAAACATTTCCTAAGAATAAAAAGAATGGATTCCATGTATATTCTTTAAATGGATTTGTTGTCATTGCAGAAAATCAATCCATTTGTGAAAATGTGGTTGCCGATAACAAATTGGAAAAAACTTTAGCTACTGATGAAGAAACAAGTAATGCTTTATTCTCCAATTTACCAAAACGTGTTTCTGAACGAAATGTCAATCGAAATCAAAAATACACTAAAACGATTTATAAATCGCGCATACTTGAAACGCATTTAGCTTCAAATGCAACCGTAAAAGATGAGGAAGCAGATAAAGAAGAAGAAACGCCTTCAATCACCATGGACACAGACGGTTTCATTGAAGATTTCATTGCATTTAATGGTGGTGGAAACATTGTTTCATTGACCAAAGACGGTAGACTAAAATCGTTTCAAAACGGAAAAGCGGTTTGGTCAAAGTTAGTTAGTGGCCGAATGATTGGCAAAATTCAGCAAATAATGGACGGTAAAACATTCGTTATTACATGTAACAATTCCATTCACATATTAGATGTTCAAGGTAATTACAAATTTGGAGGAATTATAAACATAGCATCAAAGCCAGCTGCTCAGCCTGCTCATTTCTATAGATACAAAGGCCGTGAATTCTTAGTTTACCCAACAAGAAATGGTGATATTGTAACGCTCAATTCCGATGGTAAACAACATTCGGTAATTGGATCAAAAATGACTGATATTTCCTCTGAAATAGATTCATGGATTAGTCAGAATAAATTATTCTATGGAGTACGGAATTCTTCAACCTTCAAAATGTTCGAAGCTGATAAACGAAGAGAACATCGCAGTTTTTCTATACCAACCGAGACCCAATCAATTACGACATCAAACGAATTAGTTCAATTTGGTCGCGAAAATGGCACACTAATTTCAATTAATCAAAAAGGTATAAAAACCGAACTTCCTGTATCCTTATCCGGAAGTTTATTTAAAATCTACGATAATTTATTGATTGATTATCTATGCGCAATACAATCAAATCACATTGTAATTTTAGATAACAAAGGAGTGCTAAAAACGAATTTA
The DNA here is from genome assembly GCA_903945495.1 of uncultured Flavobacteriales bacterium. GTDB lineage: Bacteria > Bacteroidota > Bacteroidia > Flavobacteriales_D > Crocinitomicaceae > M0103. Next base: position 38,362 of record CAJAVU010000070.1, on the reverse strand, counting down.
AAAGTTGATTTCACATCTGTAGACGGAGTGAGTATTACTACCATAAATTCAAGAAGTTACGTTTCGGTTATTGACGGTTTAGAGAATAATGTATATTTGTACGACTTAAACGGACGGAAATTACCTCAATCGAAATTGGAAGGAAGTAAAAAATGTGTTTTATCTACTCAAGGAAACCATTTGATTCTAACCTCTATCATTGAGAATTATATTGTCCAATATGAAATTAATTTATAAGCTACGAAAAATGAAAACCATTCAAAAAGTAATTCTATTTTTTAGTATCTGTCTCTCCTTTTCTATCTCCGCACAAAATTATTTAGGTGTACAAAGCAGTAATTATGCTGGGGTAATGGGAACAGATATTCAACCTGCAAGTTTTGTTGACAGTCGATTTGTCTTTGATTTAAACCTCGCAAGTTTCAATTTTAACTTTTACAACAATGCCGGTGCTTTCGATACGAAAGACATGCCTAAATGGTGGAAAAAGTCATTCTTAGACACTTCCATTTATAATAGTTGGGCAAAGCCTGATTCAACTTTTGCAGATCGTTATTTTGTAAAACGTTATGATACCAACTCATCAAAGTTGTTGGGTGTATATAACAATGTGCAAATAGATGTGTTGAACTTTATGTTTCATATTAAACCTACAATCGCAATTGGTTTTTCTGCAAAAATGCGTTCAATCACAAACATTGATAACATCGATCCTAAACTAGCTGTTCTTGCTGAAAACGCGCTTGATTATTCTGCTTTGTGGAATGTACAATTAAATGAAGAATTGCTTTCAGTGAATCACTTAACATGGTTGGAATATGGAATCAACTATGCTCAAGTTTTAAAAGACGATGGAGAACATTTCATGAAAATTGGAGGACGTGCCAAATATCTTTCAGGCTTGGCTGCAGGGTATTTATGGACCGATAATTTTCAATACAAACTGGAAAATGCAGATACTTCCATGGTTCTTCAAGGTGACTTCGACTATGGTTATTCTGGAAACATCGACAACATGGGAAGTGGAAATACTGGCTTTCCAAAACAAGCTTCTAAATTTGGTCTAGGGTTGGATTTAGGTTTTGTTTATGAATGGCGTCCTAATTGGAAAGAATACAAATATGATATGGATGGTGAAACGAATCTTTGGAGACGTGACCAAGAAAAATATAAAATCCGTGCAGGTGTTTCAATTGTTGACATTGGTGGAATGAAATTTCAAAAAGGTGGTTTGAGTAGGAATTTTTCTGTAAACTCTAATAATTTATTTGATTTACATGTATTTGACCAAGACACATCGTTAGCAGATATGGACGGTACAATCGACAGTTTAATAACAAACTCACCAGATTGGACATCAGATCAAAATACTTCGTCTACATTCTTCATGAAGACACCAACTGCTCTTAGCCTTCAGTTCGACTACCATATTTGGAAATGGTTCTATGTTAACACTACAGGGATGATTAATTTATTATCTAAAAAGAGCGGTAATCATGTACATGTTGCAAATCAGTGGTCTATAACACCTAGCTTCGATTATGCTTGGTTCGGTTTACATATCCCTGTTTCAATTAATTCATATTCAGGATTTAAAGCAGGTGTTGCTACAAGACTTGGTCCGCTAACACTAGGAATGACTGATTTTAAAACGTTATTTGCAACTGGTCAAGTTCGTGGAGCAGAGTTTTTCGCTGGCCTTCGTGTTCCAGTACTTTACACTCATCCTTCCGATGTTGATGGTGATAAAGTTTCTGACAAAGTTGATGAATGTGAGGTTGTACCTGGAATTTGGTCATTCAAAGGATGTCCTGATACAGATGGCGACGGAATTAAAGATTTAGAAGATCTTTGTCCACAAGAGGCTGGTTTAGCTGAATTCAAAGGATGTCCAGATAAAGACGGAGATAAAATTGCAGATAAAGACGATTTATGTCCAGATTTAGCAGGTGACATGAAATTCAAAGGTTGTCCAGACAGAGATAACGACAGTATTATCGATCCAAAAGATGATTGTCCAGACACTCCAGGTATTGCAGCGTTCAATGGTTGTCCAGATACAGATGGTGATGGAATCAAAGATGACGAAGATGCTTGTCCAGATGTTGCTGGTCCACTTGTAAATCAAGGATGTCCAGATACAGATAACGACGGAATTTTTGACTTCTTAGATGGTTGTCCTGAAACGTATGGTCCAAAAGAAAACAAAGGTTGTCCTTGGCCAGATACAGACAATGATGGATTGTTGGATAAAGACGATGATTGTCCTTATTTAGCTGGACCAATCAAAAACAAAGGTTGCCCATACCAAGATACAGACAACGATGGTGTCTTAGACAAAGATGATGATTGTCCTAATACAGCTGGTCCTGCATCAAACAAAGGATGTCCTGTAATTGACAAAGAAGTTGAAGAAATTCTTAAAACAGCATTTAATGACCTAGAGTTCGAAAATGGAAAAGATATTATCAAACCAGAATCATTCTCATCATTGGATGAATTAGCTGAAGTTCTTAAGAAAAAGTCTACTTGGGGATTACAAATGGCTGGACATACAGATAATGTTGGTGATGATCAAAAGAATTTGATTCTCTCCAAGAAACGTGCTGAAGCAGTAAAAAATTATATGATAACCAAAGGCATTGATGCTTCACGACTAAATACACTTTACTTTGGAGAAACTCAACCGATTGCTACAAATGATACTCCAGAAGGACGTCAGAAAAATAGACGTGTTGAGATGAAAATCATCTTCAAATAAGTCGAATTAACAAAATCGAAAGGGTCAGCGCAAGTTGACCCTTTTTTTGTGGATGTTGAATTTTAAATTAATTTTGGACCATGTTAAAAATCACACGATACCAGCGCTATTTATTGAGTTTACTTTCTGGTTTACTTATGGTTCTTTCATTTCCATATACAGGAAGTTTAACGCCGCTCATCTTTGTTTCATTCGTTCCTCTACTTTTAGTTGAAAACACTATTGCACGCAACAATTATCGCTCTGGAAAGGTTTTTATTCATGCCTATATAACATTTTTAGTTTACAACATTGGAACAACATGGTGGATCTGGAATGCTAGCTCAGGTGGCGCATTAATGGCCTTTATTTTGAATGCACTTTTAATGGCTATCGCTTTTTATATATTCCATATTATCAAGAAAAAACTTGGCAAAAAGGTAAGTTATCTTGTTTTACCAATAGTTTGGATTGGATTTGAATACGTGCACTACTATTGGGAATTGTCATGGCCATGGTTAAGTTTCGGAAATATCTTTTCGATTCGAACAACCTGGATTCAGTGGTATGAATTTACAGGTTCACTCGGCGGAACATTATGGGTTTTAATTGCCAATCTTCTCGTCTTTAAAATCATTACGGATTGGAAAGGCAACACTACTACTTTCCAAAAGATGCGTCCTGCCATTTGGAGTTTAATATTGGTACTAGTTCTTCCACTCCTGATTTCACTCGTTTTATATTCAACCTACAAAGAAGAAAAACGACCAATTGAAGTAGTCTTATTACAACCAAACATAGATCCTTACAACGAAAAATTCACAGCCTCGTTAGAAAGTCAACTCGATAAAATGCTTGATTTGGCAGATTCAAAAGTTACGGCCAATACTGATTTGGTTGTTGCACCAGAAACAGCTATTAGTTGGAGTTTTTATGAAGAAGATTTCGCTAGATTACCATTTTATCCTTATTTAAAAAATAGAGTAAGCAATTGGGGTGACGCTTATTTTTTATCAGGTGCAAGTACTTTACGAATTTTCAAAAAGTCGCACTCCAGAGCAAGTCGACCTTTAGAAGGTGGACCCGGTTTCTTCGAAAGCTATAACAGTTCTTTATTAATGGATAGCGCAAGCAACTATTCATTTTTACATAAGTCAAAGCTAGTTCTCGGTGTAGAAAAGTTACCATTTTCTGATTGGTTGCCATTCTTAGAAGAATTGTCGATTGAAAACGGTGGAACAAGTGGCACGCTGGGAATAGAAGAAGAGCCACAAGTTATGCATACCAATAACTTTACATTTGCTCCATTGATTTGTTATGAATCTATTTATGGCGAATTTAACGCCGAACAAGTAAAAAAAGGAGCTGAAGCAATAATTGTAATTACGAACGATGGTTGGTGGGGCGACACGCCTGGATACAAACAACATATGAGCTTTTCTAGATTAAGAGCGATTGAAAACCGACGATCAGTTGCGCGATCTGCAAACACAGGAACAAGCTGCATTATTGATCAACGTGGCGACGTTATTACCCAAACTGAATATTGGAAAAGTGCAGTTATAAAAGGAAACATTAACTTGAATAAAAATGTAACTTTTTATAGTTCTACAGGCGATCTTTTGGGCAAAACATGCACAATAATGGGGTTCATTCTTCTCTTGATGTCAATGTTTAAAAACAGATTCAAGAAGGAATAATTTATTCATTGAATTTTAGAATACCAAATTTTTCCTTGCGACCAATAACGGAGTAAAGCAACATCTCTTTATTCGTGTAATCGACTTGAAACAACTTCGGTACTGCTAATGCTGAAATTTCATTTCTATCAAAAAATGTTTTTCGTGAAATTGAGCCATTCGATAAATCCAATTCCACATAGGCCACAACATTTTTCTTTTTACTGAAATTTGCAGGATATGGACGATCAGAATCGATATACTCACCTTTTTCATTATAATTTTTTACATGGTCATTGAAAATGAAGCTTAATTTTCCATTACTCGAATAACGCGCATACGAACTATACGGCCCTCCATCATTTGTTGAAACTTGGTATTTGTTAATCTTCTTCAGCCATTCAAATCCTCCATTCACACCAACTTTGAATGCAATAATATCGTTGTAATAATACGTATACGTTGTTCTTGTCGAACCAGTTCGAGGATCTGAATATTGCGTCACAACAACATAATATTGCTCCATTGAACCAACCAAACTGCCATCCTCTAACACTTCTGTTTGACGCATTTGATAATTATACAATTGTGGTTCACCTTTACCTTTTTGCTCTCGTTTTTCTGCTTTTACTTTTTGTCGATCTGACCAATCTTGCGTAATAAAATCTTTGCCAAATTTTTCAAACCCCTCATCTACAACTTCTTGCTTGTCAAAATTTGCTCTTAAATAAAATAAGCCTGATACACCCGCCTTTCCTTGTTCTCCATAAATTCCGGTAACTGTAAACAAGCGATTATTATCCGAATTCATTGTCATTGCTTCAACTCGTCTACCTTCCAGATTAATTTCGAAATCAACTAAATCATCTGATGTGATATGCAAAATGTGCATCGCCTTATAATTCAAATAAGACTTAAACAACTTCTTTTCAGCTGGTTCCGTAAATTCAGTTACGTTAATAAAATAATCTCCTGTATTCGAAAGGTAATGCTGATTGATGACTGAAAGTTTACCTGCAAACGGCAATTTATAATCACCATCAGTGAATTCTTTTAGTTCTTTATCGAATATTTTGAAACCGTATCGATCCTTTTCGTCTTTCTTTCCACTGATTTCCCAAACAACCCCAAAATAATTTTTATCCCTTGAACTTATGATGTTAAAAAATCCTTTTGAGCGACCTTTTTCTAAATCATAACTCGCAATTTCAATCGCATCACCATTTGGCAACATATCATTTCCATATTTCTGCATATAAAAATGATTCTTACCTTCTTTCTTGTCGGATAAGAATACCAAAAGTTGATCATTGACGACTTCGGCATCTTCAAAATTTGCCAAGCCTCCATCAGCTTTCACTTCAATTTTTCCGGTCGCAGTAATTTTAAAATCTTGATGATTGCTCAATTTATAGCTTCCCATAAACGCACCACCCGTCCATCTTAACGAATAAAAATCCTTTCCACTTTTTGGTAAGATCGCAATCATTCTTCCACTCGCTTGTTCAATAGTTCCCCATTCGATGGAATTGTTTTGACTCATTGACATCGATGAAAAAGCAAGAACGACAAGTAAGGCAAAAATTTTCATGATCAATTTTTAACGTAATATACCAATTAAACCAATTGAATCCCCGTATAATTATGTGGCGTGATGTTTTTTAATTCTTGCTTCAATTCATCCGATATTGGCAACGTGTTTACGAATTCATGAACAGACTCCATTGTCACCGCCTCATTTTTACGTGTTAACCCTTTCAATGCCTCATATGGTTTTGGAAACCCTTCTCTACGAAGAATTGTTTGAATTGCTTCCGCAACAACAGCCCAATTATTTTCTAAATCTTTGCTGAACGCTGATTCATTCAATAATAATTTTTCTAAACCTGTAATCGTTGACTTAACCGCAATAAATGTATGTGCGATTGGCATTCCAACAGTTCTTAAAACCGTAGAATCTGTCAAATCTCTTTGTAAACGAGATACAGGAAGTTTTGCTGCCAGATGTTCAAACAAGGCATTCGCAATTCCGATATTTCCTTCTGAATTTTCAAAATCAATTGGATTCACCTTATGTGGCATTGCCGATGAACCAATTTCTCCTTCTTTCAATTTTTGCTTAAAATATTCCATTGAAATATACGTCCACATGTCGCGATCCAAATCAAGGATAATTGTATTGATGCGTTTCATACAATCGAACAAAGCGGCCAAATTATCGTAATGTTCAATTTGTGTTGTCGTTTGACTTCTTGACAATCCAAGTTTGTTGTTTACAAAATCATTGGCGAAATCAACCCAATTACTATTAGGAAACGCAACGTTATGTGCATTAAAATTACCAGTTGCACCACCAAACTTAGCAGAGAAAGGAATTGCTTTCAACTGATTCAATTGAATTGTTAATCGCTCAGTGAAAACTTTGATTTCTTTTCCTAAACGTGTAGGTGAAGCAGGTTGACCATGTGTTCGAGCCAGCATTGAAATATCTTTCCAATCTTCTTGGTAGGCTGTCAACTTATCTACAAGCTGATACATCAACGGCAAATATTCATTCTCAATCGCTTCCTTTAAAGATAAAGGAATGGACGTATTATTGATATCCTGAGAAGTCAATCCAAAATGAACGAATTCTAAATGTTTTTCCAATCCTAGAGCAGTCAATTTTTCTTTCAAAAAATACTCAACTGCTTTCACATCGTGATTGGTAACTTTTTCAGTGTCTTTAATCCAATTAGCATCCTCTTCAGAAAAATTAGTACAAATCAATCTTAAAGCATCAAACGCCTCTCTTGGAAAATCTTTTAACGGTTCAATACCCGATTCAACCAAAGCAATTAAATATTCAACCTCAACAATTACACGGTATTTAATTAACCCAAACTCGGAGAAATACTTTTGTAATTCAACTGTTTTTCGTTGGTACCTTCCATCAATTGGCGAAATGGCTGTAAGACTACTAAAATTCATGATCATTTAATTTAAAACATACTTCCAAAAGGAAAAATGCAAAGATAAGAAATCCTTTAGGAAAAGGTAGGACAATGTTTAAGCAATCATTAAATTTGACCATGCGATTTTTTAAAAATTTGCTTATCGGACTCAGAGCTTATTTTAAAGCTATACGTTTCATTCGTGAACACAAGCTCTATTGGTACATTCTTATTCCAGCAGTTCTAATGTTGGGTATTTATAAAATTGGGGAACATATTCAACAAAAGGCAGTTCATGTGGAAGTAACGAACATGAATGAAATCATTTGGTTTTTAATACACATGATGATCGAGATTTCAATTGCCTTACTTTTGATGAATTTCGCTAAGTACCTTGTTGTCATTTTGTTATCGCCATTGCTGGCGCATTTATCCGAAAAAACAGAACGCATATTAACGGGAAATACATATCCATTCAATTTTCAACAATTGTTTCATGATGTGCGAAGAGGAATTCGAATTGCTGTGCGAAATTTAATATGGCAATACTTTTTCTTCCTAATCATTTTTTTAGTTTCCGCCATTGGATGGAAAGAACCTGAAAAAGCGCCTGTTTTCTATCTGATTTATGCTATCGCCTTCTATTATTATGGTTTCAGTTTTATCGATTACGTGAACGAACGACGAAAACTCAATATGGATGAAAGTATCCATTTTGTTAGACAAAACAGAGGTTTAGCCGTTGCAATCGGAATGATCTATTCCATATTAATTTTAATGCCCGTTGATTTAAGTGTGATTTTTAGTTTTTCAAGTTTTAAAAACGAAAGTTTTCTTGTGGGAATTGGTGGCTTCTTCCTGCATTTACTATTATGGATTTTTGCTGCAACAGCTCCTATTCTTGCTATTGTTTCTGCGACAATCGCCATGAATGATATTGTTGATTTGAAAAAACGTTAACAACTTCCAATATTGAAGTTAAAAAATGTACAGTTCAAATTTTTTTAGAACCTAAAAATTGCTTTCTTTTGTATCCATCTCAAAAATAATGAGGTAAAACACATAAACGATTATGATTAAAGTTTACATTTCTTTCGTTGTTACATTCCTTTTTTCGGGAATTACTTTAGCAAACAATGCTATTACGCCACCAGATACGACTTCATCAATTGTAGATAAAACTGCATCCTTATTGTTAATTGAGGAAGGACGTACCTTGTTTAATGAAGGAAAAGTGCGTGATGCACTTATTATTTTTCGTCAAGCAGCAATTAAAGACCCAAATAGCTCGAAGGCTGCATTTTGGATTGCTCAAAGTCAATATGCTCAAAACAATTATGGTTTAGCTTTGAAATACGCGTTGGATGCTCAAAGACTTGAACCGATGGACGTTGATAAAGAAGTTTATGAATTATTGGGTCGTTCATATCATCGAATGGGAGAACTTGATTCCGCTTGGGTTAATTACAACATCGCCCTAGAGAAATTATCAAATGCACGATTAAATGATTTGCAAGTAAAATTACACAGTGAACAATGTCTCTTTGCTAAAGCCGAATTGACCAATGGTAATAAATCTAAACGTGTTGGCATTTCTGAAATCAACACAGGTTATAATGACTATGCGCCGATACTAATCAACAAGGGTAAAACACTTTATTTTACTTCAAGAAGAAGTGACACGAAAGGTGGTAACATGAATCCTGATGATCAAGAGTTTTTCGAAGACACATATTATGCAGTATGGAATGAATCTACAAATTCTTGGGATTCAGTTTCGAATGAACTAGGTAGAATAAATACAACTGGTTTTGATTGTTTAAATTACATTTCAAGAGACGGACTTTATGGATTGATGACAATTAACACTTCTGCAGTAGAAGAAAAACCCGTTACCAAAGGGTCTGACATTTTTACGTTTGAAATGTCTACTAAAAGCAAATGGTCAACGCCGAAAAGAATTTCATCAAAAGGAATCAACACAAGCTTTTTTGAAGGATCGGCAACAATGACAGGTGACGGGAATACAATGTATTTTGTTTCAGATAGAAAAGGAGATAAAAGCTCTACAGACATTTATGTTTCTCAAAAAGTTGGTAAATCGTGGGGAGAACCAAAACCTTTACCTTTTACAATTAATACAACAGGAAGAGAAACAACTCCATTCATTTCAGCCGATGGTCGCTATTTATTTTTCAGCTCAGACAGTCGTCAAGGAATGGGAGGTTTAGATGTTTATGTAGTTGAAAATTTAGGATCCACGTGGGGAGAACCTATCAATTTAGGCGCAACAGTGAATTCGGTTAACAATGATTCACATTTCCAATACTATCCTGAACTAAACAAAGCTGTTATGTCAAGTTTTGAAATTATTGGACAAAAGGCAAGTATGGATATTTATCAAATTGATATGACCGATTTTAAAATGCCTACTGGAAAATAATTTGATTGAACTTTATGGAATATTGGATGTAAAAACATCCTGAAAGCATCACCTTTCAAGTGGTGCTTTTTTTATTTAAAATTTAACTTATGAAAACTAGAATTTTATTTTTAATCGCTTTTTTAGGTGCATTCACCTCATTTTCTCAAAAGGAAGTTGGTTTACTTTCGGATATCAAAAAAGTAACCGTATTTTTTCAAGGAGCACAATTGGAACATTACAAATCGACGGAATTAAAAGCCGGAAAGCAAGAAATTGTTTTTCAAAAACTAACAGATTTTATCGATCCGAATTCAGTTCAAGTGAAAGCAATAGGCAACTTGACAATCCTATCTGTTCGTACGCGTAAAAATTACGAGGATTTAAAAATGACTGATTCAGAAATCGATGAATTGAATGCAAAAAAGAAAAAACTTGAATTGAAGGATCAAGTTCTTCGTGATGAATATGAAATTCTTGCTTTGGACAAAAATCTGTTGATGCACAACCGTGATTTGAAGGGAACCGATAATGGTTTGAAAGTTTCCGAATTAAAAGAAGCCTATACGTTTATGCATACGAAACTTGCTGAAATTGGTACGCGTCAAACAGCGATTTACAATGAATTGGATGAGTTGACAAAAGAAATGAATCGCATTGAACAAGAAATTGTAAGTCAACGAAGCAAACCAGTTGTAAATTACTCAGAAATTATTGTCGAAATTGATGTTGAAGAAGCAACAAAAGCTGAATTTTTCTTTTCTTACATTTCACCTAAAGCAGCTTGGAAGCCTTATTACGATATGCGTAGCGATGGAATTGGAAAACCAGTTCGTCTTGAAGCAAAGGCATTGGTAAGTCAAACAACTGGAATTGCATGGGACAATGTAGATTTAGTATTGTCGACGAATGATCCTTACGAAAATTCAAAAGAACCAACTTTAAATCCTTGGTATTTGACGTATTACAATTATCCGCAACAACAACAAGTGTATCAGCGTCAAATTCCTCAAACGGATTATTCTGGAGAGAAATTACGTGGTGAAGTAATTGATGCTTCAACTGGTGAACCTTTACCGTTTGCAAAAATCACGTTCCCTTCAAACCCGAATGTTGGTACCGTTACTGATTTTGATGGAAAATTTGAAATCATGGTTCCGAAAAACGAACGCTATGTTACTGCAAGTTACGTAGGCTACAATTCAACGCAGTTAAGTATCACAGCACCTTACTTAAAGTTTTTCATTCAGCCTCAAGAATTAATGTTAGAAGAGGTTGTTGTAGCATCGGATTATACTAAATATGCTCCAGAATCCTATGACGCAATTGAAGTTCAATCGAATGGCAAAAAAGATATTCAGCGTATTCCAGGCGTAGGGAACAGAGATTTAAAAAAATCTAAATCACGATCGAAAGAATACATGGAAGCGGGTGCCACGGCAAATGGAAGTTCAAGTTACACTTGGTCATCGAATGCTGCTACAACAGTTACCAAAAAAGATTTGCGTGTAGAATACGCTATTCAATCAAAATTTAGTGTTCCTTCTGACGGAATTGACCACCGCGTTCACATTTCGAACTACGAGTTACCTGCAACTTATGAATATCACGCCGCACCAAAAATGGATCCATCGGTTTATTTGGCTGCACAAGTGTCTGGATGGGAAAAATTGAACTTATTGAATGGTGAATCGAATTTGTATTTTGACGGAACTTATATTGGAAAAACATTCATTGATGTAAACTCAACAAAAGATACGCTTTCGTTCTCTCTAGGAAAAGACAATAAAATCCAAATTGAGCGCAAACGTATTCAAGAGAAAAGTACTAATCGCACAATTGGTTCACGTCAAAAATTCGAAGTGACTTGGGAAATTAAAGTGAAGAATAATGGTGGAGCGGCCATTCCAATCATCATCAAAGATCAATTCCCTATTTCTACAGATAGCGACATTAAAGTGAAAAAAGGCGATTATTTGGAAGGTAAATTAGATGAGAAGACAGGGATTTTAACTTGGTCATTCTTGCTAACACCTTCTCAAAGCAAATCATTGCTGTTTGATTACTCCGTTGATTACATGCATGGAAAAGTGCTTTACATTGAATAAACCAACTAATTAAAACTGAGAAAGTCGATTCGAAAGGATCGACTTTTTTGTTAAAATGAAATTGTACTTTTGCAGCATGAAACGTTACTTTTTCGAAATTTCCTATAAAGGCACAAAATACTTTGGCTGGCAACGTCAACCAAACCAACTATCAGTGCAAGAAGTCTTAGAAGAAACAATCGGAAAGTTACATTCAAATACGATCTACCCACTTGTTGGATGTGGAAGAACAGATACAGGAGTTCATGCGCATCATTACGTCTTTCACATTGATTTACCAGAAATGGCGTCAATTGAACAGATGCTATTTAAACTAAACCGCATGTTACCCGATTCGATCGTGATTCATTCTATCAAAGAAGTAAACAATGATTTTCATGCACGTTTCGGTGCTACAAAACGAACCTATCGCTACTTTATTCACACCCAAAAAAACGCCTTTATCACGGAAAGCAGTACCTATGTTGCAGCGCCATTTGATTTGGACAAAATGAATCAAGCTGCCAAACACCTCATCGGTACACAAGATTTTACTTCATTGTCAAAATTGCATACGGATGTAAAAACGAATATCTGTACCGTTCACTCAGCAAAATGGTTTACGGATGAAAATGGCGTTTATTTCGAGATTTCAGCAGATCGCTTTTTAAGAAATATGGTTCGCGCAACTGTTGGAACATTGTTAGATGTTGGTTTTGGAAAAATTCAACCAGAAAATCTTCCTGCGATTTTGGAAGCGAAAAACCGTCAAGCTGCATCAATTTCGGTGCCTTCTGGAGGATTGTTTTTGTGGAAGGTGGAGTACTAATAATTTGTGATTTGTGATTTGTGATTTGTGATTTGTGATTTGTGATTTGTGATTTGTGATTTACAAAACATCAAACACAAAAAAAGCGAATCCTTTCGAACTCGCTTTTACACTAATTTATATTTCAATTACTCTACAATCAGAATGTAATTGTTCTTTTTTCCTTTACCCAATAAAGCGTATTTCCCATTGATTAGGTGTTCAGCTGTTAAAGCAAAATCTTCACCAACTTTTTCTTTGTTCACAGAAACTGCATTCGCCTTCAATTCACGTTTTGCTTCACCATTTGAAGACAAAAATCCTGTTTTACCAGAAAGTGCATCTACAATTGAAAGTGAATCTCCAAAATCTGCTTTTGAAATTTTCGCTTGAGGAACACCATCAAAAACTGAAAAGAAATCTTTTTCTGACAATGATTTCAAATCTTCAGAAGTCGATTTTCCAAATAAGATGTTCGACGCAGCAATCGCAGCATCAAGTGCTTCTTTACCATGAACACGTGTCGTAATATCTTCAGCAATCGCTTTTTGTAAAACACGTAAATGGGGCGCTTCATTATGTTCAGCTTCAATCGCTTCAATTTCTTCTTTCGATTTCAAGGTGAAAATGCGCACATAATTGACAGAATCCGCATCACTTGAATTCAACCAAAATTGATAAAATTCATACGGCGAAGTTTTCTCAGAATCCAACCAAACACTTCCTCCTTCAGTTTTACCGAATTTAGTACCATCCGCTTTTTTAATCAATGGAGTTGTAACAGCGTATGCTTCTCCTCCACTTTTTCTGCGAATCAATTCAGTTCCAGTAACGATATTTCCCCATTGGTCTGAGCCGCCCAACTGTACAATACAATTTTTGTGTTTGTTCAAGTAGTAGAAATCGTAACCTTGCACCAATTGGTACGAAAATTCTGTAAACGACATTCCTGTTTCTAAACGTGATTTCACTGAATCCTTCGACATCATGTAGTTCACTGAAATGTGTTTCCCAACATCGCGGATGAAATCCAAAAACGACATGTCTTTGAACCAATCATAGTTGTTGACCATTTCCGCTGAATTTTCTCCAGCATTAAAATCTAAAAACTTCTCAAGTTGACCTTTTACACACGCAACGTTGTGATCCAATGTCTCAGCGTCCAATAAATTTCGTTCTTTCGATTTTCCAGATGGATCACCAACCATTCCAGTTGCACCTCCAACCAATGCAAACGGTTTGTGTCCCGCGCGTTGAAAATGAACCAAAGTCATAATTTGTACCAAATGCCCAACATGCAATGAATCTGCAGTTGGATCAAATCCAATGTATCCGCTAGAAACTTTTTTATTTAAGGCTTCTTCCGTTCCAGGCATGATGTCGTGCACCATCCCTCTCCATTTCAATTCTTCAATAAAATTTGTAGGCATTCTTATTTTGTTAATTCTTTAAATACTTCTTCTAATGATTTCTCCTCTGTCTTCATTGTTAATATCAGAAGATTATTCTCTTGTGCATATTTCGCAAGGATTTTACGTAAATCCACATCATCTGTTGTCTCAATCAACCAACCATCCGTTACTTTTTCAACTTTTCTAACGTGCTTAATTTTTGAAAGCGTTGATTTCGTTATCTCTCCGTCAAATTCAGCGTAAACAGTTTGATGCGATAAATCAATTTGTAAATGCGACGCTGTGTCATCCGCTACAATTTGACCTTTATTGATAATCACAACGCGATCACAAATAGCTTCCACTTCTTGCATTATGTGCGTTGACAACATCACCGTTTTCGATTTACCAATTTTCTTAATCAACTCACGAATTTCAACCAATTGATTTGGATCCAAACCTGATGTTGGCTCATCCAAAATCAATACTTCAGGATCGTGAATAATTGCTGCTGCTAATCCAACACGTTGACGATACCCTTTCGATAAAGCACCTAATTTTTTGTTTTGTTCAACATCCAACCCAACTGCTTTGATCATCTCGTTTACACGATTTTTCAAATCCTTTACTTTGTACGTTTTCCCTACAAACTGAAGATATTCCTTCACATACATATCCAAATACAAAGGATTGTGCTCTGGCAAATAACCAATTTTTTGACGTGTATTCAAGGAATCAACATCCACAGGTAAACCGCAAACATTTACTTCTCCTGAAGACGCGGAAATAAATCCCGTCAAAATTTTCATAGTCGTTGATTTACCAGCACCATTTGGTCCTAAAAAACCAACAATCTCTCCTTTTGCGATTGAAAAAGAAACATCACGAACTGCAGCTTGATCTCCGTAATATTTAAATAGGTTTTTTACCTCTATCGACATGCGTATAAATTTGAAAGGCGAAGATAAGGATTAATTACGCAATTGCCAATCAAGGATAAAGAATTGGCGGTTGTGCTTTGTCCTTTTCTGCTTATCTTTGTACCAATGCCAGTAAAAGGAAACGTATTAAAATCAACAGGAAAATGGTACACGGTTGAGCTAGAAGATGGTTCAATTGTGAATTGTCGAATTCGAGGTAAAATTCGTTTAGAAGGCTTGCGTACAACAAATCCAATTGCGGTTGGTGATGTCGTAATAATTGATGATGTGATAGACGAAGAAGGAAAACGAACCATTTCTGATTTCGAAGAGCGCAAAAATTACATTGTCAGAAAATCAACAAACCTCAGCAAGCAAATGCAAATTCTTGCTGCGAATGTTGACCGCGCTTATTTGCTTGTGACGATTCATTCACCAGTTACGCACATTGCGTTTATTGACCGTTTTTTAGTCGCTGCAGAATCGTTTCGTATTCCAACAACTTTACTTTTCAATAAAATTGATCAATACAACGAAGATGATTTATTGTACATCGATGCCTTGTGTGATTTATACAGTTCAATTGGTTACGAATGCCATAAAATATCAGCTGAAAATAAATCAAATATCGATTTTCTGCGAGAAGAAATTAAGGATAAAAAAGTAATGATTTCTGGCCATAGTGGCGTCGGAAAAAGTACGTTGGTGAATGCTTTAGATCCTGACTTGGATTTACGTACGGGAGAAATTTCTCAAGCACATCTTCAAGGTCAACACACAACGACATTTGCAGAAATGCATAAACTGAATTCAGGTGGTTACATCATTGATACTCCTGGAATTCGTGCGTTTGGAATTGTCGATTTGAATAAAGAAGTGATTTCGCACTATTTTCCTGAAATGCGCGAATTAATTGGGGAATGTAAATTCCACAATTGTCAACATTTGAATGAACCAAAATGTGCGGTAAAAGAAGGTGTTGAGGAAGGGCGAATTAGCGAAAGTCGTTATCAAACATACGTTCAATTGATGACGGAAGATGAGAATGAAACGTATCGCCGCAGTAATCACTAATCTTAATTTCAAATGAAAATTGTCATTCAACGTGTTAGTGAAGCTGCTGTGAAAATCGATGATCAAATCGTCGGGAATATTTCAAAAGGCATGTTGATTCTTGTCGGAATTGAGCATGAAGATACGAACGAAGATGCCGATTGGTTGGTACAAAAAGTGCTTGGTTTGCGTATTTTTGGTGATGAAGAAGGTAAAATGAATTTGTCGTATGAAGATGTCGGAGGACGTTTTTTGGTGGTCAGTCAATTTACCTTGCATGCTTCAACGAAGAAAGGAAATCGACCAAGTTATATACAAGCTGCGCGACCAGAAGTTGCAATTCCCTTGTACAACTATTTTGTTCGACAATTGAGCAATTTAAGTTCCTCGAAAGTTGAAACTGGAGAATTTGGTGCAGACATGAAAGTGAGTTTGGTGAATGATGGCCCTGTGACAATCATCATTGATTCAAAGAATAAAATTTAAGCGAAGCAAATGAAAATAAGTGAAGCTCAAACAATCGTTGACAATTGGATTAAAGAATATGGCGTTCGATATTTCAATGAATTGACAAACACTGCCATGCTGATGGAAGAAGTTGGTGAAGTTGCGCGTATTATGGCACGACGTTATGGTGAACAAAGCGAAAAGGAATCTGACAAGTCGAAAGATTTAGGAGATGAAATGTCCGATGTGTTGTTTGTGCTAATTTGCCTTGCGAATCAAACAGGTATTGATTTGGAAGAAGCTCTTCGCAAAAATTTAGATAAGAAAACAAATCGTGATCACTCGCGACATAAAGAAAATGAAAAACTGAAATAATGGGTTTATCAAAATTACGTGCAGAATTAGTTGAAATATTACCTGCAAAAGGCATTACAGAGTTGAATGCATTGCAAAACAAGGTAATAGACGCAATGAAATCGGGAAAAAACCTATTGGTTGAAGCACATGAAGGAGCTGGAAAAACGAAAGCTGCTATGTTGTGTGTTTTGGCTAAAATTGTAGAGCCTGGTGAAGGTTCTCCTCGTGCTATTATTGTTTGCAAGTCCAACGAAAAAGCTAAAGAATTACACGATGAAATCTATAAAATCTGTCGCCTTTTAGATCTAACAGTAGATTTAGTTCATGAAAAAGGAAACATCATACAGCAACGCAATGACGTGTTTGACGGAACAGAAATCATCATTGGAACACCACGAAGATTGTACGAATTGTATATTCAAAATGGATTTAATGTAAGTCAAATGAAGCTTTTCATTCTGGATGATGCAATTACTTTATTCAAAGAAGGTCACAAAATGCGCTTACAACGAATTGCAGAAAGTTTACCAAAATGTCAGCATATTCTTTTTTCGCATAGCTTTAAAGATGAACGCATTGAAAGCTATATGGATGATTATGTCATCAATCCACAACTTATTGAGGAATGAGTTGTTAATTGAATAAACACCAACGATGGACAGAGAACAAATCAAAGAATTACGCCCGCTTATTCCTTCTGCACTAACTGAAAACACGAAAGAAATTGAACATTTTCAAAATGAGGTATTACGTCCGATTTTGAAGTTTCAACATACTTTTTTTGAGCATTATTTTAAATCCAATTCTCAATTTTTGAAGTTGATTCAAGAAAAGAAATCACGCCTTGAATTTCAGAATAAAATTTCTCAATTCATTTCAAATCAAGCAAATATTAAGCATCAATTAATTGGAAGCGTAATCGGAATGTTAGCTAATGAAGAATTAAACTATTATCACGCCAACCACGCCGAATTAAACAAGCGCATCAGTCAAATGGTTTGTCAGCGTGTTTCGGATACGTTTTATTGAGGCATTCTTTTTGTAAAGAACAATAAAACATATTTTTTTATGTTCTTTAGTTGTCTCTCCAAATCATCGTATCATGTTTAAATTAGTTCCCTTTTTCTTGTGTTTCATATACTGTAGTTATGGAATAAGTCAAGTAACACCTGGTTTTAAACCATCTGAAGCAAAAGATTTACTAGCAATTTGTAATTCGTTTACGTATTTAGACAATGATCAAAGTGATGCATTTATTGTTCCAAGCGCGTATAAGAAAATTTACACTTCTCCAGTTTATGGAATGGATAACAAATTTCAAGTATATGTAAAAGATAACATTGGTGTGATCAATTTTCGTGGATCCACAGACCAAAAATCGAGTTGGTTGGAGAACATGTATTCTTCAATGATTCCTGTAAAAGATGAAATCGTCATTAATAATCAAGCATTTAACTACCAAGTTGGAATTGATACAGCTGCAGGTGTTCATGCAGGTTATGTTTTGGCAATTTCTTATTTAGAAGCAGATTTATTACGTCAGATCAAAGCCTTAAATGAAAAGGGGATTTATTCAATTTTTATAACAGGACATTCTCAAGGAGGAGCATTGGCGCAGTTATTTCGTGCTTATGTAGAATATTTACCTGCTTCAAAAGTTTCTAAACGAAACACCTATAAAGTGTATGCCTTTGCCAATCCGATGGTTGGGAATCAAGAGTTTGCGAACGAATATTCTGCTAAATTTTGTAAAACAGAAATGAGTTTCTTAATTCATAATCCAGAAGACATTGTTCCGCGCATGCCGATGAGTTACAATGATTCTACTTACTGGAAATCGAATCTTCAAACAGCATTATTTGATAAAGAGCATTTCAGTATGAAACAAATGTTGGCACAAGGCGCGATGAACACATTTGAAAATCCATTGAGCAAAACCTCCAATTTTCTGGCTAAAAATCTAAACAAACAGCTTGGGAAAGAATTGGGAACAATTCAAATGCCTGTTTTCAAAAAAGACATCAACTACACGCATACATCAGCACCGATTTACATTCCACCAACGGTTTATCCATTGGCATTGAAAGACTCCAGTATTCTGGCGAATGATTCATTGATGCGCATTTACAAACGTGATGCGAATGGTGTTTTTGAAGACAAATCATTGTATGAAAAGGATAAAGTTATTCTTCAGCACAAACCATACAATTACTACACGGCTTTTTTAAAAATGTATTTCCCATCAGAATACGGCGCCCTGAAAGAAAAGTATTTTATCACTCCAAAAGAGGATTGAGTGACCGTTTCAATTGTGAACACACTAACTTATCGATTGGAAAGGTAAAAAGTTCCTCATTCAAATCTTTTATTGAAATCCATCTGTGTTTTTCGCCTTCTTGGGTTAATGGGACTTGGTGCTGATCAGTAACGATTAATTGCCAATTGGAATACGTTACAAGGTAATAAAACGAAAATAATTGATCCTTTGGATTGAACTTTGATGCTTGAAAAAACTCATTAAAATAGAATAATTCATTGACTTCGATTTCAATGTCCAGTTCTTCTTGAAATTCCCTAACCAATGTTTCTTTAAATCCTTCACCAAATTCCATTCCTCCACCAGGAAATTTCGTAAACGCATATCCATTCCGACATTCGTCTGAAATCAGAACTTGATTTAAATCATTGATCAAAAGTCCGTAAACGCGTATATTGAAATTAGTTTTCAAACCCAAGTTCTTTTCTTTTTTTTCGCACTTAATTTTAAAGCAATCAATTGATGCGCTTCAATCAATATCGATTCCCATTCACAGACTGAAAAACGATTTATGTCATCAATTTCAATCCATTTGTAACGGCCCAAATAAGGCGCACTACGAACACCTTCTTTCTCCAAAAAATCATCAAATTTTTCAACTGAAACTTTTACAGAAGCATTGATGGGATTGGCATCAGGAGTTGTAATCAGATACATTTTATCGCCCACGTTCAAACAAATGTGATGTTCCCATTTTACGTCGGTTGAAGTGCCTGGTAATTTTTCTCCAAAAGCAAGAATGGTTTCGAGCATCTTATGCTTCTAAAATGTCTTTGATATTTGGCTTGAAATACAATTCTGATTTCATCACTTTTCCATCTTCACGATAGATTGGTTTACCATCAGCATCCAATTTACTCATATTTGAACGTTGAATTTCTTGGAAGACTTCTGCAATTTTATGCTGTAAACCGTGTTTTAAGATTGTTCCACAAAGAATGTACAATTGATCACCCAAGGCATCTGCAATTTCAACGATATCACCATTCTGAGCGGCTTCTAAATACTCTTCATTTTCCTCGCGCATTAACTTGTAGCGCAATAAAATTTCAGCTTCAGTTAACTCCGTTGTTGGTGTATAATTGTTTTCAATTCCAAATGCATTGTGGAATGTTTCCACTGCTTCAATTGTTTCCTTTAATGTCATTTTGCAAAATTTTACTCAAAGATAACAATTGCTTTGAATGAAAAAAAGGGCCTATTCCACCCATGTTGTAATTACGCGAAATCCAATTGTTGGTACCACTTCCGTATACGATGTTTCAGATTCTAAACGCACGTCATATCCTGTGTTTCGCCAAGCTCCGCCCATCGCAATCCCTTTTGTTGAAAGCATTTCCGCAACGTTTCCATTCAAATTGTACACATCAAATTGATTTGGCCAATAAGACTTTACAGGTGCCGTCACATCTAATCCTCCAGTAGCAAAATCATCGAATACTGGAATTATTTCGTATTTACCAGTCGTTGAATTTCGATGAATGCTTTCTGCCCCTAATTGTAAATGATTGCACATCATTTGTCCGGTCGAATTTCTTAGTTTATTTGTCCCCCAAGCATAGCCTGCAGTTTCATTGTCCCCTCTTCCAGCTCGAACAAATTCTTCTTTAGTCGGTAAACGGAATTTAAACTTCGTTGAACCGTATTGTTTATTGAATTTCGCACTTAACCATTCACAATACAACAAAGCGGCTTCATAAGAAACATTTACAACAGGATAATCTTTGTAGGCTGGATGTGAAAAGTAATAGTCAACATAGGCCATATTCGAACTTCCTCCAATATTCCATTTCAAGGAATCAATTTGGGCGATCGCCAATTTTTCGAGATCACCAGCCAATTGTAATTCGTTCAAAAACAGTTTGTATTCCGCATTTGAAACTTCCGTTTTCGAAATATAAAATGATTGAACAGATTTTAGAGAATCATTCACGTACACATTTCCAGAAGGAACATACGACATATTTTTCGCTAGTGATTTTTTAATTTGCTTGTCTAGTTTCTCAGAGGTTGTGAAACTTATAATGATAAAGGTAAGCAATGGAAAAATAAGTAGAATTGTTTTCATACGAGTTTGTTTAGGACTATAATCGCTTTAAGTCAAATTAGTTACGTTTCAATTTTCAGAAAACTATGATAGTAGTTCCAAATCCTTCCAAAAATCAGGGTAACTTTTCGCTACAGCATCAGAATTTTCGATTGTAATCCCTTTTTCAGAAAATAATCCAACAATCGCCAAACACATTGCTATGCGATGGTCGTTGTGCGAGTGAACATTACAGCCTTCAATTGTATTTCCACCGTGAATGTACATTTCATCTTCGCGAAGTTCAATTAAAACGCCTAGTTTTTCGAATTCCGTTTTCAGTGCAATTCCACGATCACTTTCTTTGTTTTTCAAACGCTTTACACCTGAAATCACTGAAATACCTGGACAAAATGCGGCGAATGAAACCAATGCTGGAAACAAATCTGGACAATGTGTTGCATCAAACTGAAATGCCTTTTTTTCGTTTCCCTTTACAGAAATTCCGTCCGATGAAAATTGCAGATTACAACCTGCCACGATAAGTGCATCTAACATTTTCTTATCTGCTTGCAAACTTGACATAGAAAGTCCAGAGATTGAAATATCCGCACCTAATGCCGCTGCCACAAGCCAATAACTTGCCGCGCTCCAATCACCTTCCACTTGATAGTCGCACGGAATACACTGTTGCTTACCAGCAATTAAAAATCGCTCAAACTTGTCGTTTTCTATTTGAATACCAAATTTCTCCAAAGTATTCAAGGTCATTTGCACATAAGGTTTGCTCGCCAATTCTTCTACCGACAAATCAGAAGCATCACCTACTAAAGGCAAGGCCATCAATAAACCTGAAACATATTGCGAACTTTGCGAACCATCAACTGTATAGGTTCCACCTTTTAACGGTCCTTGAACTTCAATAGGTAAAAAGCCATTTGTTGTTTTGACTTCAACATTCATTTTTGGCAAATTCTCGTCGAAATAAAGTAACGGACGTTTCAATAAAGAACCTTTTCCATTCAATAAAGTCTTATGGTTTTGAGTTGCGACAATTGGTGTTAGCAAGCGAATTGCCAATCCACTTTCTCCAACATTTAGTTCAGTAACATTTACAAGTTTTCCTCCAGAAATAATGTAGGAGTCGGAACCAATCGATTCCACTTTAGCGCCTAAAAGTTCACACGCTTTTAACACATGTAAAACATCCTCGCTCGTTCCACAATTCGATATTTTAGATTTTCCATTCGCTAAAGAGGCCGCGATAATTGCGCGTTGCGCGTCGCTTTTTGAAGCTGGAACAACAATTTTTCCTTTTACGATTTTTGGAAGAACTTGAAACCGCATTATTCTTCTTTTTTCGTCAAGTTTGGGTTCATCACTTTCGTTTGATGACGAATGGATTCTTGGTGCATTGCATCCATAAATTTGCGGACAAACATTTCTGATAAATTCATTTCTTGACTCATTTCCAAACGATTCACAATCATTTTTGCCCAAAGTTCCTGTTGAAGAATCGTCATATTGTGTTCGCGTTTGTAATTCCCAACTTGCTCACTAATGCGCATACGTTCAGACAACAAATCGAACAAACGGTCATCCAAAATTCCAATTTTAGAACGTAAATCTTTCAATAAATCATCTTCCAAGGGTAAATCACTTGAACGAAGAACTAATTGACTCATCAGTTCTACCAATCCTTGCGCTGTAATTTGCTGTTTTGCATCTGACCATGCTTCATCCGGATTTGGATGGGTTTCAATCATTAATCCATCGAAATTTAAATCCATTGCTTTTTGGGAAACTTCAAGCAGTAAATCTCTTCTTCCCGAGATATGACTTGGATCGCAAATCAATGGAATTTCAGGCAATCGCTCGCGCAAAGCAATTGGAATTTCCCAACTTGGAATATTTCTATATTTTGGATGCTTATAAAATGAAAAACCTCTGTGAACTGCTGTTAAATCAGTAATTCCAGCCTGAGCTAATCGCTCAAAAGCCCCAAGCCACAATTCCAAATCTGGATTGACAGGATTTTTAATCATTACAGGAATCGAAACGCCTTGCAGACAATCCGCAATTTCTTGAACAGCAAATGGATTAACAGTCGTTCTTGCACCAATCCACAAAACATCAACTCCAGCTTTTAACGCAGCTTCAACGTGTTGCTTGTTAGCGATTTCTACTGCAGTAGGTAAATTAAATGCTTTCGCAGCATCTATCAACCAAGGCAAGGCAACTTCACCCATTCCTTCGAATGAATTTGGTCGTGTGCGCGGCTTCCAAATCCCAGCTCGAATCAATTCGGTCGAAGTATTATTCTTTAAGCCTTCAACAATGGTAAACATTTGCTCTTCAGACTCAGCGCTGCATGGACCAGAAATTAAAAATGGTCGCTTCCCTTCACGTATTTTGCTTCTTAAATTCAATTAATTGCTGTTTTACAGAATTTCTAAAGGTTAAAAGTACAATGTTCTAAGTTCTTTCGCTATTTTAGGGCAAGTTAATTTTCAATTTTCCAAAAGGATATTCGAATGAAAAAATTTATAAAACGATTACTACTTCTTCTAGTCATTCTATATGTTGGCGCTTGTGGTTACATGTATTTTCAACAAGAATCATTTATTTTTCACCCTGAAAAGTTAAACACTTCGACTGTTCTTAAATTCGATCAAGCGTTTGAAGAAGTGAACATTACTTCGAATGGAGAAACGTTGAACGGAGCCTTGTTTAAGGTGAAGGATTCAAAAGGATTGGTTTTCTTTTGCCATGGGAATTCTGGGAACATTTTGAAACAAGCTGAAGCAGCAAAATTTTATACCGATTTAGGATTCGATTTCTTTTCGTTTGACTATCGTGGTTATGGGAAAAGTACTGGTGAAGTTGAGAGCGAACAACAATTTTTCTCAGATGTTCAGGCTTTTTATAATGAACTAAACAAGACCTATAAAGAAAAAGACATAACTGTGATTGGATATTCACTCGGAACTTGTTCCGCAGCTATGTTAGCATCTAAAAACAATCCTAAAAAACTCATTCTTATTGCACCTTATTATTCCCTTTCGGATATGACGATTCGTCGCTATAAAGTAATTCCTCCATTTTTGTTGAAGTATAAATTTGACACCTACAAATACGTTCAACAGGTGAAGATGCCTATTTTACTTGTTCACGGAGACAATGATCCTGTGATACCTTTTGATTGTTCGTTGCAACTCAAAAAAGAGTTAAAGAAAACTGACATTTTTGTTCCCATTAAGGGACAAGACCACAATAATTTTGAAGAGAACGCAACTTATCTGGAAGCTTTGAGGTCTTTTTTAAACCTGGAAAAATAATCCTTAACGATTTCTTAATATAAATTTAAAAATAAGATTAATTTCACCTTTTCTTTTGTATATCCTAATTCAATAGGCATGTTAATACGCATTATACAAAAAACCACTCTGTTTTCTTGTTTATTAATTGCTGCATTTCAAGTAAATGCACAATCAGATCATTGGGAAACTGTTGTTTACGACAATAGTACTTGGAATTATATTATTCCAACTGCTACCACACCAACAAATTGGATTTCGCCAAGTTTCAATGCTACAGGTTGGAATACCGGAACAGGTGGATTTGGCTTTGGAGACAGTGACGACAACACCGCGCTTCCAACTGGAACAATCTCTGTTTATCAACGAATTACATTCAATGTTGTAGACGTTTCATTACTAACAAAAGCAATCTTGAATATGGATCACGATGATGGTTTCGTAGCCTATTTAAATGGTATTGAAATTGCTAGAAATGGTCTTACAGGAACCGGTCAGCCAACTTACAATCAATTGGCATCTATTTCACATGAAGCCGTGTTGTATTCTGGTGGTTACCCTGACCAATTTGTTTTTACACAAACCCAAGTTCAATCGGCAATTGTCAATGGTCCAAACGTTTTATGCATTGAAACACATAATCAAACTGCTGGGTCGTCAGATTTTACGTCACGTGCATTTTTGTCATTCGGCATTTCGAATACTTCAACGAATTATGGTCCGACACCTTCTTGGTTTGTTCCACCAGTTGAACTTTCAACATCTAACTTGCCAATTGTAATATTAAATACAAACGGAGTTACTATTCCTGACGAACCTAAAATCGATGGGTTTATGGGAATTATCGATAATGGACCAGGAGCAATTAATCATATTACAGATCCAACCAACGAATTTTACGGTCAAATTGCCATTGAACGAAGAGGCTCATCGTCCAATACATTTCCGATGAAATCATATGGTTTGGAAACGAGAGGTCCAGATACGAACATTAATTACAATGTTTCAGTATTCGATTGGCCTGCTGATAATGATTGGATTTTATACGCACCCTACACAGACAAAGCACTTATTCGAAATGTTCTTACCTATAAAATTGGTACTGAAATGGGAAGATGGGCTCCGCGAACTCAGTTGTGCGAAGTAGTGTTGAACGGCGAATATATTGGCGTGTATGTTTTCATGGAACGAATTAAAGTCAATCCAGGGCGCGTAAATATTGATCCCTTGAATTATTCGGATACCTTGAACAATGAACTTACGGGTGGGTACATTTTTAAAATTGACAAAACGACCGCCGGCGGTGTAGTTTCTTGGAACTCACCATATGCGAGTGCTGTTCCCGGAAATAGCACAATAGGCTATCAATTACATGATCCAGAAGCGATTGATATGCATCCATCACAACTTCAATACATAGAGGATTTTGTTACAAATTGGGAAAATGCCTTAGCTGGACCAAATTTCACAGATCCTGTTTTGGGTTATAAACCTTATATTGACGAAGCTTCCTTCATTGATTTTATGTTGGTAAATGAGGTTTCAAAAAATGTTGATGGTTATCGTATTTCAACTTATTTGCACAAAAATCGAGTAAGTGAAGGTGGAGAAATCGTTGCTGGGCCGCTGTGGGATTTTAATTTGGGATTTGGAAATGCAGATTATTGCCAAGGAGGAAATACAACCGGATGGGAAATAAACTTCAATTCAGTATGTGGCGGTGGATGGCAAAATCCATTTTGGTGGAGTCGTTTATTACAAGATTCAACTTATTCACATGCTGTAAAATGCAGATGGCTTGAGTTGCGCCAAACAACACTGAGCACCACTTACTTAATGAATTATATTGATAGCATGGCATTATTGCTAACTGATCCAGCATCAAGAAATTACAATCGCTGGCCAATTTTAGGGACCTATGTCTGGCCTAACAATTTCATTGGAGACACTTATCAGGAAGAAATTGATTATATGAAAAATTGGTTAACCGCACGTTTAACCTGGATGGATAACAATATGTTCGGGACATGCAATGACCTTGGTTTTGATGAGTTTTCAAATGAAAAACAACTAATGGCATATCCCAACCCAACCGATGATAAAATCACACTTCGGGTGAATGATAATTTAAAAAATGTTACGCTTTTGGTTGTCTCTCCTCAGGGAACTCTAATTCAATCTCAAGAAATTAGCAATTTCGAGGAAACCACGCTTGATTTTTCAACTTATAGCGATGGAATTTATTTCGTTACAGTTCAGCAAAAAAACGGATTCTTCAAAACAATTAAAATAACAGTAAAATGAAATTATATTTAAAAATCAGTCTTTTATCACTCCTTCTTGTTGGAGCATTTTCAAGTTGTAAAAAAGTTGCGGGTCCAGGTGGAACATCAGCGATTAGAGGAAGTGTCATTGGAGTGAATAATTCAACAGGAGAGTCGGAAATAATTGACATAACAATAAAACAAGGTAATGACATCGAACATGGTGATTATTTTCTTTTCAATGGACCTGCCGGAGGAACCTTGTATTACGTTTGGTATAACAATCCAACATGGGTAAGCAATGGCGATCCACAATTGCAAGGTCGAACTGGAATTCAGGTAAACTTCAATTACAGCGATTCAAATCTTGAAATTGCCAACGCTACATTAACAGCAATCGATGCAGCTTTAAACGGTGATTTTACAATTTCTCAAAACAATGATATATTAACATTGGTAAGTCTCGCTCATACAGAAATCACAGATGCTGATAACGGTACTACGAATTTCAATGTTGATGTTACGAATCAGGGGAAATCTGATATCAATGGAGCAGAAATGGCAATTACAGATGAAAAAGTTTATTTGATTTATGGAGATGGAACTGTTTTCAATGATATTGCGCGAACTGGTGCCGATGGAAAATTCACGTTCGAAGGATTGCAAATTGGTAAGTACAAAGTATATGCCTTATCTAAAGATGCAGCTACAGGGGAAATGATTCCAGTCTATCAAGAAATAGAAATTACGGAAAAAGCAACTGTCAACGAAGTAGGCGTTCTTTCAATATTTCAATAATGAAGATCCTTTTTTCTATCTTTTTGTCGGTTCTATTTTACGGAACAAGTTTTTCACAATTGGGGTCAATTTATAATCGCACGTCAATTGGCGGGAAAATTAATGCCACAAAAAAATTATCCTTTGCAGCGGAAGTGCAAGGACGATGGAATTTAACGGAACGAAGTTTTTCAAAGTCATTGTTTACCATTGAATCAAAATTTGCCATAAATAAATCAATAAAAGTTGGGCTTTTGTATCGTAATTCATGGCAAACAAATGATTTTGCGCTATTAGATGGAAAGAAACAAATGACATCACAGCGCACTGCTTTTGGAATTCAGTTTGAACCCTCTAATTGGATAAAAACCGATAAGTTTCTTGCGATTCAACTATCCAGTAGAGTTCAATTTGAATCATTTAAATTCAAGCGTGATCAATGGTATTGGAGAAACAAGTTGACCCTTAAACCTCAATTGAAAAGCAAAATCATTAAACCATTCGTCAGTGCAGAGTTATTTTACAGAACAAACCAATATTATTTTTTATCTGGTGATGATTTTGTTACAGAAGGATTAATGAATGAAATGCGCTACACAATCGGAACAGATATAAAATTAAATTCATCCAATGAACTCAACCTTGGTTTGATGTTAAGAGATTTTCGAACGGCCCGTAACACTGATTTGGTGATTAACCTATCATACGTTCACGACTTCGGTAAAAAGAAATAATTACGCTTTCTTTTGGGTACTGACAAAATCCTTCAAATAAAACGGTTCAAAATAGGCCACATTTTCGAATTCAGCATTTTGAAATTTTTGAAAAGCAATTGAGATTTGACCTTTTGCTGATGCATGAATTTCAGGGTCGATAGTACAATTTCTGTTTTTCCAATGCGCTTCCATTTTGATTGCACCATCACCGAAATACACGAATGGTTCAAACTGAGCATATTCGTTTTCATCTTCCAGGACGTCTGCAGATATTGGTTTTAAAATACTCAAATCAGAAGAATAAATAGCGCTAAACACTTCCATACGTCGTGCGTCAATCAAGGCGCACAAATTTTGATTCGGATATTTTTCTTTTGCTAAAGTCCCCATTGACACTAATGAATCAACGGCAATCAACGGAATTCCTAGCGCATAACATAATCCTTTTGCAGTTGAAACACCAATACGTAAACCTGTATAAGAACCTGGACCAGAAGTTACAGAAACTGCTTTTAATTGATTCATTTCTATTCTAGCAGAACTCATCACTTCTTGAATGTACAATGTTAAACTTTCGCTATGTGAATACGCATCCGTTATGCTTTCCTTCAATTCAACAAGTTCGCCATTGCAGGAAAGAGCTACAGAACATGCTTTCGTAGATGTTTCAAGATGTAAAATGTAATCCATTATGAAATTTCTAATTTGAAGCCTATACCATGAATATTCAGAATTTGAATTGATTCATCTTCTTTTAAGTATTTTCTCAATTTTGTAATAAACACATCTAAACTTCTTCCAACGAAATAATCATCTTGCCCCCAAACTCCGTTCAACACAACTTCCCGTGCTACAACTTGATTTTTGAACTTCATTAGAATTTTTAAAATCTGAGCCTCTTTTTTCGTTAGTGTTTTTTCGAAAGAAAGATGTTTCAATGTAAAGTTTACAGTGTCAAAAACATATTGACCAATGGTTAAAATTGAATCATCCTCTTTAGCAACGATAATATTTACACGCTTCAGCAAAGCCGCTAGGCGCAATTGTAATTCTTCAACACTGAATGGTTTTGTTAAATAGTCGTCACCCCCAGCTTTAAATCCCTCAACCTTGTCTTCAGTCATGGATTTTGCTGTAAGGAACAAAATAGGGATTTCAGTATTTATTTTACGAATATCGCGTGCTAAAGAAAATCCATCTTTCTTTGGCATCATGACGTCAAAAATACACAAGTGAAATTTTTCTTCATTGAAACGTTTAAACCCTTCTGCACCATCAGTGCATAACGTAACCTGGTATCCATCAGATTTCAATTGATCAGATATTACAAAGCCTAAACTTGTGTCATCTTCGACTAGAAGAATTTTAATTTTCATGGAATTCGTTTGGTTGTGTAAATATACTGAAATCTTTGTTTGACTTGGTATTCCATAAAAAAACAAGAGCCTCGGACGGGAGTCCAAAGCTCTTGTACACTAATCAACCTAACCTACTACTACTGATACAAAGTTAAACACTTTTTCCAATTTTGAAACAAGATTACTGAAAACGAAAAAATTTTACTTTTTAGAATCTTAAGAATGTATTTCATTTTTACCTAGGTAAGTATATAGAAAAAATGATTTTTTTACTCACTTATTCCTTCAAATGGACCAAATCGTATTAAATCTATATTGTTTTTTTTACAATTTTAACAGTTCAACTTTTTTTAAGAATCCAATATTCTAGCTATCTTTATATCAGAATAAAGAATAATTGATTTATACTCGCAACTATGGTTTCAATCTTAATAATCGATGATGAAGAAGATATCCGTGAATTGTTAAAATACAATTTGAAAAAAGAGGGGTATCTTGTTGAAGTTGCGGAAAATGGTGAAGTTGGATTAGCACTGATGAAAGAGCTAAAACCCGATTTAATTATTCTAGATGTAATGATGCCGGGGATGGATGGAATTGAAGTTTGTGATGCAATTCGATCAACCCAAGGTTTTCAGCAAACACTCATTTGTTTTTTAACTGCCCGCAACGAAGACTATAGTCAAATAGCTGGTTTAGATGCTGGAGCCGACGATTATGTTGCTAAGCCTGTTCGTCCTAAAGTTTTAATCAGTAGAATCAATGCTCTTCTTCGCAGAAAAGGGATGTTAACCGTTGATGAGCCAACCAACAAAGATTTGGTAATTAACCGTGAAAAATACATTATTGAAAAAAATGGTGAGATAATTCATTTACCAAGAAAGGAATTTGAACTACTTGCCTTGCTTGCCTCTAGACCAGATTACGTTTTTGAAAGAGATGTTATTCTCGATAAAGTTTGGGGGTCAGAAATAGTTGTTGGTGATCGTACAATTGATGTTCATGTTCGAAAGCTTCGTGAAAAAATTGGTGACGACTACATTAAAACAATCAAAGGTATTGGTTATAAGTTTGTTGAAAAACAGGACTAATTCCAAAAATTGTTGCGTTCAATTTTATCTTTTATTCAAATTAAGCATTTATTTCCGTTGTGTTAACTCTATGTTATCTCGATTTAATAAACTAGTAACCTTTCAGTAATTGTACAATAAGAGTATCAGCGTTCCTTTGCATCGTAAAAAAACAAAGAAACGGATGAACTTAAAAGCACTTTCAATTTTCATAACTCTTGTCATGAGTTCGTGGATTTTTGGACAAACAGGAACCATTAGTGGAAAAGTAACTGATGGCAAAACAAGTGAAACATTACCAGGTGTTAAAATTTTAGTTGAAAATCAAACTTACAGAATGATCAGTGATTTGGATGGAAATTTTATTTTTCAAAACATCCCTGTTGGAACATACTCTTTAATATTCAATTATAATGGATACAATACAAAGATTATTTCTGATATCGCTGTCAAATCAAATGAAGTAACGAGTTTTGAAATTGTAATGGAACCGATTGTTAAAGAAATCGGAGCCGTAACAGTTACCGCAACTGTAAATAAAGAATCAACGGATAATGTGATCAAGATGCAACGAAATGCTGCTGGTCAAGTTGACGGGATTTCACAAGAAGCAATTAAACGATCTCCAGATAGAGATGCAAGTGCTGTTCTTAAACGTGTTAGTGGAGCTTCGGTTCAGGACAATAAATTTGTTATTATTCGTGGTTTGAATGACCGTTACAATACAGCAATGATCAATGGATTGCCTTTACCTTCAACAGAAGCAGATCGTAAAGCCTTTTCATTTGACATCTTCCCATCTACCATGTTGGACAATATGATGATTTACAAAACTGCATCTCCAGATTTGCCTGGTGATTTTGCAGGAGGAGTTATTCAAGTAAATACCAAAGAAATTCCAGACAAGGATTTTGTATCATTCAGTGCAGGTACAAATTACAATACTCAATCTACTTTCAAATCATATTCTAACTATGACGGAAGTAAAAACGATTGGATTGGTTTTGGCGTTAAGGATCGTATGTATCCAGATGCGTTGCCTTCTACAACTGTATTTAAGGGTTTACTTTCAGATCCAGTTACGCGATTTGAGAACAGTAAACTTTTCTCGAATGATTGGCAAATTAACAATCAAAAATCTTCTCCTCTTGGACAAAATTACCAAGTAGGATTCGCTAAAACAATACGTCCTGATTCAACAAAGACAAATGCTTTTGGAGTTATTGGTGCTTTAAGTTACAATTATACACGTCGTTATTTAGATGTTACTCGTAAAGATTATAACGAAGATTCATCACGTGTATTTGACTATAAAGATGCTACATACCGCGAAAATGTTTCATGGGGAGCAATGATGAACTTTGCATACAAATTCGGAAAGAACAATAAAATTACCTTGAAAAATTTATTTAGTAACAATTCTACAGATCAGGTTATTTTAAGAACAGGTGAAAACATTGATGCTGATCAAATTATTGAGGCTACTGCTATGCAATATACATCAAGTAAAATGTTTACATCACAATTGAATGGTGAACATTTACTTAAAGTTTCTGATAGCACATCTTTAAAAGTTAAATGGGGATTGAATTATAGTAAAACCTTGACTACAATTCCTAATTTAAAAAGAATGCTTTATTACAAGAACCGAACTCCACAAGGTACAATGTCTGATTCTATTTTCACTGCATACGTGCCATTTGGATCACCATCCCCTGATTTCGCAGGTAAATTTTTCTCAAATCTAGGAGAAGATTTGTATGCTGCTATGGCAGAAATTGCAATCCCTTATAACTTCCTGAAAGAAAAAAGTTCTTTAAAATTTGGATATGCTGGTTCGATTAAAGATAGAGCATTTGATGCACGCGTTTTTGGTTACGCAATTAATAGTCCTGCTCAATTTAACTATGACTTATTAACTTTACCACAGGATTCAATCTTCGCTGAAGAAAATATCAGTGCTAAAGGTTTTAAATTAGGAGAAACAACGAACCCATCTGACTCATATTCAGCATCAACAAACTTACATGCAGGATACATTATGACTGATCAAAAATTGACGTCAAAATTAAGAGCTGTATATGGTTTACGTGTTGAGAATTTCAGACAACAATTAAGTTCTATTAGTTATGGGGGTGATTCAATTAATATTGATAACACAACATTGAGCTATTTACCTTCATTGAACTTGACATATGCATTAAATAAAAAAATAAATTTGAGAGGAGCCGTTTCGCGAACTGTAGCTAGACCAGATTTCCGTGAACTTGCACCGTTCTCTTTTTATGACTTCAATACATCATCCGCTGTTGTAGGTAATGACACGCTGGTAGCAGCAAATATCACAAATGTAGATTTGAGATTTGAATTCTTCCCTGGTAGTGGACAAATCATTTCAACGTCAGTTTTCTATAAAGACTTTAAAAATCCTATTGAAAACACAGTGTTCTTTGGTGGGTCTGGTTCAAGAACGTATACATTTAGAAATGTTGCTAATGCAGTCGATTATGGTATTGAAATAGAATACCGCACTAAGTTGAGTAAAATAGATTCTTTGTTTAACTCAAATGCATTAGACAACTTTACTTTTTACACTAACTTAACATTGGTAAAATCTGTTGTTGATTTATCAAATGTAGCAACAGCTGTTACAGATGAAGAAAAATATCGCCCAATGCAAGGTCAATCTCCTTATTTAATTAATGGTGGATTGGTTTACCAAAATGACGACAAAGGATTTGGAGCAAGTTTGTTGGTAAATAGAATTGGTCGTCGAATTGCCTTTGTTGGAACAAATGGATACCAAGATATTTATGAAAACCCTCGTACAGTGCTAGATTTACAACTTGCCAAAACAGTTTTCAAAAACAAAAATGGCGAAATCAAAATTAATGCAAGCGACATTTTTAATCAAAATGCAATTTTCTATCAAGATTTTAACCGCTCTAAGAAATACGAAGCGGAAGAAGATAAAGTAATACAAGGAATAAAATACGGAAGAAATTTCAGCATTTCATTCTCGTACAAGTTCTAAGATTGAATTAAAAGCTTCGAAAAAACCTCAATGTTAACATTGAGGTTTTTTTTATTAATCATTTCTTAAACTAAGAATAATTCACCCCTAACCTCCCCCCGATTCAATCAACCTACTTTTGGTGTGTCTAAAATGGGTGAGGCAGCTTCCCAGAAAATACTGCCAAAATTTTTTAAAACTAAAAATGAAAAGAAATTTACTATTAACAGCTTTCGCAATTATCAGCTTTTTAAGCTTGAATGCACAAGTAACAATTTCAAGTGATATTACTTCAAATACGACTTGGACTAACAACAATATTTACACTTTAACAGGTGGATTTATTTACGTAACAAACAATGCAACTTTAACAATTGAACCAGGAACAATTATTAAAGGAAATGCTGCAACTTTAGTTGTAACAAGAGGTTCAAAACTTATGGCTGAGGGAACAGCAACACAACCAATTGTATTCACTTCATACCAAAGTGCTGGAAACAGAAACCCTGGAGATTGGGGTGGAATTATCTTGTGTGGTAGAGCTCCTTTAAATGATCCTGCTGGCGAGCGTTTAGCTGAAGGTGGAATTGACCCAGTTAAAGGTTTGTACGGTGGTACTGATGTAAATGACAATTCAGGTGTTTTGAAATACGTTCGTATTGAATTCGCTGGAGTTGCTTATTTACCTAACAACGAAACAAACGGTTTAACAATGGGAGCTGTTGGTTTAGGAACAACTATTGACTATGTTCAAGTTAGTCACGGTGGTGATGATGCTTTTGAATGGTTCGGTGGAACAGTAAACTGTAAGCACTTAATTGTCAACAAAACTGTTGACGATATGTTTGATACAGATTATGGTTTTACTGGTCGTGTTCAATTTGCAGTTGCTGTTAGCGATTCATTGGTAGCTGATATCTCTGGGTCAAACGGATTTGAATCTGATAATGATGCAACTGGAACAACAAACGGTCCAATTACTAAACCAATCTTCTCAAACATTTCTGTTTTCGGACCAATGGCGACACAAAACAGTAATGGATTTAATTCAAACTTTAAAAGAGCTTTACACTTGCGCAGAAGTACTTCAACTTGTACATACAATTCTATTTTTGCAGGATTCCCTGTAGGTTTGAAAATTGATGGTACAACAACAGGAAACAATGCTAATAGTGGTTCTTTGCAATTTAAAAACAATATTATTGCAGGTTGTCCCACACCTTTGGATTCTACAACATTGACTTTTGGAATGGCTGCTTGGTTTAACGCAGGTGGAAACTCAGTCTTATCGACTCCACAAGGGTTACAAGCTATCGCACCAAACAATTACGCAAATCCTAATTTCTTATTAAGTGCAGGTTCTCCAGCATTAACAGGAGCAAGTTTTACTTATCCGAACTTGAACAATTCATTCTTCGAAACAACAACATACCGTGGAGCATTTGATGGAACGAACGATTGGACAGCATGTTGGTCAAACTTTGATCCACAAAATGAGAATTATAATGTTGCAAACTACGGCCTTTCTGCTTCTGCAACTGTTTCATCTGTTGATACTGTAGCAACATTCACAAACACATCAGTTGGAGCAACAACATATGCTTGGGATTTCGGTGACGGAAATACATCTACAACTACAAGTCCTGTTCATGAATATTCTGCAACAGGAACATACACTGTTACATTAACAGCGACGAACGGAGCTTGTGAAGCGGTAGATTCATTCGAAGTTGTAATTACAGTAGTTGGATTAGAAGAAATTACTTCAATCTCCTCAGTAAAATTATTCCCTAACCCAGCATCTGATAATGTTAATGTTGAAATGAATTTGAAAGAAAATTCGAATATCACTTTATCAATTGTAGACAATTCAGGAAAAATCGTTTATACTGAAAACGCATCATTATTAGCAGGTAAAAGCATTCAATCTTTGAATACATCATCATTGAAAGCAGGATACTACAATGTGGTTATCTCTACAGAAAATTCAGTTGCTAAAACTATCAAACTAGCGATTAACAAATAATATCAATGAATTTAGGAGATTGCTCATAACTGTGAGTAATCTCCTTTTTTTTAAAAATGTTTTCAAATTATGCAACAAGCAAGCAAAGGTCACACATTATTATTGATTGATGATGAGCCAGATATTATTGAGTTTTTAACTTATAATTTGAAAAAAGAAGGGTACAAAGTATTCAGTGCATCAAACGGAGAAGAAGGAGTGAAAATGGTTCAACAAATTCATCCATCATTAATACTTCTAGATGTAATGATGCCCAAAATGGATGGAATTGAAACGTGTCAAATTATCCGTAAAGATTTAAACATCACTCAACCTATTATTGCCTTTTTAACATCACGTGCAGAAGACTATTCACAGATTGCAGGATTCGAAGCAGGTGCAGATGATTACATTTCAAAGCCTGTTCGCCCTCGTTTATTAATCAGCAAGGTTGAGTCTTTATTAAGAAGATTAGACAGACCAGTAAACGATTCAAATGATCAGATTGAATCCAAATTAAAAATTGATCGCGAGAAATTCAAAGTTGAAATGAATGGTATAAGTCTTCTTCTACCTAAAAAAGAATTTGAATTATTAGAATTGTTGGCTAGCAGACCAGGTAAAGTTTATACCAGAGATCAAATTCTATCTATCGTTTGGGGCAATGAAACAATTGTTGGTGAAAGAACTATTGATGTTCACATCAGAAAATTACGAGAAAAGCTTGGAGATGATTATATTCGTACAATAAAAGGAGTCGGATATACCTTCAGCGAAAAGTGAAAAATTTAAAACCAATACATTTATTAATCGGAGGTAGTGCAATTATCGTTGTCTTAACCTTGATTATTACATTCATCATCGATATACAGGTGATGAATTTTCCTTTTTGGGTATTAATAGGATTACCCTTTACAACAGGCTTAATATCATTCGGCGTTTTTTACTTTTTCATTAAATATTTCATAAACGATCGATTAAAAGTTCTGTATAAATCTATTCGCAAAGGAAAAATTACTCCTGAAAACGATTTACAATTTAAAATCACAGATGACGTAATTGCAAATGCAGAAAAAGAAACCCAATTATGGACAGAAGAGCGTAATAAAGAGATTTCCAAGTTAAAAGAACAAGAAGCCTTTCGTCGCGAGTTTCTCGGCAATCTGGCACATGAATTAAAAACACCTATATTTTCCATTCAAGGATATATTTTAACGTTACTTGACGGCGGATTAGAAGACGAAAATGTAAATAGATCATTTTTAGAACGAGCTTCAAAAGCAACTGATCGAATGGTAAATATCATTGAAGATTTAGACCAAATTACCAAACTTGAAGCGGATGCGTTAAAACTTGCACTCCGTCCATTTGATATTGTGGAATTGACAAAAGAGGTTTTTGATTCCTTAGAAATTATTGCTAAAGAGAAAAATATCAATTTAACTTTTGCGAAAGATTACGGATCTAAATTCGTCATAGGTGATAAAAGTAAAATTGCTCAAGTTCTAACCAATTTAATATCCAACTCGATTTTTTATGGCAACCAGGGCGGGACGACAATCGTTCGTTTCTATTTAATGGACGACATGATCACAACTGAAGTCTCTGACAACGGACCTGGTATTGAAGCCGCTCATCTTCCAAGATTATTTGAACGCTTTTACCGTGTTGAAAAAAGTCGCAACAGAAATGACGGTGGTTCTGGATTAGGTCTAGCAATCTGTAAGCATATTATAGAATCACATGGACAAACTATTTCCGTCCGAAGTACATATGGAGTTGGTAGTACATTCTTTTTTAGTTTAGACAAAAGTAAAACTCAATCTGCAGGACTATATTCTTCCAGAGGCATCCAGATCAAATAAACTATTCAAATTCTTCTTTTTCCTTTCGTTTACCGAAGCTGAATGTACTTTGTAGTATGTAACTATATATTACAGATATTACAGTGGTTATCAGTCTTGAAGGCGTGGGATAAAACTTCATTACGTCTACAAATAACTTCATACACAGATAACTTAACCCGATTGCTCCTAAGGCCACCATCAAATATCTTACAAATTGAACTCTTCCCGGTATATTTGAATCCTGAAATGTTATGTACTTGTTTAATAGAAATCCTGTTAAAAAAGTAATAGGAAAAACAAAAAATAATGAGGCGATA
The DNA here is from genome assembly GCA_903945495.1 of uncultured Flavobacteriales bacterium. Lineage (GTDB taxonomy): Bacteria > Bacteroidota > Bacteroidia > Flavobacteriales_D > Crocinitomicaceae > M0103. The sequence goes on along the minus strand of CAJAVU010000070.1, from coordinate 498 downwards.
TGAGAACTAAGTACGAAATAATGAAGATTTACATCCTCTTTATGAAAGATGTAATGATAAAATAAAAAATACAATACTAAATCAAATACAAGATTACCTCCACCACAAACTGCATAACGGTATGTTTTTAATGGCATAAACCGTTTAAAAATGAAATAGAAAGAATCAATTAATTTTATTAGAATACTCTGCATGTTCAATATTAAGGTTCAAAAGTAGTCAATTATACAGTTTTAAGCCATATCTCTTTTCAAATAAACCAAATAAAACGTTGAAATCCACCTAACAATTATAAAAGGAATATCTTCTTTATCTAAGCTTTACAAATGGCATAGAATTATTATCATGTGAACCTAGAATGCCAAATTAGTTTCTTAATTACAATGAACAAAAAAACCCTTACCAGAAAACTGATAAGGGTTTAAAAAGCGGCGTCGACTTACTCTCCCACCCTCAAAAGGGCAGTACCATCAGCGCAAGCAGGCTTAACTTCTCTGT
>CAJAVU010000069.1 GCA_903945495.1 uncultured Flavobacteriales bacterium | reverse complement strand
TGTACCTCACAATGGATTCTTCGGTGATGCGGGATGAATTATCCTACGGAAAGCAAGTCATTATTCAACGGATCAATGAAAAGGCTGGCTTCGATATGATTCGAGATGTTTGGTTTGGGCAGGTGGGGTTTAGAGTCAGGACTTCAAGACAAAGGACTTTAAGACAAAGGACTTTAAGACAAAGGACTTTAAGACAAAGGACTTTAGGACATTAAGACAAAGGACCGCTTCGCTAAAAGACAAAGGACTTTAAGACAAAGGACCGCTTCGCTGAAGGACTTAAGCTTTTTTCTAGGTCTATGCTCCATGCTCCATGTTCTATGTTCCATGTTCCATGTTCTGCACAAAGTGTTGACGTTTTTTAGGTACAGGTTAAGGGATGGCGCTGCGCTTGGGGTTCGCTGCGCTCAAATTTTGAACCGCATAAGGCACACTTCGACGGGCTCAGTGCAGGTATGGACACATAAGGGGAGGTTCGCTGCGCTCGATTTTAGTCACAGATGCATGGATGGCGCTGCGCTTTTATTTAACCACATAAGGCACACTTCGACAGGCTCAGTGCAGGCATAAGGGCACATAAGGGGAGGTTAGCTGCGCTCAGATTTTGAACCACCCTTCGAGAGCCTCAGGGCAGGCATAAGGCACACTTCGACCCTTCGAGTGCCTCAGGGTAAACAGGCTCAGTGCAGACATAAGGTTGGTTTTCTGCGATCATTTTTAATCTTATAAATCATTAGGTCATAAGTGAGAATGTTTCATGAATTTTGATGAGAATTGATGTGATTTGTTGAGGTTTCAAATGTTGATTTTGTTTTCGAATTCGGAATGTTTGATGCCCATGAAGTTACAGAACTCGTCAACGGTGACGATTTGGTGTTTGTCTTTGTGGTAATGTGTTTTGATTTTCTTTAGAATTTCTCGGGCGGAGCGTTCGCTTTTGCCAGTAATAATCATAATGTCTTTTGGGTAAATAGCAATTCGTTTCATTTTCTGTTTCGTGGTTTCATTTTTACTTTAAAAATTGTTTTTCATGCATTAAGCACGCTCTTGCATGCATTATCTATGCTTTATCCATGCTTTATCCATGCTTTATCTATTCTTTATCTATTCTTTATCCATGCTTCAAGTGGCTTAAACAATTCAATTGATGAGCTGATTAGACCTGTATTGTTTTTCTAAATGATTTAAGTGGGACAAAAATAAGTTGAAATGAACGTACGAAAAACTGCAAAAACGGTATAAAACGGCATAAAGTTTATGATTCGGAAGTGCTGTGTATCAAGTGGCTAGTGATGCAATTACTTTTGAATTGTTCAAAGCGAAATCACTTTTTGGTGGGCCCACAAAAATGAATTGTTCTGACGAGGATAATTCTGATTTGCGATGAATAATCGAGGGAAAGGCTCTTGATTTCACTGATTAAAAAAAACGAAAAATGGCAAGACAAAAAGGGATTATTAAAATCCAAGGTAAAATTGGGGAATTGTCTTTTTACACAACAAAAGATGGTAGCCTAGTTAGAGAGAAAGGAGGGATAGATGCGAAGCGCATTGCAAGTGATCCTGCGTTCAAACGAACACGTGAAAATGGTGCAGAGTTCGGATCGTCGGCATCAGCAGGGAAATTGATTCGAGATGCTTTTCGTCCGTTGATTCATCATGCTAGTGATCGCCGTGTAACAGCACGCATGATGAAAATCATGACTGACATTAAGAACATGGATACGGTCAGTGCACGTGGGAGTCGAAATGTTGGGGTTGGAATTACGAACCCATTGGCGATGAATTTATTGAAGGGATTTAATTTCAATATTCAAAGTGTTTTGGTAAGTGTAATGTACAAGCCATTTACTGTTGATACGGCAACTGGTGAAATTTCAATTCTTGAATTGAGTCCGATCAATGATTTGAGTTATCCAGAAGGTGCAACACACATGACGATTCAATCGGCTTGGGCAAAAATCGATTTTGTTGCTAGAGAAAAAAGCGTTGAGATATCGAATGAATATAACGGACCAATTGATGCGAATACGGTAGATGTACTTTTGACTCCATCTGCGGCTCCTACTGGAACGGGAACAAATTTCCTTTTGCTTATGATCGAGTTTTTCCAAGAGGTCAATGGTGTGCAATACACGCTGAATAATGGTGCTTTTAATGCGGCAAGTATCATTGACGTTTATTAATCTTTTGGTTTAGAAGCGCTAAAAAAACAACGAACAATTATTATTTAAAAGTTTAAAACATGAATTTAAGAGAAAGAATCATGGCGAAAACGCCAAAATTTTACCGAACAATTCGAAAAATTGGATTGGGTTTGGTTGCCGCAGGTGGGGTATTGGTATCTGCTCCAGTAGCAATTCCAGCAGGATTGGTTGTGTTGGGTGGATATCTCATTGTTGCAGGAACAGTTGCAACAGCAGTTGCTCAAACGACGGTAGAAAGTGAAAAGTAAAGTTAAACGTTTAATTCGTCCTTTCATTCAAATGATAGAAGGACTAAAACTTAGAAAAATGGAAATAAAACCAATTGTAAATGTAACAGAGGACTTGGAAGTCCAAGTGAAAATTAATAAGCCAACTCGCTTTAAAGCAGGGGCTGAATTATCTGGAAAAGTTAACCGCGTTGGGGTTCAAGTGAATGAAGATTTAATTGAGAACAAGGAAGTGTTCGAATTGAAGATGGTTATTTCACGCGAAGCAATGGTTAATTCTACCATTTAAGAATCAATGAACTCAAAATGGAACATCAAGAACACACAGCAGCCATTGGGACAATAACAGGGACACTTCTTACCGTTTTAGCTACGATTGATACAGAAGATGTTTTAAAAACTGTTGTTTTGGCTGGGATCGGTGCAATTGTAAGTTTTACAATGAGTAAGTTTTTATCATGGATTTGGCAATTCTTACAACGGAAGAAATAGTCATTAATTCATTTAATTCTAAACTAAATTTCAGACGTCACTTTCCTTTATTGGAGGGTGACGTTTTTTATTGCCAAGGAATTGATCGTATTTAATAATTCATCTAATTCACATGCTTGATTGAGATAAACTATTTTATTTTTAACGGTCATTTTTTTAAATTCTGTTGAAAGGCAGATAATCTTATAGTTTGGTTGATTTACAGGGAGAGATATATTTGCTAGTTCTTGCTCATTAATTATAAGAATATCTAAGTTATTGTGCGAGAAACCAAGGGTGTTTTGGGAAGCGTAAGTTATTGAGAAATTTGCTATTTTCTCTAGAATCAATTTTAACGTTTGTAGAAGAACCGGGTGTTTTTCTATCAGGGCGATGTTTATTTTCTCTTCTTGTTTCATAAAAATCAAAATTAATATTATTTCACAAATAGGGCATATATGCTCTGTTTAAATTTTTGATTCCAACCTACTTTCACCACATGGACGAAGAGGTTTTTATCAAGCAGCTCGCAGAGCGCATCAAACAGTTGCGTGTTGAGAAAAGCATGACACAGCTTGACGTTGCTTCAAAAATGGGCATTGATGATTCTTCGTACCGAAAAATTGAATCTGGACGTACAAATCCAACCGCACGGACAATTTATAAACTCGCAATCGCTTTAGACGTATCCGTGTTCCAACTTTTTCCTGAAAAGGAAGGGTAGACTTTGAGACAAAGGACCGCTTCGCTTGAGGACAAAGGACCGCTGCGCTAAAAGACAAACGAACCGCTCACTTCGATAAACTCAGTGCAAGTCGCTGAAGGACTGGAAGACGAAGGACTACAAGACAAAGGACAAAAGACAAAGGATCCCGAAGTGTCGGGACTAGCTTTAAGACTTTGAGACAAAAGATACCGAAAGCATTCATCAACTTTTCAGTATTCAAACGCTTTCGGGATTTTAGTTTGCAACAAATCATGAATTGATCATTCCATCATCTTTATCACTTAAGTTGTGTGACAAGGTTCACAGCATGTTTTGCATCCGTTTGATTTTGGATAGTGTTTTTTTGCTTCCGTTACAGCTGATGAACAATTTTGATGTTCTCCCAAGTCGATTCTATTTAAAGGGCTTGGTAAGTAAAAACAAGATTCTTTGTGCACTTCATGATCACCATTGTTTTGTGCATTTTTGTTTACATAATATCGCATAGTGGTATATTTTTTATCAAATGTCGACCATTCAAACACTTAAAACAAGAGTGGAAACCCCTGTTTTTATTAAGTAGGGTAGAATTACGCTTATTCGTGCGTAAATTTACTTGTATTTATTGTTGTATGGATTTGTTAATATCTTTTAAATGATTGTTAATCAATGTTTTGTTGTGTGTTTTGATTGTTCCGTTTTGTTGAGAAAGAGTATTTGAAATTATATGAAAAATAGCTTTGACCTATTAATCATTTAAAACTTTTAAAGTATGTCATTTAATGGAACAGAAGGGTCATTTGTAACCCTAAGAGAAGCGTCAAGTTGGACAGCAAATTACAGAGCAACAATTGCCAGTGGTGATATTATTGCGCACTTTTTTGGAACTGACAAAATCAAAGCTATTTTGGATCAATCAGATTGTGTTGGAATTCGAATTTATTACGGAATTGATGAAAATGGTAAAAAAAACCTAATTTTGGTGGGAGCGAAAGCAAATGAGGATGATATGACATCTGGGTTGATTTTGGAGAGATCGCAACTTTGTCCTCCAAAATGCTCATCATCAAATGATTTAAATAGTTAATAAATGGTTTTGGCGTATGATATTTTAATGTATACCTCTGCTTTAAGTTATATTATACCCCTATATCTATTAATAAATGATAAGACTTTAAGTATTATACTTAAAGTCTTATCATTATTTTTAGTTTTATCCTTGGCAACAGAATTTGTCTCGTTTTATGCTATTAATATTCAGCATAAGGACAACAAATGGGTCTTGCATATATATACACTGATTTGCCAGTTTAATTTAAGTTTGTTTTATTGGTTTTTAATCCAAAATAGAGTAATAAGGATTTTTATTTTAGCCTTTAATTGTTTATTTCTATTGTTCTTTATTTATAACATTCAATTTATAACTGACAATTTGATGAGAGCTCAATTAGCTTATCTTTTGTCTTCAATGTTTTTAATCTGTATTTCTTCCTTTTATTTCTACAAAGTTTATACTGAAATGAAAATCACTAACTTGTTTCAAGATGGTTTGTTTTGGATAAATTCTGCGTTTTTGATTTACTTTAGTTCTACTTTTTATGTTTCTCTTTTCGAAGAGTATATACGATCAGAAGATTTGAATTTGCTTTACTATACCTGGCCTATTCAATTGGTTTCAACTATCATTTTTAATGTAATACTTTCAAGGGGGATATGGTTAATGAGAAAACAATAATTCTGACGGTACTTGCTGGGAGTTTATTCATCGTGGTGATCATCATTTTCATCTTTGTTGTTGGGATCAATTATCGAAAGAAGATGATTGAGCGAGACAGTGATTATCAGCTTCAACTGAAAAATAAGGAATTGGAGATGTTGAAGCGTGTGATAGAGACGCAGGAGACTGAGCGGCAGAAAATAGCTGCTAATTTGCATGATGAAATTAATCCGTTGTTGGTTTCGATGAAGCATGTTTTGACTGCACAGGCAAGGGAATTGGCAGAAAGGGGTATTGATTCATCCCGCATCAGTAATCAGAATGAGGTGATTAATTCTGTTATTGAGAATATACAGTCATCGACACGTGATTTGTCGCCTAGAATTTTGTATAAATTTGGATTGGCGCGCGGCATCAATAGTTATTTGGGAGATATAGAAGGTGTGGATGTGCGCTATGATTTTTCTGGTGAGGATTATCTTGAACACACTGAAACGATTAATCTAAATATCTATCGCATTACGTTGGAATTGATTAATAATATACGAAAATATGAACGTATAACGAAGCTTCATGTTTCACTAAATTGCACTGAAAGAAGTGCGATATTGCGCATTTTGCATGATGGTGAAGGAATTACGAACGAAGAATTTAACCAATATGCAAGTCAATCCAGAGGGATAGGGTTAAATTCTATTATTGCTAGGGTTAAACTTCTTGAAGCCAGGCTTGATTTAACAAAAGATAAGGATTCTGAAATTGTTTTAGAAGTACCTTTGTTCAATGCGCGGAAAGATTAGAATTGGATTGGTGGAAGACCATGAAATGGTGCGGCAAGGTTTGACAGCATTGATAAATGATGAACCAAGTTTAAAGGTGGTTTTTGATGTTGCAAATGGCGCTGAGCTATTGGAAATCGTAAAAATAAAAAAGGCTGATGTTGTTTTGTTGGATATTGAAATGCCTTTGGTTGACGGTAAAACTGCTTTAAAGAAATTAAGTTCACATTTTCCTGATTTATCTGTTGTGATGTTGACGGCGCACACTTCAATTGATGATGTTGTAGATTGTATTGCCTTAGGAGCAAAGGGTTTTTTGCCTAAACATTGTGATTTTGACAAAATTGTAGATGCTGTCTATTCTGTTTATGAAAAAGGTTTTTACTTTGATGATTTCGTGACAAAATCTCTGGTTAAAGAAATTGTTGCAAATCGCGATAAGCTGGCTGATCAGTTTCGACAGCCTTTGAAACCCCAAGAAATAGAAATTATTAAACTGATTTGTGAAGGTTGTACGAATAAAGAAATAGGACAGAGGTTGTTTTTAAGCACCCGCACTATTGAAGGTTATCGCCTAAAAATTGCCGAGAAAACAACTACCTCCAATATTGTGGAACTTGTACTTTATGCGATACGGAATGGTATCATCTCTAAGCCAATTTAAATTAGTTTTATTAAACCATTTCGAATGGCATACACAATGAGGCCGTAGGCATTTTTTGCGTTTGTTTTGAAGAATAGGTGTTTTCTATGGTTTTCAACTGTTCTTTCTGAAATGAATAATTGTTCTGCAATTTCTTTGTTTTTCATTCCTTGGCAAATAAGCGGTAGAATTTCCAATTCACGGTTGCTTAAGGTATCTAGTTCAAAAGGAGGGAATATTATCCCATGTCTTTTAAGCATTGCGATTAGTTTTGGCGTTACCTTGTCGTCAAAATAATATCCTTCAATCATTATATTGTTTAAGGCTTCAATTACTTCTTCAATTTCGGCATGTTTGGGTAGGAAACCTCTTGCACCATCTGTTATTGCCTGGTAAATCATTTCGTTTTCGTAATAGGAACTTAACATAACTACTTTGACTTCCGGAAATTTCATTGAAATGATTTTCAAGGCCTCAAGACCATTCATTATAGGCATTTCAATGTCTAGAATGACTATATCGACTTTGTTATGATTCAGAGACTCAATTAATTCTGCACCGTTTGATACGTCAAAAACTATTTCAAAATCTTGTTCAGTCGATAACATCGCCAACATACCTTGTCTTAGTATTTGATGGTCTTCTGCATATGCAATTCGGATTTTGTTTTGTTGTTTCATTTATGAAATGGATTTCATTAGAGATTCAAAGATAAATTGATAATTGAAATTTTATCTATAAAATATTGAATCAAAGCAAATAACAGGGGTTTGTACGTATTGATTTTAACAATTGCTTGCTAGTACATTTGACGCAGATTTAAATTGTTTGATTTTCACAATTAAAGTTCATTTTTTTTGAATTGTCTTCATGAAGATACCAAAATTTGAGCTAGTAAAAATCACCATTTTTCAATCGTAACTTTTATACGACTTATTTGAAAAAGCATCTTACTATTCTTCTGATTCAATTTAGCTGTTTCCAATTAATTGGTCAAGTTCAATCTGTGTCGCTTAATAATGTAGAAGATACTTTAAAAATGTTTAATGGCTTTTCAAAAAGAACCAACTATTTAGATTCTATAAGTAACAATTTTATAACAAGTGCCTTCAACATTAAGGCCATTGAAGAAATAGAATTGGATAGTTTGATTCAAGTGAGAAAAAAATCACTAAAAGTTAAAAGTTTGTTGGACATTGATGAAGGGATAGTCAATACAAGTTATTCATACGGATTGTTAGTTGGTTATGTCGATACAGTTTCAAGTAGACCTCTTCAATCTTTTAAGACAAATGGAGATTTTAATATAAATGTTGCAACTGTACCTGTGAGATTCGCTTTTAATTATAATACATTAAAGAATCCTTTTGGAGTAAATAATTACTTCCGAGCTTCTCTTGATATAGAAAAGTACAAAGAGAAGCAACGATTGCAAAAGGAAAAACTTCAACAAATCTCAGACAAGAAAATAGGAGAATCAGAGAATATTGAAAAAGCACTTATTGGTAAATTGGGTTATGCTGAAATAATTAAACAGCGATTAAAGGATGAAATTGATGCACAAAAAGAAACTTTAGCATTTGACCAATATAACTTAAACACCGCAGCATCTCAATTAAAAGATAGTGCTGAATCTAACATTTCAACCATAGAAAAATCAGAATATATTGGTGATTCTTCCAGCGTAGATAGTTTGAGAAATGAACTGAAAAATCGTGAGGAAGAGTTAGAAAAGTTACTCTCACTCTATAACAAGTTGGATAGTTGCTATAGTCAACTTCAAGACTTAAAAAAGGTTCAAGATTCAATTCAATCTATTCATACAACGCAAAAAGCAAATTATTCTTCGGTAGCTTCGAATGGCATGAATGCTGTTGGGAGCAAATTCTTAAGCCACATTACGAAATTGGATATCGGATTAACTTATCCAAAAACTACTGCTTTGTCGTCCAACAGTATTCCAATCAAAGGGGTTGATTTTGAGTATCAAAAAGATAAATGGTATACTTCTGTGTCTGCTGGAATTACGATGAATAATTTAATGGTGACAAATGATTTAGTTCAGAGTAAGTTACTGTATTCGCAGAATATGTTTAACCTATTTGATTTCCAAAATATCAAACAAAAAAGATTTATGACCATGATTAAAAGTGGTTATGGCACAAAGGATAATACTCATTTATTTTTAGGTGTCAGATATACAAATAGAGCAGTTACACTTAATGATCTTCAAGAAGATAGTAGCAATGTGGTTCCTTCATTAGGTTTGGAATTAGATTGTAGATTGAAAAGCAAGTATTTAAAAGGAACTGTTTTAGATTTTGTATACGGAAAAACATCGAATACAACTATGCAAAGCGATAGTACTTATTTGAAGCCGCTAC
>CAJAVU010000068.1 GCA_903945495.1 uncultured Flavobacteriales bacterium | reverse complement strand
GGGTATTTATGGCAATCCTCATCGTTTTTTCTGGTATTTAGCAGTTAAAATCATCTTATTAAAAGGAAGATGACTTATTCCTGAAGGATATAATTCGAACGTTTTTCTGCACCAATTGTTGTTGCTGGGCCATGGCCACAATGCACAACTGTATCTTCTGGAAGCTGAAACATTATTTCGTGAATCGATTTTTTCAAAATTTCGATATCTCCTCCAGGTAAATCAACACGACCGAAACTTCCGTTGAACAAGACATCACCGTTGATAACAAATTTATTTTCTGCATTGTAAAATACAACATGACCCGGCGCATGACCCGGCGTGAAAAAAACATCCAATTCAATTCCACCAAAAACTAGTTTGTCACCGTGATTTAAAAAATGTGTTGGATCGGAAGACGGCTCATATCCTTGAAAACCATAAACATGCGCATAGTTTTCAACCGAATGAAGTGTCGTTAAATCTTCTTTGTGTAAATAATAATCCAACTTGAACGTGCGCAAGACAAAACTGTTCCCTAGCACATGATCAATATGCGCATGTGTACTCAAAAGAGCGAGAGGTTTTAAATTGTTCGTGCGGATATATTCAAGAAATTCGTTTTGTTCTTCTCGGCCATAACAACCAGGATCAATAATTACACAGTTATTGGATTCATCTGATAGAATGTATGTGTTTTCTTGAAAACCATTAAAAGAAAAAACGGTGATAGTTATTTTCATACCCTTGAATTTGAATGCCAAAGTTAGAAATTTAATACAAGGAAGTCATTGTTTCTGGTAACAATGCTTTTGTTTTAGGCATCATTTTTGAATGTCAATCGTTATATTTGTCAAAAATTTGAAATCATGAAGTATACATTACTTTTTATTGTTGGAATTCTTTTAGCTAGCTGTGGAACAAAAGTTCCTTACACAAACGAAATTAGAGATGAGTTTAGCTTGGATTCAGACAAGCAAATGCGTAAAGTTCAATTCTTTACCTCTGCAACAATTATATTGGAGAAAAGTAAATCCCAAGAAGGTCAAGGGACAACTGACGATGGAGCATTGGTTACCAGTTCAAGTAGTGAACAAGACCGTGTGATCATTCCAGTAAACACAAAATGTATTTTTGAAGGTTACGGACCGAATGGTGAATTAATGTTGCGTTTCGAAACGGGAGTTGGCAAAACAATTACGTTTGCTGTACGTGCAAATCAAGCTTCAGGAAAATATTATTTGGTGGCTGATTGGGCACAAGATAAAGGAGGAAAGTTAACCTACGGTAACGAAACATATTACGCCAATTCTTCAAGTGGGAATGCTTACTTAATGGTTGTTTTGAAAAAACTTCAAAAAACAAAACGTAAGGATCGTGTTGTAAAAGGAATGAAAGTATAATCGTCCAAATAAACGAAATGAAGGCTACAGAGATGTAGCCTTTTTTTATGTAAATGATTGATTCTTTACAAAAATTTAATATAACTTACATCGTCGGTTCATTTCGAATTTGACAATTTTGTAAAATGAATTTGATAAATCGGGAATTAAGTTGGTTAGCGTTTAACGAGCGTGTATTGCAGGAAGCTTTAGACCCTAGGGTTCCTTTGGTTGAACGTATGCGTTTTTTGGGAATTTATTCGAATAACTTGGATGAGTTTTTCCGTGTGCGTGTAGCCAATTTGCGACGAATGATTGCCGTTCATAAACGAACAGTAGAAGGCTTTGAAGGAACGCCAGCTGAGTTGTACATTGAAATTCGTAAGAAGGTCATGAAGCAACAAGTAAAATTCGAACTAGCATATCAGAAAATCGTTGATGAATTAGCTGTAAAAGGAATTTTTCATTTAGATGAAACATCCATTACACCGAGTCAACAACTTATCGTTAATGACTATTTCAATTCTACACTGAAGCATGCAATCATTCCAGTTTTACTCGATAAAAAGACTTCTTTTCCGCGTTTACGTGACTCAAGTATTTATTTGGCCGTTCGCATTTTATCGGAGAATAAACAACGTATCAAATTTGCATTGATAAAGATCCCATCGGAATTTCCTCGATTTTTCCGTCTCAAAGAAGGTGATAAGGAATTTGTGATTTTGCTAGACGATATTATTCGTTTAAACTTAAAACACATTTTCTCCATTTTTACATTTGATACCATAGAGGCATTTACATTCAAATTTACGCGCGATGCTGAGTTGGACTTAGATGATGATATTTCAGTTTCCTTTTTTGAAAAAATTGAAAAAAGTTTAAAACAGCGCAAGAAAGGAAAACCAGTTCGATTCGTTTATGACGAACGAATGCCAAAAGATTTGTTGGATTATCTATTGAGTGCACTCAATTTGAAATTCGGAATAAATACGATTCCTGGCGGAAAGTATCATAACTTTAAAGATTTCATTTCTTTCCCTTCCTTTGAACATCCAGAGTTTAATTATTCACCTCAACCACCTCTTAGTCATCCTGACTTAGAAGGTAAAAAAAGTTTGATTAAGAGCATTCTTGAAAAAGATGTGTTACTTCATTTTCCTTATCAGAAGTTCGATTATGTTGTTGATCTTTTGCGAGAAGCGGCAATTGATCCTAAGGTGCGAGCAATAAAAATTAATGTGTATCGTGTGGCGAAGAATTCGCAAATCATGAATGCCTTGTTGGCTGCGGTATACAATGGTAAAGAGGTCACAGTCGTTCTGGAATTACAAGCGCGTTTTGATGAAGAGAATAATTTATATTGGGCAGATCGATTAAAAGAGAATGGCGCAAAAGTTATCTATGGAATTCAAGACTTGAAAGTGCATTCAAAACTACTTCAAATAACACGTTTTAGTAATCGACAAGAACAATTAATCACCTACATCGGAACAGGTAATTTCAATGAAAAATCGTCATTGATTTATGGTGATTTGGCGCTTTTGACTGCTGAATCGAGAGTAGCAAAAGAGGTTAAAAAGGTTTTCCGTTTACTAGAAAATAATCTAGAAAGAGGAATATTCAAAGAATTAATGGTTTCACCGTTTAATGCGCGTCGCAAAATCAGTGCATTGATCGATCGTGAAATCAAACATGCAAAAGCTGGTAAAAAGGCATTTATTCGCTTAAAATTGAACAATCTGACTGATAAAAGACTAATCGATAAATTGTATTTGGCAAGTTCGAGTGGTGTAAAAATCGAAATGATCATTCGTGGAATCTGTTGTCTTATTCCAGGTTTAAAAGGAAAAAGTGAAAACATCACGATTATCAGTATTGTGGATCGCTATTTGGAGCATGCACGTTTCATGATTTTCGCAAATGATGGACAGCCAGAATATTTTATATCAAGTGCGGATTGGATGGAACGCAATTTGGATAAACGAATTGAAGTGGGTGCACCAATTTTGGATCAAGCATTGCAAACAGAAATCGATACCATTTTTGAATACCAATGGAAGGGAAGCGTTAAATCACGATTAATCCGTAAGGATTTGAAAAATGTATACCGTAAAGCGGAAGGGAAACCTTTTCATGCGCAAGTAATGTTATACGCATATTACAAAGAGAAAGCGCTCATTTAACGTAAATCCATATTGTTTTTTGACGGTCAACTTTTACTGATGCACTTTCAAAAGATGGCGCGCTAAATGTCTCACGTGCATTATTGGAAAAACCATATTTTTCTGTTGGAACTCCAAACATGTTTTTATCCATTGAGCCGTTTTTGTTTTTGTCATGAAAAACAGCTACAGCGTAATTTGCTTTTGGAAGATCATGAAAAGTGGCCGTGGCAATTTTGTTGTTAATTAAAACGATCTGCCCTTTGTACTGTGATTTTGGAGAAGGAAATTTATCAGTGGATCGATAAATAGCAATGTGTGCCTTGCCTTCATTTGAGTCGAAACCATTGGCATGAATCGTAAAGGAAGCGTTCGATTCGATGCTGAATGAACTTGAGATAAGTCCAAAGAAAAATAATGTAAAAAACTGTTTCACAAATGATAAACACTTGGACCGGAAAAATGTTTAGGACATTTCCACCTTCACTCCGCGTATTTCATGAATAGGTTTTGGTGCAGGTTTTTGGTTTGATAGTTTTTGAAGAAAGAATGCACCTAGGATAAACAAAAACAAGGCATAAACAATGATTCGCACCATTAAGCGCTTGTTCGTTCTTTTTGTTCTGAATTGTTGAAGATTTATGGGTCTCTCTTTTTCCATTGGCTAAAATTAATTCAATTTATGTTACCTTTGAAAGCAATGGGAAAACAGCAATATATTTTGGTTACGGGAGGCGCGGGTTACATTGGCTCTCACACCGTTGTTGAATTGAAAGCAGCAGGTTTTATTCCTGTTATTGCGGATGATTTTCGAAATGCGAATCGCATCGTTTTGAATGGCTTAACGGAGTTGATTAATGAAGAACCCTTGTTGCATGAAGTAGATGTTTGTAACAGCACTGATATGCGCGAATTATTTGAAAAATATCCGTTTGTTGGAGTAATTCATTTTGCAGCATACAAAGCAGTTGGTGAATCTGTATTGGATCCTTTGAAGTATTACCACAACAACATACAAGGCTTGGTGAATGTGCTCGATTTGGCCTTAGAATTTTCAGTCTTAAATGTTGTTTTTTCTTCATCATGCACTGTATATGGTGAACCAGAAGGAGTGAAAGTGGTTAACGAAGATTCCCCAAAAAGCAAACCAAATTCTCCTTACGGAAATACAAAGGCGATTGGAGAGCAAATTTTGGCAGATGTTTTCAAAAGCAATCCTGAATTGAAAATCATGAATTTGCGTTATTTCAATCCTGTTGGAGCACATCCCTCAGCATTGATAGGCGAATTTCCAATAGGAAAGCCAAATAATTTATTGCCTTTTGTTACGCAAACAGGTATCGGAAAACAACAAGAATTGACTGTTTTTGGGAATGATTATCCAACAATTGATGGTACATGTGTGCGCGATTATATCCATGTGGTTGATTTAGCCAAAGCGCACGTGAAAGCAATCAATTTCCTTTCTTCAAAAGAGGATGGAGTGATAGAAGCAGTAAATGTTGGTACTGGAAATGGGACGAGTATCTTGGAAGTAATCAATATTTTTGAAGAGGTAGCAGGCAAATCCTTGAATTGGAAATTTGGACCAAGACGACCTGGAGATGTAATTGAAATTTATGCCGATGCTTCGAAAGCAAATCGATTGTTAGAATGGCAAGCAGAATATACTATTTCGGATGCTGTTGAGCATGCTTGGAAATGGGAACAAACTATTGTAGATTATGAATAAACTATGGCTAACATTGCTTTTGGCAATTTTGTCCTTTTCGCTGAACGCTCAGTACAACAGTGAAGGAGCAGATTTAATTTCACGATTCCGACCAGGAACAATGTGGTTTTATACTGGTTTGCGACCAGCAACGCCAGAAAAAGTGCGTAAGTATGATCGCCTAATGTTTGATTTAACCTATAACACATTCAATGGGGGATTAAAACCCTTCAAGAACAACTGGAATTCAATTGGATTCAACACGAATTTACTATTTGAAATTCCAATCGCAAAAGCAAATACTGTTTCATTTGGAATTGGATTAACCCATTCTTTGTTTAGCGTTGAAACATCTGGTCATTTCTTTGGTGCGGATTCTACATTTTCTAAAACACTAATGTCACCTTATCAAACATTTGCTGAAGAGAAAAGATATTTGATTGGGAATTCTTTTTCCGTTCCCTTGGAATTTCGCTTTAGAACGAAGGGATGGAAGCATTTTAAGGTACACATCGGTGGAAGAGTTGGTTATCAAGCTAACTTGTACTCAAAAGCTGTGAATCACTATGACCATGGAAAACAAGTGTTCAAAGATCACAATTTTGCGGATGTGAACCGATTGATTTATTCAGCACACGTGAGAATTGGAATTCGAAATTGGGCAGTTTATGGGTCATATAATTTAAATTCCCTTTTTAAAAATAAAGAAAGTGTTCAATTAAACCTTTTCCAAGTTGGACTAAGTGTTTCCCTTTTTTAAGCTATGCAATTCGTAGATACGCACACCCATTTATTTTCTCCTTCGTTTGATGAAGATAGAACAGAAATTGTTCAACGTGCAATCAAAGCTGGTGTGGAAACCATGCTCTTACCAAATATCGATGTTGAATCGATTGAACCAATGTATAATTTATGTGCTCAATTTCCACAGAATTGTTTCCCGATGATGGGTTTGCATCCAGGATCTGTTGATGAGAATTGGGAAGAAAACTTAGAAATTATTCGTACAAATCTGTTTGAACGAAAAAATTGTGCTGTTGGTGAAATTGGTATGGATTTGTATTGGGATAAAACCTTTGTGAATGAACAAGCCGAGGCATTCAGACGACAAGTCAATTGGGCAAAGGAATTAAACTTGCCAATTGTGATTCATGCACGAGAAGCTTTTGACGAAATCTTTGCAATTGTCGATGAATTAAATGATGAGCGTTTAACTGGCGTATTTCATTGTTTTACAGGAACACTTGAACAAGCAAAGAAAATTCAAAATTACGGCGGATTCAAACTTGGAATAGGTGGTGTTTTAACATACAAAAAAGCAGGTTTAGATGAGATTTTGAAGGATGTTGAATTGAGTGAGTTAATTCTTGAAACAGATTCGCCTTATTTGCCTCCAACTCCACACCGAGGAAAGCGCAACGAAAGTGCTTACTTATTGCATATAGCTGAAAAATTAGCTGATGTGAAGGGAGTTAGTTTGTCAGAAGTTGCAAAAATTACCTCTAAAAATGCGAACAAACTTTTTAAATTGAGTTAAAATGAATCAAGCAAAACCAAAAGTGTTAATCATTTATACCGGTGGAACCATTGGAATGATTAAAGATGCTGAAACAGGCCAGTTAAAGAGTTTTGATTTCAACCATATTTATAAGCACGTTCCTGAAATTCATCGCTTGAATGTTGAGCTTTCTACCTTCAGTTTTGAAGAACCAATTGACTCATCAGAAATGAATCCTGTTTATTGGGTTCAAATTGCACAAACAGTGCGTGACAATTACGAAAAATACAATGGATTTGTCATTCTTCACGGTTCAGATACAATGGCTTTTTCTGCTTCAGCCTTGAGTTTTATGCTCCAAGGATTGAAGAAACCAGTTATATTCACAGGTTCACAATTGCCGATTGGAACAATTCGTACAGATGGGAAAGAAAATCTGATAACGGCGATTGAAATAGCAGCTGACAAAGACCCACAAGGTCAGCCGTATGTGCAAGAAGTTGCGGTTTACTTTGAATATTCATTGTACCGCGGAAATAGAAGTTCCAAAATTTCAGCGAATCAATTTGAAGCATTTAGTTCACCAAATTATCCAGAACTAGCGCGTGCTGGAGTTAACATTGAATACGCAACCGATCGTTTGTTTCGCTCAAAATTAACTGAATTGGAATACCAACCAAACTTAAGTTCACGTGTTGGTTTGTTAAAGATATATCCGGGCTTTCCTATTGAAGCGTATCGAAGTTTATTTGACCGAACACACACCGATGCAATTGTACTTGAAACCTTCGGAGCTGGAAATGCGCCAAGCAATGAAATTTTCCGTGGATTGATTCAAGATTACATCAAAGCAGGTGGAATTGCATTGAATATTACGCAATGTAGTTCTGGAGCCGTTCAACAAGGAAAATATGAAACAAGCTCATTCTTCTCAAAAGTGGGTGTGATTAGTGGGAACGATTTGACAACCGAAGCAGCATTAACGAAATTGATGTTTTTGTTGGAGAATTGTGATACGAAGGAAGAAGTTGTTCATCAACTTTCGCAAAACATTTGCGGCGAGATGATGATAGTGAAATAAAAAATAGGGACAGGTCGCGACCTGTCCGTGCGAGTCCATAAAAAATCCCAAGCGTTTAAAGCTCGGGATCGTATTGCAGAGAGGAAGAGATTATTACATGAACTCGTTTTGGGGGTAGCTTAAAACGCATCCCTTCTTTCGTTCCTCAATCAGTTGGTATTTTTCATGTTCTTTCGCTTGAAAGTAAACTTTCAGCTTAGTCCATAAAAAAATCCCAAGCGTTTAAAGCTCGGGATCGTATTGCAGAGAGGAAGAGATTCGAACTCTCGATACAGTTACCCGTATACTACCTTTCCAGGGTAGCTCCTTCAACCACTCGGACACCTCTCTGTGTATTGTTTACTTCTGATTTGAAGGGGAACGAAAGTAGTAAAAATTATTCAGTTCATCCGTATATTCTACTTTTTCTCTTAGACTTTTGAGTAAATTTGTAGTATGCAAAATTTCGAAGTAATTAATCCGACACGTATTCTTTTTGGCAAGGACCAATTAGAGCGTCTTCCTCAATTAATCAATGAGTTTTCTTCTAAAAAAAGAATCTTGTTAGCCTATGGTGGAGGAAGTATAAAAACAACAGGTTTATTCAATAAGTTGATGCTTCATTTGAAAGAATTTGAAGTAGTTGAATTTGGTGGAATTGAAGCAAATCCGCAATTTACAACCCTTATGAAAGGTGTTGAATTGGCACGTGAAAAAGACATTGACTTTATCCTAGCAGTTGGTGGAGGTTCTGTAATTGACGGCGTAAAATTCATGACAGGTGCATTTCATTACGAAGGTGATTCGTATGAAGTATTACAACGCAAAGAAGGATGTGTATTTACAAAAGCATTGCCTTTTGGGACGTTTTTGACTTTACCTGCAACGGGCTCGGAAGCAAACTCTGGTGCTGTAATCAGTCGTGATGAATTGAAAGAAAAATTAACAATGGGTGGACCTTTGTTCTTTCCTAAATTTTCGTTTTGTGACCCAACAGTAGTTGCGACGTTACCAAAGCGCCAATTGGCAAATGGAGTTGTAGATGCGTATATGCATACGCTCGAACAATACTTGACATTCCCAACGGATAATTTATTACAAGAACGTCAAGCAGAAGGAATTTTGCAAACGCTAATTGAAATTGGACCAGAGGTAATTGAACATCCAAACAATTATAAATTGGCTTCCAATTTAATGTGGTGCGCGACACATGCTTTAAATGGCAATTTGCGTTGTGGTGTTCCAACGGATTGGACAACTCACATGATTGGACATGAATTGACAGCCATTTATGGTATTGATCATGCACGAACATTGGCAATTATCGCTCCTCGTTTATTTGAAAATCAATTTGAGAACAAGAAGGAGAAATTGACGCAATACGGAAAACGTGTATGGAATTTAGTTGGTACAAATGAAGAAATTGCACGAGAAGCAATCGTGAAAACAGAAGCGTTTTTCCAACAATTGGGAATCCACACAAAAATTTCAGATTACTCAACAGATACAGATCATATTGCTGAAATTATCAAAACACGTTTTGTTGAGCGCAATTGGTTGGCTATGGGCGAGCGTCAAGCGATTACTCCAACAGATGTTGAATCAATTGTACTTCACGCAATTTAATGACATTAAGTTCCATTTTTAAACTTCGAACATCAGCAACTCCAGCATTATTGGAGTTGCTAACGAATACAACCTTGGGTACAAATGGTGCAATGTATCGTCATTTGGATACTCCAACACGTATTTTAGAAGCCGATAATCCGCTGTTTTTGTCGCTGGAACGAAATGAAAAAGTTATTGGAAATGTTACCTTTTGTCAAAGAGGTAGTGCTTGGTACATTCGTTATTTTGCCTTTCATTCGTTGGCACAGGCCGGAGGAGTAAAAAAAACAGAAGACAAAGGAAACTCTTTTTTAAAACGTGAATTGAATCAATTTTTTGATGAGGTTTTTGAAGGGAAACATTCTGAAAAGGCAATTGAATCAATGTATGCCTATATTGATCCAAGAAATGATCGGAGCAAATGGATGAGTGAGAATTTTGGGTTCAAGGTGGTGAGTCATTTGGTCACACAATCGTTTAGTCGCATTTCACCAAAGAAATCAAATCGCCTTGTTAAAATGAGTGATTGGAATGAAATCCAACCATTGGTTGAAGACAATTATGGTCAACATGATTATTATGTCACAACACACGCCGAAAAACCACTATTTTATGGATTAAAAGATGAATCTGGTGAACTACTAGCAAGCTGTCGAGTGACGCGCGTGAATTGGCAAATTGTTCGTTTACCGGGAAAAATGGGAGGAATTTTAACGAAAGTAATTCCCTACATTCCATTTTTGAATAAATTGATAAAACCGAAGCATCATACCTTTTTAGTTCCAGAAATTGTTACGGCGAAAAACAACGATCCCAAATTGATTGAAGAATTGTTTTCAGCTGTTTTGAACGAAGAAAAGTTGAATTTGATGGTGTGGTGGATTGATCAAAAAGATGAAATTTATCAGTCGGTAAAAAATCAAATCGCTTGGGGTTTGTTTCATAAAATCATTGGAGCTCATCCTGTTGATGTTGTTGAGCGCTTACATCCAAATTCAACGCGAACAACCAAAGGACCTGTTTTCGTAACGGCGTATGATATGGTCTGAATAGAACATAGACCGTCCGCCGCGGCGGGCTGCTAAAACATAGAACATAGACTTATTCAAGTGAACCAATCTGTACTTTTTGGATTTTATAAATTTAGTTTTAAGAACTCAGAATATTAAAGTTCACATTAACAAATCTCGGCTCTCGGCTCTCGGATCTCACTTCTTTATTCTAATTATATTTGCACTATGAAGTACTTAATTGTTGGTCTTGGAAATCCTGGTGATAAGTATGCGGAAACGCGACACAATATTGGATTTAAAGTTGTTGAAACATTTGCAAAAGAGCGCGAAGGATCATTTGCGTTAAACAAACAAGCTGAAGTTGCTGAAGTTAAATTCAAAGGCAGAACGATTATTTTAATCAAACCAACGACCTACATGAACTTGTCGGGGAAAGCAGTAAATTATTGGATGCAAGCTGAAAAAATTCCGAGAGAAAACATATTGGTGATTACTGATGACTTAGCATTGCCTTTCGGTAAATTGCGTATGAAAGGCAAGGGAAGTGATGGTGGGCATAATGGATTAAAAGACATTCAAGCAACATTGAATTCACAGGAATATGCCCGTTTGCGCTTTGGAGTTGGAAATGAATTTCACAAAGGACAGCAAGTAGATTACGTTCTTGGAGAGTGGACTTCAGAAGAAAGAGAAACCTTAGCTGAGCGAATTAAGATTGCAACCGAATTCATCAAAGGTTTTACAACAATTGGTTTAGGAATGACGATGACCAATTGGAATAATAAATGATTACTCTATAAAATAGTCCAAGAAATCATTCATTTTGCGCTGTGAAACAGGTATTTCTTTATCGTTTTGCATGATTAATATCCCACTTCTTCCTTTTTTAAACATGTGAATTTTATCTATGTTCACTATGTATGAATGATGTGGTCTTTTGAATAAATCAACAGGCAAGTTTTTTTCATAATAACCTATATTCTTAGACGATAAAACGCGGTCTTCGGATGTAACTACATACGTATAAGCACCGTCCGATTCGAAATACAGAATATCGACCAAATTGATCGGTAAATAAACACCTTTGTTTGGGATTAAAATTTTCGTGGGACTCTTAGTTGCTTTTATTTTATCTAAAACAATGGTCATTCCTTTCGAGAATTCTTCATCCATAATTGGTTTCAAGAGATAATAGGAAGCATTTTCATTCAATGCTGAAATTGCAAAATTGTCATAGGCAGTGATAAAAATGGTTTCAAAATTTCTTTTCTGGCATTCCTGTAAAACATCTAAACCTGTTCCACCAATAATTTGAACGTCTAGAAACACCAAATCCAATTCATTATTATTAATGAACTCAACTGCCTCATCTTTGTTGTCAATAATGCTTAATACATTACATTCTGGATAGAGATTTGTCAGTTTGCGCAACAATATTTGTTGACCAGCTTGTTCATCCTCTATTATTAAACATTTAATCATACATTGGAATTTTTAAAATAACCTTTGTTCCTTTTTCAGTTTCAGTTTCAACATCTTCAATTTCAAGTCCAATTTTAAGATTGTATTTTAATTTAACAATCTCAATTTTGCTTTTAACCAATTGAATTCCTTTTGATTCGTGATTTTTTCTATTTTGATTAATTCTATCAGATTCTTTGCGACCAATACCATTATCTTTAATTTCAATAACGATTAATTGATGGATTAAGTAAATAGAAATTGTAATTTGACTGTGAGATGTTTTATGAGCAATTCCGTGTATAACTGCATTTTCGACAAACGGTTGAATCAACATTGTTGGTATTAGTTTTTCGCCAATTTCTTTTGGATAATTGATTTCAAATGAGAATTTATCATTGTATCTTATTTTTTCAATTGCCAAATAAAGATTCAATATTTCAAGTTCATTTTTGATAGATATAAACGTTAAGTCACTTTTTTCTAAAAACTTGCGCAAAAGCAACGAAAAATTCTGTAATAAATTTTCAGCTTCAGGATAGCGCTCGGAGTTTAAAAGATAAATAACGTTGTTCAAAGAGTTAAAAATGAAGTGAGGATTCATTTTGGATTGAATGGCTTTCAACTTCAATTCAAGAATGGTATTGTTAATTTTGTTTTCTTCCAATTGACGTTTTGAATGTCTCTTGGTTCTCAGTTTTATAAAAAAGTAGATAAGTAGAATAATGAGAATACTAGTGAAAATAATAAACCAGCTCGTTTCATAGAAATAGGGTGCGATATGAAAAGGATAAGATAATTCGATAGGATTACTATCGTTGAACCCATCCAAACAACGAACTTTAAGAACGTAATGGCCAGGAGGAAGCATCGTGAAATTAATGGTTCCCTCTTTCTGTAAATTGCTCCATTCATTTGGTAAATCCGAACCTTCAAGCTTGTATTGATAGTATACGTTAAATTTATTTAAATAACTCGGTGAATAAAATTCAAAACCAATTGAGCGAGTAGATCTCAAAAAATGATGATGACCCAATTTAACAGCCGTATCATTTACTACCAATGTTTTAAATACTGGATATAATTTGCGGAAAGGATTCTTTTCAGGTGTTGCAATTACGATTCCTTCAATTGAAGGGAAATAATAGTGATCGGTTGGCGATTTATAAAAGTTGTTTTGAAAACCACCATTAAATTCTGTATTTAAGATTCCACTTTCTTCTCCATAATACATTGGAATTAAGTAGGGTAATTTATTAGTATAAAAATCATTCAGTTTTTTTTCCTCAACTACCCAAAGTCCAGTGTTTGAGGTCATAAATATTAATCCTTCAGAGTTGGGTGCGATGGTGAACACATCCATTTTTAATGCACAGTTTTTCTTTGAATTGATGGAAGTCAAGTGATTTTTATCCCAACAATATAAACCACCATCATACGTTCCTATCCACAATTTACCTGATTTATCCTCATAAAATGAACGAACTTCTTTACAATGAAGTCCATTTTTATCTGTAAGCGATTTTTTAAGAGCACCCTGAGGTGTTACAAAGTAAACCCCGTCTTTTCCACCGATGCAGATTGTTCCGTCTCTTAATTCATAAAAGCAAATTATTCGGTTATTAATTTTTTGACGTTCAAAGGGTTTTATCGTTTTTTTGCTCTTACCTCTGGACACACCTTTGTCGTTCCCTACCCAAATAATTCCTCGCGAATCTTTATAGACAGAGTGTACATATTCATTCAATAGTTGAGGAGAACGTATAGAGTCGATTGCCTTGTTTTCATCAAAAATTACGACACCGCTTCCCCAGGTTCCAACATATAATCGGTTATCAATTTCAGATAAACACGCAATATTATATGGTCCAGAATAGTATGGAATTAAACCTTCAAACCCAAGTTCATAAATGGTATTATCGCTACCACCTATTAATGTTTTACCAGATTGGGTTTTAATGATAGAATTGAGCGCAGTACTTTTGCCATCTATTCGTTTGAGAGAGGCACATGTTTTAAGGTGTAGTTTTAATAAACCTTTTTCTCCAGTTCCAACAAACAAACAATTTTCTTCCTTATTATAATATAAACTTTGTAAATATTGGGTAGGTAAGTATGATTCTAAATCATACAATTCCTGATAATAGGTGGAGAAATAAATCAACCCTTTTGAT
>CAJAVU010000067.1 GCA_903945495.1 uncultured Flavobacteriales bacterium | reverse complement strand
GGTAGTGTTTTCATAAGGTAATTAAAGGCTGTTTTTTTATTTTAGTTAAGGCTTCTTTCTCACATTAATCTCACGCTTCAATGATTTGTCATACGAAGTCCATGTTCCACACGTCAGCATAGAATCAATTCCATTATTCGTAAAACAACCAAATTCTAGATGAAAAGAACCATTTTTATTACTTGTTTTTGGCTCGTTTACTTCAATAATCGGCATGTCTGCTTCAATACTAATTTTTCCTGTAAAGGTTGTTTTCGCTCCAATATTAACCATACTGTAACCTTCGCAAATTCCTTCTTGGACCGTATTGTTGGAAATGTAATTCGACTTTGTAATAACAATCGTAATATTCTTTGTTGCTATGCCACTTCCGCTAATTGTTCCGGTCCAAGTACCAAGTACTTTTTTATCGTATTCAGTTTGACTCAAACACATATTGATAAACAAAATCATTACGAATGAAAGTCCTAAGTTTAAACTATTTTTCATTTTATCATTTTTTAAATAATACATTAATCATCTAACTTTTGTGTAGTAAGTCTGAGTTATTGAATTTTCTTCAAAATTTCTTTAGAAATCTTCGAAAACTCAGTTTTTTCTATGATTTGAGCTTTAAAGATTTTTATCGACGAAGTTTTATTTCCTTCAGAAAGTAGGATTAAACCAAATCTAAATTGTGCTTTATTGAAATAAATAGAACGTATTTCTATTCTACTTAAAAAACGCTTTGCTTCCATGGTGTTATCCATTTCGAAGGCAATAACTCCCTGAAAATAGTCGGATGTATCTGTATGAATAGGTTTTAGCAAATTCGATGAACTACTTAAATCATTTATCTTATAGGCATTCATTGCATCATCGTATTTACCCTTCGAACTCATTTTCACTGGTAGACCAGGTTCTTCGGGCCAGTAATGTTTTGCAAGATCGACATGATTGGAAGAGCTTAGGAAATTAAAAAGAACTAAACCAAGAATCACACTTGCTGCGAGGGATGTTGCCATGAAAAGTAAGCGTTTTGATTTTGCTGACTTAGGTTTCTCCCGATCGATCGTTTTGTCTAGTTCGATTAATTTCGATTTTAAATTTTCTCTAAAATGGTTTTCAATTCCAACTTCAATTTTTTGATATTGCTCAAAATTGTCTTTGAATTCAGAGTCATAAACTAAGCGAGCTTCAAATTCCATTAATTCACGTTCGCTTAAATCACCATTTCGGTAACGTTCAAATAAATCGATATGTCCAATTTCTTCCATCATAGTGTGAAGAGCATAGAAAGTTTTTTTAATTCAATCATTAGATTTTTCATACATACAGATTTCTTAGACTTCGCAGTATCACTGTTTTTGTAATTCAACTCGCGTGCAATACTTTCCATATCGTACTCTTTGAAATAGAATAGATTTAAGACTTTCTGACAATCCTCTGGCAATTGCTCTATTGCGTTGCTTATTTGTTCTTGTGTGTATGCTTTATTTTCCTCCTCCATGAATGTATCGACTTCTCCATGTGTAATCAAATGAAGAGCGTCATTGTAAGTCATGCGCCTATCTTTTTTTAAAATATTCAGAAGCTTGTGTTTGCCAATTTGGAAGAGGTATGTTTTTAAACTACTTGATAATTCAGTTAATTTTCCGTGAATAACATTTTGATGAAAGTCAAGAATAGCCTCCTGAAAGGCATCTTTCGACTGCTCTTGACTGCCTCCGTATGTATTCGATGACCACTTAATGAATTCATCACGGTACAATCGATAAAGTTCATACAAAGGCGTTTCATCGCCAGCGCGAAGCTTTGTTTGGATGATATGAAATTCTGACTGTTTGATGCCGTGAATATAATAATTGAATTTGGTTTCACTGGAAAAAGGTGTTTTCGAATTTCCTTGCGAACAAAAAATCCACATCCTAAAAAAGAATGGGGATTGAGTTTTATTGTTTAATTAATCGTGCTGCCAACATTTCCCGCTTGAATCCTTTGTCATCCGTTTACATCGTAGGCCTTTTTTTGTAATTCCAGAACATTGAACAGCAGCAGAATTATTTGAAGTAGTATTTCTAGTTTGCTTGTGGACGCTCCAATTCCAGCAAGAAATACAAAACGAATGTTCCACTCTTTGCTCTATTTTGTCGGCTAAATTTGGAAAGAAATCAAGCCCAGTAAAACTTTCAACGCTATCAATTGATACGGCATAATTCGATAATGAGGCTTTGGATCCCTCATTTCTCATAATAAATCCAATTGCTTTTGGATTATTTCCACTGTTGTCCAGAATTACTTTATAGTAAAAGTTTGGAACGGCAACATCGTTATGGCCAATTGTAGTCATTTTACCTTTTAAAACAGGACCTGTGACCACATAAATTCCCCCAATTTCACCAGCCCATGAGCGAACTTGTTCTTCCAGTTTCTTCCAGATTCCTCTATTAAAACTTGGGTCTTGTGGACTCATATTGCTATAATAAAAGGACTCTTTCATAGCTGTTGATGACCATGACATATCACCAGCTGGTGCAAGATGACCGCGATCATAACCCGATTTTTTGTAATCCTGATTGTCCGCAGTGTAGGATTTAACAGCGTCGTCAACTATAAAATGATTGGTGCGATCATATCTTTTTATGATCTCATTCGCTGTGAGTTCGTATGCCACCCATGAAGCTTGTTCATACTTTTCATTGTAACAAAGTGTATACGCGAAATGACGAACAATTACATCACCATCAGAGAATTTAGGTAGCTCTAATTGGCCATAATCAAGCTCCTCCTGAGTCGTTGCTGTATCTTCAGTATCAATTGGGATCGTTGCTTGTTGATTCTCATTTTGTATTTCTTGGGAATCTTGTTTAATGGTGTTTTCAGTTTGTGAAGTAGGTTTAAACCATACGAAGACTGCAATAGCAAAAAGCAGCAGACTAATGATGAATACAGTCGTTTTTTTCATAGTATCAAAACTTACACTTCCTTTATCCCATACTTCTCCATCTTCGTGCCCAAGGTATTGATCGCCCAGCCAATGGCTAATGCAGTTTGACGTTTGTTTCCGTTAAAATGCTTGAGTACGCGTTCAATGTGCTCTTTTTCGATAAAGTCCCAATTCATTGGTTTGTCGACCGATTCTTGTTTTAAACGTTTTGGAAGCACGTCGGCAGATACGGATTCCTCGTTAAAGACATACAAGCGAGAAATGATGTTTTCTAATTCGCGGATGTTTCCGGGGTAAGAATAATTGAGAAGAATCTCCATCGCATCTTTGTCTAATTGTAGTTTTTTGTTCTTTTTGAGTTGGCGTTTCTTTTGGTTCAGGAAGTACTCAATCATTGTCTTTAAATCAGCTTTTCCGCGTTGAAGAAGGGTAGGAACATCTAATTCAACTACTGAAAGACGATAGTACAAATCCCAACGGAACAATTTTTCTTCACAGCGCTTTACTAAGTTTTGGTTCGTTGCTGCAATGACGCGCACATCTACTTTTTTCGCCTTTCCGCCCAATGGCATAATCTCTTTTTCTTGCAATACACGCAATAAAGCTTGTTGCATGTAGGGAGAAATATCGCCAATTTCATCAAGGAAAATTGTTCCTTCATGCGCTAATTCGAATAGTCCAAGCGTATCTTTATCGGCTCCAGTGAAGGCGCCTTTTTTATAACCGAACAAACGTGATTCAAGCAATTGATCATTGAACGCAGAGCAATTGACCGTAATATAAGGTTTGTCTTTACGAATGGAATTGTTGTGAATGTATTTCGCTAAATTTTCTTTTCCCGTTCCGCTTTCCCCAAGAATTAGGACCGTAACTTCATCTGTTTGTGCCACTTTTCCGGCATTCCGATAAATTGGTTCAATGGCAGCAGTAATTTTATAATCGTCACTTGGTCCAACGCGTTTTATTTCTTCTTGGTGGTAAACGGCTGTAACAGGGAGTGAAGAATTTGATAAATCGATTTTAATTAATTCAGGTTTCTCCTTCGTTTTGGTATGCCGAGCTTCACGGGTTTGATACAGCGTTGTTTTTAAATTCATGTTCATGTGACACAAGTACCATACAACTTGCATGGCCGGTGTTCCTGGTGAAATAAACAAGGCAATTTGATCATCCTTGTAATTGGCAAGAAAAGGGGTAATCTTTGATTGAATCTCTTGGTGGTCAATTGGATCACTAATATCTAAATAGACTGCTTCGATGATTCTGTCTGGAAATGATCGTTTTAAATGATTGACCAATAATTCCGTTCGAGTGTCATCCTTTTGTTTCGTCGACAGAATGAAATGACGATCTCCTTTGAAGAAATATTTATGAAAAGTGAAGTTCGGGCCAGCTTCGTTTACATTGCCCGCTTCAAAGTCATTGTTTTGAGCAATCCAAGAGATTAGTGTTTTCATTGTCAAAATTTGATATAAATATACATAAAATGATATATCTTATTTTGATTTACGATGATTAAATCGCGATTTCGATTATGGTACAGCATTTGACAAGAGGGAGCGAAACAATTTAAATCTACTCAATGGAAACAATCAGCATCATAAAATCTTCAGCAAGTGAACAACGTCAATATTCACGTTTGACAAACTATTTTGTTCATGCGTTTAACGGAAGTAATGTGGATGCAATCAAAGAGATGTTACACGATGATGGACTATTTTTAGGAAAGTATTCCAAGAGTCGCATGCTTGGTGAGTTTTATAATATGTTTTTTGGTAAAGATCATATCAAATACATCTTTCATCATTCTCGCGTCAATAGAGGGATTTCCTTGGATAAGTTGCCAGGTGCAGAGGTCGTTGAGATCAGAACGAGCAATGATGAATTTTCGAAGCCTAAATTGGGAGAGCCAGCTGATCCAAAGAAAGAGGAGCGTGTTTTTCGTTTTTGTTTCCGATTCAAGGACGATTTAATCTACGATATTCAAATTCCAAAGCATTTTATTGAGAGTGCTGAGTTACTTTCTGATTTAAATTAATTAACCGTTAAATAAACCGATATGCAATTAATAGGTAAACTAGTACAAGTGCTTCCAATCCAAACAGGAACGGGAAGAAATGGCGAATGGAAAAAGCAGGATATCATTGTTGAAACCGATGGTCAATATCCTAAGAAAGTATGTGTTTCAATTTGGGGTGATCGAATCAATGAGCAACAGTTGGTCGTTGGGAACAATTTGAAATTGGAATTTGATGTCGAGAGTAAAGAATTCGGCGGACGTTGGTATACCGAGTTGAAAGCTTGGAGAATTGATCTTGCTACTGCAGGAACCGTTATTCCACAAAATAATCTTGGAAATGCAGTTCCCTTGAGCATTCAGGAGGATAACGAAGAGGATATTTTGCCATTTTAAACCAGTTGATAAACGAGCGAAAAATGAAAGAGAACCTTGAATATGTCAAAAGCTTGAACGAAAAGGAAATTAATACCCGAGCCTTGGAAGCGTTGATTTTAGCATTTAATGCTAAGAATGCACAGCTAATTGATGAGATTTTACATGACGACGGTGTGTTTTTGGATAATCTTACTAAAAATGAAGCGCTCGATTTTTTTCAGGATCAATTTTACAATCGTAGGTTTGGATTACACCAATATAAATTCATGAAAATC
>CAJAVU010000066.1 GCA_903945495.1 uncultured Flavobacteriales bacterium | reverse complement strand
CGGACTGCGCGCGCACGAATCGGCGTGACTCGTCACTGAAGGAGTAGAGCGCCAGCGCATGTTCAACGCCAGGTATGGCGACGAGCGTGTCTGATCCGAAACTTGATATGAACCAATGTCTTTCATCTGTGTTCGAACACGTAAAATGTAGTGAGTTGTATCCACCAATTCTTTAATCGAAAATGCAGAATTGTTATTGGTTGCGGAAAAATTGTCAACATAACGCGCCAAACGACCTTTGTCTCTATTTGAAATAATTGTATAACGTTCTGGATTATTGTCATAATAAGCCATGTTTACAACTTTTACAAAGTCAACGATTGAAATGGTTTTTGCAAATAAGGTATCGCGCGCCATCATGTTTTGAACTTCTTCAACTTTGCTTAAGGTGTTTTTACCAAATAAACGTCCCTTTTCTTTGTAGTCAATCATGACCTCAAATGGAACAGCACCACCGAAGTTTTTTTCCATGAAATGAATGTCCTTCAAGATTGGGTCATTCGAAGGTAAGTCACCGGTAATATTTCCAGTAACTTTCATTTTAAACATCCCCATTGCAGCGACTGTAGTCAAGACAATTGTGATTATGTAAACCCAAGTTCTTTTGTGTTCAGTGATATACACTAATTTTTCAAGAAATCCAGTTGCTAGTTTTCTGTCTAAGTGTTTTAAGTGTCTTTCCGGTGGATTCTTTAAAAATGAAGCAAAAATTGGAACCAACGTTAGGGAAACAACATAACACAACATGATGTTGATTGAAGAAATTACCCCAAATTCAAAGAATTTTTCTGAATTCGTAAATAAGAATGTAATGAAACCTAATGCTGTTGTAACATTTGTTAGGAACATTGCAATACCGGTTTTACTCACAACGCGGTGAAGGGCTTTCATCTTATTGCCATGATGCCTATATTCCTGGTGATATTTGTTGTAGAGATAAATACAATTCGGAATACCAATAACTATCATTAGTGGAGGAATTAACGCCATCATAATTGAAACGGTATATCCCATGGTTCCAATAGTTCCCAGCGCCCAAATCACAGAAACACCAACAACGGTCATACAGATGAGAACGGCTCGGAAGGACCTGAAGAAGAAATACATTAATATCGAACTCACAAGCATTGAAAGTCCAATAAACACATACATTTCCTTTTGGATACGTTTTGCTAATACAACGCGTAAATAGGGAAGACCAGCCCAACGCATCGGACCAAATTCTTTTGAATAGATTCCTGCTAATTTTTGAAAGTCAAAAACGATATCCCATGATAAATGTTGCACCTTTGAGTTATAGTTTCCAGCTAAATTTTGAATATCAAATACAACTTTAGACTTCTTATTATCTGACAAATATTTCTCATCCAAGCCAATCATCATCAACGAAACGTGGGTAGAGTCGTTGTATAACATATTGTTGTATAGTGGATTGTTCTTTATTTCTCTTCGAATAGAATCAATCGATTTTTCATTGTAATTAATGTCAGAAAAGATACGCTGAATATCAAATTTCTTGTCAGTTTGGTTGTTGTGAAGTGTGAATAAAGTTGCTTCAGAAATAATTGATTCTACACCATCAAGTTGAAGAATTGAATCCCCCAATTCTTTCCATTTCAAGAAATTTTCTTTTGTGTAAAGTGAGTCCGTTTGGATAGCTAGAACTAGGGTTCCGCCGTCTTCTCCAAAGCGTTCCTTGAATAATTTATAGTTGCGTGTTGTAGGTGAATCTTTTGGTAAAATAATCCCATATTTGTTCTCCATTTTTAAACTGGTAACAGCATAATAGCCAAAA
Organism: uncultured Flavobacteriales bacterium; assembly: GCA_903945495.1. Taxonomy (GTDB): domain Bacteria; phylum Bacteroidota; class Bacteroidia; order Flavobacteriales_D; family Crocinitomicaceae; genus M0103. The sequence continues at coordinate 55,958 of CAJAVU010000066.1, read as the reverse complement.
TACACAGTCAAGAGTGTGATCACTCCCAGAATGAAAAAACGGTTTTTAAGGATAAAATTGGCGACTCTATTCCACATTATTTTTCTGAATTTATTCCAAACAAGGCAACAAAAGTAATGAAATTAAAAGAGATGTCAAATTTTCTAAGGCTTCAAGTCCTCTTTTAACCATTCAAAAAACTCGCGTTGCCACACTAAACTGTTTTGCGGACTTTGAACCCAATGACTTTCAGTCGGGAAATATAAGTACTTGCTTTTCAATCCTTTTAGTTGAGCAGCTTGAAATGCTTGCATCCCTTCGCTTTCTGGAACACGGAAATCCATTCCCCCGTGAATCACTAAAATTGGTGTATTCCAGTTGTTTACATAATTGTGCGGACTGTTTTTCTTGTAGTTTTCTTTGTTGGCATCCAACCAATACGCACCGCCATGATCCCAATTCGCGAAGAACAATTCTTCGGTTGTTCCATACCAACTTTCAAGATTGAACAAGCCACAATGTGCAATGAATGTTTTAAAACGGTTTTCGTGAATTCCTGCTAACATATAAACAGAATAACCTCCGTATGATGCACCAACGGCTCCAAGTCTTGTTTCATCAACATAGGGTTCTTGTGACGCATCGTCAATTGCAACTAAATAATCTTTCATGGCTTGTCCGCCCCAATCTTGCGAAATAGCGTCGTTCCATTCTTGACCAAAGCCTGGTAAACCACGACGATTTGGTGCAACAACGATGTATCCATTTGACGCCATCAAGGCCAAATTCCAACGATATGAGAAAAATTGACTCACTGGACTTTGTGGTCCTCCTTGGCAATACAGCAAGGCAGGATATTTTTTTGTTGCATCGAAGTTTGGTGGATACACCATCCAAACCAACATTTTCTTTCCATCTGTTGTTTCAACCCAACGTTCTTCAACTTTTGGAAGGGTCAATTTTGATAAAATATCCTTGTTGACTTCAGTTAGTTGGTTGACTTTTCCTTTTTTGATGTTTATTTCATATAAATCTGTTGGAGCAACCATCGATTGACGTCCTGCATAAATATATTCTCCAAAAATTGACAAACTCACATAATCATATTGACCTTCTGTCAGTTGTTTGTATGTTCCAGTTGCAATGTCCAAATCAAAAACATGAACAGTTCCTTTGATTGCAGCTAGGAAGAAAATGCGTTTTCCAGATGGATGCCATGCAAAATCAGTTACTGATAAATCAATTCCTTTTGTCAGGTTTTTATCATTTCCAGAATTGTCGCGAACAATAATATCGTTTTTGTCTGCTTCAAATCCGTTGCGTGCCATGCTCAACCATGCCAATTGATTCATTGATGAGAATGCTGGATTATTATCGTATCCTTTGTACCCTTCGGTTAATTTGCGTGTTTCTTTTGTGTCAATTACATATTCGTACAATTCGCTGTTCGTGCTTTGAGCAAATTCTTTTCCTTGTAATTTCTTGGAAGTATAAATGATTTTTTTTGAGTCGTTCGAGTAACAAAATTGCTCACTTCCTCCGTGTGGGGGCAAGATTCCATCGTAAATTTCTCCATATAAAACATCGGTTCCAGTTGCAGCAATTTCTTTGGAAGTTGAAATGGTGTGAACAAACAAATGACGACGATTGTAATCATCAAAATGATCCCAGTGGCGATACATTAAATCATCTTCAATGCGAGCGTTTGCTTTTGGAAGATCTGGATATTTATCATTGACCGTTTGACGCATTTTCACGGCTTCAATAGCAATCAAAGAGCTTTCGTTGGGTGCAACTTTGAATCCTTCTAATTCGATGTCTTTAAAGGTTGAACGTTGTGTTTTCTTGCTTCCATCTGCTTCCATCGAATAGATTTGCATGCCGTCTTTTTCCGTCGACATGAACCAAATTGTATTGTTGATTCCCCATTGTGCTTCGTATTCTGAAAATGGTGTTTCAGTCAGTTGATTGCTTTTATTTGTGCGCAGATCAACCACAAACAAATCAGTATTTCCTTTGTTGGCAGCCATGTCAAACGTTCGCTGACTATACAATAAAAAATGTCCATCAGGCGAAACTGTTCCACCAGAAACACGCTTCAATTGCCATAATAGTTCAGGAGTCAAAGTGGATTGCGCAAGCGAAAGAGCGCTGAAACCAAGACAAATACATGCGAATAAAACCTTCATTTTTCCAATTTTTAGGGAATCGAAGGTAATAAATAATACGAATCAATTCTACTCTTGAATCGTTTTCTTTTTGCGGTATTTCTGTAGAAATGAAATTGCAGTTAAAAAGAGTAAAGTTGTGCTGATTAGTCCAATGGTGTAAATCAAATTTTGCTCAATGGCTACATCGCGCATCGACATAAAAACAAACGCATTTACAGCAAGTAGTAGCGTAATCATAAATCGTTGAAACCACCTTATTCCTTTCATTTAGAACATTTTGATTGGATTAAATATAAATTAAAAAAATTAAATTCCAAAATAAAGTAAATCAAATTGTAATGATTCAATCAATAAAAAATTTCTAATAAAACTGGTTTTGCGGAAGTGGCAATGTATTTATCCAATTCAAGGAAATAGTTCTCAGAAACCATCGGACAGCCCAAGCTATTACAAATTTCATAGGGTTGTTCAACATCCGGTACACAGGAATAACGGTGTAAAACTACAAAGCGTTCTAAAGCCTTGTCGTTCGTTGGATCCAGGCCATGCAATTTGTAGGATTTCCCAAAACTGCCGATGTAGGAAGCACCAATTTTGTATTTCCCAATGGAAGTGCAATAGGAATTTGGAACATTACTAAAAACTAAACTGTCACGGTATTCTGTGTTTGAACCACTTCCATGAGCAACAAGTCCGGAGCTCACTACTTTCATAGAATCTAAATCATACACAAACAAGCGTTTCTTGCCAGAATTCATGTGCATATCGATTAGAATAGCATATCGCTGATTGTAACTCGAATGTGCTTTAAGAAAGGATTTGGCAGCATCAACTTTTGATTGTATGCGAACCGCTTGGATTGAATCTTGATTGATTACGATTGCTGGTGTTTCAGAATCACTTTCGGATGCAGGGATAAGCGGATTTTGTCCACAAGCGCTCAAAACACAACTAAGAATAAAGAGAAGAGAGATGTACTTCATAAACTGAGTTTGATTAACAGTTTTTGAAAATACAGTTTAAATGGAAAGAAGTTTAATTTGAGGTGGAAAAAAAATGTTAATTCAGAATCAAAACCCTTTTTCAAGCAAAATAGCAGCCATTTCTTCCTGTAATTTTTTTGCTTCTTCAGCAGCGCGTTCAGCGAAGTCCAAACCATTTGATGCGTAAATGATTCCTCGAGAAGAGTTCACCAATAAACCACAGTCGTCGTTCCAACCAAAGTTTGAAACATCTTGCAATGAACCACCTTGAGCGCCAACACCTGGTACTAAAAAGAAATGATCTGGTACAAGCTTGCGCACTTCGCCAATTCCTTCAGCACGCGTAGCGCCAACAACATACATCAAGTTGTCTTTTGTTCCCCATTCTGCAGATTTACGCAAAACATGTTTGAACAATTCTTCACCTTTTTCGTCTTTGATCATTTGAAAATCCAAGGCACCTTTGTTCGAAGTTAAGGCTAGCAAAATCACCCATTTATTGTCGAATTCCAAGAAAGGCGTAACGCTGTCTTCGCCCATGTATGGTGCAACAGTAACTGAATCACACTTCAAATAATCGAAAAAAGTTTTAGCGTAATAGCTTGATGTATTTCCAATATCGCCGCGTTTTGCATCAGCAATCGTGAAGATGTTTTTTGGAATGTAATCAATTGTTTTTTGCAACGATTCCCAACCTTTTGGACCATAACATTCGTAAAAAGCGATGTTTGGTTTATAGGCCACACAAAAATCTTTTGTCGCGTCGATAATTGCTTTGTTGAATTCAAAAATCGGATCTTCCGTTTCCAATAAATGAGCTGGAATTTTTGATAAGTCAGTATCTAAACCAACACATAAAAACGATTTTTTTGAACGAATTTGGGCAACTAATTCTTGACGGGTCATGCTACGAAATTTGAAAGCACAAAATTACTAAACTAATTTTAAGGAATCACAATCTGTCCAACATCTTTCGTGCGAACAGAGAAATAACCCAAACAACCTCCTGAAAAATTCGAAGTTGGATTAGCAGGTGTTGCTCCTTGCTCGTTTTGTTGTAAGGTGTAGAAATAATCGTAAACCGTTTCTTCAATTCCAAACATAACAACATCAATCGTGTCTCCAGGCCCTATTTCTCCAGCGAATAAAGGTTCCATCATCATATTTCCGTCATTGTATTGATCAGATTGAATGAAATTTCCTTTCACACGTATACCATTTTCGAACAGATTGAACTGATAATAGTTGTTCACGCCAGCAATGTCTTGACGCATGGGAACTACAGCATGAATGGTGTCTGGACCAAAAGCAAATTCAAATGTTTGAACCGAACTCAAAGGAATGTCTTGCATCATTTTTCCAGAGGCAACAAATACTTCTCCATCAACGCTTACGGTCAACGTGTAGGTTCTTCCTTCGCTAACAGCATAACCTGTACATTCGTAAATCCCAGGTGAAACCAAGCTCAAAGAAGTTGAAGCTCCCAAATCGTCAATCAAAGTAACTATGGCATTGTCAACTGTTGGAAATGCAATTCCTTGATCGATATCCAAGGTTTTTGTAATGTTGACACGATGCGTTGTTTCACCTAAAGTTACAAATCCTTCAATCACAAATTGTGGATCTTTTGAATTCAAATCAACATCAATGACTTTTGTACATGATGTATTAATTCCGCCAATCAAAAGCGCTATCAGAACTGTTTTTAGAAGTAATTTAATCTTCATATCATTTAAATTTAAAGTTGTATGTAATAGAAGGAACCCAACGGAACAGCGATGTTTGAACTGCTTCGGTAATTTCTGGATTGTCTTCATTTTGTCTAAAGGCAATCGAGTAGGCATTTTCTCTTCCGTAAACATTGTAAAGCGAGAAGTTCCAGCTACTTTCGAATTTCTCTGTGTTTTTGCGATACCATGTTACACCAATGTCCATACGGTGATATGCTGGCATGCGATAACCGTTTCGTTCTGTATACAAAAATTGTGTTTGACCGTCAATTGTATATTTTCCTGAAGGGAACGTAACTGCGTTTCCTGTATAATAAATGAACAAGGCTGAAATTGACAATTTAGGCGTGATATCGTAAATCCCAACAACCGATAAATCATGTGTGCGATCTTGTTTTGCTGCGTACCATTCGTTGTTGTTGATGCCTTCAATTTTGCGTTCTGAGCGCGATAAGGTATAGCCAACCCAACCTGTAAATTTCCCAGTTTTCTTTTTCAAGATAAATTCTAAACCGTACGCACGACCATTTCCGTACAACAATTCTCCTTCAATCAATTCATTCGCTTGAAGATTTGCTCCATTGCGGTAATCGATTTGGTTTTGCATCGATTTGTAATAGGTTTCAATGTTCATTTCGTAGGCATTTTCCTTGAAATTCTTGAACCAACCAATCGAAACTTGATCACAAATTTCAGGCGCCGTATTCATGCTTGATGGAATCCATAAATCGGTTGGTGAACTTGTTGTGGTGTTTGAAACCAAGTGAATGTATTGTGCATTTCTGGCGTATGCCGCTTTGAATGATGCTGTTTTTGAATAAACGTAACTCATTGAAACGCGCGGTTCCAAAATCGGATAGGTTTTTACAAACGAATTGTTTTTGTAAATAGTTGTGTCAATCACATCGCCGTCTTCATTGTATGCATAAGTGTTTTGACCATTTCCTAACAACGAGAAGGTACTTAAACGAAGTCCATAACTCAACGTGAAATTTTCAGTTACGTTGAAATCATTTGTAACAAAGGCAGCAGCCTCCAATGATTTGTTTGGTGTTAAGATTAAAGGATTGATTCCCGAAGCCTCGTTTGCATCAATTTGTCCTGGAATGATGTTGTGATTAATCGCATTGATTCCGAAACGTACTTTGTTGCGCGTATTAATGAAATATTGAAATTCTTGTTTTAAGTTGATGTCTTTGATTGATGATTTAATATCGAACGAAACATCTGAACTGCTGATTGAAATTTTGTAATCGTACGAACTAAAGATCACCGAAGTATTCGAAAACAATTTGTCGTTAATGATGTGATTCCAACGAGCTGTTCCGGTAGCATTTCCCCAATCGATTCCAAACGCATCACCAAGTCCCAATTTATCTCTACCGAAATAACCAGAAAGGAACACACGGTTTTTCTGATTGATACGGTAATTGACTTTTGCATTTAAATCATAGAAGTAAAGCGTATTGTCTTTGAATTTATCCGAAGCGCGCAAGAACATATCAACATAGGTTCTTCTTCCAGAAATTAAAAAGGATGCTTTATCTTTTACGATTGGTCCTTCAACGTTTAATCGCGAAGAAATTACACCGATACCACCACTCACATTGTAGCGTTTGTTGTTTCCTTCGTTCATTTTGATGTCCAAAACAGAACTTAAACGACCACCAAAATTTGCAGGTTGATTTCCTTTGTATAAAACGGCATCTTTAATCGCATCCGAATTGAAAGTTGAGAAAAAACCAAGTAAGTGAGCAGCATTGTAAACAGGTGCTTCATCCAATAAAATTAAATTTTGATCGGCAGCTCCACCACGTACATAAAATCCAGCATTTCCTTCTCCAGCGCTTTTTACACCAGGTAATAATTGCATTGATTTAATGATGTCTTTTTCACCCAAGAGAACAGGGATTTTAGCAACGGCAGTTGGATTCAAGCGTTCAACCCCCATAATTGGATCGGTGATGTTTTGATCTTCTTTTTTCGCTGTTACTTTAACTTCTGCAATTTGATGCACTTTTTCAGCCAATGAAATCAAGCGGTGATTCATGACCATATTTCGATCCAATTCAACTGAAATCTCCTTTGGTTCGTAGCCAGATGTTGAATAAATTAAGGTGTAGGTTCCTTTTGGAAGTGTCAACGAATAGAAACCATATTCATTACAAAATGTTCCTTGTCCAAGACCTTTAACAGTGATTTTTGCATTGATTAATTCTTCTCCTTTTGTCGAATCTGCAATTGTACCACAAATGGTAAATTTCTCTTGAGAGAAAAGGTTGAAATTGACAAAAAGAAGGATAAATAGGATGTGATTTTTCATCTAAGTATAAATTATTGCTGCAAATATCGTCAGCCTACTTAGAATACAAACACTAAAAGATGTTAAAAGGTTTAAAAAGATGACAAAAAGGAAAGAGTACTATTCTTTAACGCCTAAAATCACTAACAGAAACCATTAATTATTCTCCTGACCTTTTAATTTTTCAGCATTCTCAGCAACTTTCAGTGCATCAATCATTTCACGCATGTCACCATTCATAAACGCACTTAAATTGTAAATCGTTTTGTTGATTCGATGATCGGTAATTCGACCTTGAGGATAATTGTAGGTTCTGATTTTTGCTGAACGGTCACCAGTTGAAACTAAGGTTTTGCGGTGTGCAGCACGTTCGTTGTGTACACGATCTAATTCTGCTTGGTACAAACGAGAACGCAATACAGAAATCGCTTTTTCTAAGTTTTTATGTTGTGAACGTCCATCTTGACACTCAACAACAACACCAGTTGGAATGTGCGTTAAACGAATTGCTGATTCAGTTTTATTAATGTGCTGACCACCTGCTCCAGATGCACGGAAAGTATCTTTTCTCACATCGTTCATGTCAAGTTCAAAATCCACTTCTTCCGCTTCTGGTAAAACAGCCACTGTAATTGCTGAAGTGTGAACACGACCTTGCGATTCTGTTTCTGGAACACGTTGAACTCGGTGAACACCTGATTCAAATTTCAACATTCCATACAATCCAATTCCAACGATTTCCATTGAAATCTCTTTGTAACCTTTTACCGTTCCTTCAGATGAATTCAGGATTTCATATTGCCAACCCATTTCTTTGAAGAACATCGTGTACATTCTGAAAATATCTTCAACGAAAATACACGCTTCATCACCACCTGTTCCAGCACGAAGCTCCATAATGGCATTTTTATCGTCTTCTGGGTCTTTTGGAATCAACATTAGTTTAATGTCTTCTTCCATTTGTGGTCGTTTTTGTTCCAACTCATCGATTTCCATCTTCGCCATTTCGCGCATTTCAGGATCGGTTTCGGTTTCCAAAAGTGTTTTTGCACTTTTCAGATTCCCAAGAACGTTGGCATATTCTTTATAGACATTGTCTAATTCTTCAAGGTCTTTGTATTCGCGATTTAATTTCACGTAGCGTTCCATATCCGAGATAATATCTGGATCCACGATTTGTTTTCCAACTTCAACAAAACGGTAATGGATAGCTTCTAATTTCGATAGTAAATCACTCATAAAATTATTTTTTTTGTCCGATAATTTGCAACTGCACGGACAAGTCGCGACTTGTCCCTACGGCAAAATCGACCTAATAAAATTCTTTAATATTCAAATGTACCGTAAACAGACTCAATTGTTAACTTCTTTCCATCATTTGCTTCAACTCGACCAACAACTTGTGCATCGATATTGAATGATTTTGAAATTTCAATAATTGATTGAGCATGTTCAGGAGAAACATACACTTCCATACGGTGGCCCATGTTGAAGACCTTGTACATTTCTTTCCAATCCGTTCCAGATTCTTCTTGAATCAATTTGAAAAGTGGAGGAATTGGGAATAAATTGTCTTTGATGATGTGGACGTTGTCTACAAAATGCAATACTTTCGTTTGCGCACCACCTGAACAGTGAACCATTCCGTGAATATCAGAACGGTGTTTATCTAATATCTGCTTGATAACTGGAGCGTATGTTCTCGTTGGAGACAATACTAATTTTCCAGCATCAATTGGTGAACCTTCAACTGTATCTGTTAAGTTTTTTGTTCCAGAATACACCAAATCACTTGGTACACTTGGGTCAAAACTTTCAGGGAAATCTGCTGCTAAGGTTTTATTGAAAACATCATGTCGTGCTGAAGTAAGTCCGTTTGAACCCATTCCGCCATTGTATTCTGTTTCGTATGTTGCTTGACCAAATGACGCCAATCCAACTATAACACCTCCACCTTGAATCGTATGATTTGAAATTACTTCAGAACGTTTCATGCGACAGACAACAGTTGAATCAACGATAATTGTGCGAACTAAATCACCAACATCTGCTGTTTCACCACCAGTCGAATGAATTCCAATTCCTTGATTTCTCAAAGTTTCCAATAATTCTTCAGTACCATTGATAATCGCCGAAATCACTTCACCTGGAACTAAATTCTTGTTACGACCAATCGTTGAAGAAAGTAAAATTTTATCCGTCGCACCAACACACAATAAATCATCAATGTTCATGATCAACGCGTCTTGTGCAATTCCTTTCCAAACAGAAATATCGCCTGTCTTTTTCCAATACATATAGGCCAACGATGACTTTGTCCCAGCGCCATCTGCGTGCATCACAATACAATAATCCTCATCACCTGATAAATAATCAGGAACGATTTTACAAAATGCTTGAGGGAATAATCCCTTGTCAACATTTTTGATTGCGTTGTGAACGTCTTCTTTTCCTGCTGAAACGCCACGAAGGTTATATCTAGTATCGGCCATTGAACTGAATTTGCATGCAAAGATAAAAACTATTTAGACTAAAAATTAATGATTCAGAATTCATGATTCCTAATTATAAATCACGAATCACAAATGATGAATGATAAATCCTCCTTAGTTGTCTCCTTTCGTATTCATTACTTTTCTGTACGTGTACGAACTTAAAATATGGCGACGCGCGAAACGTTCCAAAGTTGGAGTGCTACGCATTTTATTATAAACACTTGGTTGCACATTGAAGTATTCGTACACATTTCCATTTTGGAACGTGATTTTCATCGCCATTCCTTTGTATTGGAAATCTTCAATCATTTGCGAACTGATCACTTCAGCATATTCGTCTTTTGACAACGCATGCGTTTCAGGAGAAATACTTACAAGGAAAGAATAGGCTTCGATGATTTCTTGACTTTTCAATTCAGCCTCCGCTTTTTTTGGATCACCATCTTGAAATTTATCTGGATGCCATTCTTTTACCAAATTGCGGTAAACTTTTTTCAATTGTGCTAAATCGGCCTCTCTTGTTACGTCAAATAACTTTCTGTATTCAATGATTCTCTTCATATTTCTCTTCGATTCGGTGAATCCGTCGGACAGAAACACGCTTAATTTGCCGCAAAAGTACCTATTTAAAATGGAGTGGAGGATGAATTCGCTATTTATTCTGTTTTAGTGAACCTTAGATTTCAGTATTTTTACCCCAAAATTTAAATCAATTTTCTTGCAAAAAGAGCTTCTTATCATCACGCCTCCGTTCACGCAATTGAATACGCCGTACCCAGCTTCGGCCTATTTGAAAGGGTTTTTGAATACAAAGGGAATTTCTTGCGTACAAGCCGATTTGGGTATTGAAGTGATTTTGGCACTTTTTTCAAAGCAAGGATTAAGTGATTTATTTGAAACAATCGATCAACAACAACTTGAACTTTCGGAAAATGCAATGCGAATCGTTCAATTGAAAGCTGCTTACATTCGCTTGATTGATCCTGTCATTGCCTTCCTGCAAGGTAAAAACCCAACCTTTTCACATACGATTTGTCAAGTAGATTATTTGCCGCAAGCAAGTCGCTTCGAACAATTGGATGACTTGGATTGGGCCTTTGGAAGCATGGGTTTGCAGGACAAAGCCAAGCACTTAGCAACCTTGTTTCTGGAAGATTTATCCGACTTAATCATCGAAGCAATTGATCCACATTTTGGTTTTAGTCGCTACGCAGATAAATTGGGAATGTCAGCAAATTCGTTTGATGAATTGCATGCTACTTTACAAGGTTCAACGACCTACATTGATGAACTTAGTTTAGCGATTTTGCATGAACGAATTACAGCAGTAAATCCGAAACTGGTTGCTTTTTCTGTTCCCTTTCCTGGGAATTTATATTCTGCATTTCGAGCTTCAAAATACATTAAAGAAACATTTCCTTCGATTAAAATTGCGATGGGCGGTGGTTTCCCAAATACCGAATTACGCCAATTAAGCGATGCACGCGTTTTTGATTATTTAGATTTTATCACCTTAGATGATGGTGAAGCGCCAATCGAAAATTTGCTTGAGCACCTCAATGGAAAACGATCGATTGATGCATTGAAACGAACGTTTGTTTGTCGAAATGGAAAGGTTGAATATGTGAATGGTTCAACAACGCCGGATTACAAACAATTGGAAGTTGGAACACCTGATTATTCTGATTTATTGTTGGACCAGTATATTTCTGTGATTGAAATTGCGAATCCGATGCATCGAATGTGGAGCGATGGTCGCTGGAATAAGTTGACAATGGCGCATGGATGTTATTGGGGAAAATGTACGTTTTGTGATATTTCCTTGGATTACATCAAAATCTATGAGCCTGTTGCTGCGAAAGTATTGGTGGATCGAATGGAAGAATTGATTCAGCAAACAGGGCACAATGGTTTTCATTTTGTAGACGAAGCGGCTCCACCAGCATTGATGCGTGAAGTGGCCATTGAAATTTTGCGTAGAAACTTGATCGTTACATGGTGGACGAATATCCGCTTTGAGAAAAAGTTCACACGTGATTTGTGTTTGCTCTTAAAAGCTTCTGGATGTATTGCCGTTTCCGGTGGACTCGAAGTGGCATCAGATCGTTTATTGCAATTGATTGATAAAGGTGTTACGGTTGAACAAGTTGCGCAAGTAACTCATCATTTCACAGAAGCTGGAATTTTAGTACACGCTTATTTGATGTATGCGTATCCAACTCAAACGGTTCAAGAAACAATTGATTCATTGGAAATGGTGCGTCAGCTTTTTGAAATCGGCGTTGTGCAATCTGGATTTTGGCATCAATTTGCGTTAACTGCGCATAGTCCGGTTGGATTGAATCCAGATGCGTTTGAAATCATTCGCGATACTGAAATTGGAACTTTTGCGAACAACGATGTTCAATACACGGACAAAACAGGAATTGATCACGGAAAATTCTCGTTTGGTTTAAAGAAATCCTTGTACAATTTTATGCATGGAATTGGCTTTGAAATTCCAGTTCACGAATGGTTTGAGTTCAAAGTACCACGAACAAAAATCCCAAGTAATTTCATAGAATCAGCGATTGAGAATGAAGAATTTGCCTTTCATGCTTCGAATGCAAAAGTGATTTGGATTGGATCGCAACCACAGATTTCCTATTTTACAAAAACGAAAAAAGGGCGAACATTCGAACAAGCGGCTTTGTTGTTTCATGGAAATTCAGAAAGTGTAGAAATTCTACTTTCAGAAGAACAAGGAAATTGGTTGATGGAAATATTGCCAAAGTTGGATCGAAATCAAGCCAAAACGCTTTCGTTTAAAGAAGTTGAAGCACATTATTACACCATGAATTCAGAAGATTTTGAACCATTCTGGTACGGAAAAGCAATGGCACCTTTGAAGGAATTGGGCTTGTTAATAGTTTGATTGGACTTTAAGACTGCAGGACAAAAGACAAAGGACTCAAGACAAAAGATTTTTAGATGTTAGAATGAATGATTTTAGTGATTTAACACTAACAAGTCCTTAAGCGCAGCGGTCTTTTGTCCTACAGCGCAGCGGTCTTTGTTCCTTGCTCCTTGCTCCTTGTTCGTCTCGATTCTCGGTTCTCAACTCTCGGTTCTAAATTCTAAAATCCATGCAAATTCAGCGTCTCTCCATCCACCATCGTTACCCATTTCCCCATTTTCTTTTGGATCACACGGAAATGATTTGCTTCGTCAGGTGTCACAAGTGAAATTGCTTCTCCCGGATTTTCCGCACGACCAGTTCTACCAATTCTGTGAACGTAATCTTTTGGTGAGCGTGGTAATTCGTAATTGATAACATACGGTAAAAACTGAATATCGATTCCGCGTGCAATGATGTCTGTTGCAACCAGTACACGAGTGTTTCCATTTTTGAAATTCGTTAGTGCACGAACACGCGCTTCTTGGCTTTTCTTGCTGTGCATAGCCATTGCATCAACACCGTTTTTTCGCAATTTTTCAGTTACTTGGTCTGCTTTGAATGCTGATGAGGTAAACACCAACACTTGTTTCATGTTTTGTGACTTGATGATATAGCGCAACAAAGGACCTTTTTTCTCTTCCGAAATAAAATAACCCGTTTGTGTAATCAGTTCAATGTTTTCCTTTTCTTCTCCAATTTTGATGGTAACTGGGTCATGTAAAACAACCGAAGTAATCCCCGATAAATCTTCACTTAAGGTAGCCGAGAAGAGCAAGTTTTGACGTTTTTTTGGAAGCAAGTCAAAAATTTCATTCATCTCATCCTTGAATCCGAGGTTGAGCATTTTATCGGCCTCATCCAATACCAACGTTTGCACTTCGGAAAGATTAATCGCATTCAGTCGTTCAAGTTCGAGTAAACGTCCTGGCGTTGCAATCAAAATCGAAACACCCATTAAAGCTTTCATTTGAGGGTTAATTGAAACACCTCCGTAAACTGCCATTGTTTTAATTGGTGTGTCCAATGCGCCGCTGAACAATTGAAATACTTCACGCACCTGAATCGCTAATTCGCGGGTTGGAACGACCACCAACGTTTTGATGTGTCGATTTTTTAAGGGCTTACTTTCCTTTAAATTGGTTAGCAATGGTAAAACAAAACTCGCTGTTTTTCCAGAACCAGTTTGCGCAATTCCTAAAACATCTTTGCTGTCAAGAATAGCTGGAATTGCAGCTTCTTGGATAGGAGTTGGTTGTGCGTATTTTTGGATTTCAATTACGCGAATGAATTCTGGTGCTAAACCTAATTTTGAAAAGGGCATGAACTATTTTTTAGAAGACAAAGATAAGCTTTTGTTGAGAAGGCTAATTTTTTGTCTAAATCTAATTATGTAAGGGCTTATGGAATGGTAAAATTGATCTGTGTATTGGCTGAAACCGTTTGTTGACTCGTTAATGAGAATGTCGTATTCGTCGCACTTATCCAATCACCGCTATTTGCAGTTCCGTTTCCATCATTGTCATAAAACGCATACACATAATACGTTCCAGGATGCAGATAATTAAACGTGAAGTTTAAGTCTGATGCACTTAATACAACGTAACGCGAGCGGAATTTTAAATTGTTTGTGTTCAATCCTGTACCTGATATCAAAGGTTGAGCAGAAACAATCAACATTACTTTTTTACTTGAAACAGGAGAAAAAGCTCCAGAATAGGAATAGGAAATGTTTACTTTTCCTAAATAAGGTTGGTCTGTTTCTGGATACGGATCTCCACCCGTGATGGAATAAAAAATCGATTCCGTTAATCCCATAAATGATTCGCTTAAGTCAAATGACAAGGATTTTTGTGGGAATGAAAACTGACTCACAGCTGCAGTACACGTTGTTTGATCTTGCAATTTCGCACTCCAAACCATATGAGGTGTTGCAGTGGGTTGTGTGTCGTAATGATTCGTATATGATTTAATAATCAAACTATCTTGTTTAACGATTACTTCAGCATAACAACGATTTTTGCCTTTCAAAATTTCGGAAAAGCGATAATAGGATTGCGAAGCCGTTTCAGAAACACTATCTGCTAATAAATAAGAAACACGTATTTGTCCACCAAAAGCGCCACCATTTCTGAATGCCACACGGTATTCGTTGTTGTACTTGGCAATGAAAAACGACATGTGAATATCATTCATCGTGTCTAATTCGTTTTTTGCGGAGATTTGACTCGCAGAAATTGGACGAAAATCGACAATCCATTCAGGAAAACTACCAAGTGCTGTTGTTGACGTAACTGGGCCATTCCAAATTCCTTTGACTTTGTCTAGTAAATTAAAACCAAGTGTATTTTCGATGTTCGAATAGGGTCCAGTTGGAGTTGGAGTTTGATCATCCGGCGTTTGATCTTTTTTACAACTGAAAATTGTGACAGCAATTAATGCAAATGCAGCAATGCTTTTGAGTGGAGAGAAATACATATTCTTAGTAGTTGATTAACAATGTAAAGGTACGATTACTTCATTATTAATCGAAAAGATGTGTTGGATTAATATGTGAATGTTTTAACAGCTTTTCAAGCGAGAAAAGACGCAAAAGTTAATATTAACTAGATGTGAAGGAAGTTTAACATTTAAATTAAAAGCTTAATATCTCTTTAATATTACAGCTACATCACGCCTGTACTTTTGATGCGTAAAAAGGAATATATGAAAAAGAAGTACATCGCGGTATTAGGCTGTTTCGTGGCATTATTGAGTTGTGAAAAGGGAAGCATAAAACCAATTGATCCAACTGTCGTTTCGTATCACAAGGATATTGAACCGATTATTGAAGCACATTGCATCCAATGTCACTCAATTGGAAGTTCATCTGTCGAACTTTATGATTACGAACATATTGCAGAGATTGTGGAAACAGGCCAATTGGCAGGATGTTTATTAGGTGATACTAATTTTGCCCAAATGCCGATGGATCATGTGTTGGATGATAGTACTAAGAATGTTGTTTATTTGTGGATTAACCAGGGATTCCAAGACAATTAATTTTCCGAAGGTGCTCAAAAAGCAATAAACTGCTTCGTTGTTTTCGAAATTAAGCATTAGTGATTTACGAATGTAAACCCCGAAATCATTATTCTAACGCCTTGCATTTCATCACTTTTTGATTCACCTCAGAGAGTTTGAATAAAGTTGTTGTTTTTAGACCTCTTCTATCGATTTAATTAATTGTTGCTTACTACAACGATTCGAATGTTCACCAATAATTGATTAAAATTTCGAAAAACGTTTTCCATTGGTAGACCTTTGAAATAAAATTCTTCCCAAGAAAGAGTTTGATTTTTGTAATCTGAACGATGGATATTTTCTGTACTAATTAACGAACATTCTTTATCCGCAGTGTTTTCTTGAACCAATTTTTGCAATTCTGCAAGTTCCTTTTTGATAGATGCTAATTCAGTTGATGCTTGACCGTTTTCAGCAAATAAGTACGATTGAACAGGGTCAAATTTGTTACTGAACAAACGAATCGCCTCATTTTCTGCCATTTCTTTTCCATCAGGAGTGATTGATTTTATTAGTCCAACTTTTAAGTTTTCAATTTTCAAACACAATGCATCTGCCTTTTTAATGAGCAATTGTTGATTTTCGCTTAAAGAGTCTGAACTTTTTTGCTCGCTCAAATATGCGTAACTTGCTCGCAATTGATCATCTGAATTGAAAACAGCTTCTTCGGTTACATGACTTGCTCTAAGATTCGTCAGAATAAACAATAAACCACCTGCTGTGAGAATCAAAATGGATGAAATGATCGTGTTCGTTTTCGTTTCTGGATTACGAATTCCTCCGAAGAAATAAATCGGTAGAAACAGAAAAAAAAGAATTCCAAGCGAACTTGACCATAACATGCTGGCAAATGGCCAATGCATCACTTTAAATAATGTTGCTAAACAAATTGCAATTGCAAATATGGTAGCGATTCCGATGAGCAATTTGTCTTTACTTTGTTTCTGTTCTTTTACCTTCAAAATTGAAAGGATTGGAAGAAACAAGAAGCAGAAAAAAACAATTCCAGTGAGCAATAATAGTGATGCTCCAGGCCAATGCATAATTTTAAGCAAAGAACCAATTATAAAGGTGAAAGCTGAAAACGCTCCACTCATGATCATGACTTTTTTCATGGCGTAATAATTTTTAAATGTTAGTAATAATTGTGTCTCTTCTTGAATTTCCTTTAGCTCACGTTTATAAAAACGCGGGATAATGCTTCGGTAAAATTCATCGAAGTTTTTGTCAGGTAACATTTCTGTTTCAATCACACAACAAATGTGGTCCAGGAGATCTAGCTGCAGCTCCTCCGACTCAATTCCATTACGTCTAATGTCCTCAAGAATGAACGATATGTGTTCGTCTTTTAAAACATACATTTTAACCCATTTTAGGTTTTAAGTCTAACAGGAAAATCATCGTGTCGATGAAGTCCGAAAACTCATTCACCTTTTCTGTCGCGACTTTTTTACCGGTTTGAGTTACTGAGTAATACTTACGAATGCGGTTTCCTACATTCACTACATCTGTGGTTAAAATTCCTTGTGCTTCCATCGCGTGCAATGTAGGATACAACGCGCCTTCAGTCAATTGAATTTTTCCACCCGTAAGGTCTTTTACTTTCTGAGTAATCTCATACCCATACATTTTGTCGCTTTCCGACAATAACTTTAAAATAATCGTTTTTAAAGTTCCTTTTACTAGTTCTGATGAATACATGATACAAATATATACTTTTTATTTTATATACCTAAGAAAATTAGGTATAAATTTTATAAAGTATTAAAGGGGGGGGTAAAAGTCAGTAATAATGGGCGTTTCATGAAAAATTGAATAAAAAAAAGACCCCGAAAATCGGAGTCTTTTGAAGTTGCTACATGAAAAATTGGTTCTTTCTGTTTGTTTGAAGCGTTGTTTTGCTCATGTAGTTGATGGTGATGTGTATGTTGTTTGTGTGTGTGACAATGTTCAGTTTGAGACCCGCAATGTTGTTGGTGACCTTGGCAATGTCTTGGGACAAAAGCCGCTAGACTACCAAAAGTTAGAATTGCTGTGACTTTTCCAATGA
The DNA here is from genome assembly GCA_903945495.1 of uncultured Flavobacteriales bacterium. Classification (GTDB taxonomy): domain Bacteria; phylum Bacteroidota; class Bacteroidia; order Flavobacteriales_D; family Crocinitomicaceae; genus M0103. The sequence goes on along the minus strand of CAJAVU010000066.1, from coordinate 38,250 downwards.
TAATGCTTGTTTTTCGTTTCATGTTTTCCTTTGTTGATAATTCATGACGGATTGTCACCTAGGTAACTTTTGGCAAGATTTTAGACAAAAATGAAGCATGAGTAAAAAAAACGTATCCTTTTCATGGGCATTTAAAGAGTTTATCTGGCCGAGAAAAAAAATAATATCAATTGGTTTAATACTAATAATCATTCGAAGTTTAGCAGGATTGGTGCTTCCTTACGCGAGTAAAAATCTGTTAGATGTTGTTGTGCCTTCAGGTGACAAACATGCCTTGTGGATTTTAATCGTGGTAGTTTGCGCTTCTTTATTGGTGCAAGCTGTCAGTTCCTATTCACTGACAAAATTACTGAGTGTTGAAGCACAGCGTTTGATTTCTGTTTTGAGAACAAAAGTGCAACGTAAATTATTGACATTGCCGATTAGTTTTTTCGATAACAATAAATCGGGAGCCTTAGTTTCTCGTGTAATGACGGATGTTGAAGGGGTTCGCAATATTGTGGGAACAGGTTTGGTACAATTGATTGGTGGAACAATTACCTCGATTATTGCCTTGGTGTTTTTGATCAAAATCAATGCATGGATGACCTTGTTTGTATTACTTCCTGTTGTGGTCTTTGCATTTATTGCTTTAAAAGCATTCGCATATATTCGCCCAGTATTTAGAGATCGCGGTAAGATCAATGCTGAAGTTACCGGACGTTTAACAGAAACAATGAACGGTGTTCGTGTCATCAAAGGATTTAATGCAGAAGAGCAAGAGAATAAAATTTTCGAAAAAGGAGTAGATCGTTTGTTTGAAAACGTGAAAAAATCCTTGACTGCAACTGCGATCATGACAAGTTCATCGACGTTCTTACTTGGTTTAGCATCCGCTGGAATTATGGGAATTGGTGGATATTTCATGATGGGAAATACAATGTCTACTGGAGATTTTATTTCATTTACACTGTTCTTAGGATTCATGATTGCACCAATTGTACAAATGAGTAACATCGGAAGTCAATTGACAGAAGCGATGGCAGGATTGGATCGTACGCAGGAATTGATGAACATGACAGAGGAAAATGATCCTGAAGTTCGTACCGTTGAAATTGAATCGATTAAAGGTGACATCGAATTTAACGATGTTCGTTTTAGTTATGAGGAAAGCAAAGAAGTCTTGCATGACATTACGTTTTCAGCACCAGCAGGAAGTGTGACAGCCTTGGTTGGTTCGTCAGGTTCAGGAAAATCAACAATTGCAGGATTGGCAGCGACTTTCTTAAATCCAACTGGTGGAATGATTACCTTGGATGGAGTTGATACTTCAACAATCAATTTGAGCAGTTTTAGAAAACACCTCGGTGTTGTATTACAAGATGATTTCTTATATGAAGGTACGATTCGTGAAAACATTTTGTTTCCGCGACCAAATGCAACTGAAGAAGAATTGTTAAGAGCTGTTCAGGGAGCATACGTGAATGAATTCACCGATCGCTTTGAATTGGGATTAGATACAGTAATTGGTGAACGTGGTGTAAAACTTTCAGGTGGACAACGTCAGCGAATCTCCATTGCACGCGCTTTGTTGGCAAATCCTAAAGTGATTATTTTGGATGAAGCAACATCGAATTTGGATACAGAAAGTGAATCATTCATTCAACGCAGTTTGCAAGATTTGATGCAAAACAGAACAACGTTTGTGATTGCACACCGTTTGAGTACAATTCAAAAAGCAGATCAAATTTTAGTGATAGAAGAAGGGAAAATTGTTGAGCGTGGTAAACACGATGAGTTGATTGCGAAAAAAGGAAGATACTTCGACTTGTTTACATATCAGAGTCGAATCTAAACAATCTGTTAATAAAAAAAAACAAAGGGAGCGTTGCTTAAAGCGCTCCCTTTGTTTATTCTCTTGCATCAACCTGAAAAATTTTTATACTTCCCCAAAACTTTAAAATAAAAAAGGAAGTAATAGCAAGGAACTCAATAAAATCTAAAATAATTATTCCTGAAAAACACTGGAATTGAATTATGTATCAAATGTAAGAGGACACAATCTAACGTGAAAACAAAAAACAATTCAAGCTACGATAGATAAATATCTATTTTGAAAAGAAAAATAGTATTATTGTATACAAATAAAGTAAATAGATAGTTTTATAATTACGATGTCTAACGTTAAAAGTGATCAATTATTTAAATTAATTCATTCCTTATCGAAAGGGGAGAAGCGCTTTTTCAAAATCTATACAACACGTATAAATCCGGCTGGTGATAAAAAGTTTTTGCGGTTGTTTGATGCGATTGAGAAACAAGAAATGTATGATGAGGAAGCGATTCTTCGCAAAGAAAAATCCTTTGTTCCAGGGCAAATTTCAAACATGAAAGCGCATTTGTATTCTCAACTATTAAAGAGTTTACGTTTATTAAATGCGAGCAAGGAAGAACATTTGGAATTGACCATGTATTTAGATTATGCGCGCATTCTGTATAACAAATGTTTATATAAAGAATGTGTGAAAATGTTGGATAAAGCTAAGCTGTTGGCGATAGAAAACAATAGTTCCATTTTGTTATTGGAAATCCTTGATCTGGAAAAATTAGTAATCCCCAAAACGATTGAATCCGGAAATCAACAACGTGTGAATGCCTTGATTGATTACACAAATAACGTTACTGAAAGCATTCGAAATGGAAATGGCTATTCCAATTTGGCCTTAAAAATGAATGCCTTTTATGTGCAAACAGGTTTCAGTAAGGATCCGGAAGACATTGCGCAAATTGCAGATTTATTTCAAGAGAACATTCCCGACTTTGACGAAAACAGCTTGTCATTTCAAGAGCGTTTGCACATGTATAATGCGTATGTAGGATATTTCTTTTACATCCAAGATTTTGAAAATGGATACGTTTATGCGCGAAAGTTAGTTGACTTGTTCCATGGAAACCCTGAAATGAAACAACATAAATTGGAAGCGTATATCAAAGCGTTAAATAGTTTATTGGTTGTGTTGAATAAGTTGCGCTACATCAAAGAGTTCGAGAAAGTACTACGGGAACTTACCGGAATCAAGCGAAATAAAGAGTTTGTTCTTACAGAAAACATAAATCTCAATCTGTTCAAAGCAATTTATGTGCATCAGATCAATCGCCATTTCATGCGCGGACAATTTACATCAGGTACGCGTATTGTTGATGCACTGGAAGATGAGTTGAATCGTTTTTTACCAATGCTTGACAAACATTCGATTCTTATCTTCTATTACAAAATTGCATGTTTGTTTATTGGTTGTGGTAAATTCAAAATTGCTGTCAAATGGTTGAATAAGATTTACAACGAAAAGCAAATTGACTTACGCGAAGACATTTTGGCTTTTACGCGGATTCTATTGTTGGTTTGTCATTACGAAATGGGAAATGATACCTTGGTGGAATCCAATATTCGTTCGACCTATCGTTATTTTTCTAAAAAGGGACAGATTAGTGTATATCAGCGTAATATCTTAGAGTTCGTGCGCTATTTATTTAGCGAACCATCAGAGAAAAATGTGCATCGTCAATTCATTCGTTTGAAAGAAAAAATGCTTGAATTGGAGAACAATCCACTTGAGAAAAAAGCATTCATGTATTTTGATATTATTTCCTGGTTGGATAGTAAAATATTCTTGCGACCACTTGAATTGGTAACACGGGAAAATGCCGTAAAACGATTGAGAACAGTACAAAACAAAAACGCTGAAAGTTTCCCTTCAGCGCTTTAAGATCTTAAAAGATTATTCATTAATACATTTCTGCTTTTTTAGAACTGTTTTTCCAACCAGCTTTGTATTCAGCGTCCACGAAATAAATTTTAATATCTGCTTTGTATTCTGCGTCTACGAAATAGATTTTCTTTTTTGCTTTGTATTCAGCATCAACAAAATACCATTTGCCGTCATTGTCGCCAGCTTTGTATTCAGCGTTTTCTTTGTAAACTAATAAATCTGCTTTGTATTCGGCATCAACAACATATACTTTCACATCTGCTTTGTATTCAGCATCAACGGAATACACTTTTTGTGCATTTACCGCTGAAGTTCCAGCGAATGTCAATGCAACGAGTAATAAGAATTTTTTCATTTGAATTGATTTTAGATAAAACTACAAAGAATAGTTGATTTATCATCGTTTACTTGGAACAATCAACTCAATTTCAACACGTCGATTGCGCTCTTTATCTTGTTCATTTTTCTCAACTTTTACAATCGGTTCGTTGAATGACATACCGATGTAACTCATCTGAGCTCGATTTACTTCCAGTTTCAGCAAATGTTTGTAAACAGCTCGTGCTCGTTTTGTCGAAAGACGATCTGCTGGTCCACAGCACACATGACCTTCAATAATAATTGAAAAAGTTGGGTTTTCTTGTAGGTATTCTGCGAGCACTTTTAACCGTAAACGACTCACATGACTAATGTTCGCACTTACGTTTTCGTAGTGAATGACAATTGGAAAGGTGAGCGGCGCATCTTTGAATGGATTGTCTTCAATCTCCTGACAAAGTGAGTTAAAGGACAATAATACAAGTATGTACAGTAAATGTTTTTTCATTTCAAAGCAAGTCTATGAAATATTATTGAGAATACATTCTTATTCGTTGAGAATTAAAAATGAAAATAATTTGACATTTAGGCAACTATTTGTTAATTTTTAAGGTCCTTATAATATTAAAACTGTGCTCTATGAAATCGATCTCCATTTTTCTTATTCTAGTACTCTGTTCATTTTTGCCAGTTTCACTTTTATCGCAAAGTTGGGATTGGGCAATTAAAGGAGGAGGAAATTTATCTGATAAAGCTTCTGATGTTGTTATGGATGGCGCAGGAAATACTTATGTTACAGGTTATTACAACGAAGAAGCTGATTTCGGGAGTATTCACATACCTTTTTCAAATCCACATAGTAAGGAAGTTTTTATAGCTAAAATAGATCCGAATGGAAATTATTTGTGGGTTAAAAATGGAACCAACTATTACGACGATCGCGGTTTGGGAATGTGTTTAGATGAAAACGATAATATCTATATCACTGGTACTTGTTGGGGTTCAATCTCGTTCGGAAGTTTGTTTGCATCACTTCCTTCTTCCTACACAGATAATATTTTTGTTTTGAAGCTGGATTCAAATGGGAACTTTATTTGGTTGGACGTTGTCGGTACGGACGTTGGTGACGATCATGGGCATGATGTTGCATCAGATAAAAATGGGAATATTTATGTAACAGGTTTTATTTCAGCTTTTTGTTTTGGAGCAAATGGACCTAGTACAGCTGAGTTTGGACCGCATATTACCGCTTCTCCCAACGATTCGTTAGCATTTTTAGCAAAAATATCTACAGCAGGAGCTTGGCAATGGGTGAGAACCTTTGATGGTGAAGATCAACAAAAAGACAATCGTGTGGCTGTTGATGAATATGGAAACCCGTATATTGTAGGTGGTTTCCGAAATACTGTAAATTTCGGAGCGAATACATTGACAACCAGTGGCGGACAGGATGTGTTTGTTACGAAATATGACGCGAGTGGGAATCATCTATTTGCTCGTTCGGGTGGTGGCGTTTTAGATGATCGTGCGGATGGAATAGCAATTGGCGCAGATAAACATGTATACATAACGGGTGAGTTTAAAGACAAGGCTGGTTTTGGATTAGATTCGGTGAACAACAATGGTGGGCCGAACGGACGAGATATTTTTGTTGCGCGAATGGATTTTAATGGAAATTGGAAATGGGTAAAAAAAGCTGGTTCATCGAGTGGAAGCGATCGTGGAACAGCTGTAGCGACAAATAAAAACCATAATATTTTTATCTCTGGACAATTTAGAGGTAACGCTTCTTTCGGAAGTACAATTAATTTAGATGCTGGAACTGATAGTGTACAAGCTTTCGTGGCTGCGATTGATACATTAGGAAAATGGCGCTGGGCATTGCAAGGAGGAGGAATTTATGAGGACCGTGCAACATCTGTTTTTGCAGATTCAAATTGTAATTTAGTTTCATGCGGTTATTATGTAGAAAATGCTTCTTTCGGTTCCACAACGCTTCCTGGTAGTTTCAAAAAAGATTTATACATCACAAAAATTGCAGATCCTTGTTTTGGTTATCCTGAGAATCCTCAGCCACCAATCGTTGATGAGGAACAATGTTCGATTTTGGAAACGAATGTCTTTACCCCGAATGGTGATGGTGTAAATGATGATTTTGTATTCACAGCGAATTGTAAGGTGAAAGAAATATCATTAAAAGTTGTTAATCGCTGGGGAAATGTTGTTTTTGAATCATCTAATCCAACCGCGGTTTGGGACGGAAAAGATTTACTTGGAGCTCAAGTGGTAGATGGAGTTTATTTCTATATGATTGAGTATTCCTTCCAAAACGGAAATAAACAAAGTTACCAAGGCTATTTACATGTGAATCGTTAAGTTAGCCCAAACCAACATTAAAACTGCCGTCAAGGACTAATTTCGCATTGACTGGTTCTGCTTTTCCGGGAACGATTAGGCCTTTAATCGAACCTGTTTTCCCTTTTTGCAGTAGGTCCAATAATTGTCCTTCGGTGAGTTTTTTACCCAATAATTCAAACGGAATTTTGAAGCCACATTCTTTGAAATTAGAACAGCCAACAGCCGCTTTTCCTTTCATCAACTTGGCGTTCTTGCACTTTGGACAATCGAGGTTTTCAATTTCCACTTTCTCTTTTGGTTGACGTGGAGCACGCGTGGCTTTCGGTTTTTCTACAACGGCATTCGGATCGTGAATTTCAATTTTACGGTATGTATTGAAAATTACTTCATCCGTTAATTCACGCACCATTTTAAATAATTCTTGTTTGAAAACATCCAATTGATATTCACCTTTTTCAATCAAGCGAATTTTGCGTTCCCAATTTCCTGTAAGTTCAGGACTTTTCAATAATTCATTTTGAATCGTATCAATCAAGTCCATTCCTGTTGGTGTTGCAAGAATGTTTTTACGATTTTTTTCAATGTATCTGCGACGGAAAAGTGTCTCAATAATGTTTGCACGTGTGGAAGGTCGACCAATTCCGTTATCCTTCATTAAATCACGCATTTCTTCGTCTTCCACTTGTCGACCAGCTGTTTCCATTGCGCGCAATAAAGTCGCTTCGGTGTACGGTTTTGGCGGAGACGTTTTTCCTTTATGAACTACTGGCGCGTGTGGACCTTTTTCACCCTCAACGAAGGTTGGCAAAACACGTTCCTCATCTTCTTTCTTTTTGGAATCAGAATCAGCGGCATCATTTGTTTGATCAGAATAAATGATTCTCCATCCTGGCTCAAGAATTTGTTTTCCTGTTACTTTAAAATCCAATGTTCCAACTTTTGCAAGAACAGTTGTTGTTGATATTTTACATTCAGGATAGAAAACGGCAATAAAACGACGTGCAATTAAATCATACACTTGTTGCTCGGCAGGATTAATACCGCTCGGATTCACACCCGTTGGAATAATCGCGTGGTGATCTGTAACTTTCTTATCGTCGAAAACCGCTTTTGGTTTCGGAATTGGAGCTTGTAATAAGGGAGCTGTAAAGCGTGAATAATACTGCATGCCACGCAAAATCCCTTCCACCTTCGGATGAATATCTTCGGATAGATAGGTCGTATCAACACGCGGATAAGTCACAATCTTCTTTTCGTACAACGACTGAACATGCTTCAATGTGTCATCAGCAGAAAATCCAAATTTCTTGTTGGCTTCCACTTGTAAACCTGTCAAATCAAACAAACGTGGATTTCCCTCTTTTCCTTCTTTTTGTTCAAAGGAAGTGACTTCGAATTCATGTTGTTTTAAGTAGTCTAATCCTTTATTCGCTTTTTCTTCAGATGTTAAACGATCGATTTGACACAAGAATTCAGTATCGCGATAAACTGTTTTCAGTTCCCAATATTCTGCCGATTTAAAGGCGTTAATTTCTTTTTGGCGCTGCACAATCATTGCCAAAGTTGGCGTTTGAACACGTCCGATGGAAAGTGTAGCTTTTCCTTGACCGAATTTCTTGGTAAAAGCGCGTGTTGCGTTAATTCCAAGTAGCCAATCACCAATCGCACGAGCAGAACCTGCGGCGTATAAATTATCGTATTGTTTTCCGTCTTTTAATTTCTGAAATCCTTCTTTAATTGCTTCTTCGGTCAATGAGGAAATCCAAAGGCGCTGAACTGGTTTGGTGCATTTTGCTTTCAACAAAACCCATCGCTGAATCAATTCTCCTTCTTGCCCAGCATCCCCGCAGTTGATAACCGAATCACATTGTGCAACTAGATTTTCAATGCATTTGAATTGCTTTTGAACGCCGGCATCGTCAACGACTTTAATACCGAAGTTTTGTGGAATAATCGGTAAATCTTCCAATTTCCACCACTTCCAATTCTCTTTGTAATCGTGTGGTTCTTTTAAAGTGCACAAATGACCAAATGTCCAACTTACCCAATAGCCATTTCCTTCCCAGTAGCCGTCTTTACGATTTCGGGCTCCAAGAATTTCCGCTATGTCTTTCGCTACGGATGGCTTTTCGGCAATACACAATATCATTTTTCTTTTACCACAAAGTGCACAAAGGCACGTTTAACATTTTTCGTCTAGACACAAAGCTAGTAATTTGATCAAACTATTTTAATATAATTTTTCAGCTAAAATCAACAAGTTGATTTGAATTACAAATAGCCATTTATTATGCGTCTAACACCATTTTTAAATAGAACTGAATTAAAATTGATTACTAAACCTAGTTTGCAATTGGATAACTTTAAATAAGTTAATAATTGAGCCATGTGTAGGTCGCTAATTTCTTTGGTAGCCTTCAATTCAATAATTAATTTTTTTTCAATCATTATATCTACTCTGAATCCAGTTGAAAGTAGTTTATCATTGTAAATGATTGGTATTTCTTTTTGGCGTTCAACTTCAATATTATTTTCAATTAATTCTCTAACCAAGCATTCTTCATAAACACTTTCTAACAAACCCGGGCCAAGTGTTTTGTGAACTTTAAGTCCTAGGTCAAATACTATCCGTGCTAATTCGTTTTCTGTCATAATTTAAATTGATCAACTTGTTGATTTTTCCCATTGTGACTTAAAACTACTTTTGGCTTAGTTGTCTTAGTGCACTTTGTGGTTGAATATTAAATTACAAAAAAAAACGATTGCAAATTGATGTTTATTCTTTTTTTGAATACTGTTTTATCTCAAATGCTGCTTCGTGTTTTTCATCAATTTCATGTGATGAAAGTGTTGTAACCGACCAGTTGGATTCATCGAATTCTGGGAAAAAAGTATCAGCTCCATACGTTTTTGCGACATGTGTAATGAATAGTTCATCCACACAATCCAATACCAAAGCTTGGCGATAAATTTCACCACCACCGATGATGAAAACGGTGCGTTCAGTTTCGTTTTTGTAATGATCCAAACACGTTTCAAGTGAATGAAAAACCAAACATCCTTCCGCGGTGAAATCTGTATTGCGCGTTAAAACAACATTTTCACGATTTGGCAATGGACGAAAACGTTCTGGGATAGAATCATAATTTTTTCTTCCCATCACAACAATTTGACCTGAAGTAGATTCTTTGAAAAATTTCATGTCAGCAGGAAGATGCCACATCAAATCATTGTTCTTTCCAATTCCTCGCTCGCTGTCCATTGCGACAATCAATGCTACTTTCATTCGTTGATGATTTTAAATTCTTTTGGCGTCACAAAAATGACTTTTAAGTCCGATCCCTGTTGACAATCTTCTAAGAAACGTTTTTCTCCTTTTGCTGCATTCGCGGAATCAAACATTCCAAAAACATAGGCGTAGGTTCCGTCGGATTTTATGATTTTGTAAATATCTTGCTTTAAGATAGAATTGTAAATGGCTGGTAGTTGTTTGTTCGCACTTTCATTAACACAAACACTATAAAATCCGCCCAAAAAGGCTTTGTATTGCTGTCCAATTTCACTTTCTTCCGTGACCTTAAATTCAGTAGTACCTATGCTGTGTTCTGAAAATAGTGATCGACTATCGCTGAAAAACTCTTTCATCGATGCACTTTCAGTTTCGTTCAAGAAGTCTGGACGGTATTTTTCGTAAGCGAACTCAGGTAAAATGTAATAGTATTTAATCGCTGCTTCTTGTTTGATATGAACATAAGCGAATGTGTGATGTGTTTCTTTGATGGCAATTTTACCTTCCTTTTTTTGAAGGGTTGTACCAACCATTAATCCGCCATTTTTGTAACGATCACGTTGATTCGAAACATAATTGCCCATTGACCAAACAGTTAATTTTTGTTTTCCATTCACTGTTTTTTGTTGCATTGGTTGAATCACATGTGGATGACTTCCAATCACCATATCAACGCCTAATTCGTAACAGTATTTTTCGTAATTCTTTTGATAAGCATTCGGTAACGTTTGATATTCTGTTCCCCAATGCATGGTGCAAATAATGTATTCGGCACCTAGTTTTTTTGCCTTTTCAATGTCTTTTTTAATAACTGCGCTGTCAATGTAATTGATAATCAAGGGAGCTGCAACTGTGATTCCATTCGTACCATAGGTGTAATTCAAAAGCGCGACTTTCATCCCGTTTTCTTCAATCATCAATGGATAATTCTTATCACGTTCAGCTTTGTTTCTGAACGTTCCAGTGTGTTTGATTCCCAATTGGTCCAGTACATCCAATGTGCGAATTACACCTTTTGCACCGCCATCGCACGAGTGATTGTTACATGTTAAAAGCACATCAAATCCTGCGTTTTTCAATGCAGGAGAAAGTTCATCTGGAGCTGAAAATTGTGGGTAACCGCTATAAGGTTTTCCTGCATGCGTAACTTCTAAATTCGCTATGGCAATATTGTGCGATTCAATTATCGGTTTCACAAATTGAAAGCTAGCATCGTAATCGTACGAATCGGTCTTCTCGTTGCGCGCAGCATTGATTTGTGGACCATGCGACATTACATCTCCAACAAATAAAAACGACAGTTCATTTTTCTCTTGTCCAAGTACAATGAATGAAAAACAAAACCCAATAAGTATTAATGCGATTTTCATAATCGAACCCCTCTAACTTCTATCTCTATTTTCTAATCTCTAATTAAACAGCAACTGCCGCTTTGATATGTGGATGTGGATCGTAATTCACCAATTCGAAATCTTCATACGTAAATCCAAAAATATCTTTCACATTTGGATTGATTTTCATCGTTGGCAATGGACGAATATCACGTGATAATTGAAGTTTTGCTTGTTCAATATGGTTCGAGTACAAATGCGCATCTCCAAACGTATGAACGAATTCCCCAACTTCTAAATCACAGACTTGAGCAACCATCATTGTTAACAGCGCATACGAAGCAATGTTAAATGGAACCCCTAAGAACGTGTCCGCACTGCGCTGATATAATTGACAACTTAATTTTCCATCCGCAACATAGAATTGAAACAATGAATGACAAGGAGGAAGCGCCATGTTATCAACATCGGCCACATTCCATGCGGAAACAATCAGTCGACGAGAATCTGGATTTCGTTTAATTGAATTAATCAAGTTCGTGATTTGGTCAATTGTTCCACCGTCTTTTGCTGGCCAACTTCTCCATTGATGACCGTAAACTGGACCCAAATCTCCATTTTCATCCGCCCATTCATCCCAAATAGAAACGTTGTTGTCTTTTAAAAATTTGATGTTTGTGTCGCCTTGAAGAAACCACAACAATTCAATGATAATTGAACGTAAATGCAATTTTTTAGTGGTTACAACTGGAAATCCTTTTGCTAAATCAAAACGCATTTGGTAGCCAAAAACGGATGTTGTTCCTGTTCCTGTTCGGTCTTCCTTTTTCGTTCCGTTGTCTAAAATATGCTGTAATAAATCGTGGTATTGCTTCATCTTATTTGTTTCAATTCAAGACTTCGAATTTACAAAAAACGGTGCTTCAATGAACAGGAAGTTATTAAGAAATGGAAGGAATTATTAACGATTTTCGCGTCGAACTTTGAAGAAGAAACTGGATAAAGCGATCAAACTTCCAAGCAAGCTTAAAATCCAAGCAATTCGTAACACTGGATTCGAATAGCGAAACTCAACAGTGTGTTTTCCCGCTGGAAGAACAACGGACATAAAGTTTAAATCACTTTTGTAAATAGTGACTTCCTTGTTATCAACGAAGGCTTTCCATCCTGTATAGTGTTTTTGAAACAAAGTCAATAATTGTTGCTGTTTAACAGAAGCATTTATTGTGAAATTAGCCGCGTCGTAACTGGTTAAATGAGCAGTATCCCTAACAGAATGGTGTAAATTAAACTTCTTTAGTTGCGTATGATCTGTAGGTGAAAAGAACAATTGTTTCGCCGTAAACAAACTATCTTTTTTGTAGTGTTTTAGGCGTATTTCAGAAACGATGGAATCACTCAAAAGCACATTTGGATTCTTTTTTAGCTCAGAAAATAACTGCGGATATTCACTTTCAATGAATTCATAAGAAGTAAACGAAAAAGAATTAAATCCTTCCGCTGAAAACTGTTTTTGAAAGGTTGTTTGATTTTGCCAATACGGTTGACCGATGTTTGGTAAATGCCCGCCTTCTTCAATTGAAATTGCCTTTTGTTCTGGGAAGCCCAATGGATATTTCGAAACATTTTCATGTGCTTCAGACGTTTTTACCTTTTCATAATAAACTGTCGCTGGAGCATTTAGTTGCGTCGAAAGAATTAAATCGGTTCCGGTAAGTACAAGGAGCGATAACAAGATTTTCGAACGTTCTTTCATTTTCCAAAGCACTAACAAGAATAGGCTAAGAATAGCAATTTGAAAAATCGAGTGAAAAGCTACTGCTTGCCAAAAACTCAGTTTTTCATTGTCGTGGAAGAGATAAGCGCTAAAGAAAGAACCTAAATCGAGATAACCTTTTGTTCGTGCGATTATCACCAAAGCAATGAACAGAATTATTGAACCTCCAGTGAGATAGATGAGCGGTTTTACTTTCCATTCATTCGATTCAAATTGCTTTTTAAGAAATACCAATGCGGTTAAAAGTGCGGCAATAATGAAAAACAAACGGAAAACACTTGGAAAACGGAATACATTCATCATTGGCACATAGTCGAACAAAAATGCGCGAATAGGCAAGTATTCCCCAACAGCGGCCATCAAACTAAATAAGCCAAAATAGAATAGCACTTTTATTTCAAGTGGTTTTTTCAAGAAAAATCCTCCGATGAAAAATAGAAATGCGAAAAGTCCGAAATAACCATTACGCATGGAAAGATCCGAATTGAAATAATCGGAATGAATCGTAGAAGTATAAGGTAAAATAAACGTCACAAAAGATTGCGGTGAAAAAGGGGAGAAGAGTGCTTGTTCTAAGCTGAAATCTCCCAAGCGCGATAAATACGGACTAACTTGGTAAATTGAAATAAACAATCCAAGGCACAAAAGCACCGTGTAAACCAAGAATAGTGCATGTCTTCCAATGAAATGCAGAACCGCTTTTTTCGTTTCATTTTTCCATGTTTTCATGAAATAAATCACAAAGAAAATCACGAAAAGATAAAACAGAATGATAGTAAAGGCTGGATATCCACCTGTTACCATTAAGAATAAAAAGAAGGCAGCTTTAACGCTGTTCCAATACGATTTTTCGGTGGCCAATTTGAAATAAAACAAAATGACAAAAGGTAGCCAAGCTGCACTGATGAGGTAAGGCAAGTGTTGCGCATTTCCAACAAAAAGGCCACACAACATGTAGGACATTCCTGCAAAAAGTGCGAGTTTTTTATCAAATTTCAGCTGTTTAGCAAGTAAGTAGAAACCAACGCCACCCATAAAAACGTGGAACCACATTTCAAAAGCCAACGAATAAACTGTGTAGCCATTGAAATAACCAATTAACCAAACCATCGGATACCAAGCGCCACTTGATGGATCGGCATGAATGGGATAGCCCAAATCTTGGTAAGGATTCCAATAAGGTAATTGTCCGTTTTGCAAGCATTCTCCAATATGAAAGCGCCATGGATAAAAGCAATCGATGGAATCAAATTTCAGTGGATGAATGTAGAAAACAACCTGAAACAAGGCGGTAATTGCCAATACGAACAATACGATGTAAGGGAAATAGCTTTTCTTGATCATTGTCCCAAAAATAATACAAGCGATTGATTTCACCGCATTTTGGAGATATTTCCCTATTTTTAACCCGCTAAGTGCACAAAATGACTAAAATCAGTATTGTAATTCCAGCATATAAATCTTCTTCAGCTTTGGGGAACAATTTACCCTATTTGATGAATTTTATTGCTGAGAAACAATTGGATGCTGAGGTTTTGGTGGTTGATGATGGTTCAGAAGACAATGGAGCGACTGAAAAAGTTGCGCACGAAAATGGTTGTCGTTTTCTGAGTTATCCTGTAAACAAAGGAAAGGGTGGAGCGGTTCGTTTTGGAATGCAAGAATCAACTGGTGAAGTATGCATTTTTACCGATTCCGATATTCCGTTTGAAACGGATGCCATCGAAAAAATCATTTATTATTTGACTTTCAAAGAATATGACTTAGTCATTGGAGATCGAGGATTGGCGGAATCACATTATTTCGATAAAATTTCCAATCAACGTCGTTTTGGAAGCGGATTTTTCACGTTTATTGTTGGCCGTTTTATTACAACTGGAATTTCTGACACACAATGTGGATTGAAAGGATTTAAAAAAGCCGTTGCGAAGGATTTGTTTTCGGTTTCGCGCATCAATGGATTTACTTTCGATGTTGAATTAGTGTATGTTTCATTGAAACGCAATTACGACATCAAGAAGATTCCAGTAAGTTTAAGAAGCCAAGAAGGAAACAGTGTGAATGTATTTAAACATGGATTTAAAATGGTGTTGGACTTGTTTGTCATCAAATTAAATCACTTGAAAGGATATTATAGAAAGCATGAATAGAAGAGTAACAAATACCATTCGTTTTGTGATGGACGAATTGGTTCCGCCGTTTGTGCGTGATTCCAAAATTTTCATGTATCCCTTTTATTATTTCGCTTATCGCGGGAGAAATATCAGCGAAGTAATGCAGTTCAAAAGCAAAGTGTATTCGTATTCTGAAGAAGAATACGCTTCGTTTTACAATAATTTAAATACAATTTCACGCAATAGAGCGACCGATTTGAATCAAGCGTGCATTGATTTTATTTTGGATAAAATAGATCCTTCAACTACCAGTTTGATCGATATTGGTTGTGGAAGCGGTTATTTGTTGGGTAAAATTGGCGAGAAATTTCCTTCTGTTCAATTGAATGGCTTTGATATCAAGGAACCAAATGGTGATGAAAAATTCAACTATGTTCATGGGAATATTGAGCAATTACCTTTTGAAGACAATGCGTTTGATACTGTTGTTTGTTGTCATACGATTGAACATTTATTGAAATTGGATGCGTGTATTGCTGAATTGAAGCGCATCACGAAAAAACAATTGTTCATTGTAACACCTTGTCAGCGCTTCTTTTACTATACCTTGGATGAACATGTGAATTTCTTTCCCTACGAAGAAAAATTAACGTCTGTTCTTCCATTTGAAAACTACGAATGTCACAAGTTACAAGGTGATTGGGCTTATTTGGCTATGAAATAACCCCTTGCGGTGCTGTACATTGCAATTGTGTTTAAAAATAAATTACATTTGTTCATGATGAAACGCTTTCTCATTTTCCTTTTAGTGTTTGTGCCGATGATTGTCTCGGCTCAAAAGCCTATTGAATTAAAAAAGAAATTCCACGGCGCTTATGAAGGTCAAATTTCAAATTTTGAATTGGACGGTGGAAAAGATGTAATTTCTGTGGATTCAGTTGCTATTCGGGTTGCCATTTCTGAAAAAAATGTTGAAATCACGGTAGGGAAGCAAATGAACAAAGGTTCTTATTCCGTTCTTTTTGAAGGAAATGACTACTTTGTTTTGGATTGCCGTATGGAAGGTCAATTGGCTGGTGAACGCATAGTTGTGTACAAACGCGGTAAGAAAATTTCGCGTGAAGGCTTGTATCCTCAACCAAATGCATTTTTGTTCAAAGTGAAAAATTAGTAGAATTCTACTTCTTTCTACCTACAAATCTTACCACCGAACTGATTCCATTGTGAAATAAACCTTCGGATAATTCAACTTCTTCTTCTTTCAAATAAAGGACTTCAAAGTTTGAAAAATCGCTTTGGGCTTCTTCTACAGAAAACAACATATTGATGTCTTTTGGACCACCCGCTTTTTCATTGTTAAGCGCTAAATGATTTTTACTGAACGCTTCGAAAATGACAATTCCACCGGGTTTCACATAACTTGATAACAATTTATGAAAGGTTGATTTAACATCCGCAGGAAAATGTGCATAGATCAAGGCCATTGCGTCAAATTGATTTTCAGCATAAGGCAAATGAGAAATTGGATCTAAAATGTAATTGATTTCAACACCTTTTTTTTGGGCTAGTGAATTTGCTTTACGTTGACCTTCGCTACTTAAATCAAAAGCTGAAACATTCCAGCCTAATTCAGCAGCAAAAACGGCATTTCTTCCTTCTCCTTCAGCAGGAAAAAGAATGGTTCCGGGTTCAACGTTCGCCAATTGCTCTTTCAAAAATTGATTTGGTTCTTCACCATAAGCGAATTCTTCCTTTCCGTATCTGTCTTCCCAAAATTGTTTCATTGTCCTTTTTTTAGTGTCTGCGAAATTAAACCGTTTGAATTGAATTCTGTGTAACTTAGGTTCGAAAATAATTTCAGTTAAATAATTATTTGAAACATGAAATAATGCTTTTTTATCTAATGGTATAGTTCACCGCATTCGCAACTGGAATAATTTAGGGTTCCTTCTTTTCCTTCACATAGTTGATACGCTTGATCACTTTCCATGTAGTAGACAGTATCGAGTACAAGTATTCCAGAAGTGTTCCAACATTTACAGTAATTTTCAATTTCTACTTCCTTGCAACCGGTAAATTGAATCAAATTTAGTATCGAGAAGAAGATAATTGTATATCTAAGGGTCGTGGCTCTATGTTTCATGTTACATTTTCAATGAAATGAATTCTTAAGTTACACTTTTCTTTATTCGCAATAAATGTAGGATACAAGAATTTTCATTCCTAACATGAATTTGAAAAAAAGCGACCTTTAAGTCGCTTTTTTCTTTAGAATTTAATTATTCGTTCCGTTTTTAGAAGTTCGTTTGTGAGTATACTTTTCACTTCAATGATGTAAACTTCTGCCTTCAGTTCAGAAAGGTGAAGGTTTAAGTTCGATTGGTTTTTTTCTTTCTGTTCTGTATTCGCTTCGAAAACCATTTTTCCATTTAAATCCAATACTTGAATGCGTAAGTCATTTCGATTCATTGAACTCAAATCAATTGTTAATTCATCGTTGAATGGGTTTGGAAAGAAAATTGATTGTTCGTTATTACCATCACAGGCAACAAAAATAATATCTGAATTAGTATTTGCTCCGTTGATGTCAACTTGTTTTAAACGGAAATAGTTACCATTTGCGTTATCAAGTTTATGACCATAATAAATGATGTCTGTACTGTTTCCAGCTCCTTGAATTTTTGCAGCTTCGGCGAAACTTTCGCCATCAAGTGATTGTTCAATGACAAAATAATCATTGTTCGTTTCTGAAGCGGTTGACCAGTTAAATTGACGCTCATTCTCTTCACAAGTTCCTGTGAATTCCATTAATTCAATCGGTAAACATACATTAAAAGTTAAACGAACTTCACCGCGAGCTCCAATTCCACCATTCGCTGTTACCCAAACATTGTTCCAATCGTGGTCATGAATAAGTCCACCGCCACCACCGGCTCCAATTGTAGTTCCATTGTTTCCATTAAGTTGGTCACGACAGTTTGAAGTACAAAGAGAACCTTGACGTCCGCTTCCACCGCTTCCACCGCTTGCGGATCCACCAGTTCCACCTGTTTGAGATCCCCAACATGCTAAAACAGCTGCGTTTCCTCCATTTGTACCCGAACCAGCACCGCCGCCTCCGCCGCCACTTTGGTCGTTACATGATGCATCGTGTTTTCCAGTTGCGCCAGTTCCACCTGTAAAGGAAACAGTTCCGTTCGTGCCACTAGCTCCAGCACCACCAACTCCATTTGTGCCAAGGTGTGAACCCGTAGCATTGTTTAATATCATAGCTCCGCCACCACCAGCACCACCGAGTCCAGTTAATGCACCAGGTCCAGCTGTTGCAGGTCCAGCAAAAGAACTAAATCCGCCAGCTTGAGCGTTGCCCGCTGCAGAGGAGGCCGAATTACCGACTCCACCTGTTCCGCCTTGTCCAACTTTTATGGCATATACATCACCAGGGGTAACTGTATAATTGCGAATAGCGTAACCGCCACCGCCACCACCGCCGCCTGCAGAGCAAGCTTCACTGCCGGTAGAACCGCTATTTACACGAGAGGCAACACCGCCGCCGCCGCCGCCAGCACCCCATACTTCAACTGTCACTGAAGTCACGCATGAAGGAACTGTCCATGAACCATCTGCTGTAAATGTCGCAGCAACAGGCATTGAACAAATTGTGACTGCTAAATTTTGAGCAGCTGCACTTGCACAGGCATTTGAAGGAATAACAGAAATTGTTCCTGCTCCAACACCAACTGTAACTGTTACTGATGATGTTCCTGCACCAGCTGTTATTGCCCATCCTGGAGGGAAGGTCCATGCAAAAGAGGTTGCACCAGCGCTTGTTACACTATATACTTGAGATGTTCCTTGACAAGGATTTGTAAGACCGGCAATTGCACTAGATATTCCAGGAGCAGAGCAAACCACCCATGTTAGAATAACTTTACCACCAGCTCCAGCACCACCAGCCATGCTTCCTCCATAAACAGAAGCTCCGCCACCGCCGCCGCCATAATTTCCTCCTGGAGAACCAGCAGCATCACATGTTGAACAACCTGGGTTACCACCGTTTCCACCTGCGGCACCACCAGCTACTGCTGTTCCTCCTGCGGGTTGTGCACCAGCTACGTTCCCATTTGATCCTGTTCCAGCGCTACTTCCGCCACCGCCGCCTTTATTTGTTGATGCGATTAATCCAACTTTTCCAGCACCACCGCTATATAAAAATCCTGTTCCGCCTGTACCACCAGCACCGCCAGCACCAACACCAGATGTTGCTCCAAGTCCTCGTGAACCGCCATTTGCACTTACGGCGAAAGGTGCAGCAACTGATGTCGCACCACCATTCCCACCGTTTCCACCAGAATTATTTCCGGCACCACCACCTGCTCCAATTGTTAGAACTAAGTTTTGACCTGCAGTAACGGGAAACGTTAATTGAGAGAAGGCACCGCCTCCACCACCACCTCCAACAGCATCACTTGATCCATTAGAAGCACCACCACCACCACCGCCAGCACCCCAACATTGGATAATAACTGAACCGCTTGACGGAGCAACAACTGTTTGTGAGGTAGTATACGTTTGACCCAAAACAGTAAACATTGATAAAACAAAAGTAATGGTAAAAGTAAAAGACAGAAAACTGTAACTTTTCATTCGCAGAGTGGTGGTATTCATATGACCGAATCGATGATTAATTATAATTTATTGAGGCTTAGGAAACAATTCCTTAACCTGGCGGTAAAATTATGACCATTAATTCATGCTTTCTGAGGGGCTGACCCCTCAAAATCTGTTTACTAGTGAATTTGACGAATAAATGTTAGATGGTTAATCTTTTTGTGATTTATTTCAAAGGCAGCCAAATCGTGAAGGTTGTGCCTTTTCCAGGTGTACTTTTAACATCGATTTTTCCTTTATGCTCATCGATAATGAGCTTGACATAGAAAAGCCCTAAACCAAAACCTTTGACATCGTGTAAATTTCCTGTTGGAACGCGGTAAAATTTATCGAAAATCATTTTTACATCTTCACGTTTAATTCCAATGCCGTTGTCTGTGAATTCCAATTGAATACCATTTTTTAAGCTTCGGGTTTGAATAGTAATTTCTGGAGTGATAGCACAATATTTAATAGCATTGTCTAACAGATTGTAAACCACATTTGTAATGTGAACTGGGTCGGCAATTATTACATGAGGATTCGCTTCAAGGAGTAATGTAATTGATCCACCTTGTTCAAGTTGATTAAACATGAAATTGTCTTTCGCTTCTTCAAGCAATTCATGAATGTCCATTGTATCTGAGGAAAGTACCAATTCTTCTTGATCCAATTTAGCAACATTTAAAACTCGTTCTACTTGATTTTCAAGACGTTTATTTTCTTTGTAGATGATGCTGGCATATCGTTGAAGCTTCTCTGGATCATTGGCAAAATCACTTCGCATCAACATTTCACTTGAAAGTCCAATTGTTGAAATGGGTGTTTTCAATTCGTGCGTCATGTTATTGATGAAGTCAGTTTTTACTTCTGACAATCGTTTTTGGCGAAAAATAATATTGATGGTGTAGCCAAAAAACACCAATACTAAAATCACAATGATTGAAACATAAATCCATGGAGAAATGGTGTCAGAATTTGGATTTATGCTTTTTGCCTTAACATTAGGAAAAATCACGGTGAAATAATGACCATCTTTTTTCCAGCTTAGTTTTGGTGACGTTATACCAGCCATCGTGTCTGAGGCAGGCGCGTATAAAGAGTCTTTAGTAAAACGGATGAGGTTCCCAAAAACAATAGAATCACTGAAGCAATCGTAAATACCGTATTGAAAATCTTGATGAATATTTTGATCGTAGAATTCTCGTTTTAAAAGTGTTTCCAAATAAAAAGGGTGCAGCTCCTCATTGATATCTACTGTGAAATAATTGGTGCGAATTTGTTTTACGGCACCGTATAAGTCCGAACTGTCAGCTTTTAATGTGGTGATTTCTTCTAAAACATTCCTAAGTGCGATATGTGCACTTTCCGAAAATTCTTTCAGATTTAAACTGTCTTCTTTCTCTTGAATGGCAATATTGGTTTGTTGAATTGCGATGGTTTTTCGCATCCAAACCATTTGAACAATCAGAATGCTTGCAAGAGACAAAATCCCTAACAATACAACTGCATTTATTCCTTTGCCTTTCAGCATTTTAGTACGATTCCATCGTAGGGTCAATTTCTGCTGCCCAAGCTAAAATTCCTCCTTCAAGGTTGTAAAGGTTCGTAAATCCGTATGAATGTTCTAAGAACTCGATTGCGTTTCCGCTACGTTTTCCTGATCGACAATGAACGATTACTTTTTTATCTTTTCTAATTTCATCTACATGATTCGGAACCTCAGCTAATGGAATCAATTCACCATTCAAGGTGCAAATTTCATTTTCATAAGGTTCACGCACGTCGATTAATTGAAAATCTTCGTGCTGATCCAACATGTTTTTTAAATCGTGTACTGATACAGACTTCATTTTCTAAAAGTTATTTATAGTTCGCTAATTAAATCACTAAAATTAGAATCCATTAACGCCGTTCACTGTTGTATATTTCAAAATGTTCTTTTTATCTGGATAAATTCGAGCGAATGCTGATTGAACAGCCAACGTTCCTTCATGGAATCCACATAAAATTAATTTCAACTTGTTTTCATACGTGTTTACATCTCCAATAGCATAAATCCCAGGGATGTTTGTTGAGTAATCTAAGGTATCAACTTTAATCGCATTCTTGTCTATTTCCAATCCCCAATCCGCAATTGGTCCTAAACTTGGTTTTAATCCAAATAATGGGATGAAATGATCCGTCTCACGCACAAATTCACCATCTTTTTGATGCGTAATTACCACACCGTCAACTTTTCCGTCTCCAGTAATTCCAGTTACTTCAGCCTCCGTCACTAAGGTGATTCGTCCATCACCTGCCATGTCAATTACTTTTTGAACTGAATCTAAGTGGCCTCGGAAAGAACTACTTCTATGAACCAAAACGACTTCTTTTGCGATGTTTTTTTCTGCCAAGAAAATTGACCAATCCAAAGCAGAATCACCACCTCCAGCAATCACCACGCGTTTTCCACGGTAAAATTCAGGATCTTTAATGATGTACTCAACACCTTTGTCTTCATAGCTATCAATGTTGTCAATAGGTGGTTTTCTTGGTTCAAAAACACCTAATCCACCTGCAATCATTACAATTGGTGCTTCGTGTTTCGTACCTTTTACTGTTGTTACGATAAACTTATCATCATCCGTTTTGTCAATTGTCATTGCTGCTTCACCAAGTGTAAAACCAGGTTTGAAAGGAGCCGCTTGTTCCATCAAATTGTCAATTAAATCACCAGCTAAAACACTCGGGAATCCTGGGATATCGTAAATTGGTTTTTTTGGATAAATTTCCGAACATTGTCCACCAGGTTGTGGTAATGAATCAATTAAATGACAACGCAATTTTAAAAGCCCAGCTTCGAAAACGGTAAAAAGTCCTACAGGACCAGCTCCAATGATGATTATATCTGTTTGAATCATTTTGTGAATTTGTAAAAACGCTGTAAAGTTAGCGAATAGTTCCCTAACAAAGAAAGTTTTGAATTGTTCTTTTGTTTAACTAAAGTTGCTGTATAAGATCAGTTAATTCTTCCAAATGAATTGGCTTGATGAGGATTCCTTTCACTTGTTTTTTATCAAACGTAGTAAGTTCAGTAACATCACTGTTTCCTGTTGCAAAAATTACAGGTGTTGAATGTTTTTTGGAGAAAATTTTATAGAGTTCAACGCCATCCATATTTCCTTTCAATTTGATATCAAGAACAACTGCTTTAAAATCATTTCCATATTCTAGATGCTTAAAAAAATCATTGGCATTTGAGAATGAATAACAATCGTATCCCTCATTAGTGAGAAATTTCGACATCACTAATACAAGTAAATAATCATCTTCAACTAGGGCAATTTTTGGCTTCATCATATTTAGGTTGTACAATCGAAGATAAGTGAAAATTCGGTTCCATCTTCTGTCCTATAAGAAAATTCACCTTCAAGTTGCCGTGTAAAAGCGTCTATCAAGGTCATTCCGAGAGAGTTAATATCTTCAGAATTAGCCAAATCGATTCCGGAACCATTGTCTTTTAAAGTTAATGTTATTTTCTCATTTTTTTTGAGTGTTATACTAATC
This sequence comes from uncultured Flavobacteriales bacterium, assembly GCA_903945495.1. GTDB lineage: Bacteria > Bacteroidota > Bacteroidia > Flavobacteriales_D > Crocinitomicaceae > M0103. Next base: position 15,112 of record CAJAVU010000066.1, on the reverse strand, counting down.
GCAGGGGACGCGAGATTTTTGAATGCATGTTTGTAGCAATTCCCAATCACTTCGTTAATAATTAAACCGCAAGGTATGGATTGGGAAAGATCTAGGTGGACTTCTTCTAAATCAAAATGAAAGTTGACGAGAGCTTTTGAGCTTTGTGTTTTTGCAATTTCATTGACTAAATCTTTTATATACGTTCTTAAGTTTATTTTGGAGACATTGGATTGGTGATACAAAGACTCATGGATTAAACTCATTGATTTGATACGATTTTTAGAATTCGTAAGAAGCTCCTTTAATCGTGGATCTTTATCATACATCAATTGTAAATCGAAAAGACCAGAAATAACGGCCAAATTATTTTTGACACGATGATGCGTTTCTGACAATAAGGTGTTTTTTTCATTCAACAGCTTTTCCAATTCTTTTTGATTTTTTTCTAATTCAGTATTTTTTGTTTGAACCTCTTTTGCAATGTCATTTTGAAACTTTGAGAAACTACTCGTTAGAACAATTAAGAAAGCAAATGCCATAATCACATTTAGGTAGTACATGCTACTGATTGTTTCTGATGAAACTTCAATTATTGGCTGAACATTTTTGTAATTGGCAATCTCAATTATGCTGTATGAACTTAAATAAAGCAGAATGCCTAAAATAGTTTGACGAAACTGGTAAAAGTGGAAAAAAGAATAAATTATTAATGGTGAGGTGAAGTAGTATAAAAAGAATCCTGAATTGTGACCATATATGAAATTTAATGCTAAAACAGAGTAATTTGTTGATATTAATGTAAGGAATTTTCCGAATTTATAATAATGATGTTTATTACATAGCAAGGAAATAGAGAAGAACATTTGTAAGACACAAAAAAGGATGGCCGAACTATTGTTATCTAAATAAAACATTGTCAAATAATAGGGCGTGCAAAAAAGTATGCACGTCCAAATGAAAATGTTTAAAACACGTAAGCGATTATTAAATTCTGAAGAAAGAGAATCATCTACCCCAATGGAGATAGCACGTTGTAAAAAAGACGTAGATTTTCTTTCGAGCACGTGGAGAGAGTTTAAGCTTGAAAGTGAAAATAATGAAAAAAAGAATACAAACTACATCTTTGGTGTAAGCGGTAGTTAAAAATATTTTTTGGAAAACTCCCAAAGAACGACTCCGGCACAAACAGAAACGTTTAAACTGTGTTTCGTTCCAAACTGTGGGATTTCAACAATGTAGTTTGAAGCATCAATCACATTTTGATCAACGCCATTCACTTCATTCCCAAAAACTAAGGCAAACTTTTCTTCTGGAAGATCTGCTACATTTTGAAGAAAGGTCGTTTTTTCTGCTTGTTCAATACTACAAACAGTAACACCTTGTTCCTTTAATTCAAGAACCAAATCGATAATTGATTGTCGGTATTCCCATTCCACAGTTTCTGTTGCTCCTAATGCCGTCTTTTGAATATCGCGATGTGGTGGGTTAGCTGTAATTCCACACAAATAAATCTTTTCAACATTGAAGGCATCTGATGTTCTGAAAAATGAACCAATATTGTTGAGACTGCGAATATCATTGAGTATCACGATAATCGGAAATTTCTTTTGTTGCTTGAATTCTTCCTCCGAAACACGCTCAAGCTCCCACAATTTTAGTTTTTTGTTCATTTTGTTGAAAATATACCGCAAATAAGTTTTGTCTACTCGCTTGTTGATTCTAAATTTACAAGACAAAAATCACAAAATCATTCCAATTGGCGACCAAAAAAGAAGATAAAAGTGCGAATGAAACGCCTTTAATGAAGCAATACAATCAAATCAAGGCGCGACATCCGCAAGCTTTGTTGTTGTTTCGTGTTGGAGATTTTTACGAAACGTTCGGAGAGGATGCGATTAAAACCGCTAAGATTTTAGGAATCATTCTAACGAAACGTGGAGCTGGTTCACCTTCGGAAATTGAATTGGCTGGATTTCCACATCATTCACTCGATACATATTTACCAAAATTGGTACGTGCAGGTCAACGTGTTGCCATTTGTGACCAGTTGGAAGACCCAAAAATGACCAAAACGATTGTGAAACGCGGGGTTACAGAATTGGTGACGCCTGGTGTTTCGTTCAATGATCAAGTATTGGATCAAAATAAAAACAACTTTTTGTGTGCCATTCATTTCGATAAAAACGAACATGGAATTTCTTTTTTGGATGTTTCTACTGGTGAGTTTTTAGTGGCGCAAGGAAATAAAGAATACATCGATAAATTAATTCAAGGCTTTGAGCCAACGGAGATTGTTTATCAAAAAAATCGTTCAAAGGAATACACAGAGCTTTTTGGTGATAAATACTACACGTTCCGTTTGGAAGATTGGGTATTTACTTCCGATTATGCCAATGAATCACTCAATAAACATTTTGAAACGAAGTCTTTAAAAGGTTTTGGAATCGAAAATTTGGGATTAGGCGTAATTGCTGCTGGAGCGATTTTACATTATTTATCCGAAAACCAACACAGTCGTTTAGGGCATATCACTTCCATTGCTAGGATTGAAGAAGAACGCTATGTTTGGTTGGATCGATTCACGGTTCGAAATCTTGAGCTGATTAGTTCTCCACATGAAAACGCAACAACATTAGCAGATGTGCTAGATCGCACACGCACGCCAATGGGTGGACGTATGATGAAACGTTGGATTGTACTTCCTTTGAAAGATGAACAACCCATCAAAGAACGTTTGCAAGCGGTTCAGTTTATCAAAGAAGATGAACAAATGGGCTATGAAGTCGGTGAGCGCCTAAAAGAAATTGGTGATATCGAACGCTTGATTTCAAAAGTTGCAGTAGGAAAAGTGAATCCGAAAGAAGTGATTCAATTAAAACGTACACTGCATCAAATAGATCCAATCAAGGAATTAATTGGAAAAACAAAGAGTTCGTTGTTGAAGAAGGTTTCAGATCAGTTGAATCCTTGTTCAAAATTGATTGAATTGATTGAAGCGACGTTGGTTGATGAACCAGCAGTTCAAATTGGAAAAGGTTTTGTTATTCGTCAAGGTGCAAATACTGATTTAGACGATTTGCGTACGATTTCGTTGAATGGTAAAGATTACTTGGAAGCGATGCAAAACCGTGAATCGGAACGCACGGGAATTCCAAGTTTGAAAGTTGCTTTCAACAATGTGTTTGGCTATTATTTGGAAGTACGAAATACGCATAAAGATAAGGTGCCTCCAGAATGGATTCGCAAGCAAACCTTGGTAAATGCAGAGCGATACATCACGGAGGAATTGAAGGAATACGAAACAAAAATATTAGGAGCAGAGGAGAAGATTCATGCAATTGAATCCAAAATGTTCCAAGATTTAGTTTTTGGAATGGCTGATTACATTCAATTGATTCAGCACAACGCTTTTTTAATTGCACAATTGGATTGCTTGGTTTCTTTTGCAAAAGTGGCAACGGAAAACAACTATTTTATTCCGACAATCAACAATGGATATAGTTTAAAAATCAAAGATGGTCGTCATCCCGTTATTGAAAAGCAACTCAAAGTAGGCGAGGAGTACATTGCCAATGATGTGTATTTAGATAACGATACGCAACAAATCATTATGATAACTGGTCCAAACATGTCTGGTAAGAGTGCGATTTTACGTCAAACAGCGTTGATTTCGTTAATGGCGCAAATGGGATCGTTTGTTCCAGCTGCATCTGCCGAATTAGGATTGGTAGATAAAGTGTTTACGCGTGTAGGAGCAAGTGATAATATTTCTTCAGGTGAATCAACCTTCATGGTAGAAATGAATGAAACGGCTAGTATTTTGAATAACTTGTCGGAAAGAAGTCTAATTCTTTTGGATGAAATTGGGCGAGGAACTAGCACATACGATGGGATTTCTATTGCTTGGGCGATTGCAGAATATCTGCATGAAAATCCAAAAGCAAAAGCAAAAACATTGTTTGCAACACATTACCATGAACTGAACGAGATGACGAAGAAGTTTGATCGCATCAAGAACTTTAATGTTTCGGTAAAAGAAATTGGGAATAAGATTTTATTCATGCGAAAATTGGTTGAAGGTGGGAGTGAGCACTCTTTCGGTATTCACGTTGCGAAATTAGCTGGAATGCCTTCACAAGTGCTAGCGCGTGCTGAAATGATGCTGAAGGAATTGGAAAAATCGCATGACATCGGCGGTGGAAAGCAACAAATGAAAACAAAAGTAAAGGAAGCGATTGCTTCGGATAATATGCAATTAAGTTTCTTCCAACTAAACGATCCTGTGCTAGAACAGATTCATGAAGAGTTAGTTTCCATCGACATCAACACCTTAACGCCTGTTGAAGCCTTAATGAAACTCAACGAAATCAAGAAGTTAACGGGAGGATAAAAAAACTTCAAAAAAAATATTGCAAAGAGTATTGTATTTTTAGAAATACTTTATACATTTGTCGCCCGTTACAAGTGAAAGCAACGGCTTTCGAATACGGGTTGTGTGATTAAAGCACAAATTGAAATAAATTGCGAGAGTAGCTCAGTTGGTAGAGCACAACCTTGCCAAGGTTGGGGTCGCGAGTTCGAATCTCGTCTCCCGCTCAAGTCCGCTCGGATGGTGGAATTGGTAGACACGCCGGACTTAAAATCCTGTGCCTGTATGGGCGTGCGGGTTCAAGTCCCGCTCCGAGTACTAAAAGCCTCAGTTTTACTGGGGCTTTTTCTTTTTAAAAAACTTTTAGATTGGCTTCCACCTTCTAAAAGAGGTTAAAACCCGAATATCTTTGATGTTTGGGTTTTTTCGTTTGGGACTTAAAGCATCTCTTATTTAAAGAATCCAATTTTATACTTTTTTCAATTTGATTAATTCAAATACTTGTTCTATTTTTACGCCAGACATTTAAAACTATATAAATGAAAAAAGTATACATTATTGGTATGTTTTCATTTGCAGCCTTAGCAGTTAATGCACAAAGAGTTAGCAATGAATATGCACCACGCGTTTCTGAAGTTAAATCAGAAATTAAAGCGAAACCAACGAATCAACAAGTTGAAAAAGTTATTATCTGGAGTGATGAGTTCACGACTCCTGCCAATTGGACAATCGCGAATATTGGTACAAATGACGAAGAATGGCATTTCTCTAGTGATCCAACTTTAGGTGAAACTGTTACTACACTTCCAGCGGCATTGGTTCCTTTTGCTTCAGCTACTGCAGCAAATGGATTTTTATTGGTGAATTCAGATGGAAACAATACCACTGATAATGATGGAACACAGATCATTACAACTGCAACTACAGTTGCACCCATAAATTTAACTGGGTATCCAAATGTTTTGTTGACGTATCAACACAGCTTTAGATGGTATAAAGATACTCGTGGAGTACGTGTAAGTGGTGACAATGGAGTTACTTGGACAGAATTTGAAATGAGTAACTTTACAGATTATTCAACACCAAATCAAAATTCTGGTAATCCTGAAATTACAACAATTGATATCTCTGCAATCGCAGGTAATCAATCACAAGTATTGGTTCAGTTTTATTATGATGATAATGATATTTGGGCATGGTACTGGGCTATTGATGATGTTAGCATTATTGAAAAACCGCTTAACGATATTGAAAACATTGGTGTATATTTTTCTGGAACTAACAACGAGGGTGTTGAATATGGAAGAACACCAGTTGACCAATTAGATGCTTCTTATGAAGTAGGTGGAAGTATTGTTAATTTCGGAGTAAATACTCAAACAAATGTTAGCGTACTTGCTGATTTTTCTTCTTTCTCTTCGAATTTTACTGTAGGAACAGTTGCTTCAGGTGATACAATTGGTTACAATAACGTTGAGACTCCTTCTTTAGCTTTGGGTACTTACAATGGCACGTACACTGCAGTTTCAACTGAAGAAACGTCTGGATCAAACTTCCCAAATAACATTGGTTTAAGAAGCTTTGCTGTAACGGAAAATATGTATTCTCAAGACGGAATTGGTGTTTATCCACCTGCAACATTAGTGACTGGTGCGATCGGTTCAGAATCTTTCTCAGAGCCTGTTGACACTTATTTGGCTTCAATGTATCACTTAAAAGGTGTTACTAATTTAATTTCAGGGTTTGAAATTGGTTTGTCTGCATCATCAGTAGCAGGAGCTGAACTTCAAATTTCAATTATGGATACAGCATCATTTTTTGCTGATGGTCTTGCCGTTGTAAATGACTTAAACGGTAACGAAGCAAAAAGTGGTTATTATACGTTAAGTGCTTCTGAAATTTCTGCAGGTAAAATTGGTGTGGCTTTCCCACAACCAATTTCTTTAGCTGCTGGAGCATATTTCGCTGTTGTTCAAGTTATTAATACTGGCACAACACCAATTTACGTTTTAGATGATCAAACTGTTGCTCAGCCGTCATACGCGTCAATGATCAATACATTAAGTGATCTTGGAGTTGCAACAGCTTATTCAAACGGTAACGCATTCGCAATTCGTTTGAAAATGGGTGACCAATCTTCAGTAAATGAAATTGAAGGATTGACAGCTGTTTCAGTTTATCCTAATCCAGCAACTTCTTCAACAAATGTTGCTATTGAATTAAATACTGAATCAATTGTTTCTGTTTCTGTAACAGATCTTTCTGGTAAAGTTGTTTATTCAACTGATTTAGGTTCTGTAAATGGTGTTCAAAATGTTGCTATCAATACTGATTCAATCAGTAACGGTGCATACTTAGTGAACATCAATGTGAATGGATCAACATCGACTGAAAAATTAATTGTTAGAAAATAATAATAATCTCAATTGATTAGGAAGGCCCCGCATTTGCGGGGCTTTTTTTGTGTCTACTTGTGAACTTTCATTACTTTTGTCGCAAATTGAAATAAACATTTATGAAAGCATATGTTTTTCCAGGTCAAGGCGCTCAATTCTCAGGAATGGGGAAGGACCTATATGATAATTCGCCTTTAGCGAAAGAATTGTTTGAAAAAGCAAACGAAGTTTTAGGCTTTGATATCATGAAAATTATGTTCGAAGGAACTGATGAAGAGTTAAAACAAACAAAGGTAACACAGCCTGCAATCTTTTTACATTCAACAATCATGGCAGCATGTTTGGGTGATACTTTTCAACCTGATATGGTAGCAGGACATTCGCTTGGTGAATTTTCAGCTTTGGTGGCGAATAAAACATTAAAGTTTGAGGATGCGCTTAAACTAGTTTATCAACGTGCACTTGCGATGCAAAAGGCCTGTGAAATTGAACCATCAACAATGGCAGCGATTTTAGGTTTAGAGGATGCGATCGTTGAGCAAATATGCGCAGAAATCGACGGTGTTGTAGTTGCTGCGAATTACAATTGTCCTGGTCAACTAGTGATTTCTGGAGCGGTTCCTGCTGTGGAAGAGGCTTGTGCCAAATTGACGGAAGCAGGTGCTAAAAGAGCAATGATTTTACAAGTTGGAGGTGCTTTTCATTCACCTTTGATGGAACCTGCTCGTGAAGAACTAGCTGCAGCAATTGAAGCGACTGAATTCGCTCAACCTATTTGTCCAGTTTATCAAAATGTTACAGCTTCTGCGATTTCAGATCCAGCGGAAATTAAAAAGAACTTGGTTTCTCAGTTAACAGCTCCTGTTCGTTGGACACAAACAATGAATCAGATGATATCGGATGGTGCAACTGAGGTAATTGAAGTTGGTCCAGGAAAAGTATTGCAAGGATTATTTAAAAAAGTAGATCGATCTTTTCCATGCTCAAGTGCTGAAATATAACAAGTTATATATTTATATAAAAGGTTCTCGATTTTTTGAGGACCTTTTTTTATGGAATAAAGTTCTACGTTGCATCCAAAGGGAAACAATTAAAAATTATAGCCATGAAAAGAATTATGATCATAGCGTGTCTATTAGCGAATCAGTTAGTAAACGCACAAAGTGCAACAGGTGAAGTTGTAGGGACAATTGAGATCTCACAAACAGGAGAAAAAGCCTATGGAGCTTTAGCATTTATTATCGATCAGGATAGCAAATATCAAGCGATAGCAGATGAAGATGGTAGATTTAGAATCAGTGGTGTACCAGCCGGTGAATATTCCTTAAACATCCGTTATCATAAAGATACAATGCCGGATATTCCAGTTGTAATTCCAATGGATGGAATTTGTCAAGCTGGAACAATTAAATTCACAGTTGATCCAAAAGAACTTATTACAGTAACAGTTCTTGCAAACGATGGTCGAATGAAATTGGTTTATGGTTCTTTACCAATCAAAGAATTAACTTCTGAGGAAATTGAACAAAGTCCTTTAAAATTCAGTGTTACTGATTTGGCGACAACACTTTCTTCAGAGGTAAGAAAAGCTGAAGATGGTCAACTTATGTTTCGTGGATCCAGAAAAGGTGATATGATTTATATGTTGGACGGAGTAAAAAGCAATGAAGTTTATAACGTTCCAAGTTGCGCTATAGGCCGAATGATGGTCTATACAGGTGGGCTTCCAGCAAAATATGGAGATACACTTGGAGGAGCAGTTGTTGTTGAAACAAAAAGTTATTTTGATCTCTACCGCGCTTGGGAACGAGAAGAAAATAAAAAATAATGAAAAAGAAAAAGGGGTTGATGATTCAACCCCTTTTTTTTATTTGTCAAAAAACTGTGGACTCTTTTGCTCCACTTGTTTTAAATAGTTTTTTAGTTCTTGTTCATTTTCAGCCTTCAAGACCATCAACATATTATCTGATTCAACGACGATATAATCATTCAATCCATCTAATACGACTAATTTGTTATTCGGAATATTCACAAGGCAATTCGAAGAGTTAAACAAATGTGCGTGCGTACCAACAACAGCATTGTTGTTTTCGTCTTTCGATAAATGTGTATTTAAACTTCCCCAAGTTCCTAAATCACTCCAATCAAAATCAGCCAAAACAACATCAACATTTTTCGCATGTTCCATCACAGCAAAATCGATGGAAATATCTTCACACGTTTCAAAACAAAAATTAACTTTTTCTTGCTCCGTCAAGGTATTGTAATGACTTAAATCACCAGCAAATAATTCGTGTAATTCAGGTTGAAATGATTCTAATGAATTTAAAATGCTACTTGTTTTCCATACAAAAATCCCTGAATTCCAATAGAAATTACCACTTTTTAAAAAGGCTTCAGCAGTTGCTAAATCTGGTTTTTCGCGGAATTGTTTTACTTCTGTAACTTCACCTGCATTAACATTTGACGTGTTATCAAATTCAATATAACCATATCCAGTGTCTGGACGCGATGGTTGAATTCCAAGAGTTACTAAACGCTCTTCTTCATTCGCACGTTTAATTGCTGTTGCAACAATTTCCGTAAAACGTTGCTCTTTCACAATTAAGTGATCAGCTGGAGATATAATCATTGTAGCATTTGGATTTAATGCTTGAATTTTAGCCGCTGCATACGCAATACAAGGAGCAGTATTCTTACGTTTCGGTTCTGTGAGAATTTGATCATACGTTAAATCGGGCAATTGTTCCTTGACGATTTGCGCATAACTCGTATTCGTTAAAACATAGATGTTCTCCTTTGGAGCCGTTTGAAGTAATCGCTCATATGTCATCTGAATTAACGATTTTCCGATTCCCAAAACATCTAAAAATTGTTTTGGTTTTTGAGGTGTTGACATTGGCCAAAAACGGCTTCCAACGCCACCTGCCATAATGATACAATAATTATCTTTCATCTTGTTTTTTTATTTCAATTGGATAGACCTGAGCTAATGCACTTACTAAGAATGAGCGTTTCGATTTGACTTCTTCACAGATGTAGCGCTTTCGTCTCAAAGGACCTTTCACGAAATGTCTTCCGTTTAAAGCAAAGGTAGAATTTTTTGGTAAGCGTTCTAAAATTTCAACACCTTCTTTTGGTTTATCATAGGTTTGAAGCACACGCGATAAATGAATGTCTGAGCAAGAAGATGCTTTTGTATTGATCAACGAATTCATCAACACACGTTCAATATCTTTGGGTAAATTCCCGCTTTCAATCACCGGTAAAAGGAGTTGACGATAGGCATTTTTCCATTCTTCGCCATGTGGTGCAACACGATTTTGATAGGAGTTAAAGGTGTTTAAATGCGCGAATTCATGAAGTGTTGTGATTAAGAAAGAGTAGGGGTTCATGTCACCATTTACAGTTATTTGATGTTTTTCCCCGTTGATTCCCGCTCGAAAATCACCCAATTTTGTTTTACGTCCATTTACAATTTTAAATCGCACCGAAGATTGTAAAAATAAATCCACAACAATTGGCACAAAAGCTTCTGGGAGGTACTTTTTAAATGCCTCGGTAACTTGGTCTCTTTTGGTTAATTTTGTGCTTTTCACACCTTAAAATTACAGGAAATCAACATTCAAACATGAGAAAGTTTTCAGCTTAAGAATGTGAATGAAAGAAATAAGAATTAACTTAGCGCTCAATGAAGGTAATTTCGAATATTGGTAAGTATATTTTGATGCTTGGTGTTGTGTTTTCACGACCTGAGAAGATGAAGATATTCCGTAAACGAGTTTTCACTGAGTTTGAGATCATTGGAATAAATTCGATTCCAATTGTAGCTTTAATGTCAACGTTTATGGGAGCAGTTATTGCGCTTCAAACAGCTTCAAACATTGATAATCCATTACTTCCTGATTATACCGTTGGTTACATTACCCAATCAAGTACTATTTTGGAGTTTTCCCCAACGATTATATCATTGATCCTTGCAGGAAAAGTAGGGTCGAATGTTGCTTCTGAAATTGGAACTATGCGCGTGACAGAGCAAATCGATGCTTTGGAAATAATGGGTGTAAATTCACTTACGTTCTTAGTATTGCCAAAAATTGTTGCAGCTGTTTTCTTTTTTCCAATTCTCGTTATTTTCTCAATGGGATTAAGTTTAATCGGAGGATGGTTAGCTTTAACTTTGTCAGGATTACTTACCACAGAAACGTATATTTTGGGAATTCGTTCCTTCTTTGAAGTGTATAACGTTGTTTATGCATTATCGAAAACGATTGTATTTGGATTTTTGATTGTTTCGATTGCATCCTTTTACGGATATTACACGAAAGGTGGAGCTTTAGATGTTGGTCGTTCTTCAACTCAAGCGGTTGTAAGCGGTTCAATAGCCATCTTAATCGCCAATTTTATTCTCACACAATTGATGTTGCTATGATCGAGATCGTGAACGTCAATAAATCATTCGGTAGCAAGCAAGTTTTGTTTGATATTAATACCAGTTTCGAAAAAGGAAAGGTGAACTTGATTATTGGGCAATCAGGTCAAGGTAAATCAGTTCTTGCGAAATGTATTGTAGGTTTACATGAGGTTGATAGCGGACAGATTTTATTCGATGGGCGAGATTTCTCATCGATGAATCGATTGGAGCGTAAAGAAATTCGTCAAGAAATAGGTATGCTTTTCCAAGGTTCTGCCTTGTTTGATTCAATGACGGTTGAGGAAAATGTAATGTTTCCACTAACGATGTTTACCAAAATGTCGAAGAAAGAAATGCAAGATCGTGCTGATTTTTGTTTAGATCGTGTAAATCTTGCTGGAACCAACAAATTGTTTCCTTCAGAGTGTTCGGGTGGTATGCAAAAGCGTATTGGTATTGCACGAGCAATTGCTATGAATCCAAAGTATTTATTTTGTGATGAACCGAATTCAGGTTTGGATCCGAAAACATCTATCGTAATTGATGGTTTGATTAAAGAAATCACATACGAATACAACATTACAACCGTTGTTATTACCCACGATATGAATTCTGTTATCGAAATTGGAGACAGTGTAATGTTCATTCACCAAGGAAAAAATTGGTGGGAAGGAGATAACAAAACAATTATTACGACTGAAAATCCTGAGATTTTGAGTTTTGTGTATGCATCTGAATTCATGAAAGAAATTCGTTCTGTGATGCAACAACGTCGTCAATAGTTATTGATTTTCATCCACTTCGTGAACGGAATTATGGTTCAAATCGTTGTACTTTCGATCCAACGTTTTTTTTGCTTTAGCTCCCATTTCTTTTAATTTTTCTGCACTTCGAATAATATTTCCATTACCAGTAGAAAGTTTATTCATAGCGGCATCGAAAGCATTCGTCGCTTCTTTTTGTTTGCTTCCAATTCTCTCCATGTCATCAACGAAACCAGCAAATTTATCGTAGAGTCTTCCTGCTTGTTCAGCAATTTCTAGCGCATGTCGATTTTGGCGGTCTTGCTTCCAAATACTCCCAACTGTTTTTAAAGTTGCCAGCAAGGTTGAAGGAGTTACCAAAACAACTCTTTTGTCCCAAGCCAATTGGTAAAGATTGGGTTCTTCTTTAATGGCTAATGAAAACGATGATTCTAAAGGAATAAACATGAGCACGAAATCAGGCGATGAAATGCCTGGTAAGTGTGAGTAATCTTTTTCACCTAATAATTTGATATGCGATTTAATTGAGATTAAATGATTGGTTAAGGCTGTTTTTCGGGAAGCTTCATCGTCATCATTTACATATCTTTCGAAAGATTTTAGTGTAACTTTTGAATCAATTATAAGGTGCTTATTATCGGGTAATTGAATAATAACATCTGGTCTTAACTGATTGTTATCTTCGTCTTTAAAGCTATTCTGTATGAAATATTCTCGGTTTTTTTCAAGCCCAGAAGTTTCAAGTATTCGTTCCAAAGCCATTTCTCCCCAATCTCCTTGTGTTTTCTGATCGCCGCGCAATGCATCTACTAAATTTTGTGCTGTCGAATGCATTTTAGTGTGTTGTTCAGAAAGTGCTTTCACAATTGTTTCCATCGATGTAAAACGTTCAATTTCTTGACGATTAGCAATTTTTACCTCATTTTCAAATGCTTGAAGTCGTTCTTTAAGTGGGTTAAGCAAAGCATTTAATTTTTGTTCATTTTCGGTTCGAAGAACATGAGACCCTTGCTGAATAAGATTTTTACCAATCAACTCTAAATGATTTTTGAGTTCTTTTTGATGTTCTGAATACGACTGTTTTTCGGATTCTACTAATTTCTGTAGATTATTGTTTTCAGCCTCAAGTTGAATTGTTCGAACATAGAATTCTTTCGCCTGAATTTCAGCAATTCTTAATTTATCTTCACATAGTGCTTTATCAATTTTCACACGCTTTAACTCTGTATATACATAAATTAAAACAACAACTAGCGCACTTGCACCAGCAACCAAGAGTGTATTTATCATGACGGAATGTTTTCTAGAAATATGCGATATAACCGAAATGCACTTTTCCGTTACGCATCAAAATAGGATTATCAAATTGTTTCCCTAAAGCATAAGAAATCGAGAAAATACCAATGTTTGTTCCGAAAGAGAAACCAAGTCCAAATCCATAAGGATGATCGTTCGAATATGTGTTTGAGGTATTTTCATAAAAAGCTTGGTCAAAAAATGCGAACAGATGAGAATTACGATCCAATAAAAAACGATATTCCAAACTCAAGATTGATTGAGAGGTTGCATAAATTTCTTCTTCATTAAAACCTCTTAAACTAGTTTGCCCTCCAAAACGATATACTTCATTTTGATATATTTCGGAAGCGATGTAAAATGCAGTTGTAGTGGAAAAATGCAGAACATTGCGCCGAGTAATTGGTAGAAACCAATCGAATTGTAAAAGTGATTTATACGTGGTAGATTTTATTTCTGGGAAGGTGTCAACAGCGAGTTTTTTACGTGTACCAATCGCAATTTCAGCTGTTAAACTGTAGCCTTTAGATGGATTTGGTATATAATCTAATTGTCGTTTGAACAATGATAAACCGTACGCATTTGTTGATACGCTTGTTAAATTGCTAAAAGATGGATTGTTTTTACCTCCTGAAAGAACAGACGATGAAGAGTTTTGATAGAAAGCTTTAAGATAACTTCCTCCTTTTAAAAAATACTGTATACCAATTGTGCTTTTCAATTCTAAAAAGGATGAGTCTCGTTTATACAGATGAAAATGGCCATCAATTCCAAAAGGAGTCTTAAAAAGAAAGGGATAGTTTATTTTTGCATCCAATGATTGAGTTTGAGCTTGTATGCTTTTCCAATTCAAATTCAATAGTTCTCCGCGTTTCAATACATTGAGTAGTTTTAAACTTAAATCGCCTGTTAAACTCAATTTTTTGGTAACTGTATTCGGTTGAAGACCTATTGCTCCATTTACTGAGCTCACAGGTACTGAGTTTAAGTATAAGAACAATTCTACTCCATCTTTTGTGAAGAGTAATTCATGTGGTTTTATTTCTTTCAGGAAAGGAATTTGTTTGATTTTACCAGATATTTGACTGAATTTGTTTTCGTCGTAGTAATTTCCTTCTTTAATATCGAGTAGACTCGCCAGAAATAAAACAGAAATAGAGCTATCACCTTTAACGTTGATTTTTGAAATTTTGAACCGTTTGCCAAGATTTAAATTTAGGTTTGCAGAAACGGAATTTGGTGAATAGTTTATGTCTTCTAAAAAAACCTTGACAAATGGATAGCCATTGGAGGAGGCGGAAGTATAAATTGACTTTAATATTCTGTTTAATTCTGATGCATTGAAAGGAATATGCGCCAATGATTTTTCGGAAAATTTTGCTTTTTGTTTTATGAAGTCGAGTGATTCTTTTGGGATTGAAATGTTAATCTGATTTAATTGATCTCCCAGGTTTAAATGCGCTACAAGCTGGTTTTTAGCAAATTGAATTGAATCAAAGGAAGCTAACAAGTATCCTTTTTTAATACATAGCAATTGAAAATTCCTTAAATAATCTAAAGCAAATGTGCTATCCTTGAAATGAGTTGGGATATTTTTTTTAACTTTTTGATATTCCCTCGTTGTAAAGACAACAGAATATTCCTTCTGGGCATTTGCTCCAAACAAAGAAAAAAGCACAAAAAAAAGGAATATAGTACGCATCTGCATTAAAACGAGTTGGAAATTACTTTATTTCAAAAGATTAAAATACAATTGTGAATAATATTTTTTGGAATTACGGTATAAAATATTGTATTTTCGCACGAACATGAAAGACCTTATTAATAAAAACAAACAACAATGAAGAAAATTTTGACCTTGACACTTGTGGGGATGTTATTGTCGTTAGCG